>JBPOHK010000087.1:0-48243 GCA_052035645.1 Pseudomonadota bacterium
CGCCGCATGGACGCGGCGCCCGGAGCCCCCATGGAAGGGTTTACGGCGTCCCGGCGAGCACGCCCGGACCGGCGAGGCCGGCGGCATCCCGCCTCACGGCAACGCACGACATTCGGTACTGCCGGGAAAAGAGGAATGTCCCCGATTCCCGGCGCGCGCGAACGCCGTCGCGGCTCTGCGTGTCGGGGATCCCGTCGGCGGGCCGTCCGCGACAGGGATGTCGCGGCCGGAGCCCCCACGGATGGGTTTACGGCGGCCCGCCGACGGGATCCCCGGCATGCGGGGCCCGACGGCGGAAGTACACAGCGCCGTGCTACATCGACCGGCGGTACTGCCCGCCGACCTGGTAGAGCGCGTGCGAGATCGACCCGAGCGAGGCGACCTTCACCGCCTCCATGAGTTCGCCGAAGACGTTGCCGCCGCCCGCCGCGGTCCGCTGCAGCGAGGCGAGGGCCGCCGGCCGACGGTCGGCATTGCGCTCGAGGAAGGCGCGTACCGCGGCCACCTGCGCGTCCTTCTCGTCGTCGGTGGAGCGGATCAGCTCGGCGTTCGCGATCTCCTCGTGCGCGTCGTCGTGACCGAGGAAGGTGTTGACGCCGATGATCGGCAGCGAGCCGTCGTGCTTCTTCTGCTCGTAGTGCAGGCTCTCTTCCTGGATGCGGCTGCGCTGGTACATCGTCTCCATCGCGCCGAGCACGCCGCCGCGCTCCGACAGCCGCTCGAACTCGCGGTACACCGCCTCCTCGACCAGGTCGGTGAGCTGCTCGATCGCGAACGAGCCCTGCCAGGGGTTCTGCGTGCGGTTGAGCCCGAGCTCGTGGTTGATGATCAGCTGGATGGCCACCGCGCGCCGCACCGACTCCTCGGTGGGCGTGGTGATGGCCTCGTCGTAGGCGTTGGTGTGCAGGCTGTTGCAGTTGTCGAACAGCGCGTACAGCGCCTGCAGGGTCGTGCGGATGTCGTTGAACTGGATCTCGCGCGCGTGCAGCGAGCGGCCCGAGGTCTGGATGTGGTACTTCAGCATCTGCGAGCGGGCGCTGCCGCGATAGAGGTCGCGCATCGCGCGCGCCCAGATGCGCCGCGCCACGCGTCCGATCACCGCGTACTCCGGGTCCATGCCGTTCGAGAAGAAGAACGACAGGTTCGGCGCGAAGTCGTCGATCCGCAGGCCGCGCGCGAGGTAGTACTCGACGATCGTGAAGCCGTTGGCGAGCGTGAAGGCGAGCTGCGTGACCGGATTCGCGCCTGCCTCGGCGATGTGGTAGCCGGAGATCGACACGGAATAGAAGTTCCGCACGTCGTGGTCGGTGAAGAACTGCTGCACGTCGCCCATCATGCGCAGCGCGAACTCGGTCGAGAAGATGCAGGTGTTCTGCGCCTGGTCCTCCTTGAGGATGTCCGCCTGCACCGTCCCGCGCACCTGCGACAGCGTCCGCGCCCGGATGCCGGCGTAGGTCTCCGCGTCCACCAGCTGGTCGCCGGTGATGCCGAGCAGCCCGAGGCCGGAGCCGTCGTGGCCGGCCGGCAGCTCGCCCTGGTAGCGCGGGCGCTCGCGGCCCGCGAAGAGAGCGGCGATCCGGCGCTCGGCGGCCTCCCACTGGCCACTCGCCTTCAGGTGCTTCTCCACCTGCTGGTCGATGGCCGTGTTCATGAACATCGCCAGGAGCATCGGTGCCGGGCCGTTGATCGTCATCGAGACCGACGTCGTCGGCGCGCACAGGTCGAAGCCCGAGTAGAGCTTCTTCATGTCGTCGAGCGTGGCGATCGACACGCCGGAATTGCCGATGCGGCCGTAGATGTCCGGGCGCGGATCCGGGTCCTCGCCGTAGAGCGTGGCCGAGTCGAACGCGGTGGAAAGCCGCGCCGCGCCGTGTCCGCCCGCCAGGAAGTGGAAGCGCCGGTTGGTGCGCTCCGGGCCGCCCTCGCCGGCGAACATGCGGGTCGGGTCCTCGGCCTCGCGGCGGTACGGATACACGCCGGCCGTGTACGGGAAATGGCCCGGCAGGTTCTCGCGCAGCAGGAACGCCAGGATCTCGCCCCAGTCGCGGAAGCGCGGGACGGCGAGCTTCGGCACCTCGTTGTGGCTGAGCGTCCCGGTGTAGTTCTGGCCGCGGATCTCCCGGCCCCGCACCGTGTAGGCGTACTCGCGATCCGTCGCCGACGCCGCCTGCTGCGGCCAGCGGCGCAGCAGGTCGAGGCACGGGCCGCCGACCGACTCGAGCGCGTCGTTGTACGCCGCGCGCAGCCGGGCGCGCGAGGCGTCGGTCGCATCGCGCAGGTCCGCGTCGGCGTAGCGGTCGAGGGCCGGGGGCAGCGCCGGGTCGCCCAGCGACTGCAGCGCCGCGTACAGGCCCTGCGCGCGGGCCGCGGCCGCGGCACGGTGCTCGACGTCGTCGCGGGCGCGGCGGCCATTGGCCGCGATCTCGGCGAGATAGCGGCTGCGCTGCAGCGGCACGAGCGCGTGGCGCTCGACGAGTTCGGTCGGGCCCGGGTCGGTCACGGTCCAGCGCCCGGTCGCGCCGGCCTTCGCCTCGAGCCGCGCGCAGAGCGCCGCGAACAGGCGGTTCACGCCCGGGTCGTTGAAGCGGCTGGCGATGGTCGGGAACACCGGGATGTCCTCGTCCTTCGCCTGGAAGGCCGCGTGGTTGCGCCGCCACTGCTTGCGCACGTCGCGCAGGGCGTCCTCGGCGCCGCGCTTCTCGAACTTGTTCAGCGCGATCAGCTCGGCGTAGTCGAGCATGTCGATCTTCTCGAGCTGGCTCGCGGCGCCGTACTCGCTGGTCATCACGTACAGCGGCACGTCGACGAGGTCGACGATCTCCGAGTCGCTCTGGCCGATGCCGGCCGTCTCGACCACGACCAGGTCGAAGCCGGCGCAGCGCAGCAGGTTCAGCACGTCCGACAGCACGGCGCTCGTGGCGAGGTGCTGGCGGCGGGTGGCGAGCGAGCGCATGAACACCTGCTCGTGCGCGAGCGCGTTCATGCGGATGCGGTCGCCGAGCAGCGCGCCGCCGCTGCGGCGGCGGGTCGGGTCCATGGCCACCACGGCGACCTGCCGGTCCGGGAAGTGCCGCACGAAGCGCATCAGCAGTTCGTCGGTGAGGCTGGACTTGCCGGCACCGCCGGTGCCGGTGATGCCGATCACCGGCGGGCGGGCGGCCGCGCGCGCGACCGCCTTGCGCAGCGCCTCGCCCAGCGCCGCGTGATCGTCGCCGTGCTCGAGCGCCGAGATCGTGCGTGCGATCTGCAGGTGGTCGCGCGGGCCGACCGGGCCGAACTCGAAGCGCTCGCGACGGGCCGACTGCACGCGGCGGAACACGTCGTCGATCATGCCGTCGAGGCCGAGCCGGCGCCCGTCCTCCGGCGAGTAGATGCGCTCGATGCCGTACGCCTGCAGCGCCTCGATCTCCTGCGGCGCGATGGTGCCGCCGCCGCCGACGACCACGCGGATGTGGCCGGCGCCCCGCTCCCGCAGCATGTCGACCATGTAGCGGAAATACTCGTTGTGGCCGCCCTGGTAGGAACTCACGGCGATGCCGTCCGCGTCCTCCTGGATCGCGGCCCGCACGATGTCGGCGACGCTGCGGTTGTGGCCGAGGTGCACGACCTCCGCGCCGTGCGCCTGCAGGAGGCGACGGATGATGTTGATCGCCGCGTCGTGCCCGTCGAACAGCGAGGCCGCGCTCACGAAGCGCAGCGGCGTCGCCTCGGTCGGGCTGCCGGTCGCGGCGCGCAGCGCGCCGCCAGTGGCTCCGCTCATGTCGTCCCCTCCCGCCGCGCGGGCGTACGTTGATGTTACTATTGAGTAAGATATTACCCGCAAGTATGATTCGACCGGACCCGAACGTCAACGCACCCGGCCCCGGGGCCGGGCCCGCCCGCAGGTGACCCCATGGCCGCGTCCCGCAAGCCCACCTCCCACGGCACCGCCCGCGCGGCCAATCCGGCCAGCGCCTGGCAGGGACGCCGCCGTCGCGCCGACCACGGCGTGAAGCGCGAGGCGGTGATCCTCGCGGCCGCCCGGGCCTTCAACGAGCGCGGCTACCACAATACCTCGCTCGACGACATCGCCGCGGCCCTCGGCGTCACCAAGCCGACCGTCTACTACTACGTGGCCGGCAAGGAACAACTGCTGTTCGAGTGCTTCCAGGCCGGCCTGCAGCCGATCCGTGCCGCGCTCGGCGCCGCCGAGCAGGCGGGCGACCGCGGCCGCGACCGCCTGCGGCGGGTGATCGCCGACTACGCGCGCGCCATCGCCTCGGACTACGGCTGGTGCATGGTGCGCGCGGAACACCAGGACCTGGGCCCGGAACTGAGCGGGCAGGTGAAGTCGCTCAAGTCGGAGATCGACCATGGCATCCGTCGGCTGCTGCGCCGGGGCATCGAGGACGGCTCGATCGAGCCCTGCGACCAGCGCATCGCGGCGTTCGCCATCGCGGGCGCGCTCAACTGGATCGCGCACTGGTACCGCGAGGGCCAGCCGCTGAGCGCGGACGCGGTCGCGTCGGCTTATGTCGAGTTCCTCGAGAACGGGCTGAGACCCAGGGCGCCGGCGCGGCCCGCGCGCGGCAAGGCCCGGAGCCCGAGCGCCGCGGAATAGGCCTCGGTTCCGATTCCCGGGGGCAGCACCGCGCCATCCGGGCGGGCAGGCGGTCCGGCGACCCTGCCGGAACCGTCCGCGACAGGGATGTCGCGGCCGGAGCCTCCCGGATGGATTCACGGCGTTTCCGGCAGGGTCGCCGGACTGACTGCCAGCCCCGCAACTGCGCTCGACCCACTGGCTCAGGCCGACCCGCCGAGGTCGGGCAATTGCATCTTCTTGCGCCGCAAAAAGGCCGCGACGTACACTGCCCGGCTACATCGACCCGGAATCCGGCCCGCGCATCGCGCGAGGAGTTCCCCATGCCCGAATCGCTCGTCATCGCGGCCGCGCGCCGCACCCCGATCGGCGCCTTCCAGGGCGTCTTCGCGCCGGTCTCCGCCACGCAACTCGGGGCGGTGGCCGCGAAGGCCGCGCTCGCCGACGCGGGTGTCGGGCCCGAGGCGATCGACGAAGCGATCTTCGGCTGCGTGCTGCCGGCCGGACTCGGCCAGGCCCCCGCACGCCAGGCGGCGCTCGGCGCCGGCGTCGCACTCAGCGTGCCGGCCACCACGGTCAACAAGATGTGCGGCTCCGGCATGAAGGCCGTCATGCTCGCCGCCGACCAGATCCGCGCCGGTTCCGCGCAGGTGGTCCTCGCCGGCGGCCTCGAGTCGATGACCAACGCGCCGTACCTGATGCTCAAGGCCCGCGCGGGTTACCGCATGGGCACCGCCGAGATCTACGACCACATGTTCCTCGACGGCCTCACGAGCCCCTGGGACGGCAAGGCCATGGGCTGCTTCGCCGACGCCACCGCGGTGAAGTACGGCTTCAGCCGCGCGGACCAGGATGCGTTCGCGGCCGAGTCCGTACGCCGCGCCCAGCAGGCCGTGAAGGACGGCCGCTTCGTCGCCGAGATCGCGCCGGTCACGGTGAAGACGCGCAAGGGCGAGCAGGTCGTCGCGCAGGACGAAACGCCGTTCACGCTCGACATCGAGAAGATCCCGACGCTCAAGCCGTCATTTGCAAAGGACGGCACGGTGACTCCGGCCTCGTCGTCGTCCATCTCCGACGGCGCGGCGGCCGTCGTGATCGCGAGCGAGACCGCCGCCCGGGCGAAGGGTCTCAGGCCCATCGCTCGCCTCGTCGGCTACGCGAGCCACGCGCAGGCTCCGGAGTGGTTCACCACCGCGCCGGGACCCTCGATCCGCAAGGCGCTCGACCGCGCCGGCTGGCAGGTGGGCGACGTCGACCTGTTCGAGATCAACGAGGCGTTTGCCTGCGTGACCATGGCGGCGATGAAGGACCTGAACCTGCCGCACGACAAGGTCAACGTGAACGGCGGCGCCTGCGCGCTCGGCCACCCGATCGGCGCCACCGGCGCCCGCCTCGTCACCACGCTGGTGCACGCGCTTATCCAGCGCGGCCTGCGGCGCGGCGTCGCCTCGCAGTGCATCGGCGGCGGCGAGGCCTGTGCCGTGGCGATCGAGATCGTCGCCTGACCGCTCCACCACTGACCACGCCCGGGAACGCCACATGCAACTGAAGGACAAGGTCGTCGTCGTCACCGGCGGCGCACGCGGCATCGGCAAGGCCATCGCCACCGCCTGCGCCGAGCGCGGCGCCACGCTCGCCCTCCTCGACCTGAACCAGCCCGACCTCGACGCCACCCGCGCCGAGTTCGCGGCGCGCGGCTTCAAGGTGAGCGGTCATGCGCTCAACGTCGCGAAGGAAGACGACGTGATCCGCGTGCTCGACGACGTGGTGGCGGCGCACGGCCGGCTCGACGTGCTCGTCAACAACGCCGGCATCATCAAGGACGCGCTGCTGGTCAAGGTGAAGGACGGGGCCGTCGTCGCCAAGATGACGCTGGCGCAATGGCAGGCCGTCATCGACGTGAACCTGACCGGCGTGTTCCTGTGCGGCCGCGAAGCGGCCGAGCGCATGATCAGGCTCGGCCAGGGCGGCGTGATCATCAACATCTCCAGCATCTCGCGCGCCGGCAACATGGGCCAGAGCAACTACTCGGCGGCCAAGGCCGGCGTGGCCGCGATGGCGACGACCTGGGCCAAGGAACTCGCCCGTTACGGCATCCGCACGGGTGCGATCGCCCCCGGCTTCATCAAGACCGACATCCTCTCGGCCATGCCGCCCGAAGCGCTCGAAAAAGTGACGGCGCCGGTTCCGCTGAAGCGGCTCGGCCTCGCCGAGGAGATCGCCCACACCGCGGTCTACATCGTCGAGAACGACTTCTTCACGGGCCGCTGCATCGACATCGACGGCGGCCTGCGCCTGTAGTCTGTCCCCGTCCCCACCCGGGAGCCACGCCATGCTGAAGCAGGACATCCGCGCCCTCGTGACGGGCGGCGCCTCCGGGCTCGGTCTCGCCGTCGCCGAGGCGGTGATCGCCGCGGGCGGGCAGGCCGCGCTGCTCGACGTGAACGAAGAGGCGGGCCGCGCCGCGGCCGCACGACTCGGGACCCGCGCTTCGTTCCACAAGGCGGACGTGACGTCGGAGCCCGCGGTCGATTCCGCGGTGGCCGATGCAGTCGCGGCGCTGGGTGGCGCGAACCTGGCCGTCGCCTGCGCCGGGGTCGGCTGGCCGAAGCGCATCGTCGGCAAGGAAGGCCCGATGCCCGGCGATTTCTTCCGCAAGGTCATCGAGATCAACCTCGTCGGCACGCTGCTGTTCGCCAAGGCGGCCGCGGCCGCCATGCAGAAGAACGCGCCGGGCGTCGACGGCGAGCGAGGTGCCATCGTCATGACGGCGTCGGTCGCGGCCTTCGACGGCCAGATCGGCCAGGTGGCCTACGCGGCCTCGAAGGGCGGCGTGGTCGGCATGACCCTGCCGATGGCGCGCGACCTGTCGAGCAGCGGGATCCGGGTGGTCACCATCGCGCCCGGCATATTCATGACGCCGATGATGGCGGGGCTGCCGGTCGAGGCGCAGGAGTCGCTCGGCAGGCAGGTGCCCTTCCCGCCCCGGCTCGGCCGGCCGGCCGAGTACGCGCAACTCGTGCTGCAGATCGCCGAGAACACCATGCTGAACGGCGAGACCATCCGTCTCGACGGCGCCATCCGCATGGCGCCGAAGTGACGGACTGTCGGTGCTCGCCTACATCGAGGTGTAGTTCGGACCGCCGCCGCCCTCCGGCGTCACCCAGTGGATGTTCTGGGTCGGGTCCTTGATGTCGCAGGTCTTGCAGTGCACGCAGTTCTGCGCGTTGATCTGCAGCCGCTTGCCGCCCTCGTCCGTCGCCACGAACTCGTACACGCCCGCCGGGCAGTAGCGGCCCTCGGGGCCGTCGTACTTCGCGAGATTGGTCTCGACCGGCACCGCGGGGTTGCGCAGCTGCAGGTGCACGGGCTGGTCTTCGTCGTGGTTGGTGGCTGACAGGTACACCGACGAGTTGCGATCGAAGGTCAGCACGCCATCCGGCTTCGGATACTCGATGCGCGGCATGTTCGCCGCCGGGCGCAGGCACTCGTGGTCGGCCTTGCCGTGGCGCAGCGTCCAGCCCACGAGTCCGCCGAGGCCGAGATCGTTCAGCCACATGTGCACGCCGCCGTGCACCGTGCCCGGCCACAGGCCCCACTTGAGGCCCGGCTTCACGTTGCGGACCTTGTAGAGGTCCTGCCAGGCCCACGACTTGCGGAAGGCCGCCGGATACGCCGTCAGCTCGTCGTGCGAACGGCCGGCCCCGATGGCCTCGAACGCCGCCTCCGCCGCGAGCATGCCGGTCTTCATGGCGTTGTGCGAACCCTTGATGCGCGGCAGGTTCACGAAGCCGGCGCTGCAGCCGACCAGCGCGCCGCCGGGGAAACTGAGCTTCGGGATCGACTGGAAGCCGCCCTCGTTGATCGCGCGCGCTCCGTAGCCGATGCGCTTGCCGCCGGCGAAGAAGCCGCGGATCGCCGGGTGCGTCTTGAATCGCTGCATCTCCTCGAACGGCGAGAGGTGCGGATTGGCGTAGCTCAGGTGGGTGACGAAACCGACCGAGACCAGGTCTTCGCCGAAGTGGTACAGGAACGAACCGCCGCCCACGTCGTTCGGCAGCGGCCAGCCCTGGCTGTGCACGACGAGCCCGCGCTGGTGCTGGGCCTTCGGGATCTGCCACAGCTCCTTGATGCCGATGCCGTAGACCTGCGGATCGACGCCGTCGCGCAGATTGAACTTCGCCATCAGCTCCTGCGACAGCGAGCCGCGGCAGCCCTCGGCGAAGAAGGTGTACTTCGCGAGCAGTTCCATGCCGGGGGCGTAGGAGTCCTTCTGGCTGCCGTCCTTCGCGATGCCCATGTCGCCGGTGGCGACACCGCGCACCGCGCCGTGCTCGTCGTAGAGCACCTCGGCGGCGGGAAAGCCCGGGAACACCTCGACGCCGAGTTCCTCGGCCCGCTGCGCCAGCCAGCGGCAGACGTTGCCGAGGCTCGCGATGTACATGCCGTGGTTGCTCATCAGGCGCGGCAGCATCCAGTTCGGGATGCGCAGCGCCTTCTGCTCCGTGAGCACCAGGAACCGGTCTTCCTGGACCGGTGTGTCGAGCGGCGCGCCCCGCTCCTTCCAGTCTGGAAACAGTTCAGTCAGCGCGACCGGGTCGATGACGGCACCCGAGAGGATGTGGGAGCCCACCTCGGAGCCCTTTTCGAGCAGGCACACGCTGATCTCGCTGCCCGCGGCCGCGGCCAGCTGCTTGAGGCGGATCGCCGCGGCCAGGCCGGCCGGCCCGCCGCCGACCACCACCACGTCGAATTCCATCGTGTCGCGCTGCATCGCTCCCCTCTCCTCGCGGCCAACCCACGGTTTTCTGTGGAATTCCGAATTGTACATGGCTCGCGCCGTTGTGATAGTGCAGCGCAAGAACCCGCGGGCCCGCCCCGCCGTTGCCCGAGGTCCGCGATGAGTCCGATCGGTATCACCCTGCTGCTGCTGGCTTCCCTGGCCGCATTCCTGTTCCTGACGGCACGCAAGCTGCGCCTCGTGGCCCGCCTGCAGGGCGATCCGCGTTTCGACGATCCTGCCGCCCGCCTGAAGAGCGTCCTGTGCAACGGCTTCCTGCAGCGCCGGATGATCCGTCGCGAGTGGAAGCCCGGCGTCATGCACACGATGATCTTCCTGGGCTTCCTGTCGCTGCTGGTGCGCAAGCTGCAACTGATCGTCATCGGCTACGACGAGACCTTCGCGATGACGGGCGTCCTCGGCGACGCCTTCACGGTGCTCAAGGACCTCGTCGAGGTCGGCGTGCTGGCGGCGGTCGCTTACGCGTTCTACCGGCGGCTCATCCAGAAGCCGGCGCGGCTCGAGCCGAACAAGGAAGGCCTGCTGGTCCTGTCGCTGATCGCCATCATCATGGTGACCGACCTCGCATTCGACGCGTTCCGCTTCGCGCAGTTCTCGGCGACCGTCCCGGCCATCGCGACCGAACGCCAGTTCGCACCGGTCGGCGGGTGGCTCGCCTCGCGGGTGGCCGGCTGGCCGGTCGACAGCCTCGCGACGTGGGCGCATGCGAGCTACTGGGCGCAGATGGTGACCGTGCTCTCGTTCCTGGTGCTGCTGCCGGTCGGCGAGCACTTCCACATCGTCACGGCCCTGCCGACCCTGTACTTCCGTCGCGGCCGGCCGGCGAACGTCGTGCCGTCCGTCGACCTCGAGAAGCTGATGGACGACTCGGCGGACGCGAGCGAGATGAAGGTCGGCGCCCGCACCGTCGCCGACCTGACCTGGAAGGACGGCCTCGACGCCTTCACCTGCACCGAGTGCGGGCGCTGCAAGGACGCCTGTCCGACATTCCTGACCGGCAAGCCGCTCGCCATGAAGTGGGTCCACGACGGCGTGAAGCACCACCTGATGGACAAGCGGGAAGCGATCATGGCGGGCGGCGAGGCACTGGAGTCGCTGCCGCCGCTGGTCGGCGACGTGATCAGCGAGGACGCGCTGTGGGCCTGCACGACCTGCGGCTACTGCGAGGCCGCCTGCCCGATCGAGCTCGAGCACCTGCCGAAGTTCTTCCGGCTGCGCCAGCATCGCGTGATGATGGACGGCGAGTTCCCGCACGAACTCAAGAACGTCTTCCACGCCTACGAGGTCCAGTCGAACCCCTGGGGCCTGCCCGCGGACACGCGTGGCGACTGGGCGAAGGGCCTGGACGTCAAGGTGGCGGAGAGCGCCGGGGACCTCGCCGGGGTCGACTGGCTGTTCTACGTCGGCTCGGCCGAGTCGTTCGACAACAACGGGCAGAAGATCGCGAAGGCGTTCGTCGAGATCCTGCGCGCCGCCGGCGTGCGCTTCGCGATCCTCGGCGCGGGCGAGCCGTCCACCGGCGAGTGCGTGCGCCGCGCGGGCAACGAGATGCTGTTCCAGCAGCTCGCGGGTACGCTCGTCGAGACCCTGAACGGCCTCGGCGTGAAGCGCATCGTCACCTGCGACCCGCACGCCTTCAACTCGCTGAAGAACGAATACCCGGCCTTCGGCGGCCACTGGGAAGTGGTCCACCACACGCAGTTCATCGCCCGCCTGATCGCGGAGGGTCGCCTGAAGGTGCAGCGCCAGCTCGAGCGCGTGGTGCTGCACGACCCGTGTTACCTCGGCCGGCACAACGGCGAGTACGCGGCGGGCCGCGAAGTCCTCGCCGCGGTCACGAAGGACGCGCTGCTGGAGTTCCCGCTGCACAAGGCCAAGGCAATGTGCTGCGGCGCGGGCGGCGGGCGCATGTGGATGGAGGAACACATCGGCACGCGCATCAACGTGACCCGCGTGCAGCAGGCGCTGCCGCTCGAACCCAAGGTGATCGCCACGGCCTGCCCGTACTGCGCCGTGATGCTCGGCGACGGCCTCAAGGCGACGGATGCCGCGGAGCGGATCGTCACGAAGGACGTCGCGGAACTGGTGGCACGGGCCTTGGTGAGCGAGGCGGCGCCGGGTTAGAGTCCGGGCCGTGAACGACGAACCGCCGATCTGGACGCCCGACCCGGCCCGCCTTTCCGCAACGAACCTCGCGCGCTTCATGGCGTTCGCGCGTCCGGCCGGGGCGCCGTCGACGTACGCGGAGCTGTGGGCGTGGTCGGTGCGCGAGCCGGCGGCGTTCTGGTCCGCGCTGTACGATTTCTGCGGCGTGAGCGGCGAGCGCGGCAACGGCCCGGTGCTCGCGGACGGCGATCGCATGCCCGGCGCCCGCTGGTTCCCCGGCGCGCGGCTCAACTTCGCCGCCAACCTGCTGCGCCGGCGCGGGCCCGACGCGGCGCTCGTCGCCTGCGACGAGCGCGGCCGGCGGCGGGTCCTCTCCTGGGACGAACTTGCGGCCGAGACGGCGCGCATCGCGGCGGGGCTGCGCGAGGCCGGCGTCCGGCCCGGCGACCGCGTGGCCGGCTTCCTGCCGAACCTGCCCGAGGCCGTGGTCGCGATGCTCGCCTCGGCCAGCGTCGGCGCCACGTGGTCGTCGTGCTCGCCGGACTTCGGCATCCAGGGCGTGCTCGACCGCTTCGGGCAGATCGCGCCGAAGGTGCTCTTCACCGCCGACGGCTACAGCTATGCCGGCAAGGCGCTCGACTCGCTGGAGCGGATCGCCGGCATCGTGTCGCAGCTCCCGTCGGTCTCGCGCGTCGTCGTGGTGCCGAACCTCGGCGGGCCGCCGGACCTGGCGCGGGTCCCGCACTCCGTCGCGTATGCGCAGTTCGGCACGCCCGGCGCCCCGGCGCTCTACGAGCCCCTGCCCTTCGACCACCCGCTCTACATCCTGTATTCCTCGGGCACGACCGGCGTGCCGAAGTGCATCGTCCACGGCGCCGGCGGGACGCTGCTGCAGCACCTCAAGGAGCACCGCCTGCACTGCGACCTGCGGCCCGGCGACCGGCTGTTCTTCTTCACCACCTGCGGCTGGATGATGTGGAACTGGCTGGCGAGCGCGCTGGCCTCGGAGGTTACGCTGGTCCTGTACGACGGCTCGCCCTTCCACCCGGACGAAGGCGTGCTGTGGCGCATGGCCGAGGCCGAGCAGGTCGCCGTGTTCGGCACCAGCCCGAAGTACCTCGCAGCGCTCGAGAAGAGCGGATACCGGCCGCGCGGGCGCGTCGCGCTACCGGCGCTGCGCACGCTGCTGTCGACCGGCTCGCCGCTTGCCCACGAGCAGTTCGACTTCGTGCGCGACGCGGTGGGCGAGGACGTGCAGCTCGCGTCCATCTCGGGCGGCACCGACATCGTGTCGTGCTTCGCGCTCGGCAATCCCCTGCTGCCGGTCTACCGTGGCGAGCTGCAGTGCCGCGGGCTCGGCATGAACGTGCAGGTGTTCGACGACGACGGCCGGCCGCTGCGCGGCGAGCGCGGCGAGCTGGTGTGCACCACGCCGTTCCCGAGCATGCCGGTGGGCTTCTGGAACGACCCGGACGGCAGCCGGTACCGCGCCGCCTATTTCGAGCGCTTCCCGAACGCCTGGTGCCACGGCGACTATGCCGTGCTCACCGGGCACGACGGGCTCGTGATCCTCGGACGCTCGGACGCCGTGCTGAACCCGGGCGGCGTGCGCATCGGCACCGCAGAGATCTACCGCCAGGTGGAGAAGCTGCCCGAGGTCGTGGAGAGCCTCGCCGTCGGGCAGGACTGGGAGAACGACGTGCGGGTCGTGCTGTTCGTTCGGCTGCGGCCGGGCCTCGTCCTCGACGCGGCGCTCGAGGCCCGCATCCGCGAGGCGATCCGCGCCAGCACGACGCCCCGCCACGTGCCGGCGCGGATCGTGGCCGTGCCGGACATCCCGCGCACCATCAGCGGCAAGATCGTGGAACTGGCCGTGCGCAACGTCATCCACGGCCGGCCGGTGAAGAACACCGACGCACTCGCCAACCCGGAGGCGCTCGAGCACTTCCGCGACCGGCCCGAGCTGGCCCGCTGAGTCCGCGATGAGCCGCGCCCCGGGCGAACTGCGCAAGGCGTGCCAGGAGTCCCTCGCGCGCCACGGGTATGCGCCCGATGCCGCGCAGTTGCACGCCGTCGACCGGCTGGAGGACCTCCGCCAGCGCCTCGCGCGACGGGGCCGGCGACGCGGCGGCCTGCTCGCCTCGCTGTCGCGGCGCATCTCGGGCGGCACCGGCGACACCCCGCCGCGCGGACTCTACCTGTGGGGCGGCGTCGGCCGCGGCAAGACCTTCCTGATGGACCTCTTCCACGCCCACCTGCCGGTTCCCGGGCGCCGCGAGCACTTCCACCGGTTCATGAAGGACGTGCACGGGCGGCTCCGGGCGCAGAAGAACGTCGAGGACCCGCTGGCGCGCATCGCGGCCGACCTCGCGCGCGAGATCCGCGTGCTGTGCCTCGACGAGCTGTTCGTCAGCGACATCGCCGACGCGATGCTGCTCGCCGGCCTGTTCACCGGGCTCGTCGAGGGCGGCGTCACGCTCGTGTTCACCTCGAACGCGCCGCCGCAGGAGCTCTACCGCGACGGGCTGCAGCGTGCCCGCTTCCTGCCGGCGATCGCGCTCATCGAGCGACACACGGAGGTGGTCAACGTCGACGCCGGCCACGACTACCGCCTGCGCGCCCTCGAGAAGGCGCCGCTGTACCTCGATGCCCGCGCGCCGGACTGCGACCGCGACCTCGGCGAGCGCTTCGAGGCCATCGCCGGCGACGCCGGCATCGCCGGCGGCGAGGTGACGGTCGAGGACCGTCCGATCCCGGTGCGGGCGCGCACCGGGGACGTCATCTGGTTCGACTTCGGCGCCATCTGCGACGGCCCGCGCAGCCAGGCGGACTACGTGGAGATCGCCCGCGACTACCACACGGTCCTGGTGTCCGGCGTGCCGCAGTTCGACGCCACGACCGAGAACGCGGCGCGCCGGTTCGTGGCGCTGGTCGACGAGTTCTACGACCGCGGCGTCAAGCTGGTGCTGTCCGCCGCCGCGCCGGTCGACGAGTTGTACCGCGGCGAGCGGCTGGCGTTCGAATTCGACCGCACGCGCAGCCGTCTCGCAGAAATGCAGACACATGCGTATTTGACACGAGCGCACCGGCCCTGAATCCGCTGGCGCGCGCCCGGGCGCGATCATTACACTCGCAACCGTCGCGGACTTCGCCACCGGAAGGCTCGCCAAGTGAACCCAGCCATCATCGACCTCGAGCGTTTCCTGCCCTACCGGCTCGTCGTGCTGGCCAACGTGCTCGGTTCGGCGATCGCGACCTCCTACGAGGACCGCTTCGGCGTCACGGTTCCCGAGTGGCGGATCATTGCCGTGCTCACCCGCTACCCCGGCCTCTCGGCGCGCGAAGTCGCGGAGAAGACCAGCATGGACGCCGTGGCCGTGAGCCGGGCGGTGAGCAAGCTGCTGAAGGCCGGGCGGATCCGCCGCGGCGTCGCCGCCGACGACCGCCGCCGCTCGGTGCTGCACGTCTCGGCGGCCGGTGCCGTGGTCTATCGCGAGGTCGCCCCGGTCGCCCTCGAATACGAGCGCATCCTGCTCGAGAGCCTGACACCGCAGGAACGAGCGGCGCTCGATCACCTGCTGCACATCCTGATGGAACGTGCGGACGCGCTGGCCCGCGACCTGCGCCGCAACCGCTCCACCAGCCGCCGCAGCGCCCGCGGCCGCCGGCCGCGACGCAACCCCTGAGGCGTCACGTTTTGCGCTGCACCAGCCGTCCCGCAGGCAGGCCGGCCGGGCCACTGTCTATATAATCGCGCCCCATTACCGCCCCGTCAGCGGGTGGACACCAGGACAGCACTCATGCCCGGAACGATTCCTGCCGCCCGGCAGCACCTGATCGACGACATCGCGAAGCGGGCCCGCGCCGCGCGCCGGACGCGCCAGGGCGTCGGCCTCGACGACTTCATCCAGCTCTACTACCGGGGCGTCGACGAAGACGACCTGCGCGCCACCGACGCCGGCGCCCTGGCCGCCGCGGCCGCCGGCCACCTTGCCTTCGGAGCGACCCGCAAGCCGGGCCAGCCGCGGGTGCGCGTGTTCAATCCGACCCGGGCGCGCGACGGCTGGGAGTCGCCGCACACCTGGATCGAGCTGGTGGGCGACGACATGCCCTTCCTCGTGGACTCGCTCGCCGTGGTGCTGAGCGGGAGCGGCCTCGCCGTCCAGCTGATGGTGCACCCGGTGCTGCGCGTGCGCCGCGACGGCCGCGGCCGGATCACCGGCATCGGCGACGCGGAGTCCGCCCAGGGCCGCATGGAGTCGTGGCAGCACGTCGCCGTTCCGCGCACGACCGACCCGGCCGCCCTCGCCGCGCTCGAGGGACGCATCCTCGCGATGCTCGAGGACGTGCGTGTGTCCGTCGAGGACTGGCCCGCGATGCGCGCACGGGCGCTCGAGATCTCGCGCAGCCTGCTCGCCGACGAGCCCGGCGTGCCGCGCGGCGAGAGCACGGAGTGCAGCGAGTTCCTGGAGTGGCTCGCCGACAACCACTTCACCTTCCTCGGCTATCGCGAGTACCGCCTGTCGCGCGGCGCGTCGTCCGACCGCCTGCTGCCGGTGCCCCGCTCCGGCCTCGGACTGCTGCGTACCGGCAAGGGCCGCACGGCCCCGAGCCGGACCGAACTCAAGGGCGAGATCCGCCGGCGGGCGCGCGAACCGTCCCTGCTGGTGGTCACCAAGGCGAACTCGGTGTCGACCGTGCACCGCGCCACCTACCTAGACTACATCGGCGTGAAGACCTTCGACGCCCGCGGCAACGTGACCGGCGAGCGTCGCTTCATCGGCCTGTTCACGTCCTCGACCTACAGCACCAGCCCGCGCGAGATCCCCCTGCTGCGCCACAAGGTGCAGCGCGTGATCGACCAGATCGGCGTGTCGCCGGTGAGCCACGACGGCAAGGCGCTGATGCACGTGCTCGAGGCGCATCCGCGCGACGAGCTGTTCCAGTCGAGCGTGCCGGAGCTGCTGCGCACTTGCCGCGGCATCGTCAACCTCTACGAGCGCCGCCGCGTGCGCCTGTTCGCCCGGCGCGACCCGTACCAGCGCTTCTTCTCGTGCCTGCTGTTCGTGCCGCGCGACCGCTACAACACCCAGGTCCGCGAGCGCATCGAGCGCATCCTGCGCGAGGAGCTGGCCGGGACCGCGCTGGAGTCGCAGGTGCAGATCTCCGAGTCCGCGCTCGCGCGGCTGCAGACGCTGGTGCGCACGGACCCCGAGCGCGCGGTCGCGGCCGACGTGGCGCGCATCGAGCGGCGCATCACCGAGGCGCTGCGGACCTGGGGCGACCAGCTGCGCGAAGAGCTCGCGGCGCGCCTGCCGGCGGAACAGGCCGGACCGCGGGCCGAGCGCTATGCCACGGCGTTCCCCACGGCCTACCAGGAGGACGTGACGCCGGCCGAGGCGATCGACGACATCCGCGAGCTGGAACAGCTGCCTGCCGACGCGGGGGCCGTCGGGCTCGAGCTGCACAGGGGCCGCGCAGGTCGCAAGTCGCTGCACCTGCGCCTGTACCGGCGCGGCGAGCCGCTGGCGATGTCGGACATGCTGCCGCTGCTCGAGAACTTCGACCTGCGCGTGCTCAACGAGCGTCCCTACCGCGTGTCGGGCGGCGGGGCGCTGTGGATCCAGGACCTCGAGGTCACCCACGCCGGCGGCCGCGAGCTCGACCCGGACCAGATCGGGCCGCGGTTCGAGCAGGCCTTCCACGCCGCGCGGGACGGCCGGGCCGAGAGCGACGGCTTCAACCGGCTGGTCATCGCGGCCGGCCTCGACTGGCGCCAGGCCATGGTGCTGCGGGCCATCTGCCGCTACCTGCTGCAGACCGGCATCCCGTTCAGCCAGCGCTACATGGAGTCCGTCCTCGCCCGCTACACCGAGGTGGCCGCGCGGCTGGTGTGGACGTTCGAGGCGCGCTTCGACCCGGCGCTGAAGCCGGCCACGCGCGCCTCGCAGCTGAAGGCGCTGGCCCGCGACGTGGACGAGGCGCTCGAGGGCGTCACCAGCCCCGACGACGACCGCATCCTGCGCGCGTTCCGCGGCGTCGTGCTCGCGACCCTGCGCACGAACCACTACCAGCGCGCCGCGGACGGCCAGCCGAAGCCCTACCTCTCCTTCAAGCTCGACCCGAAGGCGCTGCCCGAGTTGCCGAAGCCGCGGCCGATGTTCGAGATCTGGGTGTATTCGCCGCGGGTCGAAGGCGTGCACCTGCGCATGGGCAAGGTCGCCCGCGGCGGCATCCGCTGGTCGGACCGCCGCGAGGACTTCCGCACCGAGATCCTCGGCCTGATGAAGGCGCAGAACGTGAAGAACACGCTCATCGTTCCGGTGGGCGCCAAGGGGGGCTTCGTGCCCAAGCAGCTCCCGCGCGGCGCCGCCCGCGACGAGGTGCAGCGCGAGGGCACCGAGTGCTACCGCACGTTCATCCGCGGCCTGCTCGACCTGAGCGACAACGTCCGCGGCAAGGCGGTGATCCCGCCGCCGCAGGTCGTGCGCTACGACGAGGACGATCCCTACCTGGTCGTCGCGGCCGACAAGGGCACGGCGACGTTCTCCGACGTCGCCAACGCGCTGGCCGCCGAGTACGGGTTCTGGCTCGGCGACGCCTTCGCGTCGGGCGGGTCGGCGGGCTACGACCACAAGAAGATGGGCATCACGGCCAAGGGCGCCTGGGAGTGCGTGCGCCGGCATTTCCGCGAACTCGGCGTCGACACTCAGGCGCAGGACTTCACGGTGGCCGGCATCGGCGACATGGCCGGCGACGTGTTCGGCAACGGCATGCTGCTGTCGAAGCACATCCGCCTGGTCGCCGCATTCAACCACCAGCACGTCTTCCTCGATCCGGAGCCGGATCCGGCGCGCAGCTTCAAGGAGCGCGAACGGCTCTTCAACCTGCCGCGCTCGTCGTGGAGCGACTACGACAGGCGGCTGATCTCCAGGGGCGGCGGCGTCTTCCCGCGCGATGCGAAGGCGATCGCGCTGAGCCCGCAGGCGCGTGCACTGCTCGGGCTCGAGACCGCCAAGGCCACGCCGACCGAGGTCATCCGCGCCATCCTGCGGCTGCCGGTCGACCTGCTGTGGAATGGCGGCATCGGCACTTACGTGAAAGCGTCGTGGGAGGCCAACGCCGCGGTCGGCGACCGCACCAACGACGCCGTGCGCGTCGACGGGCGCGACCTGCGCTGCAGGGTCGTCGGCGAGGGCGGCAACCTCGGCTGCTCGCAGCTCGGGCGCATCGAGTTCTCGCTGCGCGGCGGCCGCATGAACACCGACTTCGTCGACAACTCGGGCGGCGTCGACTGCTCGGACCACGAGGTCAACATCAAGATCCTGCTCAAGGCCGTGCAGGAGAAGACCCGGCTCGGCACGGCCGAACGCAACAAGCTGCTCGCGACGATGACCGACGACGTCGCCGCGCTGGTGCTGCGGGACAACTACCTGCAGAGCCAGGCCATCAGCCTGCTGCACGCCAATGCCGCCGAGCGGCTCGGCGAGCACGCGCACTTCATCCGCGCGCTCGAACTCGAGGGCACGCTCGACCGGGCGCTCGAGTTCCTGCCGAGCGCGGAGGAAATCGAGGAGCGCAGCCGCGCCGGGCAGGGCCTCACCCGGCCCGAGATCGCGATGGTGCTCAGCTACGCCAAGATCGCCCTCAACAACCAGCTGATCCAGTCGGACGTTCCCGAGGATCCCTACCTCTCGCAGGAGCTCGGCCGCTACTTCCCGCCCCGCCTGTCGGAGCGCTTCGGCAAGCTCATGCCCGAGCACCGGCTGCGGCGCGAGATCATCACCACCGCCACCACCAACAGCATCGTCAACCGCATGGGACCGACCTTCGTGCACCGCACGCAGGCGGACACCGGCGCCGATGCCGCCACCGTGGCCCGCGCCTACTCCATCGCGCGCGAGGTGTTCGACGTGCGCGAGATGTGGAACGCCATCGAGGCCCTGGACAACCGGGTCGCGGCGTCCGTGCAGTACGCCATGGTGCAGGACACGATCGGCCTGATCCGCCAGGTCACCTACTGGCTGATCCAGACGCACCGCGGTTCGCTCGGCATCGACGCCCAGGTGAACCGGCTGCGCCCGGGCGTGCGCGAGCTCGCGCGTGCCCCGCTGCAGTGGCTGCAGGGCCTCGAGCGCGAGGCCTTCGAGGCCCGCAGCGCCGAGCTGGCGACCGCCGGCGTGCCGGCCGACCTCGGCCGGCGCATCGCGGCCTGCGCGGCACTGCAGTGCGCGCCCGACATCGTCGAGCTGGCGGCCGCCCGCCGGCTGACGGTCGAGGCGGCGGCGCGTGCCTACTTCGGCATCGGCGCCGAGTTCGGCCTCGACTGGGTGCGCAGCCGCGTCGAATCGCTCGACACCAGCGGCCACTGGCACGCGGTCGCGCGCGGCAGCCTGCGCGAGGCCGTCTATCTCGTGCACCGCGGCCTCGCGCAGCGCCTGCTCGACGAGACGAAGGAGCGCGACCCGGCCCGGGCGATGGCCCGGTGGCTGCAGGTGCACGCGGCCAGCGCCGCGCACGCGAGGGGCGTGATCGGCGACATCCGGGCCCAGCCGGCGAACGTCGACTTCGCATCGCTGTCGGTCGCACTGCAGGCGGTGCGCCGGCTGGTCGCGACCGACGCCTGACGTCGCGCCGCCGCGTGCGGCACTCGACGAAACGGTCCAGGGCCGGGTGGATTTTCCACTCTGGCCCGGCGGCCGGCGGGTTGCTATAAACCCATATCCCCCCAAGCGACGACGTCCATGAGCACCGGAAAACTCCTCCTCCTGCGTCACGGCCAGAGCACCTGGAACCTCGAGAACCTCTTCACCGGCTGGGTCGACGTGGACCTGTCGGAACAGGGCCTGCAGGAGGCGCGCGAAGCTGGACGGCTGCTGAAGGCCGAGGGCATCGCGTTCGACGTGGCGTTCACGTCCGTGCTGAAGCGCGCCATCCGCACGCTGTGGATCGCGCTCGACGAGATGGACCTGATGTGGCTGCCGGTCGAGCGCACCTGGCGGCTCAACGAGCGCCACTACGGGGCGCTGCAGGGGCTCAACAAGACGCAGACGGTCGAGAAGCACGGGGCCGAGCAGGTGACGGTCTGGCGGCGCAGCTACGACATCCCGCCGCCGCCGCTGTCGGCGGACGACCGCCAGCATCCGCGGTTCGACCGGCGCTACGCCGGCGTGCCGGCCGGCGAGCTGCCGGCCTGCGAATCGCTCAAGGACACGCTGGCCCGCGTACTGCCTTTCTGGAACACGCGCATCGTCCCGGAGCTGAAGGCCGGCCGCAACGTGCTGGTGGCGGCGCACGGCAACAGCCTGCGCGCGATGGTGAAGATGCTGGACGGCATCTCGGATGCCGACATCGTCGAGCTGAACATCCCCACCGGCGTGCCGCTGCTCTACGAACTCGACGCGAACCTCAAGCCGGTCGCGAGCCGCTATCTCGGCGACGCGGAAGCCGTGAAAGCGCGCGCCGAGGCCGTCGCGAAGCAGACCGAGAAGAAGTAGCGGGTCAGGGCGATCCGTCCGGCGACGGCTCCGGGCTCACCAGTTCAGCCGCGCACGCCGCGCACCGGCCCGTCGCCGCGGCCGATTTGAAGGCGTCGTCGACCAGGCGCGCACCGCAGCCGGGGCAGCGCAGCCGATGCAGCGACGGCCCGAGGCGGCGGTACGCCCACGCGGTGCCGAGCAGCCACGCGAGCGGGATCACGATCAGCACCACGACGGCGAGGCCCTTCGACTCCGGCACGTAGGGCCGCAGGTAGCGGGTGTGCGAGAACAGGTACAGCACGAGCAGGGGCACCCAGCCGAGCAGGGCCACCGCCGTGCGTCCCCGTACGTACGAACGGTGCCGCGCTGCCAGCTCGGAGTCGGCCACCGGGCGGGCGTTCGTCAAGGCGCACCGGCCTCGCCAGAGGACTCGGCGCATCGGCGACAGATGCACGCCTGTCCGGCCCGCTCCTTCGGGATGCGCGCGAGCAGGTCGGCGCCGAACTCGACGTCGCGACACCAGCACGGCGTGTCGTAGCGGCCGGTCGCGGCCGGCCGGCAGTCGTTCGGCTCGCCACAGATCGGACACCGTTTCTCGGCGGACGGCGCGGCGGGAAACACCTCGGCACAGGGCACCGCCCGAATGACCGGCCCGAAGCTCGAGATCTCGGGCAGGGTGGCGTTCTCGTGGGCGCGGATCGCCTCACCCGTTGCGTGGGGCTTGTCGTGCGTCGTGTGCGCGTCCGCCGCGAGCGTCACTGCGTAACCGAGGGCCGCCGCGCGGCGCACGGTGGTGTCGACGCAGAATTCGCTCGCGTAGCCGCAGATCACCAGGTGCCGGACGTGGTCGGCCTCGAGCCGCGCCTGCAGGTCGGTGCCGAGGAACGAGTCGGGCGTGGTCTTGCGCACGCACGCGTCGCCATCCGGGGCTGGCAGGCCCTGCGCGAGCTGCCAGCCGTCCGACCCGTGCTCGAGCGCCGTCCCCGCCCGCTCGTGCTGGACCCAGATCACCGGCACGCCGCGGCCGCGGGCCTGGGCGACGAGGCCGACGATGCGACCGATCACCGCGTCGGCCCCGGCGGGCCGCGGCTCGCGGTCGAACAGCCCCTGCTGCACGTCGACGACCAGCAGCGCCGTTCTCATCGCGCGGCCGCCCCGAGCGCGGCGCCGTGGCGCAGGAAGTGGTTCACCCGCGCCTCCCAGTCCTGCATGAACGAGCGATAGTGCTCCTCGGTGAACGCGGCGACGAAGGCGTCACCCGCGGCCCCGAGGCTCGTGTGCGCATACGTCACCTCGGCGGTGGAGCCCTCGCCGGCGGCGCGTACCTGGATCGTGAGGCGGCAGGCGGTCACGCCCGGGGTGAGCTTGATCATCTCGACGAGGCCGGCCTCCGGTTCGTGCCGGGTGACGTACCAGGTCGCCTCGTGCGGCTGCGCATCCGTGACGAAGACGCAGTCCCGCTCGGCATATCCCGACGACGTGACGACCAGCCGCGGGTCCCAGCCGACGATCCACTCGGCCTCGCGCACCGGGCACAGCAGCGGAAAGACAGCGGCCGGCAGCCCGTCCAGGCGCTGCACGTAGCTGCGGGTGACGCGGTTCGGGGGGACGATGCGCATGCACGGCCTCGGGCGGTCGGATCAGGACTGGAGCAGGGCCTGGATCTTCAGCGTCGTGGCCCAGTTGCGGGTCGTGACGCCGTGGCCGTACCTGCGGGCCAGGGCGTCGGCGGCGCGGCTCGCCAGGATGCCGTCGGGACAATACAGGAATGCCGCCCGTTCGCCGAGGTGGAACTCGGCCGCGGACGCGAGCTCGTGCAGCGGCCGCAGCGCCTGCAGCCCGGCCTGCGTCTGCGCACAGGCGACGAGCAGCCGGCTGGGGTCGAGGGCGCCCGGTGCGTACGGACACTCGGCCACGATGGCGGCGAATTCGGTTGCCGACTTCACGACCACGGGCACCTCGACGTGCAGGCCGTCGGCGATCCATGCGGCCACGTCCTGCGCCACGCGTGCAGACGCCGCCCGCCTGCCGTCGAAGACCACGTTGCCGCTGTTGAGCAGCGTGCGCACGTCGCCACAGCCGTGCTGGTCGAGGATGCGTCGCAGGTCGGCCATGGGCACGCGGCGCCCCTTGCCGACGTTCACTCCGCGCAGCAGGGCCACGAACCGCGGCAGGCTCAGCCCTCGCGGACCGGCGCGGCGACGGTCACGGCCGGATCTCCGGCTCGACCAGCAGCGCCAGCAACTGCAGCGACTCCTGCCAGCCGAGGTAGCACATCTCGACCGGGATCTGCTCCGGGATGCCGTCCTGCACGATCGAGACCTCGGTGCCGGTCAGCACGGGCCGCAGCGCGATGGAGCACTGCATCGTGCCTGGCATGGCCGGATCGTCGAACGTGTCGGTATAGCGCAATGACTGGTTCGGCACGAGTTCCAGGTATTCGCCGCCGAAGCCGTGGCTGTCGCCGGTGGTGAAGTTGGTGAACGACATGTGGAACGTGCCGCCGACCCGCGCGTCCAGGTGCTGCACCCGGGCCGTGAAGCCGTGCGGCGGCAACCACTTCACCAGCGCATCGGGCTCGAGGAACGCGCGGTAGATCCGCTCGGCGGAGGCGCGCAGCACACGGTGCAGGCGTACGGTGGACGTGGGCATCGGATCCTCCTGTTCGCGGCGGTTCGGATCGTCGGATCCCGACGGGCCGGCCGAGCATAACGGCGCGGGCACGTTGCGCCAACCGGCGCCAGGCGGGTGACCGACCGTCAGGCGCGTCCGACGAGCGGGAACGCGTCCAGCACCTGCCAGGGGCCGCCGGATTCCTGGCGGATCCAGCGCACGACGCGAAACTCGATGCGCAGCGCCGTCGCGAGGCGCCCGACCGCCGGCAGGTCCTCGTCCGACGGGGCGGGATTGCGCGGATGCGCGAGCGTGATGTGAGGCGGCAGCCGGCGCGCCAGCTCGTTGGCCAGCACGTGCTGGCGCAGCGCCTGGAAGGACCGCTCGCCATCGAGGCACTTCAGCTGCACGCCGTGACCCTCGAAGCGCTCCGGCGAACCGAACACCATCGCGAGCGGTCCCGAGGGCAGGCTCTGCAGCCGGCGCCTCAGCAGCTCGGGGTGCACGCCGGCGATCTCGTCGTCCCGGCACAACGTGACGTGCGCGGGGATCAGCGCGTGTTGCACCGGGTCGAGCGCGCGGCGCACCGACTCGAGCACGTCGCTCGCGGGCAGCGGCACGAAGAGGCTGAGCTGGTCGCGCGCGCTCACGCGCGGACCCGCAAGCCGCCGGTGGGCATCGGCGCCGGGCGCCACGCGACCCGCGGAGCGCAGCCGTGCCGCCAGCGGAGCTCGCCACGGTTCACGCGTCCTCCCGTTGGCCGCACGACGGCCGACGGCTTTCGTTTTACGCAAGCCGGGGGGCGGACACAAGGCGCGCGGCCGGACCGCCGGCACGGGCCGCCATCGGCTGTGGCGCGCCCGCCGGGACTAGCCTGATCGCGGCGCCAGCCCGTGGCCGCCCACCGGCACCGTCTCGAAGCGCTGGTCGAAACCCGCGATCAGCGGTCGGCCCTTCGCGATCGCGTCCCTGACCGACGGCAGGGCCAGCGAGGCGCGATGGCTCTGCGCACTGTCCCACACCTCGGTGACCCACAGCGCGTCGGCGTCCGTCGGATCCTGCGCGACGACGTAGCTCAGGCAGCCGGGCATGCCGGCGACGCCCTGCACGAGGATCCCGATCAGCGCGTCCCGTTGCCCGGGCACCGCGCGCATCCTGCCGATCAGTCCGTACATGCTCCCTCCTCCCCGTTGCGTTGCGCAGCCTGCGCCGGCCAGCGTGGCCGCGCCGAAGGCTGCCTGAACCAGGAACTCCCGCCGGCTCGTCACGGCGCGACGGCGGCGGCCACCAGCGCTCGATCGGCCCGGCGGTACGCGGCGAACTGCGGCCGCGAGCTGAGCGTGGGCCGCCACGGCCCGATCCCGGCGGACGCATAGCCGCAGCCGAGCCGGGCGAAATCCTGGTCGCCGCCGCGAATCGCGCGCAGGACGACGCCGACCGGCCCGCCGCCGAACACGAGTTCGGTGGCGCGAACCCGCGCCTGCCCCGTTGCGCGCTCCTCGACCTCGACGATCACCCGGTACTCCGGCCAGTGCCAGCGCTTCGCGACCGGCTCGGGCGCGCGCACGTGCACGACGAACTCGGGCTGGCGGCCGTCGAACGCGGAGCAGTCGCGCAGTACGGGAAGCTCGCGTACGTCGGGCCGGGCGGCGGGGCCTGCGCACCAGCGCACGCCCGCCACGTCGACGAAGCCGGCCACGCCCGACTGGACCAGTGCATCCCAGTGGAACTCGCTCCAGGGCGCGCCGCGGTCGGCGTCGATCGCGACCCCCACGGGTCGAGCGACGGCGACGTCCGGCCAGGCCGCCGGACGCGCGGCCGCGCAGTCCCGCTCGAAGCGTGCGTAGCCCGCCCGGCCCCAGGCGAGCACCGCGAGCGCGGCCACTGCCGGCAGCGCCCAGGCCCAGCGCGGCACGGAGCGACGCCGCTCGCCGCGCGCCCGCAGGAGCAGCAGGAACGGCAACAGCGCCAGCAGCGCCAGGCCCGCCCAGGCCAGGGCCTCGACCAGAGCGAACAGGATCGTCTCGAATGCGCCCGACATGCCCGCTCAGCCTGCCCTCGCCGGGCGGCCGCCTTTCATCGTGTGGACGGGATCAGACCAGGAACCCGCCGTCGACGGCGAGGCAATGCCCGGTCACGTAGCTCGAGGCGCCCGAGGCGAGGAACAGGGCCGCACCGGCCAGTTCCACGGGCTCGCCGACGCGCCCGAGCGGGTTCGTGCCGAGGTAGTGCTTGAGCTGCTCCTCGTCCGATAGCAGCGCGCCGGCGAACTTCGTGCGGATCAGCCCCGGCACCAGCGCATTGACCCGAATGCCGTGGGCACCGCACTCCTTCGCGAAGGACTTCGTCATGCCGATGACGGCCGTCTTGGTGATCGAGTAGATGCCCTGCATCGGCCCCGGACGGATGCCGTTGACCGAGGCGACGTTGATGATCGAACCGCCGCCCTGCTCGCGCATCATTCGGCCGGCCAGCACCGAGGCGTAGAAGTAGCCGCGGATGTTGACGTCCACGGTCTTCTGGAACGCGCCGGGGTCGGTGTCGAGGATGTGGCCGTAGTAGGGGTTGGTCGCGGCGTTGTTGACCAGCACGTCGACGCGGCCGAACTGCGACTTCACGGCGTCGAAGAGCTGCCCCAGGGCGGCCATGTCGCCGATGTGGCACGCGATCGCCGTCGCCTGGCCGCCCGCCGCGTTGATCGCCGCCGCCACCGCCTCGCAGCCGTCCTGCGTGCGGCTCGAGACGATCACCTGTGCGCCGTGCTCCGCGTATGCCCTGGCGATGGCCTCGCCGATGCCGCGGCTCGCGCCCGTCACCACCGCCACTTTGCCCGTCAGGTCGAACGATACCGACATCCCATTCTCCTTCGCGCGCGGTTCAGGCCGCGCACATGCGACGCTTCGTGTCCGCGTACTCCTGCACCATGCGCGCGACCACCTCGCCGGCCGGCAGGATGTCGTGGATGTTGCCCACGCCCTGACCGCCGCTCCAGATGTCGCGCCACGCCTTCTTGTCCATGTTGCCGCCGGAGCCGAAGTTCATCTTCGACTTGTCGGCCTCGGGCAGGTTGTCCGGATCGAAGCCGGTCGCCGCCACGCTCTTCTTGAGGTAGTTGCCCTTCACCCCCGTGAAGAGCGACGTGTAGACGATGTCGTCCGAACCCGAGTCGACCAGCATCTGCTTGTACTCGGGCAGCGCATGCGCCTCGGTGGTCGCGAGGAAGCGCGTCCCGATGTACGCCATGTCCGCCCCAAGCGCCTGAGCGGCGAACACGTCCGCACCGCTCGACATCGCACCGGCGAGCACCAGCGTTCCGTCGAAGAACTGCCGGATCTCGCGCACCAGGGCGAAGGGACTGCCGGTGCCCGCATGGCCGCCGGCACCCGCGCACACGACGATGATGCCGTCCACGCCCTGCTCGACCGCCTTGTGCGCGTGCCGGACGTTGATGACGTCGTGGAACACCAGTCCGCCGTAGGAATGCGCCGCCTCGACCACCTCGCGCGGCGGCCTGAGGCTGGTGATGATCAGCGGCACCTGGTGCTCGACGCAGACCCGCATGTCGCGTTCGAGCCGGTCGTTGCTCACGTGCGCGATCTGGTTCACGGCATACGGCGCGACCGGCAGTCCCGGATTCGCCTTCGCGTAGTCGGCGAGTTCGGCGTCGAGGCGCGACAACCAGTCGTTCAGCAGTTCGGGCGGACGGGCGTTCAGGGCCGGGAACGAGCCGATGATCCCCGCCTTGCACTGCGCGAGCACCAGCTCCGGCTGCGAGGCGATGAACAGCGGCGAGCCGATCACCGGGAGGGCGAGCCTCCCGGCGAATTGCGACGGCAGGGCCATCAGCCGGCCACCGGGTAGAACGGCTCGTTGCGCTCGGCACGCTCGCGCAGCCACTTGGAGGGCTTGAAGCGCTTGCCGTACTTCTTCGCGAGCCGGTCGCACTCGGCGACGAAGTTGCGGATGCCGACGGTGTCGATGAACGAGAGCGTGCCGCCCGTCCAGGCCGGATAGCCCCAGCCGAGGATCGAGCCGAGATCGGCCTCGGACGCCGTCGTGACCACGCCCTCCTCCATGCAGCGCGCCGCCTCGAGCGCCTGCCGGTACAGCACGCGCTTCTTCACTTCCTCGACGTCCGGCTGCTCGTGCGCCAGCGGGAAGTGCTCGGCGAGGCCCGGCCACAGGAACTTCCTGCCGTCGGCCGGATACTCGTAGAAGCCCGCGCCGAAGCGCTTGCCCGGGCGCTTCAGCACCTCGACGAACTTCTGCACGGTGTCGTAGGCGACCGGCTTGTCGAAGCGCCTGCCGAGGTCCGCCTCGGTCTGCTTGATCACCTTCCACTGCAGGTCGATGGTCACCTCGTCGGCCACCGCGAGCGGGCCGACGGGCATGCCGGCCATCTTCGCGCCGTTCTCGATCAGGGCCGGGCTCACGCCCTCCTGCAGCATCGCGATGCCTTCGTAGACGAACGTGCCGAAGCAGCGGCTGGTGTAGAAGCCACGGCTGTCGTTGACGACGATCGGCGTCTTGCGCAGCTGCCCGACGTAGTCGAGCGCCCGAGCGATCGTCTCCTCCGAGGTCTTCTTGCCGACGATGATCTCGACCAGCGGCATCTTGTCGACCGGCGAGAAGAAGTGGATGCCGATGAACTGCGACGGCCGCTTCGAGGCCTGCGCGAGCCCGGTGATCGGCAGCGTCGAGGTATTGCTCGCGAACACCGAGGCCTTGGAGATGACGGCTTCGGTCTTCGCGGTCACGTCGGCCTTGATCTCGCGGTTCTCGAAGACCGCCTCGACCACGAGGTCGCACCCGGCGAGGTCGTCGTAGCTGGTGGTGGTCTTGATCCGCGCGAGGATCGCATCGGCATCGGCCTGCGAGCGCCGGCCCTTCTCGACGTCCCTGGCGAGCAGGGCCTTCGAATAGCCCTTGCCTTTCTCGGCCGCTTCGAGCGTCGAGTCGAGCAGCACGACCTCGATGCCGGCGAGCGCCGAGACGTAGGCGATGCCCGCACCCATCATGCCCGCACCGAGCATGCCGAGCCGGCGCACCTGCGACTTCGGCGGACCGGCTGGCCGTCGCGCGAGCTTGTCGGCGAGACCCTTGTTCACGAACATGGTGCGCATCAGGTTGCGCGCGACCGGACCGGCCAGCAGCTGCCCGAAGTAGCTCGACTCGATGCGCAGACCCTTGTCGATCGGCACCTGGCAGCCTTCGTAGACGCACGAGAGGATGGCGAGCGGCGCCGGGTAGTTGCGCTGCGTGCTCTTCGCCGTCAGGGCCGTGCCGGCCATGAAGGTCTGGAACGCAGCGGGAGTTGCCTGGCCGGCGCCGCCCGGCACGCGATAGCCCTTCTTGTCCCAGGGCTGCACGCCTTCGCCGCCCTTCAGGATCCACTGGCGCGCGCGCTCCACGATCTGCTCCACCGGCGCGACCTCGTGCACCAGCCCCTTCTTGAGCGCATCGGCCGCGCCGAGCTGTCGGCCTTCGGTGATGAGCTTGAGCGCCTCGGTGACGCCGATCAGGCGCGGCATGCGCTGCGTGCCGCCGCCGCCCGGCAGCAGGCCGATCTTGACCTCCGGCAGGCCGACGCCGGCCTTCGGGCCGTCCTCGATGACGCGGTAGTGGCAGGCGAGCGCGAGTTCGAAGCCGCCGCCGAGTGCGATGCCGTTGATGGCGGCCGCGACCGGCTTGCCGCAGGTCTCGAGCCGGCGGAATACCTTGTTGATGGCGTAGCTGAACTCGGCCGCCTCGGCCGGCGCGATGCCCCGGTCGTAGGCCCCGACCATGTCCTTGATGTCGGCGCCCGCCACGAAGGCGGACTTCGCCGAGGCGATCACCGCGCCCTTCACGGCCGGGTCGGCCGCGAACCGCTCGATGCAGGTCACGAGGTCCTGGCTGAACTCGGGCGTCAGCACGTTCATCGGGCGGCCGGCCACGTCGATCTGCAGCAGCGCGATGCCGTCGCCGTCCACGGAATAACGGATGTTCTGGGTCATGTTGCTTGTCCTGGATCTGGGAGGCGAGCGGCTCAGACGCGCTCGATGATCGTGGCGGTGCCCATGCCCGCGCCGACGCACAGCGTCACCAGCGCGGTCGACAGGTTGCGTCGCTCGAGCTCGTCGAGCACGGTGCCGAGGATCATCGCCCCGGTGGCGCCGAGCGGGTGGCCGAGCGCGATCGCGCCGCCGTTGACGTTGGTGCGGTCGTGCGGGATGTCCATGTCGCGCATGAAGCGCAGCACCACCGAGGCGAACGCCTCGTTGATCTCCCACAGGTCGATGTCGGCCGGCTTCATGCCCGCCTTCTTCAGGGCCTTGCGCGCGGAGCCCGCCGGACCCGTCAGCATGATGGTCGGCTCGCTGCCGATCGAGGCGAAGCCGCGGATGCGTGCCCGTGGCGTCAGTCCCGCCTTCTTCGCCGCCTTGCGGCTGCCGACCAGCACGGCCGCGGCGCCGTCCACGATGCCGCTCGAGTTGCCGCCGGTGTGCACGTGGTTGATCGACTCGACCTGCGGGTAGCGCTGGATCGCGACGGCGTCGAAGCCGCCTTCCTCGCCCATCTGCGTGAACGCCGGCTTGAGCTTCATCAGGTCCGCAAGGGTCGTTCCCGGCCGCAGGTACTCGTCCTTGGCGAGCGCGACCTGGCCGATCACGTCCTTCACCGGCACGACGGAGCGGTCGAAATGGCCCGCCGCCTGCGCGGCCGCCGCGCGCCGCTGGCTCTCGACCGCGTAGCTGTCCACCATCTCGCGGCTGTAACCGTCGAGCGTGGCGATCAGGTCCGCGCTGATGCCCTGCGGGACGAAGTACTGGTACCAGGCGACCTGCGGATCGGCCACCCACGCGCCGCCGTCGGAACCGATGGGCACGCGCGACATGGACTCGACGCCACCGCCCACCACGAGATCGGACTGGCCCGACATGATCGCCGCCGCCGCCGTGTTCACGGCCTCGAGGCCCGACGCGCAGAAGCGGTTGATCTGCTTGCCCGGCACGCACTCGTCGTAGCCGGCCACCAGCGCGCCCACGCGGGCGATGTTCGCGCCCTGCTCGCCGAGCGGGGCGACGCAGCCGAGGATGACGTCGTCGACGGCCCGGGTGTCGAGCTGGTTGCGGTCGCGCACCGCGGCCAGCGCCTGTGCGGCGAGCTGGATCGGCGTGATCGGGTGCAGCGAACCGTCGGGCCGGCCGCGGCCGCGCGGCGTGCGGACGGCATCGAGGATGAATGCGTCGGTCATGTCTGTGTCCCCTGGGATGAAACGGCGTCGAAGCGGAAATCAGGTGTACTGCGGCTTGCGCTTGGCGAGGAAGGCGCCGACGCCCTCCCGGCCCTCGTCGCTCGCGGCGCGCGTGGCGATGGCCCGGCCCTCGAGCGCCATGTGGCCCTCGATGCCCGGATCGCCGGCCTCCATGAGGCGCTTGACCGCGCCGTACGAGTCGACCGGCCCGGCGGCGAGCCGCGCCGCGAGGGCCTGGGCACTGGCGAGCAGATCGGCGTCCTCGACGACCTGGTTGACGAGGCCCCACTGCAACGCCTCGTCGGCCGTCAGCACGCGGTTGAGCAGCATCAGTTCGAGGGCGCGGCGGCGGCCGACGATGCGCGGCAGCAGGAAGGACGTGCCGCAGTCGGGTGCGAGCGCCACGCCGGTGTAGGCCAGCGAAAACTTCGTGCCGCGGCCGGCGAGCGCGAGGTCGGCCATGCAGGCGACGCCGACGCCGGCACCAGCCGCCGTGCCGTTGACCGCCGCGACGACCGGGGCGCGCATGCGCGTGAAGCTCGCGACCGCGCCGTTCACGTACGTGGTCAGCTCGTTCAGGTAACGGGAGATGCCCTCGCCCTGCTCGCTCATGCCCTTGAGGTCGCCGCCGAAGCAGAAGTGCTTGCCTGCGCCGGTGAGGACGACGGCGCGCACCCGGGGATCGTGCTCGCAGGCGAGCGCCGCGTCGAGCAGGTCGCGCGCCATGGCCATGTCGAATGCATTGAACGACTCGGCGCGATCGAAGGTGACGGTGGCGACGTGGTCGCTGACGTCGAGTCGCACGTTCTTGCTCATGCTGGTCTCCGCGTGGGGAAGTGGCGGCCCGTCGCTCCCGGCCTCAGGACTTCGCGGCGAGGCCCGGGCCCGACAGCTCGCGCAGCCGCTCTTCCAGGTACGACACGAGGCGCTGCTCGCGCCCGCCGAGGTCGCCGGTCAGGCCGCGCACGGCGATGCCGTCCATCATGCAGCGGACGAGGTCGAGCACCAGGTCGAAGGACGCTTCCGAGCCGCGCCGGCCGGGCCAGAGGTCCTGCGCGATGCGGTACCACTCGCGCTCGAAGGCCTCGTGCGCCGGCTTGAGGATGGCCTCCAGCTCGGGGTCGGTGCGGGCGGCGATCCACAGCTCGAGGAAGGCCGCGTACAGCGGGTGGCGCACATGGTCCAGGTAGGCTTCGAGCGCCTTCCGTGCCCGGCTCTCGTCGCGCGGCAACTGCTCGATGGCCTTGCGGAACGCCTTGAGGCGCTTCGAGTGCAGGTGCTCGACGGCCGCGCGGACCACGTCGGTCTTGGACGGGAAGTGATGCAGCATCGCCCCGCGCGACAGGCCCGCCTTGGCGATGATCTCCGTCGTGGTGGTGCCGCCGTAGCCATGCTCCACGAAGCAGCGCAGCGCCGCCTCGACGATCTGCAGCCGCGTCGATGCGCTCTTCTGCGCCTGCCAGCCGGTCGGCTCCGGCTCGGGGGGAAGGGTGGTGTGCGCGGGTCGCGAGTTCATCCGGTCACCGGGGCGCCAGGGTGCGGCGCAGGATGGCGAGCGGCACAAAAAAAGTCAACGATGACTGTAACCAGCAGTCCTGACTGATATTTTCGGCGGCCCGGCCCGGCCGCCGCGACTCATTCGTCCTCGGCGAGGGTCAGCGGCAGGCCGTCGAGCGCCTCGGTGAAATCGACCTGACAGCTCAGCCTCGAGCGGGCGGGGTCGTAGTGCTGCAGTTCGACGAGCAGGTCCTTCTCGTCCGACTGCGGCGCCGGCAGCCGGCCGACCCAGGCCGGGTCGATGAAGATGTGGCAGGTCGCGCACGAGCACAGGCCGCCGCAGATCGCCGTCACCCCGTATTCGTACTCGCGCAGGGTTTCCATGATCTTGAGCCCGGTGCGGCCCTCGATCTCGTGCAGCTTGCCCTCGCGGTCGGTCACCACCATCTTCGCCATGCTCGTCCCTCGGTTCCGGTCGGCCGCCGATTATTGCAGCGCGGGAAGCGTCCTGCATCCCCGGTTTGCCACGCTCGGCATGCCGGCGCGCCGCCGGGTGGCCGAACTCGCTCAGCCGGGCGCGCTGGCGTGCAGGCGCTCCTCGATCGTCGCGCCACGCGCCGCGTAGACCGGGTCCGCGCCCTCGCCGGCCGGCCAGGCCCGGTACCAGAGCCACTGCACGTAGTCGAACGCCCAGCACGCGGCGGTCAGGGACCCGTCGTCGAACTCGGCCGCTCCATAGGCCGAACACAGGGCCGCGCGCTCGCTCGGGCCGACATCGTGCTGGCAAAGGAACGAGGCGAGATCGAAGATCGGGTCGCCGACGCCGCCGTACTCCCAGTCGACCAGCCACAGGCGCGCCTCCGCCCGGACGAGGTTCAGGTGATGCAGGTCGTTGTGACACAGCCTCGGCCGGCGCCGACGACCGGCCAGCATTCGGAACGCGAAGCGCGCCTTCGTGCGCAACACCTCGTACTGCGGACGCCAGCCCTCCGACGCGCGCTCGAGGCGCGCGGCCTGCTCCGCGAAGTCGACCCGGTGTACCCCGGCCGGGACGGGTAACGCGTGCAACCGCCGCAGTGCACCGGCGAGGCCTGCGAGCGTCGGCAGGTCCACGGCCTGCTCCCGGCGCAGCGGCAACCCGTCGATGCGCCGCGTGACCAGCAGGCGCCGAGCAGGGTCGCAACACACGACCTCGGGCGCGAGCCCCGCGGCTGCCACGGCCGCGAGCAGCCGGCACTCGCTCGCCCGGTCCACGCCCAGGCGCCCGGCGTCGGGCGGGCTGAGGCGCACGATGCAGCGCGAGTCGCCCGCCCCGACCGACCAGGCGTGATTGCTGAGGCCGCCGGGCTCGACGGTGAAGGCGGCGTCGGCGAGCGCGCGGGTGTGCGGGTGGGCGGCCAGCGCCTCGCGGGCCTCCTGCTCGGGCGACGCGCGCAAGGCGGCAGCCGTCTCAGGCATGGGCGGGTCCCGCTGCGTCGGCACGGCGCCGGCGCCAGTCGTCGCGCCAGCTCGCATAGCCGCGCATCGCCATCAGCGAGTAGACGACGAACAGGACCGCCGTGGCCTGCAGTCCCTGGGAGAAATAGAGCGCCGCGGCCAGCAGGTCGAAGACGATCCAGTACAGCCAGTTCTCCAGCACCTTGCGGGCCACCAGCCAGGTCGCGAAGACACTCGCCCAGGTCGTCAGGGCGTCGACGTAGGGCACGACTCCACCGTGCAGGCCCGCGATCCAGCGGCCGTTCGCCGCGGACACGAGCACGATCAGGGCGAGCGCGATGGCGTGGCGGCGCGCGGGCCAGCGCGTCACCGGCAGCGCCTGCCCTCCGCCCTCGCCGCCGCGCCGCCAGGACCACGCGCCGTAAACGGCCATCGCCACGTAGAACACCTGCAGCCCTGCCTGCATCACGAGGCCGCTGCGCCAGAACAGCACCAGGAAGATCGCGGAACTGGCGACGGAAGCGGCCCAGCAGGCGATGTGCTGGCGGATGGCGAGCACGATGTACGCGAGCGCGAACGCGACCGCGACCCACTCGGCCAGCGGGATCTCGCCCACCAGGTCGCGCAGGGCCGCGAGCATCTAGCGCTCGGCGTCCGTCGGCTGGCCGCCGAGCACCTTCATGACGAACACGCAGCGGCGGTCGCCGCCGAACGTGGTCTTCGTCTCCTCGGCGAGCGCCGCGAACACCGCGTCGTGCTCGCCGGCCACCTGCGTGCTCATCGCGTTGGTGACGACCTGCAGCCCCGGATGCCGGTGCAGGCGCTCGATGAAGTCCTTGATCGGCGCCACGTAGTGCGCGTCGAGCGGATAGAGACTGATTTCCACGGCGGTCTTCATGGTCGGTTCCTGCGGTTGAGCGAATCCCAATGCCAATCGACGGTCACGCCGACGCTGCGCGGGTCGCCCCGCTGCGTATACAGCGCGTTCGCGTAATCCGGCGGCACCAGGCCGAAGTAGTAGCCGCGCACGGCATAGTCCTCGTCGAACGCGTTGCGCGCCCAGGCGTGCACGGACCAGCGTTCGCCCTGGTAGCCGGCCTTGAGGTTCACGAGCGCGTAGGGGCGCGAGCGCTGGTCGTGGCTGGTGTCGAAGTAGAAGGCGTCGACTCCGGTGAGGTCGATCCGCGCCACCCAGCCGCGCTCGCGACCGGCCGTCGCCGACAGCGAGTACTGGTATCCGGGCGCGTGCGCCTGCTCGCGGCCGTCGAGGTTGCGATCGCCATAGCGGTAGTCGATGTACTTCGAATCGAGCAGCCCGAGCGTGCCGCCGAGGCGCAGCCATTCGGCCGCCTGCCAGTTCACGGCCGCCTCGATGCCCGCGTTACGGCCGCTCGCGGCGTTGTCGGTGAAGAAGACATAGGAGAGCGGATCGCCGGGGACGAGCTGGAACGAGCTCGACACCTGCTGCTGCCCGCGCCACATGCAGAAGACCGAGACCTGGGCGTCGAGCGCATGCCGCGGATCCGAGTAGCGCAACCCGGTCTCGGCGTTCCAGAGGAACTCGGGCTGGAACTCGCGTCGATCCGCGGGCACGGCCCGGCCGATATTGAAGCCGCCCGCCTTGTAGCCGCGGCTCGCGGTGGCGTACCACGCGAGCGGACCGCGCAGGTCGCCGCGCAGCGAGAGGTGCCCGCCCCACATCCGGTCGCGCGGCGAGAATCGCGCGCCGTCGCTGTCCCGGTAATCGGCCGAGCGCATCTCCGCGCGCGCGCCGCCCGCGAGCACCACCGTCGGCCGCAGGCGCCACTCGGCCTCCGCATAGAGCGCGACGCTGGTGGCCGAGTAGTCGCTCACGAGCGTGGGGTGCAGGCGGTCGGTTGCGAAGTAGTCGTCCTGGCGGTTGCCCTCGTCCAGCTGCAGCACGTAGGCGCCGGCCAGCCAGCCGGCACCGGTCGTGTCGGCAGTGCCGCGGCTCAGCACCCGCAGGTCTTCGCTCAGCGTGCGGCGCTCGCGCCCGAAGCGCGAGTAGTAGTCGTAGGGCGCGTAGATCCCCCAGTACGGATCGTTGCCCCAGTCGCCGTCGAAGCTGTACACGATCGCCGACTCGCCATAGCCGGTGACGCTCTCGAGCGTGAGCGCACCGAGGTCCCCGCGCACCGCGGCCGACGCCCCCTGCGAGCGCTGCGCGTCGCGTCCCGGACGGTCGGACAGCGTGCGCAGCCGGTTGTCCGGCGCGAATGCGTCGTAGCCGTTGTCGAGGTCCACGTACAGGGCGGCGAGATCGACCTGCCAGCCGTCGGCCGGCCTCAGGCGCAGCTTGCCGCGCAGCGTCGACTCGTCGCGACCGTTGGTGTCGTCCCGCTGCAGCCACGCGTTGTGCCGGTAGCCATCCTGTTCGAAGTGCTGCGCCACGAGCCGCCAGCCGTCGTCCGGCGCGGCGGTCGGCAGGCCGCCGCCTGCGACGACGCCGAGGCCGGCGATCCCGTCGCTGCCGGCCGTCGCCTGCGCGGCCAGGTCCGTGCGCCCGTCGGGATCGCGCGTCTGCACCTTGATGAGGCCGGCGAGGGCGTTGGCGCCATAGCGCGTGCCCTGCGGGCCGCGCAGCACCTCGACCTGCTGCACGTCGAACAGCGTGGCCGGCATGCCGACGCCGCTGAAGTCGATCTCGTCGATCAGGAAGCCGACCGACGGATTCGGCGCCCCCTGGTACTGCTCGAGTTCGCCGATGCCGCGCAACTGGAAGTAGCGCGGACGCGAGGTGCCCCCCGACCAGTTCAGGTTCGGCACCAGCCCCAGCACGTCGGCGAAGTGCTGGAGCGAGGCCTGCTCGAGTTCCGCGGCGGGCAGCACCGTGACGCTGACCGGGATGCTGGACAGGGTCTCGCGCCGGAACGACGCCGTGACGACGATCTCCTCGAGCTCACCGGCCGGCGGGTCGGCCGGCACGGACGCGGCGGCCGCGCCGCCGAAGCACAGCAGGGCTGCCGGCAGGCAGCGGGACGGGCAAAGCACGACGGGCATGGCACCTGCTCCCTACGCCGGTACTAACCGGATCAGGTTCAACGGGTTCGTCGATGTGCGGGCTCGCCGCGGTCGACGTCTCAGGCCCTGCAGGCCACCCCAAGGTGCGCCCAGTATAGCGGATGCTGCACTGCCGTATTCCCCGCTGTTGACGCGGCCGGCGGCGCCCGGACAATTGGGCACCCTTTCGTTGCCGGACCCCTGGAATGACCAAGCCCCGCCAGTGCCGCCTGTACCTCGTGGACGCCTTCACCCGCGAGCGGTTCACCGGCAACCCCGCGGCCGTGGTTCTGGACGCCAACGTGCTCACCGAGGAGGAGATGCACGGCATCGCCCGCGAGATGAAGCACATGGACGTGGCGTTCGTGCTCGACTCCGAGGCACCGGACCACGACGTGGACATCCGTTTCTTCTCGCCCCGCCGCGAGGTCACCTACCTCGGGCACGCGACGGTCGCGGCCCACTACGTCCGCGCGGTCGCCAACGGCGTCCCCAAGGGTCGCGTCCGCCAGCAGACCGCCGTCGGCATCGTCGAGGTCGAGGTCACCGGCAAGGGTTCGAAGCTGCGCGTCACGATCCACCAGACCCCGGCCACGTTCGGCCCGGTGGTGCCGGAGGAGCGCATCGGCCCGGTGCTCGATGCGCTCGGCATCAGCTCCGCCAGCCTGCACCCGCACTGCCCGGTGCAGGTGATGAGCAAGCCGAGCTCGCGCCTGATGATCGGCGTGCAGTCGCCGGACGTCCTCGAGTCGCTGCAGCCGAAGATGGACCAGCTGGTGCACCTGACGCCCCACGTCGGCGCCGACGGCTTCTTCGTCTTCGCGCTCAAGCCGGGCGCCGACCCGGCGGTCACCGAGTCGCGCATGTTCTGCCCGGTGCTGGGCGTCCCGGAAGACCCGGTGAGCGGCAACGCGCACGGCATGCTCGGCGTGTACCTGGTGCACAACGGCCTGCTGTCGGGCGAGAGCGGCGAGGCGCGCTTCCTCGGCCAGCAGGGTCGCTTCGTCGGCCGGCCGGGCGAGGTCGACGTCGCCGTCGTGGCCTCCGGCAAGCGCGCCAGCGAAGTGCGCGTCACCGGCGACGCGGTGATCGTCAGCGAGGGCGTGATTACGCTCTGAGGTCGAGGCCGGCGCGCTCCGCGGCCGGCCGTCCCGCTTTCCTCAGAAGCCGAGGTCCCGGCACGGCACGTCGATGCAGCCGGAGACCTGCTGCACGGCGGCCACCAGCTTCTCCTTCCCGAGCCCGGCCAGGTAGCCGTCGATCAGGCGGTGGTAGTTGCTGATCAGGCCTTCGGCCTGGTTCGACAGCCGCATGAACTCGAAGCCCTTCGTGTGCAGGCCCTGCTGCTGCAGCGGCAGGTTCGAGAAATCCTGCTTCGGAATCGGCGGCCAGCGCGGGTCGTTGTAGGCCCACGGCTCCGGCGTCCTGATCGGCGGCGGGGCCTCGCCCTCCGGGTAACGCGTCAGCGACCACAGCTCGAACAGGCACTCTTCCGGGCCGAGCGGGCGGATGCGGTACGACGAGGCACTGCCGTAGGTCGGCAGCAGGAAATAGTGCGGGAAGCAGAAGTTGACCGAGGTCGCAAGCGCCTTGGCGTCGATGTCGTTCAGCTCGCCGATGTCCATGCCCTGCTTGCGGTGATCCTGCATCACCGCCTCGTTGAGCTGGCGACGCCACTCGACGGTCGCGCCGGCGAAGTCCTCGGGCAGTTGCGTGCCCGCGATCGCCTCGGCCGTGCGGATGTCCTTCGCGTGGGTCATGCCCGCCATGCCTTCGTTGAGGATCTTCATGAAGTGCAGGTTGAGCCCGATGAAATCCTGCGACGGGATCTTCTCCGGCATCGGCGCGATGGGCAGCGTCTGGTACGGCGACATCGGCGAGAGCTCGGGCGGCAGCGGCACGTACGCGATGGTCTCGGGTTTGGTCGGGTCGCCCGGCACCAGCTGCGGGTGCGTGGCGAGCACGTGGTAGCCCTCCATGAAGGCTTCCATGGCGAGCTTCCAGTTCACAGGGAGGCGGGCCGCGTACCACCACTCCACCTTGAGGCTCTCGACGTGCCAGGCGTCGCCGATGTCGGCGAACTTGCCGATGGACTGGCGCAGCGGCGGGGCGTCGTCGTCGAAGTTGATGAACGCACAGCCGCCCCAGGTCTCCACGCGGCACTCGCGCAGCGCGAGGTCGGCACCGCGCAGCTGGTCCTTCTCGAAGATCCCCGGCGTGTAGATGAACTTGCACTGGCCGTCGGCGCGCCACTGCCAGCCGTGGAACGGGCAGGTGAAGCCCTCCTTCGCGCAGCCGCGGTCCGCGGCGAGCTTCACGCCGCGGTGGCGGCAGTGGTTGTGGAACGCCTTGATCGTCTTCTCGTCGACGCGCGTGACGATCACCGACTGGTCGAAGATCTCGTAGACGACGAAGTCGCCGGGCCTTTCGATCTCCTGCAGCCGGCAGGCCATCTGCCACACGTGCGGCCAGAGCTTTTCCTGCTCGAGGCGGTAGAACTCCGGGTCGTGGTAACGGCGCGCGTCGACGCGGTCGGGGCGCGTCACGGCGAACGGAACGCTGGCTTCGATGCGGGCGCGGGCGGTGTCGGACATGGTGCGGGGTCCCCGGGGAACGGTCGGCGGCTTATCCTAGCGCTTTTCTGAACGGCGTTCATATATTGATTGCTCCGGCACGGCCCCCGGGCCGCGACGGGCGTTGCCGGGCCCGTCCCGGGCGTTTATATTACTGAACGCCGTTCATCTAATGGTCACCCCGGGGGATCCGACATGACCGCCGCCTCGGCCGACACCGGCCTCGCGCCCATCCCGGCGCACGTGCCGCCGCATCTCGTCTTCGACTTCGACGTCTACAACGCCGCCGGACCGGACCAGGACTTCCACCTGGCGATCCACCGCCTGCACCGCCCGGACGTGCCGGAGGTGTTCTGGACGCCCCGCCAGGGCGGCCACTGGGTGCTGACGCGGGGCGAGGAAATCCACAAGGTCTTCGCCGACGTCGAGCACTTCTCGAGCCACGCGCTCACCGTGCCGAAGAGTTCCGCCCCGCCGGTGCCGCTCAAGCCGATCTTCCTCGATCCGCCCGAGCACACGAAGTACCGCGCGTTGCTCAATCCCTGGTTCTCGCCCAAGGCCGTGGCCGGGCTCGAGGTCAAGGCCCGCGAACTCGCAGTCCGGCTGATCGAGGAACTGAAGCCGCGCGGCCGCTGCGACTTCGTCACCGAGTTCGCGCAGCACCTGCCCATCCAGGTGTTCATGTCGATCGTCAACGTCCCGGCGAGCGACCGGGAGAAGCTGCTCGAGTGGGCCGACGGCATGGTGCGGCCCGAGAAGCGCGAGGACGTGCATGAGACGATCAAGCACATCTTCGCCTACGCCTCGCAGAAGATCCTCGAGCGGCGCGCGAACCCGGGCGACGACCTGATCTCGAAGCTCACGCAGGCCCAGGTCGACGGCCAGCCCATGACCCACGAGGAACTCATGGGCATGGTCTCGCTGGTGCTGATCGGCGGCATGGACACCGTGGTCTCGGCCATCTCGTTCGCGGCCAATTTCCTCGCGGCGAATCCGGGCCACCGCCGGCAGCTCATCGAGCGACCCGAGATCATCCCAAAGGCTGTCGACGAACTGCTGCGCCGCTTCCCGGTGGTGAACCAGGGGCGACTCGTCGTCAAGGACATCGAACTCAAGGGGGCACCGCTCAAGGCCGGCGACATGGTGATCATGCCGACCACGCTGCACGGGCTCGACGATCGCTGCTTCGCCAATCCGCTCGAGGTCGACTTCGACCGGCCGACGCCGATCCACAGCACGTTCGGCAACGGCGCGCACCGCTGCCCCGGCTCGAACCTCGGCCGCACCGAGTTGAAGATCTTCCTGCAGGAATGGCTGCCGAGGATCCCGGACTTCCGCCACGACCCGGCCGGCAAGGTGGGCATGAGCTCGGGCGTGAACGCCACCATCTATCGACTGCCCCTCGTCTGGGAGGTCTGATGCGCGCGCTCGAAGGCAAGGTCGTCCTCGTCACGGGCGGCGGCCAGGGCGTCGGCCTCGGCATCGCCCGTGCCAGCGCCGAAGCCGGCGCGAAGCTCGCCATCACCGGACGCGACGCAGCCAAGCTCGAAGGCGCGGCCACGGAACTGCGGGCGCTCGGCGCGGACGTGCTGACGATTCCCGGCGACGTGCGCCAGCGTGCCTCGGCCGTCGCCAACGTCACGCAGACGATCGAGCGCTTCGGGCAGCTCGACGTGCTGGTCAACAACGCGCAGAGCTCGGTGCCGGGCACGCCGCTCGAAGCCATCGACGACGCGACCATCGCGATGACGCTGGAATCCGGCCTGCTCGGCACGCTGTACCACATGCAGGCGGCGTTCGAGCACTTCAAGGGCCGCAACACGGGCTCGATCATCAACTTCGGCTCGCGCACCGGCACGATCGGCGAGGCCGGCTTCGGCATCTACGCCGCGACCAAGGAAGGCATCCGCGGCCTGTCGCGCGTCGCGGCCCGCGAGTGGGGCCAGCACGGCATCCGCGTGAACGTCATCTGCCCGGCGGCCCTCTCGCCGGCCGCGGTGAAGTACCTCGAGGAAAACCCCGAGCAGAAGAAGCACTACGAGTCCATCGTGCCGTTGCGTCGCCTCGGCGACCCGGAGAAGGACATCGGCCCCGTGGCCGTGTTCCTCGGCTCGGACGAAGCCCGTTACGTCACCGGCCAGACCCTCAACGTCGAGGGCGGCATGACGATGTTCTGATCAAGGCAAGGAATCCCCCGATGCACGCAGCACTCAACGCCCTTTTCGATCTCAGCGGCACGACCTCGGTGGTCACGGGGGCGGGCCGCGGCATCGGCCGCGCCGTCGCGGAACTCTTCGCGCAGGCCGGCGCGAAGGTCGTCGTCGCGGACATCGACGCGACCAATGCCCAGGCGGTCGCCGACGCGATCAAGTCGAACGGCGGCCAGGCGCTGGCCGTCGCCTCCGACGTGTCGAACGAAGCCTCGGTCCGCGCGATGTACGCGAAGGCCGTCGAAGCGTTCGGCAGCCTCGATTCCGTCGTCCACTCGGCCGCGGTGTTCCCGAAGTACGCGCTGCTCGAGGTCAGCGTGGAACAGTGGGACGGCCTGCACGCCGTCAACACGCGCGGCACCATGCTGGTGATGCGCGAGGCCATCAAGGTCATGAAGGCGGCGGGCCACGGCGGCTCGATCGTCAACATCTCCTCGGTCAGCGGCGAGCGCGAGGTGGTGTTCCACAATGCGGCCTATGGCGCGAGCAAGGCAGCCATGACCAACCTCACCCGGGTGGCGGCGCTGGAGTTCGGCGGCGACAAGATCCGCGTCAACGCCGTCCTGCCCGGCGGCACGGCCACCGAGGGCGCCGTCGCGGCGTCGAAGGACATGGTGCAGCGCGGCCTCGAATTGAAGGGTCCCATGACGCAGCCCGGCCGCGTGCCGCTCGGCATGATGGGCAATCCGGGCGACATCGCGGCCGCGTGCCTGTTCTTTGCGAGCCCGGCCTCGAAGCAGATCACCGGCCAGAGTCTCGCCGTCGACGGCGGCTTCCTGGTCAGCTGAGTCGACGCCGATGAGCGCAGGCGCAGCGACGGGCCGGGGACGCATCGAGGGCAAGGTCGCACTGGTCACCGGGGCCGGCACCGGCATCGGTCGGGCCGTCGCACTGCGATTCGCCCGGGAAGGGGCGAAGGTGCTGGCGGTTGCACGCGGCAAGGCAGTGGAAGAACTCGCAGCGCAATCCGACGGTGCCATCCTGGCACTGCGCTGCGACGTCTCCGATCCCGTGCAGGTCGAGCGCATGGCAGCGGAGTGCCAGGCCCGGTTCGGCCGCCTCGACATCCTGTGCAACAACGCCGGCTTCGGCAGCTCGACCCAGGCGCGCATCCACGAACTCGATCTCGCCGAGTGGGACCGGGTGATGGGCACGAACCTGCGCGGCGCGTTCCTGGTGCTGAAGCACACGCTGCCGCTGATGCTCGCATCGGGTGGCGGCTCGATCGTCAACATGGCGTCGATCGGCAGCTTCCGTGCGACGCCCGGCGCGAGCGCCTACATCACCTCGAAGGGCGGGCTGCTGCTGCTTACGCGCACCGCGGCGCTCGAGTACGTCCACGACAACATCCGCGTGAATGCCGTGTGCCCGGGCGTGACGAAGACGGAGATCCTGCAGAACGCACCACAGGAACTGCAGGACATCCTCGTCGCCCGCGTGCCGATGGGGCGCATGGGCACGTCGGAGGAAGTCGCCGCGCTGACGCTGTTCCTCGCCTCCGACGAAGCGAGCTACATCACGGGCGCCGCCTACGTCATCGACGGCGGACGCGGCGCCAGCTGAGCCGGAGGGATTCCGCATGACCGACTCGACGCAGAAATCCGGTCGGCTTGCAGGCAAGGTGGCGGTCGTGCTCGGCGCGACCCGGCCCGGCAACATGGGCCAGGCCATCGCCCGCCGCTTCCTCGACGAAGGCGCCCGCGTCGTCGTCTCCGGACGCAGCGCCGACGGCCTGCGTGCGTTCGCCGACGCAAACGGCTGCCTCTGGCGCGCCTGCGACGTGCGCCGCAAGACGGAGATTCAGTCCCTGGCGGATTACACGATCGAGCAATGCGGCGCGATTCACGTCGGCGTCAATTGCGCCGCGACGGGCCAGTCGACGCAGTTCGAGCAGACCACCGAGGCCGAGATCGACGAGATGCTCGGCACCATCTACAAGGGCGCATTCTTCTTCATGCAGGTGATGGTCGCCGCGATGCGCGAGGGCGGCTCGATCGTCAACGTCTCCTCGGCGGTCGCCGACATCATGTTCGACAACCACGCGTCCTACCAGGGCGCGAAGGCCGGCATGAATCACGTCACGCGGGCGGTGGCGAACGAATACTGCGCGAAGGGCATCCGCGCCAACATCCTCTCGCCCGGGCTCACGATCACGCCGATGCTGGGCGGCTTCATGGCGCCCGGGATGGTCGAGGCCTTTGCAAAGGAGTACCCGCTCGGGCGCATCACCACGGTCGACGACGTGGCCAGCGCCGCGCTCTTCATGGCGAGCGACGAGTGCTTCATGACCGGCCAGACCTTCCACGTCACCGGCGGGCTGACCTTGCGCCGCAACCCGACCATGGCCGAGATCGGCGCGTCGATCGCCGCCGCCACGGGTCACGCACCGAGCTGACGCCCGACTGCTTCACCCGGCGCGATCGCCAGGGAGATTCCCATGAAGATCCTGTTCACGAACGGCCGGCTGTGGGACGCGAGCCTGGATCGGCCGCTGCCGGGCGAACTGCTGGTCGTCGACCGGCGCATCGAGGCGGTGAGCCGCGAGCACGGCGCCCTGCCGCGCGAGGATGCGCTCGTCATCGATGCCGCGGGCGCCACGCTGATGCCGGGACTCGTCGAAGGGCACGCGCACCTGCCCTTCCCGTTCACGACGTATCTCACCCAGATGGACGATACGCCGCCGGACGACCTGTTGATGACCACGGTGCACAACGCGCGCCTGATGCTCGACTGCGGGTTCACCGGCTGCATCGGCGCCGGCTCGCCACGGGTCCGCTGCGAAGTCACGGTGCGCAACGAGATCGAGGCCGGCCGCCTGCCGGGGCCGCGCCTGCTCGCCTCCACGCCGACGCTGACGGCGACGGGCGGCCTGAACGACAACGGGCGGCTGCACCAGACGGTGAACCCGAGCGCCTGGGTCGTCGACGGCCCGGAGGAGATCCGCAAGGCCGTGCGGCTCGGCTACCGCGAGGGCGTGGACGTCGTGAAGATGAACGTCTCGGGTGACAACCTCGCGAATCGTGCCGGCGGCAAGGTGACGACGTACTCGGAGGAGGAAGTCGCCGCCGTCGTGACGGCGGCCCGTCCGCTCGGACTGCTGGTCGCGGCGCACGCGCGCTCGACGGAGTCGATCAAGTACGCCGCGCGCCAGGGCGTCGACATCATCCACCACTGCGACTTCTGCGACGAGGAAGCGCTCGACCTGATCGAGGCCCGCAAGGACCGAGTGTTCGTCACGCCCTCCATCGGCTTCCTGCATTTCATGCGCTATCGCTCGGAAGGCTTCCTGCCGAAGGAAGCGCTGGTCTCGATGGAAGTGGAGGACCACATGGCGCGCAACATCGAGACCCACCAGGCCCTGCGCAAGCGCGGCATCCGGCACCTGATCGGCGGCGACTACGGCGTGCCGTGGCAGTTCCACGGCCAGAATGCCTACGACGTCGAAGCCTTCGTGACCTATCTCGGCTACTCGCCGGTGGAAGCCCTGCGTTGCGCAACCCGCCTCGGCAGCGAGGCCATGCGCCGGGGACACGACCTCGGCCTGCTGCAACCAGGCTTCCTCGCCGACCTGCTGGTGGTGAACGGCGACCCGACGACGGACGTGCGCCTGCTGCAGGATCGCGCCAACCTGCGCGTGATCCTGAAGGACGGCCGCCTGCACAAGGCCCCCGCCGGCGTGCCCTCGTGAGCGGCGCACCGCTCTTCCGCTTTTCGCAGGTCTCGTATGCAACGAGCGACCTGGCGGAGGCCACGCGCGTGCTCGGGCAGGTGTACGGCATCCCGCGCTTCGCCATCCACCGGGGAGCGGAGGTCGAGAGCCCGCAGGGTCGCATCGTCATCGACACCGCGCAGGCGTTCGTCGGCGACCGCCACCTCGAGGTCATCCAGCCGGCGGGTGGGCCCGACGGCCTGTACCGGGACGTGCTGCCGCGCGAGGGCTTCGGCCTGTGTCACCACCACTACGGGCACCTGACGCACCGTGCGGACGAATGGTCGGCCATCCAGGCGTTCATCCGGGAGCGGGGCTGGCGCATCGTGCTGGGCGGCAACTACGCCGGCCTCATGCACTACGCCTACGTCGACACGCGCATGGAGCTCGGCCACTACCTCGAATTCATGTACCAGACCGAACTCGGCCGGGACATGTTCGTGGATGTCCCGCGCTACTGAACCGGGCGCTCAGATCAGCAGGTAGCCGCCGTCCACGGTGACGAACGCGCCGGTCATGTAGTCCGCGAGCCCCGTGGCCAGGAAGTACACGACCTTGGCGATGTCGTCCGGCTCGGCATAGCGGCCGAGCGTCGAGCGGATGGGCGATTTCGCCATGGTTTCGGCGTCCAGGCCGAGCACCTTCATGATCACCGGCGTGGCCTCCTCGGCGCCCGGCGTCTTCACGCCGCCCGGCGCGACCGCGTTGACCGTGATGCCGTGACGGCCGAGTTCCTTGGCGAGTGACCTGGTCATCATCGCGACGCCGCCCTTGGCGGAGTCGTAGGGCACGAGGCCGCCGACCGGCAGCACGGCGTCGACCGACGCGATGTTGACGATCTTGCCGCCGCCCTGCGCGATCATCTGCCGCGCCGCGGCCTGCGACTGGAAGAACACGCCCTTGAGGTCGATGTCGATCACGCGGTCCCAGAGTTGCTCGGTGATCTCCATGACCGGCGAGGCGCCGACCAGCGCCGCGTTGTTCACCAGCACGTCGAGGCGACCGTACACCTGCACGGCGGCAGCGACGCTGCGCTCCGCGTCGGCCACCGACGACACGTCGGCGGACACCCCCTGCGCCCGACCGCCCGCCTCGCGGATGCGCGCCGCCGTGCGTTCGGCGTTCGCACCGACGAGATCGGTGACGACGACCGCGGCACCCGCCTCCGCGAGCCGCAGGCTGATGGCCTCTCCGATGCCCTGCCCGCCGCCCGTGACCAGCGCCACCTTGCCGGCGAGGCTGGTCAGCGACGCGAGGGACGCGTGGTTCGCGCCAGCGGCGGTCATTTCGCGATCCTCCCCGTGATCGGCTCCAGCAGGGCCACGGTGACCCTGGCGATGTCGAGCGCCGGACTCAACGGCATGGCATCGGTGCCGGCGCGGGCATTGACCTCGGCCAGGACGGCCGCCGGATCGTCCGTCTCCAGCTCGTAGATCGCGACATAGGACCCGGGCAGGTTGGACTCGCCGGTCACGCGCAGGCGCTGGGCCGCGACCATGCCCGGCACCGCGACCACGTCCGGCAGATGCCGCTCCGTGTACCAGCGGTTGTACTCGGCCTCCTGGCCGGGCACGGGGTTGGTGATCACGAGATACCGATACGTGGCCATGGCCGCCCTTCCCCTACTTCACGTCCCACTGCAGCGGCAGGTAGGTGAAGCTGCCGTTGACGCCGCTGCGGATCTTCACCTGCTCGCCGTCCTTCACGCGGAAATCCGGGATGCGCTTCAGCCACTCCTCCAGGAACACGCGGATCTCGGTGCGCGCGAGGAATGAGCCCGGGCAGCGGTGCGGCCCCTGGCCGAACGTCGAGTGCAGCGGGTTCTTGCGCGTGAAGTCCACCTCCATCGGATTCGGGAAGCAGCGATCGTCGAGCCCGTGCAGGTTGAGCATGGTGTGGATCTGGTCGCCCTTGCGGAACTGGATGCCCTTGTACTCGAAGTCCTGGTTGAGGATGCGGCTCGAGGTTGCCACGCCGAACCGCCTCAGGAATTCTTCCACGGCATTGCCGATCAGCGCGGGGTTCTCGACCAGTTGCCGGCGATGCGCCGGGTGCGTGGCGAGGAAATTCGCCACGAAGCCCATCGTCGAGGCCACGGTGTCGAGGCCGCCGATCAGCGCGAGCGTGGCGGTGCCGGTCTTCTCCTCGAAAGTGAGCGGCTTGCCGTCGAACTCGGCCGTGGCGATCTTGCTCAGCAGGTCGGTGCCCGGGTTCTTCTCGCGTTCCTTCAGCTTGACCGCGATGTACTCGAACATCTTCCTGAAGGCCGCGATGATCTCGTCGTGGTCCTTGGCGTACACGGGCGTCTCGGCCAGGCGCATCAGCGGCTCGCGGTCCTCGTACGGCAGCGCCACGAGGTTCATGAAGATCGCGATCGGCAGGTGGCTGGCGAACTCGCGCACGAACTCGCACTCGCCCCGCGCGTAGAAGCCTTCGATCAGCGCGATCGAGTTCTCGCGCGCCTGCCCTTCGAGGTTGCCGACCGACTTGGGCGTGAACCACGGGTTGATCAGGTTGCGGTATTGCGTCTGCACCGGCGGATCGACTTCGATCGGGGGCAGGCGCACCGGGTTCGCCTCCTCCTTCGGGATCGTCTTCGGGTACGAGCCGAACACGTCCGAGTTCTTGAGGATGACGTTGAGGTCCTCGCCGCGCGTCGCCACCCAGTGCCCGCCGCGATACGGCACCCAGAAGATGTCCGGGCAGCGGTCCTGGATGTTCTTGATCGCCTGGTGGTAGTCCTGCTCGCCGCCCGGCGGCGCGTAGGTGTCGACGTCGACGAAGAGTTGGGGCGGCACGTGGGCCGGGCGGGTCAGGTTCTTGCCGATCGTGGCCATGAATGGTTCTCCTTTCAGTAATCCCGGGCCGAAAAAAAGCGGCGCCGAAGCGCCGCTTTCTTACCATCCGTTACCGGACGAGAGGCTCAGTGCTCGTAACGCACCTCGATGCCGTAGGTCATCGGGTTCTGGCGGAAGCCGCAG
>JBPOHK010000079.1:0-20036 GCA_052035645.1 Pseudomonadota bacterium
GCCGACGGCCGGCTCTCCGGCTCGGACGGCTGCAACCGCTACGCGGGACCGTTCCAGGCCGAGGGCGACCGGCTCTCGATTCCCCCTTCGCTCGCCGCGACCCAGATGGCCTGCGCGCCCGAGGTGATGGCCCAGGCGGGCGCGTACGTCGCGGCGCTGGGTGCGACGCGGAACTGGCGCATCGCGGAGAGCCGGCTCGAATTGCGGGACGCGCAGGGCCAGGTGCTCGCGACGTTCGGGCCGCAGCCGCAGTCGCTCGCCGGCACGTCATGGCGGGTGACCGGCATCAACAACGGCCGACAGGCGGTCGTCAGCGTGCTCGGCGGCACGGAAGTGACGATGCAGTTCGGCTCGGACGCGCGGCTGGCGGGCTCGGCCGGGTGCAACCGCTACACGGGCAGCTACGAGACCGGGGCGGGTCGCCTCAGCATCGGGAGCGTCGCCTCGACGCGCATGGCGTGTGCGGTGCCCGAAGGGGTCATGGCGCAGGAGCAGCAGTTCCTCGCCGCACTCGCCTCGGTCGCCAGCCTGCGCATCGAGGGCGACCGCCTCGAACTGCGCACGTCCGCGGGTGCGCTCGCGATCAGCGCGACGCGCGGCCAATGACGCGTTCCACGCTGCGCTGAGTCCGACGGCATGTGGAAGGCCATCCTCGCGATCTGCATCGGCGCCAGCGCCGGCGCCCTGCTGCGCTGGTGGCTGGGCGCGCAGCTCAACGCGCTGTTTCCGGCCGTGCCGCCCGGGACGCTCGCTGCGAACCTGGTCGGCGGTTACCTCATCGGAGTCGCCATCGCGTTCTTCGCCACGTATTCCGCCATCGCGCCGGAGTGGCGGCTGCTGATCGTCACCGGCTTCTGCGGCGGCCTCACCACCTTCTCCACGTTCTCGGCCGAGATCGTCACGCTGCTGCAGCAGGGGCGCGGGCTGTGGGCGCTCGGTGCGGCCGGTGCGCACCTCGTCGGGTCCGTGCTGATGACGTTCGCCGGCATCGGCACGGTGCAGTGGCTGCGCGGCTGAGCGCCGCGGGAGGGCGACCATGCAGGGCCAGTTCTGCCGCTTCTACGTCCACGAGAACGATCGTCACGGCGGCCAGCTGCTGTGGGAGTGGCTGCTCGAGCAGGCCAACCGGCTCGGTATCCGCGGCGGCTCCGCGTTCAAGGCGATGGCCGGGTTCGGCGTGCATCGCGTGCTGCACGAGCAGCGGTTCTTCGAACTGGCCGGTTCGCTGGCCGTCGAGGTCGAGTTCATCGTCACCGAGGCCGAGGCCGAGGCCCTGCTCGGGCTCGTCCGCCGCGCCGGCGTGAACGCGTTCTATGCGCTGATTCCCGCGCGCTTCGGCTCGACGGGCGAGGCGCCGGCCGGGGGGCAGCCGTGATTCCCGGGACGATGGCCTACGTCGCTGCCGACGGGGCCGGCGAGGCCGAGGTGCTGCAGCTGGCGAGCGGGCCCGTGCCCCAGCCGCGCGACGACGAGGTACTGATCCGCGTGCAGGCCGCCGGCGTCAACCGGCCCGACGTGATGCAGCGACGCGGCCTGTATCCGCCGCCGCCGGGCGCGAGCCCGGTCATCGGGCTCGAAGTGGCGGGCGAGGTCGTCGCGGCCGGCGGCGCGGTGCGCGACTGGCGGGCCGGCGACCGGGTGTGTGCACTGACCAACGGCGGCGGCTACGCGCAGTACTGCGTCGCGCCCTCCGTCCAGTGCCTGCCGTGGCCCAGGGGCTACGACGCGGTGCGCGCCGCGGCCCTGCCGGAGACGTATTTCACCGTCTGGGCCAACCTGTTCGGCCTCGGACGCCTCGCGCGCGGCGAGGCCGTGCTGGTCCACGGCGGGACGAGCGGCATCGGCCTGACGGCGATCCAGCTGGCCCGCGAATTCGGCGCCCGCGCCTACGCCACGGCGGGCAGCGATGCGAAGTGCGAGGCCTGCGTCCGCCACGGGGCGAGCGCGGCGATCAACTATCGGAGCGAGGACTTCGCCGTGCGCATCGCCGAGCTCACGGGGGGCGCGGGCGTGGACGTCGTGCTCGACATCGTCGGCGCGCCGTATTTCGAGCGCAACCTGAAGTGCCTGGCGACCGACGGGCGGCTCGTGCAGGTCGCCGTGCAGGGCGGCGCGAAGGTCGACTCGCTCGACCTGTTCCTCGTGATGCGCAAGCGCCTGTCGATCACCGGCTCGACACTGCGGCCGCGCAGCACCGGAGAAAAAGGCCAGCTCGCCGCGGCCCTGCGCGCGCGCGTCTGGCCCGTGCTCGACGCCGGCCGGGCCGGACCGGTGATCCATCGGGTCTTCCCGCTGGGCCAGGCGGCCGAGGCCCACCGCCTCATGGAGAGCAGCGAGCACATCGGCAAGCTCGTCCTCGAGATTGCCTAGGCGTATGTGCTGATGCGCCCGGGCCCGGGCTCCGGCCATCGTGCGGGGGCGCCGGACCCGCGGAACTCCATGGCTGCCCACAAACCGAACATCCGCCCGCCCGTGCTCTGGGCCATCGCCGCCGCCACCGTCGTCGCGTGGCTGGTGGGGTACCTGCTGTACCAGGACGAAGTCCGCGAGATCCGCGCCGAGCGCTCGGGGGAACTCGCGGCCATCGCCGACCTGAAGGTCGAGCAGATCGAGGCGTGGCGGCGCGAGCGGCTCGGCGACGCCGAGTACGTCTCGACCGGGCCGTTCAACCAGGCGCTGACCGAGCGCCTGCTCGCCAGCCCCGACGACGCGGAACTGCGCGGGGCCCTCGCCGAGCGGGCGGCCTCGCTGATCCGCCTGTACGGCTATACGGCGGTGATCGTCGCGACGCCGGACGGCCAGGCCTTCGTCGGCGCCGGGGACCGCCCGGACACCGTCACCCAGCCGGAGAAGGCGCTGATCAGCCGTGCGCTGCAGAGCCGGCGCGTCGAGTTCGGCCAGATCACCGTGGCGGAGGGCGGCTCCGGGCTCGACATCAGCATGGCGGCGCCGGTGAGCGACTTGGCCGGCGATGCGATCGCCGCGATCGTCTTCCGGCGCGACCCGCGGGACGACGTGCTGAAGATCGTCGAGCGCTGGCCGGCGTTCAGCGAATCGGCCGAGACCCTGCTGGCGAGGCGCGACGACCGGCACGTCGTCTACCTGAACCGGCTGCGCCACGCCGACGAGCCGCCGCTGGCGCGGCGCGTGCCGCTCGATCGGCGCGACGTCGTGTCCGTGCAGGCGCTGATGGCCCAGCGCGTCGGCACCGTCGACGGACTCGACTACCGCGGGAAGCGGGTGCTCGCCGAGGTGCGGCGCGTGCCCGGCACCGACTGGGTGCTGATGGCCAAGATCGACCAGGAAGAGATGCTGGCGGAGGCGCGCTACAAGCTGCGCGCCAAGCTGCTGGTCATCGCGCTCGCGACGCTGCTCAGCCTCGCCGCGGTCTTCGCCTACTTCGGCCGCCGCCAGAAGGACTACTACCGTGAGCTGTATGCGAGCGAGCGCGAGCGCCGCGAGGCCGAAGAGGAGACCCGCGCGACCCTCTACAGCATCGGCGACGCCGTCATCACCACCGACCGCGACGCGCGGGTGCGGCGCATGAACCCGGTGGCCGAGCAACTCTCGGGCTGGCCGGAGGCCGACGCGGCGGGCCGGCCGCTGCACGACGTGTTCCGCATCATCAGCGAGGACACGCGCCGGCCCGTGGAGAGCCCGGCGGTGCGCGTGTTGCGCGACGGCGTCATCGTCGGCCTGGCCAACCACACGCTGCTCGTCGCGCGCGACGGGCGCGAGGTGCCGATCGCGGACTCCGCGGCGCCGATCCGCGACGCGCTCGGCCAGGAGCCGAGCGGCATCGTGCTGGTGTTCCGCGACCAGACGCACGAGCGCGAGGTGCAGCGCGTCATGCAGCGCGACGCCCAGCGCCTGCGCGTGCTGTTCGACCAGACGCTCGACGGCATCGTGCTCATCGAGGACGGCCGCGTCGCCGAGTGCAACCTCGGCTATGCGCGCATGCTCGGGCGCACGCTCGAGGAGACGCGCCAGTGCTGCGTCTGGGACTGGGACGTGCAGCTCGATACGCCGGAGAAGTACTTCGCCGCCTATCCGGGCAGCGTCCCGCGGCTCGGCCGCTTCGAGGGCCGCTTCCGCCGCAAGGACGGCAGCGAGGTCGACGTCGAGGTGACCCACGCGCCGGTCGAGTGGGACGGCCAGCCCATGGCGTTCTGCATCGTGCGCGAGATCACCGAGCGCAAGGGCATGGAGGACGCGCTGCGGCTCAGCGAGCAGCAGTTCCGCGAGTTCGCCGAGTTCGTGCCCCTGCTCACGTGGATCGCGGGCGCGGACGGCAATCTCACGTACCTCAACAGCCGCTGGCTCGACTACACGGGCCTGCAGCCGGAGCAGGCCGCCGGCACCGGCTGGCTGCAGGCGGTGCACCCGCAGGACGTGGAGCGCCTGCGCTCGGCCTGGACGGCGGCGGTGTCCGGGGGCTCGCCGTACGCGGAGGAATGCCGGCTGCGCCGCCGCGACGGGGAATACCGCTGGCACCTCGCGCGCAGCCTGCCGGTGCCCGACGAGCACGGCACCGTCCGGCGCTGGATCGGCTACGCGGCCGACATCCAGGACATGAAGTCCGCGCGCGACCTCATCGAGCGCGAGCTCGCCGAGCGCACGCGCGACCTCGTGTCGGCGCGCGACCAGGCGACGGCCGCGAACCGGGTCAAGGACATCTTCCTGGCGACGATGTCGCACGAGCTGCGCACGCCGCTCAATTCCATCATCGGCTTCAGCGGGCTGCTGCTCGACGGCCTCACGGGCAAGCTCGACGACGAGCAGCGCCGGCAGATCGACATCGTGCACAAGTCGGGCCAGCACCTGCTCGGACTCATCTCGGACGTGCTCGACATCTCCAAGATCGAGACCGGCCGGCTGCCGCTCGACCTGGCCCCGGTGCGCCTGCGCCAGCTCGTCGAGGAGCAGATGCAGTCGGTCGAGACGCAGGCCGCCGAGCGCGGGCTCGGACTCGATGTCGAACTCCCCGAGGCCTCGCTGAGCGTGATCGGCGACGCGAAGCGCGTCCGCCAGGTGCTCAACAACCTGCTGTCGAACGCGATCAAGTACTCCGATCGCGGCCGCATCGCGGTGCGCACGCGGGTGGACGGCGACTTTGCCCGCGTCGAGGTCGAGGACATGGGCATCGGCATCCCGGCCGAGGAACTGCCGAAGATATTCCAGCCCTTCCACCGCGTGCCCCTGCCCAAGGGCACGGTGCGCGAAGGCACGGGCCTCGGCCTCGCGGTGTCCAAGCGTCTGGTCGTCGCGATGGGTGGGGAGATCGGCGTCGAGAGCGAGCCCGGCCGCGGCAGCCGGTTCTGGTTCACGCTCAGGATCGCATAGCCGCCGAGCGGCAGTGATCGGCGATGCGCACGGCAATGGCCGCGAGCGGCGCCGGCGGGAAGTCGTGGCCCATGCCCATGACGACCTCGAGGCGCGCGTCGCGGATGCAGCGCGCGGTGTCGAGGCCGGCCGCGAGCGGCACCAGGGGATCGTCGCTGCCGTGGATCACATACGTGGGTGCGGCGATGCCGCGCAGCAGCTCGCGGCGGTCGCCCGAGCCCAGGATCGCGAGCATCTGACGCGCCGTGCCCTCGCGGTACAGGCCGCAACGCGCGACCCGTTCGAGGTGCTCGCGGCGTTGCTGCCGGTCCTGCGCCAGGCCGGTGCTGCCGATCACGTCGAACAGGCGCTCGAGGTGCGCGACCGTGGCGGGGATGTCGGTCGCCGGCGGGGGCGGTCGCAGGATCGCGCCGAGCGCGCGGCGCGTGCCGAAGGCGATGCGACGCTGCGGGTTGCCCGTGGAGGACATGATCGAGGTCAGGCTGGCGATCCGCGCCGGATGCCGTGCCGCGAGCACCTGCGCGATCATGCCGCCCATCGACACGCCGAGCACGTGCGCACGCGCGATGCCGAGGCCATCGAGCAGCCCGAGCGCGTCCGCCGCCATGTCGTCGAGGGTGTACGGGGCGCGCACCCGGCGACGCAGCAGCGCGCGGGCGATCGCCGCCGGCAGGTTCGGGATGCGCGTCCCGGCCAGCCGGGTCGAGGCGCCGCTGTCGCGGTTGTCGAACGTGACGACCCGCAGGCCCTGGGCGACCAGCGCGTCGAGAAACGGCTCCGGCCACATCGCCGCCGGCATGCCGAGTCCCATGACCAGCAGCAGCGGCGATGCCCCGGCATCGCCCCGCACGGCGTACTCGATCTCGATGCCGTTGGCCGCGAGCCGCGGCATGTCCGCGTGCTCCCGCGGCTCAGGGCGTCGCGGCGGCGCCCGGCGCGACCTTGATCAGTTCGACCTCGAACAGCAGCACCTGCTTCGCGAGCGGGCCCTGGTCGCCGTAGGCGAGCGAGGGCGGGATCGCCAGCTCGAACTTGGTGCCTTCCTTCATCAGCTGCAGCGCTTCCGTCCAGCCGGGGATGACGCCCGCGACCGGGAACGTGGCCGGCTCGCCGCGGCCGTAGGAGCTGTCGAACTCGGTGCCGTCGACCAGCGTGCCGCGGTAGTGCACCGTGACCGTGTCGCCGGCCTTCGGCTGCGGGCCGCTGCCCGGGGTCACGATGCGGTACTGGAGCCCGGACTGGGTCGTGACGACCCCGGCCTTCTTGCCGTTCGCGGCGAGATAAGCCGTGCCCGCGGCCGCGGCCTTGTCCATCTGCTCGGCCTGTGCCTTGGCGCGCTGCGCGCTCACGTTGGCCTGCAGGGCGACGAGCGCGGCCTCGAGTTCCGCCGGCGTCAGCCGGGGCGCGGCGCCCGAGCGTCCGTCCTGCAGACCCTGTCCGAGCGCGTCCATGCGCAGCTCGGTGCCGGCGAGGTCGCGGCCGAGCTGGTAGCCGAGCGCGTAGTTCATGCGCGCGGCATCGTCCATCGCCGCCGGGGCCGCGGCGGGCGCGGCGGCCGCCGCGACGCCGGCCGCGAGCAGCAGGAAGGACGACGCAGCCAGGGCGGCGGCGGGGCGGTGGCGATTCATGCGGGGACTCCCGGGCGGGGTGGGGACGAGGTGGCGCGATGTTACGTGGCCCCGGGACGTTGCGCCATGCGAACCGCGCCGGTCGCTGCGCTAGACTGCACGGTGCCCGGGCCGAGGCCCGGGTCCTGCGGAGAATCTTCGATGCGAATTGCCAGATTCATGCCCCGGGTGCTGGGCCCGGCGTTCCTGTGGCTCGCCTGCACGCCCGCGCTTCGCGCGGCCGACATGACCGTGGTCGTCGATGCGTCCGACCCGGCCCGCGGACGCACGCACTCCGAGCTGCGCATCGCGGCGCAGCCCGGCCCGCTGACCCTGGTGACGGCCAAGTGGATGCCCGGCGAGCACGCTCCGAGCGGACCGCTCGACCTGATGATCGGCCTCGAGATCCGCGCCGGCGGACGCACGCTCGCGTGGACCCGCGATCCCTACGACATGCATGCATTGCGCGTCGACGTCCCGGCGGGCATCGATCACGTCGAGGTCTCGCTCGACGCCGCGCTGCAGACCGAGGAGGGCTACAGCGAGGGCGCCAGCAGCACCGAGCAGCTGCTGTTCCTGATGTGGAACGAGCGGCTGCTGTTCCCGAAGGGCGTCGACGCCGAGCGCTACACGGTGCAGGCGACGCTGCGCGCGCCGCCCGGCTGGAGCGCCGCGTCCGGTGCCCAGTTCGCCGTCCTGCCCGACGGCGCCCTGCGCTTCGAGGAACTGCCCCTCGCGCGGCTGATCGACTCGCCCGTGCAGGTCGGCCGTCACGCGCGTGTCGTCGAGGTGCCCGGCTCGGCCCCGCGACCCGAACTGCGTCACCGCATCGCCATCGCGGCGGACAGCGCCGCGGCCCTCGCGCTGCCCGACGACTTCGCGGCGGGCTATGGCCGCCTGGTCGCGGAGGCGGGCGGGCTGTTCGGTTCGCGTCCGTACCGGCACTACACCTGGCTGCTGACGCTCTCCGACCACATTGCCGTCTACGGCCTCGAGCACCACGAGTCGAGCGACAACCGGCGCGCGGAATTCGCGCTGCTCGACCCGGAACTGCGCCAGGAGACGGCGACGCTTCTTTCGCACGAGTACGTGCACAGCTGGAACGCGAAGTATCGCCGCCCGGCGGGACTGCTGAGCCCCGACTTCCAGAAGCCCATGGACGGCTCGCTGCTGTGGGTGTACGAGGGACTGACGGAATACTGGGGCGACGTGCTCGCGACGCGGTCGGGCCTGGTGAGCGTGCCGCAATACCGCGAACTGATCGCGAGCTACGCCGCCACCTTCGCCACGCAGCCCGGCTCGCGCTGGCGGCCGATGGGCGACACCGCGGTGTCCTCGCAGGTCGTGTTCGAGGCGCCGACCGCCTGGGAGTCCAGTCGCCGCGGGGCGGACTACTACGATGCCGCGGACTTCCTCTGGCTCGACGTCGAGGTGCAGCTGCGGGCGCTGACCCGGGGCCGCCGCTCGCTCGACGATTTCGCGCGCCGGTTCTGCGCGGCTCCGGGCGGCGCGGCGCCGCTGTCGCCCTACGAGGAGGACGACGTCTACGCCGTGCTGAATGCCGTCGCGCCGTTCGACTGGAAGCCCTTCGTGCGCCGGCATCTCGACTCGCGCGGGACCGACGCGCTGCTCGGGGCGCTGGAGCGCACGGGCTGGACGCTCGAGTACACGGCCGAACCGAACCCGTGGGTCGAACTCGCGCGCAAGCGCAAGCAGACGGTCGACCGGCGCTGGTCGATCGGGCTGGTGCTGGACGAGGAGGGCGCGATCGACGACGTCGTCGAGGACCGCGCCGCGGCGACGGCGGGAGTCGCGCCGGGCATGACCCTCGTCGCCGTGAACGGCCGGCGCTACACGCCCGAGGTGCTCGATGCCGCCCTCGCCGGGGCGCAGGCGTCGCGCGAGCCGCTCGCGCTGCTGGTGCGCAGCGGCGAGTTCTACCGCAGCATCGACGTGCCGTATTTCGACGGGCCGCGCTTTCCCCACCTGCGCCGCCTCGAAGGCACGCCCGATCATCTCGGCGCGATACTCGCGTCCCGCGCGGGCTCCGTGCCGGGGGGGCGGCCATGAACGACTGGAAGGCCCAGATCGAGGAGATCCGGCGTCGCCAGGCGCTGGCGCAGGAGATGGGCGGCGCCGAGCGGGTCGCGCGGCAACGCTCGCGCGGCAAGCTGACCGTGCGCGAGCGCATCGACGCGCTGCTCGATCCGGGCTCGTTCCGCGAGTGGGGCAGCCTCGCCGGCGAGGGCCGCTACGGCCCGGACGGCGAACTGCAGCATTTCCGCCCCTCCAGCTGCATCGGCGGCCGCGGCACGATCGAGCAGCGGCCGGTCGCGGTCAGCGCCGACGACTTCACCGTGCGCGGCGGCTCCTCCGAGGCCTATCACCATGACAAGAACTCGCAGATCGAGCAGATGGCGGGCGAGTACGGCCTGCCGCTCGTGCGGCTGCTCGACGGCACCGGCGGCGGCGGCTCGGTGGCCGAGATCGAGAAGATCGGCGCGACCTACGTCCCCGCCGTGCCGGGCTTCGACACCTTCGTCGCCAACCTCGGCGCCGTGCCGGTCGTTTCGCTCGGCCTCGGGCCCATCGCGGGCCTCGGCGCCGCGCGCCTCGTCGGCTGCCACTACTCGGTGATGGTGCGCGGCATCTCGCAGATGTTCACCGCCGGGCCCGTCGTGGTCGAAGCGGCGGGCGAGAAGGTGACGGCGGACCAGCTCGGGGGCGCCGACCTGCACGCGGCCAGCGGCAGCATCGACGACGTGGTCGACACCGAGCTCGACGCGTTCGCGCGCGCGCGCCGCTTCCTGTCCTACCTGCCGGCGCGCGCGGGCGTCGCGCCGCAGCGCAGCGCCTGTGCCGACCCGGTGGACCGCGAGGAGGCCTGGCTCGACTCGGCCATCCCGCGCGACCGGCGCTGGCCCTACGACGTGCGCCCGATCCTCGACTCGGTGTTCGATCGCGGCAGCGTGTTCGAGACCGGCCGTGCGTGGGGCAAGTCGATCATCACGGCGCTCGCGCGTCTCGACGGCGTCGCGGTCGCCGTGCTCGCCAGCGATCCGGGGCAGATGGGCGGCACGTGGACCGCCGCGGCCTCGCGCAAGATGACGCGCCACATCGAGCTGGCGGAGACCTTCCGCCTGCCCATCGTGCATCTCGTGGACGTCGGCGGCTTCACCATCGGCTCGCAGGCCGAGAAGGCCGGGACCATCCGCGACGGCACCCGCGCGCTGGCGACGGTCTACCAGTCGACGGTGCCGTGGGCCGTGGTCATCCTGCGTCGCGCCTTCGGCGTCGCGGGCGCCGGCATCCTCAACCACACGCGGTTCCGCTACCGCATCGCGTGGCCGAGCGGCGACTGGGGGTCCCTGCCGGCCGAGGGCGGCATCGAGGCGGCCTACAAGGCGCAGATCGAGGCCTCCGCCGACCCGCAGGCGACGCGCCGGGAGATTGCGGAGCGGCTCGAACGCCTGCGCTCGCCGTTCCGCTCGGCCGAACGGTTCTTCGTCGAGGAGATCGTCGCGCCCTCGACGACGCGGCGCTGGCTCTGCGAGTTCGCCGCCCTGACGGCCGCCCTGCCGCCGACGCCGCCCGCCCGCTTCCACTACCGTCCCTGACGCCCCTCGAACGGCGTCCGGCAAGCCGTCGGCCTGCAGACGGCCCGGGCGGTCCCGGCCGCGGGCGGGCGCCCGCTGTCCGGCGGCAGCCCCGGGTTGCTGCGCTGCGTCGTGGCGTTCGCGGCGACGCCCGTCGGCGTGGTCCTGCCGGACGGCACCCCGCTCGAACGGCGCTGGTCCACTTGAAACCGGACGCACGGTCGGTCACCTTTGCGGGAGGTCGCGATGACGGAATAACAAAGACAGGCGATGCTCCCGACCCAGGAGCGCGACGCCTGCCACTCGCGAGCGGCTGCGGCAGGTCCCGAACGCCCTGAGCGTGGCGCGCATCGTCGCCGCACCGCTGCTGCTGGCGCTCGCGCTGGCCGGTCGACAGGCGGCGTTCACGTGGGTGCTGGTGCCTGCCCTGCTCACGGACCTGCTGGACGGCTGGCTCGCGCGGACCTTGCGGCTCGAGTCGAAGCGGGGGGCGCTGCTCGATTCGGTCGGGGATGCGTTGCTGCTGTTCGCGGCGATCGCCGGCGTCTGGACCTTCCACCGACCGGTCGTTACCGGTCACGCCCTGCTCTGCGGCTCGCTGGTCGGGCTGTGGGCCCTCGAGAACCTCGTGGCGCTGCTGCGCTATGGCCGCCTCTCGAGTTTCCATACCTGGCTGTCGAAGACGGCCGGCTACCTGCTCAGCGTCTACGTCGGCGTGCTGTTCGTGTACGGCCACGCGCCCTGGCTGCTGCAACTCGCGGCCGGACTCGGCATCGTGGCCAGCCTGGAGGAGTTCGTCCTGCTCGCCCTGCTGCCGACATGGCGCACCGACGTGGGCGGCCTGTGGTGGGTGCTGGCGGAGCGACGCCGGGACGGCCACCGCTGACCGTCGCGAGACGAGGCCGCTCGTGATCTTCGCCGGAGTCGTCGCCGTGACGCTCGCCGGCTTCGCGCTCGGCGCGGCCGTGATGGCCGCCGGCAGCCGCGACGTGAGCCCGGCGACGGCGCGCGCACGCTGGTACAAGCTCGCGGTCTTCTTCGTCATCGTGCACGTCGTGCTCGCCGCGGCGGCGCTCGGTCGCCCCTGGGTGCTCGGCCTGCTGGCCGCGATCCTCGTGGCCGGCACCGTCGAACTGGCGCTTGCCTGGCAGCGTGTCGCCGAGCCACGCCCCGCGCTGGTGTGGCCCGTTTTCCTCGCGGCCGGACTCGCGGCGGCCTGGAACACAGCGCGCCTGCCGCCGTCCGCGTTCGGCTACCTGTTCCTGTGCGCCGCGGCGGGCGACGGCTTCGCGCAGGTCGTCGGACAGTGGCTGGGGCGGCGGCCGCTCGCGCCGCGCGTCAGTCCCGCGAAGACCATCGAGGGCTTCCTCGCCGGTCTCTGCGCTGCCGCTTCGGTGGCCGCGATGGCCAGCGGTCTGGTCGCCGGGCTGGAGCTTCCGCGCGCCGTCCTGCTGGGTGTCGTGGTCGGCGTCACGGGACTGGCCGGCGACCTGGCCGCGAGCTGGGTCAAGCGGCGGGCGCGGCTGAAGGACTACTCGACCGTCCTGCCCGGCCAGGGCGGCTTCCTCGACCGGTTCGACAGCCTGCTCGGCACGCTCGCACTGGCTGGCTGGCTGCTCTAGCCCGTACGCCCGGCGCGACGAGCCGTGCGCCTGCCGCGTTGCAAAATGAACGGCAGGCGGTAAAGTTCGCCCGAGATACGCCTCCTGCGGACGGTCTGGCACCGGGAGCAGGCAGCAGCGGCCCGAGGCCGCTGCGGCACCCTCCGCAACCCGCGACCGACACGGAACGACCATGACCCCGACACCCCGCCGGACCTGGCTCCGGATCGCCGCCGTTTTCCCGACTGTCCTGCTGGCGAGTGCCTGCGGCGGCGGGGGCTCGTCCGGACCCGGTGCGCCGCCGCCGCCGGAGGTCAGCGTCGCGACGGCCGAGGCCGGCCGGCTGCCGATGACGCTCGAGTACGTCGGCCGGGCCGCCGGTTCGCGCGACGTCGAGGTGCGGGCGCGCGTGAGCGGAATCCTGCTGCAGCGGCGCTACCGCGAAGGCGGGGCCGTGCGCCGTGGCGACCTGCTGTTCCGGATCGATCCCGAGCCGTACCAGGCCGCCGTCGCGCAGGCCCGCGCCGAACTCGGGGTCGAGCGCGCGCGGCTCAACGAGGCGCGGCGCCAGCGCGACCGGGTGCTGCCGCTGTTCGAACGGGGGCTCGTCAGCCAGATGAATCGTGACGAGGCCATCTCGAACCACGAGGTCGCCGAGGCCAGCGTGGCGGCCGCCGCGGCGCGGCTGCACAAGGCCGAGCTCGACCTCGGCTACACCGAGGTGCGCGCGCCGATCGCGGGACTCACCAGCCACGAGGCCCGCTCGGAGGGCAGCCTCGTGACGGCGGGCAGCGAGGCCAGCCTGCTGACGCGGATCGTGCAGACGGACCCGCTTTACGTGGAGTTCACGCTGCCCGAGGGCGACGCGGCCGCCCTGCGTCCGCACCTCGCCGGCGGCGAGGGGGGCGTCGTCGCCCGCCTGCTGCCCGAGGGCGGCACGCTCTACGGCCGCGAGGCGCGGCTCGATTTCCTCGACACGACGGTCGAGGCCGGCACCGGTACCGTGCGCGCGCGCGCCGTGGTCGACAACCCGGACGGCGAACTGGTGCCCGGGCAGTTCCTGCGCGTGCGGATCGAGGGCGTCACGCTGCAGGGCGTCGCCGTGCCGCGGCGTGCGGTGATGTCCAGCGCCCAGGGCGTGTTCGTCTGGATCGTGGGCGAGGGCGACAAGGTCGACCTGCGCCCGGTCGTGCTCGGCGGCAGCGTGGGCGAGCGCCAGCTCATCGCCTCGGGGCTGCAGGGCGGCGAGCGGGTGATCGTCGAGGGCGTGCTCAAGGTGCAGCCCGGCGCGCAGGTGAAGGTCTCGGCGCCGTCGGCCGCCGCGCCCGCCGCCGCGGGGGCCGGTCCCGCGCCATGATCTCCCGCTATTTCATCGACCGGCCGATCTTCGCCTCGGTGCTGTCGGCGTTCATCGTGATCGCCGGCCTCGCCGCGCTGCGCGTGCTGCCGGTGGCCCAGTTTCCCGACATCCTGCCGCCGTCGGTCGACGTCTCGACCGTCTATCCGGGCGCCAACGCCGAGACGGTGGCGCAGACCGTCGCCGCGCCGCTCGACCAGGCGATCAACGGCGTCGACAACATGCTCTACCTGACTTCGGCGAGCGCCGGCAACGGCATGCTCTCGATGTCGGTGACCTTCGCCGTCGGCACCGACCCGGACCTCGCCGCGATCAACGTCAGCAACCGCATCCAGAGCGTGCTCGCGCAGCTTCCCGAGGAGGTGCGCCGCCAGGGCGTGATCGTGCGCAAGCGCTCGAACACGATGCTGAAGATCTACAGCCTCGACTCGGACGATCCGCGCTTCGACGACGTGTTCATCTCGAACTACGCGCTGCTCAACATCGTCGACGAACTGCGCCGCATCCCCGGCGTCGGCGACGCGCAGATCTTCGGCTCCAAGGACTACTCGATCCGCGTCTGGCTGCAGCCCGACCGGCTCGCCAAGCTCGGCCTGACGCCGGGCGACGTGGCGGACGCGATCCGCGAGCAGAACGCGCAGTTCGCGGCCGGCCGCGTCGGCCAGGAACCGATGCCGGACGGCGTCGACTTCACCTTCGCCGTGACGACCACCGGCCGTCTCGCCGATCCGGAGCAGTTCGGCCGCATCGTGCTGCGCGCGACCGACGACGGCGCCGTCGTGCGCCTCGAGGACGTCGCGCGCGTCGAGCTGGGCTCGCGCGACTACGACTTCTCGGCGACCCGCAAGGGCCGGCCGGCCATCCCGATCGGCATCTTCCTGCAGCCGGGCGCCAACGCCCTCGAGGTGGGCGCGGCCTGCGACGCGCGCATGGCCGAGCTGGCGAAGTCCTTCCCGGCCGGGCTGCGCTGGGCGACGCCCTACGACACGACGGTCTACATCCGCGTGTCCATCGTCGAGGTGCTCAAGACCCTCGCCGAGGCGATGGCCCTGGTGTTCGCGGTCGTGTTCCTGTTCCTGCAGAACTGGCGGGCGACGGTGATCCCCATGCTGGCGGTGCCGGTGTCGCTGATCGGCACGCTCGCGGCGATGCTGCTGCTCGGCTTCTCGATCAACACGCTCACGCTGTTCGGCATGGTGCTCGCGATCGGCATCGTCGTCGACGACGCCATCGTCGTGCTCGAGAACGTCGAGCGCATCATGTTCACGGAGCACCTCGCGCCGCGCGAGGCCGCGCACAAGGCCATGCAGCAGGTGACCCGCCCCGTGATCGCGATCGTGTTCGTGCTCGCCGCGGTGTTCCTGCCGGTCGCGTTCCTCGGCGGCCTGGTCGGCGAGATGTACCGGCAGTTTGCCGTCACCATCGCGATCTCGGTCGCCATCTCGGGCTTCGTCGCGCTCACGCTGACGCCGGCGCTGTGCGCGTCGATCCTGCATCGCGACGACGTCGTCCGCCACGGCATCCTGCAGCGCTTCAACGACTGGTTCGCGCGCATGACCGGGCGCTACGCCGACGGCGTGCGCTACCTGCTGCGCCACGGCGTGCTGGCGGCCGTGCTGGTCGCGGCGATGCTGGTCGCGGTGGTCGGGCTGTTCCGCTCAATCCCGACCGCGCTGGCGCCCGCCGAGGACCAGGGCTACGTGATGATCATGCCCATCCTGCCGGACGCCGCCTCGCTGCAGCGCACGGAAGCGGTGAGCCAGGCGGTTTCCGCGGCGGTCATGCAGCACCCGGCCGTCGCCGACATCATGATGTTCTCCGGCCTCGACGCGATGACCTTCACCACGCGCACCAACACCGGCATCGCGTGGGTGAATCTCAAGGACTGGAAGGAGCGCGGCACGGACGAGCTCTCGCCGGCCGCCGTCGTCGGCTACATCTTCGGGGTCGGCGCCGGCATCAAGGACGCGTTCGTGCTGGCGTTCGAGCCGCCGCCCATCGAGGGCCTGAGCATGACCGGCGGCTTCGACGGCTACGTGCAGGCGATCGGCGGCGGGTCCTACAAGCAGCTCGAGTCCGCGACCCAGGCGCTGGTCGCGGCGGCCGCGAAGCGCCCGGAACTGGCGGGCGTCACCACGACCTTCTCGGCGAGCGTGCCGCAGGTGCGCGTGGAACTCGACCGCGAGAAGGCCAAGCTGCTCGGCGTCGACGTGGCCGACGTGTTCGAGACCATGCAGAGCACCTTCGGCGCACTCTACGTGAACGACTTCGACCGCGACGGCCGGGTGTTCCGCGTGCACCTGCAGGCCGACGCACGCTATCGCGCGCACGCCGACGACATCCGCAACGTCTACGTGCGCTCGCGCAGCGGGGCGATGCTGCCGCTCACCGCGCTCGCAACGGTCCGGGAGGTGGCGGGCCCCGAGCTGGTCGAGCGCTTCAACGTGTTCCCGTCCGCGAAGATCCTCGGCGGGCCGGCGCCGGGCTACAGCTCGGGCGACGCGCTGCGGGTGATGGAACGGCTGGCGGCGGAGGTGCTGCCGGAGGGATACCGCCTCGCCTGGACCGGGACCTCCTGGCAGGAGAAGGCCACGGGCGGTGCGTCCACCGGGGTGTTCCTCGTCGGCGTGCTGATGGTGTTCCTGGTGCTCGCGGCCCAGTACGAGCGCTGGACGCTGCCCTTCGCCGTGATCCTCGCCGTGCCGTTCGCGGTCTTCGGCGCGGTGCTGGCCGTGACGCTGCGCGGCCTGCAGAACGACATCTACTTCCAGATCGGGCTGGTGACGCTGGTCGGCCTCGCGTCGAAGAACGCGATCCTCATCGTCGAGTTCGCGCAGCTCAAGGTCCAGGAGGGCATGTCGCACTTCGACGCCGCCATCGAGGGCGCGAAGCTGCGCTTCCGGCCGATCGTCATGACTTCGCTGGCGTTCATCCTCGGCGTGCTGCCGCTCGCCGTCAGCTCGGGCGCCGGGGCGGGCAGCCGGCACTCGATCGGCACGGGCGTGATCGGCGGGATGCTGCTCGCGACCTTCGTCGCGACCCTGTTCATCCCCTTGTTCTTCCTGTGGATTGCCCGCCTCGCGCGGACGCCGCGCGCCGGCGTTGCGGATACCACGGAGGCGACGGACGGGGGGCGACAGTAGGCTGAAGGTTCCTGGACCCGGTACAGGAGCCTGCCGTGACCACCGACGACCCGCGCACCCCGACGACGCCCTCCCGCACCACCGCCGGCCGCCGGCCCCGCGGCAAGCGCAAGCCGAACGGCCGCGCGACCGCCCGGCGCGTCGCGCTCGGCGACGTGCCGCCGCGGCTCGCGCCGCGCGCGATCGAGAACTTCGCGGTCGGCGAGGCGGTGAGCGCCGCCAACGAGTCGAAGGCCTACGCCATCGAGGACATCGCCCGGCGCGTCGCGGCCGGCGATTCCGCGGACATCGCCGGGACCTTCGAGGCGATCATCGCGGGCGCCGCGCCCGACGACGTGCTCGCGCTCAGGAACATCCTGCTGCGCCACGGCCGCAGCGCCGAGACGGCGCGCAAGGAGAAGGACGACCGCGAACTGGCCGACGGCTGGCGCGAAGGCCGCTACCCGTACCGCCACCTGATGGCGCGCAAGACCTACGAGCGCGAGAAGTACAGGCTGCAGGTGGAGCTGCTCAAGCTGCAGGCCTGGGTCAAGGAGACGGGCCAGCGCGTGGTGATCCTGTTCGAGGGCCGCGACGCAGCGGGCAAGGGCGGCACGATCAAGCGGTTCATGGAGCACCTCAACCCCCGCGGCGCGCGCGTCGTGGCGCTCGAGAAGCCGAGCGAGGTGGAGCGCGGGCAGTGGTACTTCCAGCGCTACGTGGAGCACCTGCCGACGCGCGGCGAGATCGTGCTGTTCGACCGCTCGTGGTACAACCGCGCCGGCGTCGAGCGCGTGATGGGCTTCTGCAGCGAGGACGAGTACATCGAGTTCATGCGCCAGGCGCCGGAATTCGAGCGCAACCTGGTGCGCAGCGGCATCGTGCTGATCAAGTTCTGGTTCTCGGTCAGCCGGCACGAGCAGCGGCGGCGCTTCAAGGAGCGCAAGTCGCATCCGCTCAAGCAGTGGAAGCTCAGCCCGATCGACATGGCCTCGCTCGACAAGTGGGACGAGTACACGCGCGCGAAGGAGGCGATGTTCTTCCACACCGACACGGCGGATTCGCCGTGGACGGTGATCAAGTCGGACTGCAAGAAGCGCGCGCGGCTGAACGCGATGCGCTACGTGCTGCACCGCGTGGGCTACGACCGCAAGGACCTCGAGTCGATCGGACCGATCGACCCGCTGCTGGTCGGGCGCGCGAACGTGGTGTACGAGAAGGGCGAACGCCAGGCCGACGTGCCGTCCTGAGCCGCGCCCGGCTCAGGAGTGCCGGCGCCAGCGACGGAGCAGGCGCACCGTGCCGGTCGGGTCGGCCTGCTCCGGCGGCCGGCTGCGTTCGGCGATCTGCAGCAGCGTGGCGACGCGCACCTCGGCGTCCTGCACGAAGTCGAGCACCGCCGAGGCCTCCATGGGCCGGCCGATCAGGTAGCCCTGCACCAGCACGTCGCCGCAGTCGGCGAGGAAGTCCAGGTGCTCGGGGCGCTCCACGCCCTCGGCCGTGACCACGAGGCCCAGGCTGCGGCACAGCGTGATGATCGAGCGCGCGATCGCCGCGGCCCGCGGGTTGTGGTCGACGGTCGTGATCACGCTGCGGTCGAGCTTCACGCAGGCGAGCGGCAGCTGCTCGAGCGAGGTGAGCGAGGAGTAGCCGGTGCCGAAGTCGTCGAGCGAGGTCGCCACGCCGAGTCCGGCCAGCCGGCGCAGCGTGTCGACCGTCACGGCACCCGTCTGCAGCATGTTCTCGGTGAGCTCGAGCTCGAGCGCGTCGGCCGGCAGGCCGTGACGCGCCAGCAGCCGCTCGATGCTGCCGATGAAGTCGCCCGCGACGAACTGCTGGGCCGAGACGTTGACCGCCACGCGGGCCTCCGGCCAGCCGCCGTCGCGCCACTGGCGCACGGCCTGCGCAGCCGTCTCGAGCACCCACTCGTTCAGGTCGAGCATCAGGCCGGACTGCTCGGCCACGCGGATGAACTCCCCGGCCGGCACGATCTGGGTGTCGCTGGTGCGCCAGCGCAGCAGCGCCTCGACGCAGATCGCCTGCTTCGACTGGAGCGAGACCTGCGGCTGGTAGTGCAGCACGAAGTCGCCGCCGTCGATCGCCTTGCGCAGCGCCTGCTCGATGCGGAAGCGGTTCGAGGCGTCGACGAGCATCGCCGGGTCGTGGATGCACAGGCGGTTGCGGCCGAGGTCCTTGGCGCGGAACAGCGCGGCGTCGGCGGCGCGCAGCAGCGCCGTGGCGTCGCTGCCGTGCTCCGGGAAGAGCGCGACGCCGCAGCTCACGCCGACCGACACCTCGCGCCGGCCGATCGCGAGCGGCCGCTGGAAGCCCTCGACGATGCGCCCGGCCCGCTGTTCGATCTCGGCCGGGTCGCCGGAGTAGGGGAACACGAGCGTGAACTCGTCGCCGCCCAGGCGGGCGATGAAGCTCGACTCGCCGGTGACCTCGCGCAGCCGCTCGCCGATCTGCGTCAGCACCCGGTCGCCGAACTCGTGGCCGAGGCTGTCGTTCACCGTCTTGAAGTTGTCGAGGTCGATGAACATCACCGCGAGGCCGCCGCCGGCGGGCTCGGCGTGGTCGATCAGCTGGTTCAGGTGCTGGAACAGCTGCCGGCGGTTCGGCAGGTTGGTCAGCGGGTCGTGCTCCGCCAGGTGGCGCAGCTGCAGGGTGCGCTCCTCGACGCGCTGCTCGAGCTGCGCCTGGTAGCTGCGCACCGAGCGCTCGGCGAAATCGAGCTCGGCCGCCATGTGGTTGAACACCCGGGCGAGTTCGTCCACCTCGCTCGCGCCGCCGCGCGGCACCCGCGTGGTGAGGTCGCCCGTCGCGAGCCGGCGCGCGCCGGCGGTCAGCCGCCGCACGGGCCAGGTGATGGCCCAGGCCATGATCGCGAGCGCGAGCAGGGCGAGCAGCACGGCCTTGGCGGTCGCCGCCTCGATGCGCCGGGCCGAGGTCGCGACCGCGGAGCGCGCTTCCGCGGCCGCCGTGATGAAGTTGCGCCACGCGGGCGTCTCGAGGTCGCTGCGGACCTCGGCGGCGAGCGCATCGCCGCTCGTGACGAACGCGGTGCGGCCGTTCTCGATGTCGGCGTCCACCTGCTGCGCCCGGCGCCGCATGGCGATGGCGACGCCCACGTCCTCCGTCATCAGGTCATACCAGACCCGGCCGGGCGCACGCAGGAACTCCTCGCGGTTGGCGGCGAGCGTGCGACGCAGCACGCGCTCGCCCTCGGTGAAGTCCGGCGGCGCCTCGTGCCGCGCCACGGCGCTGGCGGCGTCCGCGCGGGCCGCCTCGACGGCCCGCGTCAGCGCGGCGAGCGAGGGGCGCGCCAGCACGTTTTCGCCGACCCGCACGCCGGCCCCGCCTCCGCGCAGCGCGCGCCGGTGCAGGTCGGCATAGGTCGCGTCGAGTTC
>JBPOHK010000155.1:0-11520 GCA_052035645.1 Pseudomonadota bacterium
CTGCTGCGCCGCTACGGCATCAACCAGTTCAAGCTCGACGGCACGGGCAGCCCGGACAAGGTGACGGCGGGCAGCGAGTTCGACAGCGACTTCGCCGCGGCCATCGCGCTGGTCCGCGACCTGCGCGCGATCAAGCCCGACCTGTTCATCAACCTCACGACCGGCACCTGGCCGTCGCCGTTCTGGCTGCTCACCGCCGACTCGATCTGGCGCGGCGGCGAGGACCACTCCTTCGCCGGCACCGGCACCGACCGCCAGCGCTGGATCACCTACCGCGACGCCGACACCTACGGCGGCGTGGTGCGCGTCGGCCCGCTGTTCCCGCTCAACTCGCTGATGCTTCACGGCATCATCTACGCGCGCAAGGCACAGGGACTCGACCGCGACCCGCACGGCGACTTCAAGGACGAGGTGCGCTCCTATTTCGCGAGCGGCACGGGACTGCAGGAGATGTACGTCTCGCCGGACCTGCTCAGCGAGGCGAACTGGGACGAACTCGCCGACGCTGCGAACTGGGCGCGGACCCACGCCGAGGAACTGCGCGACAGCCACTGGGTCGGCGGCGACCCGGCGCGCAGCGAGGTGTACGGGTGGGCGGCCTGGGCGCCGGGACGCGGCACGCTCGCCCTGCGCAACCCGACCGGCCACCCCCGGGCCTTCGACGTCGACGTGGGGCGGGTGCTGGAACTGCCGGCCGGGGAAGCGCGCGCGTGGCAGGCGCTGCCCGCATTCGTCGCGAGCCCCGCCCAGCGCTGGCTGGCCGGCCGGCCCGTGCGCGTGACGCTGCAGCCGTTCGAAGTGAAGGTCTGGGAGCTGTCGGCGGTGCGCTGACCGCCCGGTCGCCCGGGCAGGCGCGGTGCCTGCCCGGGGCCGGGGACGGGCTCAGAACTTCTGCGAGAACTTCAGGCCGATGGTCATCGGCTGCAGCCGATAGCCGTAGGTCTGGTTGACGCCGCAGACGCCGACCGTGCACTGCGTGGTCACGTACAGCAGCGAGTCCTCGTTCAGGACGTTATCGATGAACAGGTCGAGCGAGTAGCTGTCCTTGCGGATGCCGGCGCTCAGGTCGAACACCGTGCTCGACGGGATGTCGCCGAGCACGTCGTTGTCGGCGACGTCGAGGGTAGAGGGACGGCTCGACTCGTAGGCCACGGCGCCCTGCACGTACGACTCGAAGTCGCCGATCGGGAACGTGTAGCGCGCGACGACGTTGCCCTTGAATTCGGGCGTGATCGGCAGCGGGCTGCCCTTCGGGGCCAGGATCTCCGTGATGTTGCCGTCCTCGTCGTAGTTCGCGTACGGGTCCTTCAGCTCGGAATCGTAGTACGCGATCGCCGAGGACAGCATGAGGCTGTCGGAGACCGCCCACTGCAGCTGCATCTCGGTGCCGACGATGTCCGCCGTCGGCCCGTTGGCCACCTGGGTGATGCCGTTCGCGCCCAGGAACGCAATCTGGAAGTCGTCCCACTGCTCGAGGAACACGGCGCCGTTGAACTGCAGGCGGTTGTCCATCCAGGTCGTCTTCCAGCCCGCTTCCCAGTTCGTGAGGAAGTCGGACTTGAAGTCGCCGGCGAACGGGTTGCGGTTGATACCGCCGGGGCGGTAGCCCTCGGACCACGTCGCGTAGAACAGCACGTCGTCCGTGGCCTTGTAGTTCACGTTCAGGCGGCTGACGTGCTCGGACTCCTTGATGCCCTTGTCCACGTTGAGGCAGGGCGTGTCCTTGTAGTCCTGCTGGCCGTTCGGGAACAGGTTGCAGCGGTTCTCGCCGTTGCTGGACCAGCCCTGCTCGGTGAAGCCGAGGCCGAACCCGAAGAAGCCCTTCACCGTCACCTCGGGCTTGAAGTAGCGCAGGCCGGCGGTGAGCTCGATCTTGTCGGTCACGTCGAAGCTGACGCTGCCGAAGACAGCCTTGTCGGTGTCGACGCGGTCCATGTTGTTCAGGTACACCACGTTCGGGAACCGGTTGCCGTTCGGCTCGTCGCGGTTCATCTGCATCTGCAGCCCGAGGCCCTCGACCTGGAACTGCTGCTCGAAGTCGTGCTCCTGCTTCTGGTAGAAGACGCCGAGCATGCCGCGCACGCGCTTGTCGGCCGGCGAGCTGATGCGCAGCTCGTGGCTCTGGCGCTTGTAGCCGTCGTTGTTCGTGTAGCGGGCCGCCGGCGGGATCGGGTCGCCGTTGTCGTCGAAGTGCAGGGCCGAGAAATAGCCCGTCGTGTAGGCGCTGTCGTACCAGAACGAGTAGTCGGTGTAGTCGAACGAGCCGTCGAAGTCGCGGTCGAGGTAGTTGCCGGAGTACACGACGTCGAAGTTGCCGATCGAGCCGTCCACCGTCAGGCCGATCTGCGTCCACTTGTCCTCGATGTACTCCTTCTTGAAGTGGGCGACCTCGTACTTGCCGTTGGAGAAGGTGTTGCTGAGGTCGTCGCCCCAGGAGCCGTGGCTCTCGGCGGTCTGCGTCTGGACGGTCGGCGTGATCGACCAGTTCTCGCCGAGGTTCACGCGCAGGGCCGCGCGGGCACCGACCGTGTCGACCGTGTTGTAGTTGTCACCGGCGTAGCGGGAGTTTTCGATCGAGGTGTCGTCGGCGGTCGTGCTGATGTCGCCGGAGAAGTTGCGGGTCCGCTTGAGGTTGTCGATCCAGCCCGCGTCGTTGCGCTTCCAGCCGACCACGCGCAGGGCCGCGGAGTCGCCGATCGGCAGGTTGACGTGCCCTTCGGCCACGTAGCCCGTGTCGTCGCCGTCGACGATGTTGCCCTCCAGCGCGTAGCTGGCCGAGAACGCGCTCGGGTCGGGCTTGTTGGTGATGATGCGGATCGTGCCCGCCTGCGAGCTCGCGCCGTACAGCGTGCCCTGCGGGCCGGAGAGCGCCTCGACGCGCTCGATGTCGTACATGTGGATGTCCAGGTTGCCCTGGATCGTCGTGATCGGCTGCTCGTCGAGGTACATGCCGACGCTTGGCTGCGAGGTCGTCGCCTGGCCGTCGCCGCCCGTGACCACGCCGCGCATGTAGACCAGCGAGAAGCCCGTGCCGCCCGCGACCGAGGGCTGCATCGCCACCGACGGCAGCATCTGCACGTAGTCGGTGAACTTCTGGATGTTCAGCTCCTCGAGCTTCTCGTTGCCGAGCGCCTGGATGCTGATCGGCACGTCCTGGAGATTCTCGCTGCGCTTCTGCGCCGTGACGATGATCTCCTCGAGGCCGCGCTGCTCCTGAGCGAGCACGGCGGGGCACGCCAGCAGGACGGCCACGGCGATGGGCGACCGCGGCAGGCGGCGCGGAAGCGTGGCGGACTTCGATCGTCGCATTACGTTTCTCCCCTCAGGCGATTTGGGTTCTGGTGCGAACGGGCAACACTTGCCTGGCCCCCCAAGCGCGGCCCGCCCGCCGCTGGCCGAACAATAACCGAGCCGGGCCGGAACGGGAAATGCAAATCAGAATCGAGGAACTTCGGGGTAGGCACCGAGCACGGGGCCGAGGGCGTCCTTGAGCGGCCCGAGCCAGTTGTCGTATTGGCGCCACTGATCGACGCCTTCCCGGTAGATGGGCCGGCGCACCTGCTCGGCGCTGGCCGTGCGCACCGGCCGCTGGTTCTCGAAGAAGCGCAGGCAGGCCTCGTCGAACGGCAGGCCGCAGTAGTCCAGCAGGCGCCGGACCTCGGCCTCGGTGTCCTCGACCACCCGCTCGTAAATGACGCGGTGCACCCGGCCGGGCATCACCTCGTCGAAGTGCGCCATCAGTTCCACGTAGTCGCGGTAGAAGCGGCCCATGTCGACGAGGCCGTAGCTGAAGTTCTGGCCGCGGGCATAGTGCTGCTTGAAGTTGGAAAAGCAGCAGCCGAGGGGGTGGCGGCGGGCATCGATGATCCGCGCATTCGGCAGCACCGCGTGGATCAGTCCCACGTGCAGGAAGTTGTTCGGCATCTTGTCGATGAAGAACGGCCGGTCGGTCTTGCGGTAGATCCGCGTGCGCTCGAGGTAGCGCTCGCCCAGCTGGCGCAGGTCCTGCGCACTCTTCCCGGCCAGCACGTCGGCATAGGCGACGATCTCGCCCGCCCCCGACTCGGTGCGCAAGTCCTTGGCCATGCTGATGATTTCCGGCAGCTCGGTAGTGCCCTCCACGGCCGGATGGCTGGCGAGGATCTGCTCGAGCAGGGTCGATCCCGCCCGCGGCATCCCGACGATGAAGATCGGGTCGGGGGCCGGGCAGCCGGAACCGCGGCGCGCCTCGAAGAACGCCCGCGTGAAGATTCCCTTCAGGCGCTGGACACGCCGGGAATTGCCCTCGGCATCGTAGCGGTGGGCCTGGCGGTGCAGGTCGTTGCCCTGGGAGTAGTGCTCGAACGAGCGGGCGTAGTCGGCGCGGTCCTCGTAGGCCTTGCCGAGGGCGAAGTGCAGCTGCAGCCGGCTGTCCTGGTCGATGTCCGTGCGCGCCAGCTGGGCGTGCATCGCCGCGAGGTCGGTCTCGTCGAAGCGGAAGGTCTTGAGGTTGGCGAGGCTCCAGTACGCCTCGCCGAGCGACGGCTCGTACGCGATGCTGCGCCGGTAGGCGGTGATGCACTCGGCCGTGCGGCCCTCGGTCTTGAGCACGTGCCCGTAGCTCAGCCAGACCTTGGAGTGCTTCGGGTACTCGGCCAGCAGTTCGGCGTAGATGCGGCTCGAGCGTTCGTACTCCCCCACCCGGCTCAGGATCACCGCGTAGAGGTTGCGATAGCTCGGGCTGCGCGGCTCGAGCTGCAGCAGGTGCTCGATCTCGCGTCGTGCCGCCGCGGCATCGTTGCGACGGCCGAGCAGCACCGCGTAGTTGTAACGAGCCGCCCGGAAGCTCGGCGCCAGCTCGATGCAGCGCTCGAGCAGGCGACCGGCGTCCTCCAGCCGGCCGAGCCGCATGGCCACCTCGGCCAGCATGCGGATCGCCGGTACGTCGGTCGGCACCTGCGTGAGGTGGCCCTTCAACAGGCGCTCGGCGGTCCCGACGTCGTTCTCCAGCATGGCCGCCGCTGCCTGCTGCAGCGCGGGACTTCGCGCCGAGCACTGCACGTGGCGGGTGTAGGCCGTGTCGCTCGCGGCCGCGTCCCCGGTCGCCAGCAGGTGGTCGGCGAGGATGCGCCAGGCCTCCGGGTGGTCGGGCCGGAGTTCGACCGTCGTGCGCAGGGCGCGAATCGCCTCGTCGCCCCGGCCGAGGCGGGACAGGGCGAGCCCGGCCTCGTAATGCGCCGCCGGCCAGCGCGGCTGGGCCTGCAGCAGGGGCTCGATCAGCGCGAGCGCACCGGCAGCGTCGCCCTTCCGGCGCCGGGCGGAGGCCAGCAGCAGCAGCGCGGGCGGGTGGCCCGGCACGGCCTTCAGGATCTCCTCGGCCTGTTCGGCCGCGAGGCCCGGGTCGGTCTCGAGCAGCCCGACCGCGTTGTTCATCGCGGCGGCCAGCGTGCCGGTGGGTTCGGAAGCAGCGCTCATCGCCGGATTCTAGGGGACGCCGGCACGCAGGCACTAGCGCGGGCTGCCCGGCACCGCCGGATCGAGCAGAATGTCGGCCATGACACCCGCGATCACGATCCTCGACGGCGCCATGGGCACCGAACTGCGCGCCCGCGGCGCCTCCGTTCCCGACTACCGCGAATCGGCGTGGTCCGCGCTCGCGCTGGTACACGATCCCGGCACGGTGCGGCAGGTGCACGCCGATTACATCGCGGCCGGCGCCGACGTGGTGACGGCCAACAACTACGCGGTGGTGCCGAAACTGCTGGCGCGCGTCGGCATGGAGGCGCGCGTCGAGGAACTCACCCGCCTCGCCTGCGCACTGGCGCGCGAGGCCCGTGCCGCGGGCGGCCGGCCGGACGTGATGGTCGCGGGCTCGCTGCCGCCCCTCGACACGACCTACGAGGCGGCCCTCGTGGCCCGCGAGGACGAGCTGTACGCGGGCTACCTGCGCATCGCGCGGGCGCTGGCCGGCGAGGTCGATCTCGCGATGGCGGAGACCCTGACGACGGTGCGCGAAGCCGTGGCGGCGGCACGGGCCGCGGCGGACTGCGGGCTGCGCGTGAGGATCTCCTGGAACCTCGATCTCGACGCGCCGCGCCTGCGCGGCGGCGAGTCGCTGGAGGAGGCCGTGCGGTCGCTGGAGCCGCTGCCGGTCGAGGGTTATTCGGTGAACTGCGTGCCGACCGGGCTCGTGCCGGAGGCGATCGCGCGCATGCGCGCCTGCACCTCGCGGCCGCTCGGCGCGTATGCCAACAGCTGCGAGAAGGCGCCCGACCAGAAGGCGCTCGACACCTGCAAGATCCCGGTGCTGACGCCCGCCGAGTACGTGGCCGCCACCGAGAGCTGGGTGGCGGCCGGCGCGACCTGGCTGGGCGGCTGCTGTGACACGACGCCCGCGTACATCGCGGCGCTGGCGCGGCGCTGGAAACTCAGCTGACGAAGCGCGCGGGACGATAGGGCGCGAGCAGGTCGACCTCGGCGCCGTCCAGCAGTTCCATGGTCGCGAGTTCGCCGATCAGCGGGGCGAGCGTCACGCCGCTGTGCGTGACCGCGACGTACAGGCGCGTGTCGCCTGCGACGTAGCCGAGCACCGGATAGCCGTCCTGCGGCATCGGCCGCCAGCACAGGGACACGCTCTCGATGGGCGCATCCGCCAGCGCGGGCAGGTAGCGCGCCGCCTGGGCCCGGATGCGCTCGCCGTGCTTCGCGGCCAGCGATTCGCGCGGGAAGTCGAGCGGGTGGTCCTCCAGCAGACGATGCGGCCGGGTCTGCGGCGGGTCGTAATCGTCGCCGAGCACGAAGCGCCCGTCCGCCTGCTGGTGGAAATGCGTGTCCTCGGTGTTGAAGACGCCGCGCACGCGCGGGGGCTGCGGCGCCGTGCGCACGACGAGACCGGGCGAGGCCTTGAGCGGTATCTTCACGCCGAGCCGCGCCGCCATCGCTTCCGTGGCCACGCCGGCGGCGAGCACCACGCGATCGGCCCGGTACTCGCCCCGCGAGGTGCCGAGCACGACGCCGCCGGCCGTCGGCAGGGAGATCCCCTCCACTTCGCAGGGATGCACGACCTTCGCGCCCGCACGCTCGGCCTCGCGCAGCAGCACCCGCGTCGCCTGGCCCGAGTCGACGGCGCCTTCCAGCTCGGTCACTGCGGCGACCCGCAGCGCGCCCGGCTGCACCTGCGGCTCAAGCCGCTGGAACTCGGCGGCATCGATCAGCCGGATCGGATAGCCCCAGGCCTGCTGCCGGCGCGCGAGCCGGTCGAGTTCCTCCGCCCGCTCCGGCCGGGCGTACCACTCGAAGGTGCCGCCCCAGCGCACCGGCAGCGGATCGCCGAGCTGCTGGTGCAGGCCGTGCCAGGCCAGCACGCCGAGGCGGCTGAGCAGGTGGTAGTCGCGCGGCTGCTTGCTGAAGTTCGCGTTGATCCAGGCGAACGACTTGCCGGAAGCACCCGCGGCGGGCGCCGATTTTTCCAGCACCGTGACCTCGGCACCCCGGCGCGAGAGCTGGCAGGCGATGGCGGCCCCGACGATGCCGCCGCCGACGATGACGATGCGGCCCGCCGGGGCGGCGATGGCTTGCCAGCGCGGGAGCGTGCCGAGCAGCAGGCCGGCGCTCCATTTCAACAGGTCGCGGCGATTCATGTGCAGGGCAGCCTGCCGGGGTCGGTGCGGGTTTGCAACGGTGGCGAGGCCGGCGTTGTGGCGGTGCTCCCCTTCCCCGCAGAATGCCCGGCAGCCGCAGGGCCCCGGGGAGGACGCGACATGGCCGGTGTCGATCGCATGGCTTGGACGAAGCGACTGGTCGCGACCCTGCTGCTCGCCGCGGGCGGATTCGCCGCCGCGGCCGGGGCCGCGCAGCCCTCGCCGCCGCGCTACGGCATGGCCCTGCGCGAGGCGTGGATCCCGCTGCCCGATGGCGTGCGACTCGCCGCCGACCTCTACGTGCCGACGGGCGGCGCGCGCGGCAAGCAATTCCCGGTGCTGCTCGAGTACCTGCCCTACCGCAAGACGGAATCGCGCGGGCGCAACTGGCCGCTGTACTCGTATTTCGTCGAGCGCGGCTACATCGTCGCGCGCGTCGACATCCGCGGCACGGGCAACAGCGAGGGCACGCTGATCCCGTACGAGTACTCGGACGTCGAACTCGACGACGGCGAGCAGGTCATCGGCTGGCTCGCGCGCCAGTCGTGGTCCACGGGCGCGGTCGGCATGTTCGGCATCTCGTGGGGCGGCTTCAATTCCATCCAGCTGGCGGGACGGGCGCCGCCCGCGCTGAAGGCCTTCGTCGCCGTCGACGCGACCGACGACCTCTACCAGGAGGACGTGCACTACATCGACGGCGTGATGCACCTCGACTCGTGGGAAATGGGCCAGGAGCTGGACAACGGCCGGCCCGGCGCCCCGGACTACGTGATGGACGAGGCGTTCTTCCGCGACCGCTTCGACCGCGAGCCGTGGATGCTGACGTGGAAGCGCGAACAGCGCGACGGTCCGTTCTGGGACCGCGCCTCGTGGCGCGACCGGGAAGCGAAGATCCGGGTGCCCGGCTATCACATCGGCGGCTGGTACGACGGCTACCGCGACGTGATCCCGCGCATGCTGCAGAACGCCGGCGGGCCGGTGAAAGCGCTGATCGGGCCGTGGAACCACACGTTTCCGAACGAACCGTACCCGCGCCCCGGCATGGAGTGGCGCCACGAAGCCGTGCGCTGGTTCGACCACTGGCTCAAGGGGATCGACACCGGGATCCTCAAGGAGCCGAAGTTCGCGGTGTACGTGCGCGACTGGCACCCGCCCGGCCCCACCCTCGACTACGCCCCGGGGCACTGGCGCTGGGAGGACGGCTGGCCGATCGCGCGCACCCAGCAACGCGTGCTGCACCTGCGCGACGACCACACGCTCGGCGATGCGGACGTGGCCCCGACCACGCATCGTCTGCGCTACGTCGCCGGCGTCGGCATCGAGGCCGGCGGCCCGGTGATGTGGTGGGGCGACGTCGCGCACGACCAGCGCCCCACCGATGCCTACAGCCTCGTGTACGACTCCGCGCCGCTCGACGCCCCGCTCGAGATCCTCGGCCTGCCGCACGCCTTGCTGCAGGTGAGCGCGGATGCGCCGCGGGCCAACTGGTTCGTGCGCGTGTCGGACGTCGCGCCGGACGGCACCGTCACGCAGGTGGCCGGCGCCGGCTTCAACGGCAACCACCGCCGCTCCGCGCGCGAGCCGGAGCTGATCCGGCCCGGCGAGACCTTCCCGCTCGACGTCGAACTGCACTTCACGTCCTGGGTGTTCCCCAAAGGTCACCGCATCCGGGTCGCGGTGAACAACGCCATGTGGCCGATGATGTGGCCCTCGCCTCATCCGATGACCACGACGCTCGCGATCGGCGGGCCGGAAGGCGCGCGCGTGGTCCTGCCGGTGATCCCGCCGACCGACCGGCCGGCACCGCAGTTCCTGCCGCCGGCCGAGAGCCCGTCCCTCGCCGGCTTCGAGAACCTCGACACCGGCACCTCGTCCGGCTACGGGGAGATCTCCGAGGTGCGGCGCAATCCGCAGACCGGCGAGGTGACGGCCATCGCGACCAACGGATCCCGCACCCGCTATCCGTGGGGCACCGAGCACTTTTCCGAACGCATCGAGCACGCCACCTCGGACGCCCACCCGGAGCAGACCTCGATGACGGGCAGCTACAGCACGGAGGTCGAGCTGCCGGGGCGCAAGCTGCTCTGGGAAACCCGCTCGGTGTTCCGCAGCGACGCGGACGGCTACGCCTACGAGTACGAGCGGCGGGTGTACGAAAACGGCCGGCTGCTGCGGGAGAAGCGCTGGACCCGGCGCTTCCCGCGCGACCCCTGAGCCTTGGGGGAGTAGCCGCGGCGAGGCTGTCCCGACGATAATCGCCGGCCTTCACCCGATCCTGACCTGGACCGCCCGGTGCGTGCGCCGGGGCCCGCGGAGACTGCGATGCGACCGACGCTGAACGTCATCACGCCCGAGCTGTGCGCCCGGGTCCTCGCCGAAGCCAAGCGCATCATGGCCGAGACCGGCATGGAGATCCGCGGCCCCGAGATGCGCAAGCGCCTGCTGGACCACGGGCTCAAGACGACGGCGGACGGCGTGCGCATCCTGTTCCCGGTCGACGTGGTCGACCGGGCGCTGGCGACCGCGCCGAAGTCGTTCACGCTCTACACGCGCGACGGCACGCCGCACGCCGAGCTCGGCGGCAACAACGTCCACTACGTGCCGGGCTCCTCGGGCCTGAAGATCCAGGACCATCGCACCGGCGAGACACGCCTCTCCAACTCGACGGACTTCATCGAGTACGCGCGGCTGTGCGACGGCCTCGAGCACATCGCCTACCTCGCCACCGCGTTCTCGACCAACAAGGACATCGAATCGCAGGTCTCGGACGCTTGGCGCCTGTACATGCTGCTGACCACCTCGAAGAAGCCGATGGTGTCCGGCGCGTTCTCCGAGCACGGCGTGCCGCGCATGCGGGACATGATGCAGCTGTTCCGCCGCGACCGCGCCGAACTGATCGCCAAGCCGATGTCGATCTTTACGATCACGGCCACGGGCAACTTCCGCTACAGCGAAGACTCGTGCCAGAACATGATCGACTGCGTCGAGGCCGGCATTCCGGTCGAGATCGTGCCCGTCACCCTGATGGGCCTGATCGCGCCGGTGACGCTGGTCGGCGCGCTGGTATTCCACTGCGTCGACGTGCTGACCGGCATCACCATGGCGCAGATCGTCCGTCCGGGCGCCCCCGTGCTGTTCGGCGGCGCGCCGGCCACCTTCCACATGAAGGCCGCGAGCTCGCCGATGGCGGCGATCGAGGCGCAGCACCTGAACGTGGCGTACGTTGCCGTGGCCAAGTCGCTCGGCCTGCCGACGCAGGCGTACATGGCGCTCTCGGACGCCAAGTCGCTCGACGCGCAGGCCGGCGGCGAATCCTTCAGCAGCGCGCTGCTCGCGGCGCTCGCCGGCATCAACTCGGTCTCCGGCCCGGGCATGCTCGATTTCGTGCTCACGTTCAGCCTGCCGAAGCTGGTGTACGACAACGAGGTCTGCGGCCAGTCGCTGCATTTCGTGCGCGAGATGAACGTGGTCGAGGACCTGCCGAGCCAGCAGCTGGTCGCGGACCTGATGGCCAACGATCACCTGATCACCTCGCCGCACACGCTGCAGCACTGGCCGAACCAGCTGTACCTCACCAACCCGGTGATCGACCGCGAGAACCGCGAGACCTGGCAGAAGGCCGGCTCGAAGGAACTGGTGCAGCGCGCCAACGAGGAAGTGGATTCGCGGCTGGCGAACTACACGCCGATCGAGACCGACCCCGCGATCGACGCCGAGATGCGGCGCATGATCAGCGCGGGACTCACCGCTCCGGCCCCGCTGCCGGACCTGCCGCCGCCGCCCGACGCGAGCGATCGCACGGTGGTGCGCGGGCGCCGACCGAACCGACGCCGCGGCCAGTAGCCCCACCCGAGGAGACGTCCATGACCCGCGACCGGCATCGCTCGAACGACGTCTCCGC
>JBPOHK010000150.1:0-25372 GCA_052035645.1 Pseudomonadota bacterium
GACCGGCCGGCGGTTCCTCACCCGTTCGCGCCTCTTCACCGACCAGGAAGCCGCGGAGCTCGCGGCGGCGGAGGCGCGCTGAGCGTCTCCGCCGCGCGTTCATCGGGTCCGCCCGTCACAGCCTGAACTCGGCGCCGAGCCCCAGGGCGTAGACGCGCGTGTCGGCATAGCGGCCGGTGTACGTCGGGATGCCCGGCACCGGCAGCGGATGCGCCGTCTGGGCGACCCGCGTCTCGCCCTGCAGCATCACCGTCAGTGACGCGCGCAGCCGCAAGGCGTCGCTTACCTCGCGTTCGAGGCCGCCCGCGATTCGCCATTGCTCGGCCACCGGGAAGTAGATCGGCACGCCACCCGAGGGGGCCGGCGAGCTCTCGTACGCGACGCCGCCCGACACCGTCCAGCGCTCGTCGAGCGCACGGCGCACGCCGAGGGATGCGCCCCAGGTGTCGCGCAATCCGGCCGGGAAGACGTCGGCCGCATAGCCGGGCATCGACAGCCGCGCCGCGCCGAACCGCGACCAGTCCTGCCACGTGGCGCCGGCGGCGAGCAGCGTCGCGTCGGTCGCGGACCACGTCGCGCCGAGCATGACCTGCTGCGGCGTGGTGAAGCGCAGCTTCGCGGCGCCGTCCGGCGGCAACAGCAGGCCGAGGACCGGGTGCAGGCCGCGGTCTTCGACGTCGAGTGCGACGCGATGCCCGACCGGGGAAGTCCAGGACGCACCGACGCGCAGGCCCGGGCGAACCTCGATGCTCGCGCCGAGTTGGCCGGCCGGTGCCCAGTCGTCGCCGCGGAATTCGAGGTGTCCGTCCGGCAGATTGGCGGGTGGACCGTAGTACGCCGCATCGTTCGCGACGTCGAGCTGGAAGTCGGGCCGCGCCCACTGCGCAACGATGCTGGCCCCGAGACTGACGCGCTCGCCGGCCTGCCACGCCACGCCGGGTCCGACGTTGACCGTTGCGAGCCCGGCTTGCGACACGGTGCGTGCGCCCTCCCAGTCCCGGCCATGATCGAAGGACAGGCCGAAGCCGCTGTACGCCCCGAAGCCGAGCGCCCAGTCGCCGCGCTGCGCAACGCCATAGACCGCCGGCAGGACCGTGCCCGCGTCGTGATTGCGGGCGTGGCCGGCGTAGCCGTCCTCGCCGCGGAATGCATAGTCGAGCTCGAGCGGCACGGCGGCCAGCGTGACCTCGCCGTCGTGCAGGCCGGCCAGGGAGGCCGGATTGGCCGACAGCGCCGCCGGGTCGAGCGCCAGCGCCGCGCGCCCGGCACCGGCGAGACCCATGTCCGCGCCGCCGGTCTCGGAAATCCACGGTCCCGCCGCATGTGCGCGGGCGCCGAGCAGTGCGCCGAGGGCCAGGGCCACGGCTGCCATTCGCCGAATCGTCGTCATGCGCTCACCCATGCGTCCATTCCGCTCGATGGGTGGCAAGGTAACGCGGGCGGCCGGGTGCATTATCGGAAAACGACAGCATGATTATCGTAATACGTCGATATACTCCCGCCATGGCTCGCGCCGTCGACGTCCGTCGGGTCCTGCGCCGCAGCGTCGGCACGCCCGTCTCGAGCGGGCGCGTGCCGGCCCGCCTGCCGCTCGTGCTCGAGCGCTATCGCGTGTCGTTCGACCGGCTGCAGCTGCCGCCGCTGGCGGCGCCGGTGCTGCTGGTCCACACGGCCGGCAAGCCGCTCGACTACCGCGCGGCCGGCGAGCGCCGGACCCGCCAGTCCCTGCCGGGACTCGTCACGTTCCTGCCCGCGGCCGTGCACGCGGACGTAGCGCTGCAGGGCGTGGGCGAGGGAACGCTCGTGTACTTCGACGTGGCGGGCACGCTGCCGGCGTGGCTGCGCCGCGGGCGCTACACCGGGCCGGTGACGTTCACCAACGAGGTCATCGTCGCCTTGACGCGTCGCCTGATGCACGAACTCGAGACGGGCGGTGCGCCGGAGGCGTACCTGAAATCGCTCGGCCAGACGCTGCTGGCGGAATGGCAACGCGAGCTGGCGCAACCGGAGTCCACGCTCGATCCGTCCGCCACGCGCGGCGAGTTGCGCGTCGCGCACGACGCGATCCGGCACATGCGCCTGCATCTCGGCGATCCCCTGTCGGTGGCGGACCTCGCCCGCGCCTGCGGCAGCGGCGTCACGAGCTTCACCGTGAACTTCCGCAGCGCCACGGGCGTGTCGCCCCATCGCTACCTGCGGCGGGCGCGCATCGAGCGGGCCGCCGAGCTGCTGCGCACGACCGGGCTCTCGATGCTGGAGGTCGCCGAAGCCGTCGGCTTTCGCGGCCAGAGTCACTTCAGCGCCGTCTTCAGCGCGGAACGCGGGCTCACCCCCACGGCGTACCGCAAGGCGGCGCGGGCCTCCCGGCCGACGGCCCGCCGTGTACAGTAGCGAACCGGCGAACGCCGCCGGGACCCGGCCCCGGGGAGATCGCGCATGAGCCGCACCGAACCCACCGCCTGCATCCTGTGTTCCCGCAACTGCGGGTTGACCGTGGAGATCGACGGGGAGCGCTTCAAGCGCATCCGCGGCGACGAGGCGCATCCCAGCTCGAAGGGCTACCTCTGCCAGAAGGCGGCGCGCCTCGAGCACTACCAGAACCACGACGACCGCCTGCGCCACCCGCTGAAGCGGCGTCCCGACGGCAGCTTCGAGCGCATCTCGTGGGACCAGGCGCTGCGCGAGATCGCCGAGCGGCTGGTGGGGATCCGCGACCGGCACGGCGGCCAGGCGTTCGCGCTGGTCGGCGGGGCCGGGCAGGGCAACCACCTCGGCAGCGCGTACGCCCGCCAGATGCTGCCCGCCATGCGCAGCCGGTTCGCGTACAACTCGCTGGGCCAGGAGAAGACGGGCGACTTCTGGGTCAACGGCCGCCTCTTCGGCCACCAGACCTGCCACACGACCGAGGACGTCGAGCACGCGGACTTCGTGCTGTTCATCGGCTGCAACCCGTTCCAGTCGCACGGCATCCCGAACGCGCGCGACACGCTGCGCGAGCTGCGCAGGAGCCCGGGCCGCACGATGGCAGTGATCGATCCTCGGCGCACCGAGACGGCCGAGCAGGCGGACGTGCACCTGCAATTGCGCCCCGGCACGGACGCGTTCCTCCTGGCTGCGATGCTCGCGATCGTCGTCCGCGACGGCCTGCACGACCGGGCGTTCCTCGCGGCCCGCTGCACCGGCTTCGACGAGATCGAGCGGGCGCTGCGCTCGGTGCCGATCGAGGAGTACGTGCGCCGCGCCGACGTGCCGCTGGCGGACGTCGAGCGCGTGGCCCGAGACTTCGCGCGCGCAGAACGTGCCTGCGTGCGCGTGGATCTCGGCACGCAACACACGCTGCACACGACGCTGAACGCCTACCTGGAGAAGCTGCTGTGGCTGGTGGCGGGCAAGTTCGGACGCCGTGGCACCAACAACCTGCACTCGTTCCTGATGCCGATCCTCGGGCACACCGACGAGCGGGTGACGATCGCCGGCAAGCCGCTGCCGCGCACCGTCCACCACGGCATGCATCCGATCGCGGGCATCTTCCCGCCCAACATCCTGCCCGACGAGATCCTGCTCGCGGGTGAGAAGCGCATTCGGGCGGCCATCGTCGACAGCTGCAATCCGCTGCTGACCTGGCCGGACACCGGCGCCTACGAGCGCGCCTTCGGCGCACTGGAACTGCTGGTGGTCGTCGACGTCGCGATGACCGAGACCGCGCGGCTGGCGCACTACGTGCTGCCCGCGGCCTCGCAGTTCGAGAAGTGCGAGGCGACCGGGTTCAACCTGGAGTTCCCGGAGAACTATTTCCACCTGCGCAGGCCGCTCTTCGCGCCGCTCGACGAGTCGTTGCCCGAGCCGGAGATCTACACGCGCCTGCTCGAGCACATGGGCCTCGTTCCGCGGGACTTCAGGATGCTCGGGCGCGTGGCGCGCCTGCAGCCGCGCGCGACGCACTTCGTGCCTTACCTGACGGCGCTCGGGCTGACGCTGTCACGCCGCAAGGCGTGGGCACCCTTTGCGGCCTCGATCATGTACCGCAGCCTCGGTCCGACGCTGCCGGAGGGCATGGCCGCCTCGGCGTTCCTGCTGCCGCTCGCCGTGCAATACGCCGCGCACCACGGCGCGGCCGTCCGCCGCGCGGGACACGCCGGGGGCCCGCGGACGCTGGGCGGCCGGCTGTTCGAGGCCATCCTCGACCGTCCGTCGGGCGTGATCATGAGCCGGCACGAGTTCGACGAGGTCTGGTCGCTGCTGCGCACGCCGGATGGGCGCATCCATCTCGCGATCCCGGAGATGCTGGGCGAGCTCGACGCGCTTGCGCGCGAACCGGTCGGCCCGGTCGGCCGGCCCTTCATCCTGATGGCGGGCGAGCGCCGCAGCTACAACGCCAACCAGATCTTCCGCGATCCGCACTGGCGCAAGGTCGACAAGAGCGGCGCGATGCGCATGCACCCGCAGGATGCCGCGCGACTGGGGCTGGCCGACGGCGGACTCGCCGTGGTGGCGTCGGACGCGGGCGAACTCACGGCGGTCGTGTCGTTCGACGAAAGCGTGCGACCCGGGGTGGTCACGCTGCCGCACGGCTACGGCGGCTGGTTCGGCGATCGCGGCCCGATCGGACCGAACGTCAACCGGCTGACCTCCACGGCACACTGCGATCCCTTCACCCGCACGCCGTACCACAAGCACGTGCCGGTGACGATCCGCCCGGCGGACGACGTGCCCGTCGCCGCCGCCGGCTAGCCCGACCTTGCATCCCTTCGACGCAGCGATCCGCCTCGAGTCGCTCGACGCGACGCACCTGCGCGGCTGCATGACGCAGGCCTACGCCAACATGGTCGGGCCGTTCGGCGGCATCACCTGCGCGATCCTGCTGGAGGCGGCCCTCTCGCGCCCCGAACGCATCGGCGATCCGCTGGCGCTGACCGTGAATTTCGCGGCGCCCGTCGGCTACGACGACTTCGGGATCGAGTGCCGGGCCGTCCGCACCAACCGCTCGACGCAGCACTGGACGCTCGCGATGAGCCAGGCGGGCGCGGTCGTCACCACGGCCACGCTCGTCACCGCGCTGCGGCGCGAGACGTGGTCCGCGCGCGAGGCGGTGATGCCGGCCGGCCTGCCCGGGGCCGATCGGCTGGCCCGGGCGCCGCACGTCGAACTGACCCCGTGGGTGGCCCGCTACGACCTGCGCTTCATCGACGGCGGCCTCGAGCGGCTCGGGGGCGAGGAGGCGCCCGATTCCCTGAGCCGGCTGTGGATCCGCGACGATCCGCCGCGCCCGCTGTCGTTCACCTCGCTGGCGTCGATGAGCGACTGCTTCTTCCCTCGCGTCATGGTGCGGCGGCGCCGGATGGTGCCGTCCGGCACGGTTTCCGTGACGACGTATTTCCACGCCGACGCGACGCTGCTGGCCCGGCAGGGCGACCGCCACGTCCTCGGCATTGCCCGGGCCGCCGGCTTCCGCAACGGGTTCGGCGACCAGTTCGCCGAGATCTGGAGCGACGCCGGCGACCTTCTCGCGACCACCAGCCAGGTCTGCTACTTCCGCGACTGAGCGCCCGCGGCGATTGCCGGGGCACGCCGGATGCGTCACGCTATGTAGGGCGCTACATAGCGCGTGAGGATCCGCAATGTCCATCCGACGCTGGCTCGTCGGCGGCCTGGCCGTGCTGCTCTGCGGCGTGGCCCTGGCCGCCGGAACCCCGGCCCCCCGGCCGGTGACGGTGTTTGCCGCGGCCTCCCTGACCAACGTGCTGCAGAGGATCGGCGATGACTTCACGCGAGCGACCGGCGTGCCCGTTCGCCCTTCGTTCGCGGCGAGTTCGGTGCTGGCGCGACAGATCGAGGCCGGCGCGCCGGCCGACGTTTTCGTCTCGGCGGACCAGGAGTGGATGGACTACCTCGAGCAGCGCGGACTCATCGACAAGGCCACGCGCCGCAATCTGCTGGGCAACCGTCTGGTACTGATCGCGCCCGTCGGCAGCAAGGTGCAGCTCCGGCTCGGGCCGGGCGTCGACTTCGCGGCGGCGCTCGGCAAGGGAAGGCTGGCGACGGGCGATCCCGACAGCGTGCCGGTCGGCCGCTACGCCCGGCAGGCCCTGACGACGCTCGGCGCCTGGAACGAGCTTGCCGACCGGCTGGTGCGCGCCGAGGACGTCCGGCACGCGCTGATGTTCGTGGCCCGCGGCGAGGCACCGCTCGGCATCGTCTACGCCACCGACGCCCGGGTTGAAGATCGCGTCCGGGTGGTCGATACATTCCCGGATGGCACGCAACTGCCGATCACGTATCCAATCGCGGTCACGCGGCTCGGCGGGCCCGATGCCGCCCGCTTCGTCGAGTACCTGCGCAGCGAAGCCGGGCGGGCCACGTTCGAGAGCGCGGGTTTCACCGTCCTGCGCTGAAGGAGCGTCGACATGCACCGCAATGCGAACCTCCTGGCGGCGCTCGGGGCCGTGCTTGCCACGACCCTGGCCTCGACCGCGCAGGCGGCGCCGGATGACGGTCTCGCCGCGCAGGTCGATGCCCTGCGCCGGATGGTCGAGCAGCAGCAGGCCCAGCTCGACGCCCAGCAGCGGCAGATCGAGGCGCAGCGCGCCGAACTCGATGCACTGAAGGGCCGGCCTGCGCTCGACGCGCCCGCCGTGGCGGCAGCCCCCGCGACGCCGACGGACGCGCAGCGCATCGAGGCCCTCGAGGCGCAGGCGGCGCAGGCGAAGATCGCCGCGCGCGAGGCGCCCTCGGTCAAGATGAACAACGGCCGCATCGCCGTGACCAGCGCCGACGGCCGCTCGTCGCTCGCCCTGCGCGGCAACGTTCAGGCGGATTTCGCGCACTACGACCAGGCGCCGCCGGGCACGCTCGCGACGGACTACCGGCGCGGTTCGGTCGGTGCCGTCGGCCTGCGCGAGACCGATGCGGCGCGCGACCTCAGCGACGGCGCCTATTTCCGCAGGGCCCGCCTCGGCGTCGAGGGCACGATGGCCCGCGACTTCACCTATCGTTTCCTCGCGGAGTTCGGCGGCTCGGGCATCGAGGGCGGCGGTCGCATCAACGACGCGTACGTCGCCTACACCGGCTGGGCGCCGTTCACGTTCCAGGCGGGCGCGTTCTCGCCGCCGGCGAACATGTCGGACGGCGTCGCCACCGAGGACCTGATGTTCATCGAGCGGGCCACGCCCTCGGAGCTCTCGCGCGCCATGGGCGGCGCGGACGGGCGGCTCGGCGTCATGGTGCGTGCCGGCGGTCCGCGCTGGATGGGCGCGCTGACCTACACGGGCCGCGCGGTGGGCGACGCGGAGGTGTTCGACTCGCAGCGCGCGCTGGTCGGCCGGCTCGGCGGCCTGGTGCTCACCTCGGCGGACTACAACGTGCACCTCGGGCTGAACGGCACCTGGGTGATCGACCCGGCGCAGACGGCGCTCACCGGCAGCTCGCAGTTCGGCCTGCGGCTGCGCGACCGGCCGGAGATCCGCGTCGACGGCACGCGGCTGATCGACACGGGCAACGTCGATGCCGACGGCGGCTACTCGGCGGGTGTCGAGTTCGCCGCGAACTGGCGCAATTTCCTGCTGGAGGGCGAGAACTACTGGTACGGCATCGAGCGTCGTGCCTCGACGCTCGACGACCCGCGCTTCGGCGGCTACTACGTGCAGGCGAGCTGGATCCCGACCGGCGAGGCTCGCCGCTACGTCGCGACCAGCGGCGCGTTCCAGGCGCCGCGAGCGCGGGTGCCGTTCGACGGCCGGGGCGGCTGGGGCGCCTTCGAACTCGCCCTGCGCTACAGCCACACCGACCTGAACTTCCACGAAGGGCTGGCCGGCACGCCCGCCGGTGCCGACGCGGTCCGCGGCGGGGACCAGTCGATCCTGACCGCGGGCGTCAACTGGTACCTCAACGCCAACGTCAAGCTGATGCTCAATTACCTGCACATCGACGTCGACCGCCTGAACCCCGCGGGGCCGGCCAACCCGACACCGTTCGGCGCGTCGCCGGCCACGCCGCCGCCGGGCGTGCAGGTCGGGCAGGACCTCGACGTGTACGCGCTGCGCTCGCAGTTCAGCTTCTAGGCGCATGAGCACCGGGGAGTGGCAGGCGCTGTGGCTGTCGGCCCGGGTCGCGTTCTGGGCCACGCTCGTCTGCCTGCCGCTCGGCGTGCTGGTCGGGTGGCTGCTGGCGAGGCGCGAATTCCGCGGCAAGCTGCTGCTGGAGATCCTGGTGCAGCTGCCCATGGTGCTGCCGCCGGTGGTGCCGGGCTACGCGCTGCTGTGGCTGCTCGGTACGCGCGGGCCCGTCGGCCACTGGCTGCAGGAGACGTTCGGCCTGGTGCTCGCGTTCAGCTGGCGCGGTGCGGTGGTGGCGTCTGCCGTGATGGCTTTCCCGCTGCTGGTGCAGCCCGTGCGCGTCGCGTTTCGCCTCGTCGACGCGCGCCTGGAGCAGGCGGCCGCCACGCTCGGTGCGCGGCCGCTCGATGCCTTCCTCACCGTCGCGCTGCCGCTCGCCCTGCCCGGCGTGCTGGCCGGCGCGGTGCTGTGCTTCTCGCGCAGCCTCGGCGAGTTCGGCGCCACCATGGCCTTCGTCGGCAACATCCCCGGCGAGACGCGCACGCTGCCGCTCGCGATCTACAGCTACATGAACGTGCCAGGCGGCGAGGGGCCGGCCCTGCGGCTCGCGGCCCTCTCGATCGGCCTCGCGGTCGCGGCGCTGACGGTGAGTCACGTCCTCACGCGCCGCGCCGAGCGCCGCCTCGGCTACCTGGACCACGGTGGCGCGCGTGCTTAGTTTCGAACTCGAGTTTCGGCGCGGGACATTCGACCTGCGCGCCGCGGCGGAGCTGGGCGACGGCGCCACGGGCGTGTTCGGCCCCTCCGGCAGCGGCAAGAGCACGCTGCTCGCGCTGGTCGCTGGCCTGCTGCGTCCGGACCGCGGCCGGCTGCGCCTCGACGACCGGCTCCTCGTCGACACCGCGGCGGGAATATTCGTGCCGCCCTGGCAGCGCCAGGTCGCGCTGGTCTTCCAGGACGGCCAGCTGTTCCCGCACCTGAGCGTGCGGGACAACCTGCTCTACGGCCATCGCCGACGGGCGCCGGGCGCGCGCCGGTTCGAGCTCGCGACGGTGCTCGAGCTGCTGGAACTCGGCGCGCTCGTCGAGCGCCGGCCCGCGCAGCTCTCCGGCGGCGAGCGCCAGCGCGTCGCACTGGGCCGGGCCCTGCTGTGTTCGCCGCGCGTGCTGCTGCTCGACGAGCCGCTGGCCTCGCTCGACGACCGGCTGAAATCGCAGATCCTGCCGTTCCTCGCGCGCGTGAAGAGCGAGACGGGCCTGCCGATGCTCTACGTCTCGCACGTGCGCAGCGAACTCGACTTCCTGGTCGACCGCACGCTCGCGATGGACGGCGGCCGGCTGCGCGAGTGATCACTCGGCGGCCAGGATCACCGACGATGCCTTGAAGATCGCCCGGGCGGCCTGGCCGCGCTTCAGGCGCAGCGCGTCGGCGGATTCGCTGGTGATGATGGCGGCTACGGTCGCGCCCTTGCGCAGCGCGATCACGACTTCGCTGTTCACGGCCCCACGCACGACCCGCGCCACGCGACCCTTGAGCTGGTTGCGTGCGGACAGCTGAAGGCGCGCCGCACCCTGGCTCACGAGGATCGACGACGACTTGACCAGCGCGACGACCTCTCGCCCGGGTTCGAGGCCCAGGTTCTCGCAGCTCTCGTGCGTGATGACCGCGACGAGCGTGTCGCCGGAGGCCAGCCGGACCTCGATCTCGTCGTTGACCGCACCGGGCTGCACGCGCGTGACGGTGCCGGACCATTGATTGCGCGCGCTGGTGCGCATCGCCAGTCGTCCGAGCGTGCGGACGCCCGCGGGTGCGTGGCCGAGTCTCGCATTCATGGCCGCGACGAACTTGCGGTTCTCGGCCTCGGCGATGCGCCACGTCGCGAGCAGGTCGCGACCGTGCGGCGTCAGGCGGGCTCCGCCGCCACCCCTGCCGCCGACGGACGTGACGACCACGGCGCCGCCCGCGAGATTGTTCATGGCGTCGAGCGCATCCCACGCCGCCTTGTAGCTGAGGCCGGCGGCCCGGGCGGCGCCGGTGATCGAACGCGACGTGCCCAGTGCGTCCAGGAGCGCCATCCAGCGTGGATTGCCGATGCCGCCGAGCCTGAGCGAACTGTCGATGCGCAGGGACTTGCGGGGCATGACGAGGGGTGGCGCGTTGGCGGAACGAAGCGGTGTCGCGGGGACTCCGGCGGGACCGTCGCGACTATACACGCGCGTGGCCGGGCCACGCCGGGTACGCGAATGCCCGTATTCCGACGTCGTATGAAAAATAATAACAATGTTCCTACCCGTGCGGTGCGGGTCCGATGGAGCGGATGGGTCCACAGAGGAACGGTCATGCCCCTGGAAATGCGTGCATTGCTCCTGCGTTCGTTGGCGGCCGTTCCGTCGGTCCTCGCGGCGGCCCCCGCCCTTTCGGGCGGGGTGCCGACCGGCGACCTCGAGGAGATCGTCGTCACGGCGACGCGCCTGGAACTCGTCGGGCGTTCGGTCGCCGCGAGCCAGGGCATCGTGCTGGCCGAGCAGCTGGAATACCGGCCCACGCTCCGGCCGGGCGAGGTGCTCGAGGTGGTGCCTGGCCTGGTCGTGACCCAGCACAGCGGCGACGGCAAGGCCAACCAGTACTTCCTGCGTGGCTTCAACCTCGATCACGGCACCGACTTCTCGGTGAGCGTCGACGGCATCCCGGTCAACCTCCCGACCAACGCCCACGGCCAGGGCTACCTCGACATGAACTTCACGATTCCGGAACTGGTGGAGTCGGTGGAGTATCGCAAGGGCACCTACTATGCCGACGAGGGCAACTTCTCGGCTGCCGGCGCCGCGCACATGCGCTACCGGTCCAGCGTCGATGCGCCGTTCGTCACGCTGGGCGGCGGAGAGAACGGCTATTACCGCGCGCTGCTCGCCGCCTCGCCGCAGCTCGGCGACGGCCACCTGCTCGCGGCCGGCGAGTATTTCCACAACGACGGGCCGTGGCAGCGACCGGAGGATTTCCGCAAGGTGAGCGGCCTCGTCAAGTACTCGCGCGGCGACGCGGCGCGCGGCTGGAGCGTCGAGGCGATGGGCTACGACGGTCAATGGCACAGCACGGACCAGATCCCGCTGCGCGCCGTGCAGGCGGGCGACCTCGACCGCTACGGCGCGATCGACCCGACCGACGGCGGCGAAACGCATCGCTACAGCCTGTCCGGCGCCTGGCGATCGAAGCTCGGCGAAGGCGCGCTGCATGCGACGGCCTATGCGGTCGATTACGAGCTGTCCCTCGTTTCCAACTTCACGTACGCGACCGACCCGGTCCGCGGCGACCAGTTCGAGCAGTACGAGTCCCGGCAGTACTACGGCGGCGAGCTGGGCTGGGACGCACCGTGGTCGCCGTGGGGTCGCGACGGTTCGCTGTCGGCCGGCCTGCAGGTCCGCTACGACGACATCGCCCCGGTCGCGCTGTACCGGACCGAGGACCGTGTGCGCTACGACACCGTGCGCGAGGACGACGTGCGGCAGCTCAGCTACGGCGCGTGGGCGGCGGCCAGCGTGCACTGGACCGACTGGCTGCGCATGGACGCCGGGCTGCGTCTCGACTCCTACCACTTCGACGTGGACAGCAGCCTCGACGCCAATTCCGGCAGCGCGAGCGACTCGATCGCCTCGCCCAAGCTCGCGCTGGTGTTCGGGCCGTGGGCGAAGACGGAGTACTTCCTGAATGCCGGCTACGGCTTCCATTCCAACGACGCGCGCGGCACGACCATCGCGGTCGACCCGAACGACGGCGTGACGCCCGTCGAGAAGGTCGATCCGCTGGTGCGGGCGCTGGGCGCCGAGGTCGGCGTGCGCACGGCCATCGTGCCGAACGTCCAGCTGTCCGCGGCCCTGTGGACGCTGAAGCTGGATTCCGAGCTGCTGTTCGTCGGCGACGGCGGCGCGACCGAGCCGAGCCGCGCGAGTCGGCGCGAGGGCATCGAGGTCGGCGCGTACTGCACGCCCCTCGACTGGGTGCTGATCGATGCGGACGTCGCCTGGACCCGTGCCCGCTACACCGATCCGGACCCGGCCGGCGACCGCATCCCGAATGCCGTGGAGAGCGTGGCGTCGGTGGGCGTGGCCCTGGCCCGCCCGACCGGCTGGTTCGGCGGTGCCCGGCTGCGCTACTTCGGCCCGGGACCGCTCATCGAGGACAACAGCGTCCGCTCGGACTCGACGCTGCAGGTCAACCTCGAGGGCGGCTATCGCTTCTCCGAGCACCTGCGCCTGAGCGCGACCGTGTTCAATGTCTTCGACGCCGAGGACAACGACATCACGTACTACTACGAGTCGCAGCTGCCGGGCGAGCCGGCTCCGGTCGGCGACATCCACTTCCACCCGGTGGAGCCGCGCACGGTCCGGCTCACGCTGACCCTAGCCCTGTAGGACCGGCGGGCCGCGGCGGGCACGCGGCCCGCCAGTCGCCGTTCAATTGGCCGGGGCGACCGGCAGGCAGATCGCGAAGCAGCTGCCGCGGCCGCGCTCGCTGCCGACGGCGATGCGGCCGCCCATGCGTTCGACCAGCAGCTTGGCGACCACGAGCCCGATGCCGGCGCCCGGCACCTGCGTGATCTCGCGGCCCATCCTGTCGAAGGGCCGAAACAGCCGCGCCTGCTGCTGGGGATCGAGTCCGTCGCCGGTGTCGTGAACCTCGATGCGCACTTCCGCGGTGTCGAAGTCCGTGCGGGTGACGACGCTCACCGACCCGCCGGGCCGGTTGTACTGGATGGCGTTCGCCACGAGGTTGCGCAGCGCCCGCTTGAGGCGGATCGGGTCGATGGCGGCGCGATGGTCGCCGTCGTCCGCGTCCGTCGTGAGCGTGAGGTTCTGCGCGCGGGCCCGCTCGGCGGCCTCGTCCGCCACTTCGTTCGCCACGTCGCCGGCGTCCATCGTCACCAGCTTCAGGCGCAGGTTCTGCGCCTCGAGTTCCGAGAGACCGACGAGGCCCGCGGTCGCCTGCCGCAGCGACTCGCCGGCCTGCTGGACGCGTACGGCCCAGTCGCGCTCGCGCTTGCCGAGGTGCGCTTCGCTCAGCAGCAGCTGCGCGTAGTCGGTGACGGTGGCGATCGGCGTGCGCATTTCCTGCGTCACCTGCGCGAGGAACTGGCTGCGGGCCAGGGTCGTCAGCGCGTCGATCTCCTGCCGCACCCACTTCGACTCCTCGACCACGAAGTCCTTGGTGATGTCCGAGATGGTGCCGTGCCAGCCGGTGGTGTGGCCCTCGAGGTCCCGGGTCGGCTCGCCGCTCAGCGAATACACCCGCCGGCCCCGGTCGCGCTGGCTCTTGCTGCCGACCCGCAGGCCGCGGAAAGGCTTGCCGTCGCGCAGCGCGTTCGCCAGCGCCTCGACCTCGTCCTCGTCGCAGTGCTCCGCGAACAGCGACTCGAGCGTGCGTCCCTCCACGTGTCCGCCGAAGGTCGGCAGGGGCCGGCTCAGAGTGACGATGCGGCGCTCGGCGTCGAGGCGCCAGTACGCGTCCGACTGCAGCGTGACGAGCCCGCGGAAGCGCTGGTCGTTGAGGCTCAGCTGCGCCAGCGTGTCGCGCACCTGCAGGGTCTGGCGCAGCGCGAGCAGGCTGCGCGCGGCCTCGACGCTGACGTCGCTCCAGGAGCGCGAGCGGTCGGTGACCAGCACGACCCAGCGGGCGAACGAGGAGCGCGGCGAGAGGCGCGGGCGACCCTGCGCGTCGGTGTCGAACTGCACCGGCTTGTCCGGGTCGCCGCCCCAGGAGACTTCGCGCCGGTAGGCCGGCCGCAGCCACAGGATGCCGCGCAGGCCGTGCTCGTCCAGCTTCAGCGCCAGCACGCCACAGGCGGTGCGCATCTCGTCGGCCTGCAGCGGCGGATGCAGCACGACCCGGTCGGTGCACAGCACCTCGTCCTGCGTGGTCTCGAACGCGTGGCGCACGTAGCGCATGACCGACTCCGCGCGCTCCGCCCCCGGCCACTGGCCGAAGGGATACACGGCGTCGCCGTTCCAGAACGCGCCGCCGCTCGCGTCGGCGACGCGCATCAGCGAGGTGCCGCACTGCTCGATCACGTCGCGCACGCTGCTCTGGACGTGGTTGAACGCGCCCATCACGCGTTGCCCGGATTGCAGCGCGGCGGCGAGCGCCACCGAGCGCGCCTGCTTGAGGTGCGAGCTGACCATGTAGCCGGCCGTGACGGACAGCGCGTAGCAGGCGCGCCGCAGGCGCAGCGGCAGCGGCTTGGGCTGGCGGTGGTGGCAGGCGATCAGGCCCCACAGCTCGCCTTCCACCAGCAGCGAGATCGTGAGCGTGGCGCGCACGCCCATGTTGCGCAGGTACTGGAGGTGGATCGGCGAGACGCTGCGCAGCAGCGAATGGCTCATGTCGAGCAACTGCAGGCGGTCGTCGTCGTACCACGGCAGCACGGGCACGGCCGCGTACTCGACGTCGGGCAGGTAGCGCACGAGGTTGCTGCGGTACAGCTCGCGCGCCTGCGCCGGGATGTCGCTCGCCGGGTAGTGCAGGTCGTAGAACGACTCCATGTCCGGTTCGTGCGCATCGGCGATCACGTGGCCGTGCCAGTCCTCCTTGAACTGGTAGACCATCACCCGGTCGAAGCCGGTCAGCCGCTTCACGCGCTGCGCGATGCGCTCGACCAGTTCCTCGAGCTCGACCGTGGTGCGCAGCGAGTCCAGCGTGTCGCTGAAACCCTGCATCGCGTCGCCGATCTCCTCGGCCGGCGGCGGCTCGAACTCCGCGAAGCCGACGCCGCGGTGGTGGTGCACGACGCACTGCAGCGGTCCGTGCTCGGCCGATCCGCTGCGGCCCGGCAGGTCGATGACCTCGTGGCGCACGAGCCCGGTGGTCCCGGCCTTGAGCGAGGCGAGGATGGTGGCGCAGTGCTCGTCGCCGACCAGTTCCGACAGGCGCCGGCCCTTGATCGGCAGGCTGCCGACCGGCAGCAGCTGCCCGAGATTGGTCGAGGCGTGGAGCACCGTCTCCGTCGCCGGGTCGAACGCGACCAGCGCACCGTGCGGCTGGATCTGGCCGGGCAGGTGGATGGGCTCGCGCGCGCAGTTGTCCAGAGTCACCGCGAAGCCGGCCTGTCCCGGGCTCGTCGCAGCCGGCGTGCCGGCATCGCGTTCAATCATGGTCGGACTCCGCGAAGGCGGCCAGGAAGGCCCGGAACGTGGCTTGCGCCGCCGCGACGGCCGCGGGCCACTCGCGTTCGGGCAGGGACTCGAGCTCGGCGAGGAACGACTGCCAGTGCCGGCCGGAGGCGTCACCGTAGCCGAGGACGAAACGGCTCTGCATCGGCCAGCCCGCCGACCCGGCGTGGCGCAGCCGGTTGCGCACCATGCGCAGGCCGAGCGTGCTGCCCTCGAGCACGTACAGGACGCCGAGCGCGCCGGCCCGGTCGGTCACGGCCGGCACCGACGGTTCACGTGCGTCGGGTGCGATGCCGAGGGCGTGCAGGTCGTCGGCGAGCCACGTCGAGCGCTGCAGGCGCAACTGCGACTCGCGTGGCGACAGGTGGGGGGCGAGCGTCCGCTCGAGCGCGCGGTGCAGCCGTTGCTGCCGGGTCAGGTACGCGCGCGCGGTCCGCGCATCGGTCGCGCCGTCGGCGAACGCCCGCATCACCGGGGTCGCTTCCAGGGCAGCGTGCTGGTCGGCGGTGCTCGTGCGCAGCAGGTCGCGCAGGGACGACAGTTTCCGGGCCGGCAGACTCACGGACAGCAGGTCTCGCGGGGGGCATGCCAGGGGCGCCGACGGGCCCGCAAGCGTGGGACAGGCGGTCACTATCCCCGGCGCTGGGCCGGGTGTCCAGTCGAAGTGACGCCCCGTGTCGTTGACAGAATCCCGGGCCCGGGCTGGGGCGGCCGGCCGGCCTGCGGTAACCTGCCGGGCCCCATGTCCGATCCCAGCCGCGACACCGCCGCCCGCCCGTCCAGCCATCCGCTCGACTGCCCCCATCGCCCACCCTGCCCGGGGTGCCCGCGATTCGGCGAGCCCGGCATCGACCCGGCCGCCCGGGCCGCTCTCGAGGCGCTCGCCAGGGCACACGGCCTGCCCGAGGTGCCGGTCGTCGAGGGCGCGCCGCAGGGATTTCGCCTGCGGGCCCGACTGGCGATCCGGGGCCGCGCGGGCGCGCCCCGGGTCGGCATGTTCCAGCTCGGCACCCACCGCGTGGTCGCGATACCCGACTGTCGCGTCCACCACCCGCTGGTCAATCGCGTCGCCGCCGTCGTGCGGCGCGCGCTGATCGACGAGGGCGTGCCGATCTACGTCGACGGCCTGCACCGCGGTGTCGCGCGCTACCTGCAGGTGGTGGTCGAGCGCTCATCGGGGCGCGCGCAGGTCGTGCTCGTGGCCAATAGCGCGGGGCCCGCGCCGCTCGAGCGTTGCTTCGGGCGGATTCGGGACGAACTCGGCGACGACCTGCACAGCCTGCATTTCAACGCGCAGTGCGAGCCGACCAACGCCATCCTCGGGCCCGGATTCGTGCGCTGGTGCGGAGAGCCGGCCGTCGTCGAGCGCTTCGACGGCCCGGCCGTCCACTACCCGCCCGGCGCGTTCGGGCAGAGCAACCTCGAGGTTGCCGGGCGCATCGTCGGGCACGTGCGCACCCTCGTGCCCCCCGGCTCGCGCGTCACGGAGTTCTACGCCGGCGTCGGCGCCATCGGGCTGTCGATCCTGGAGCGCACGAGCACGCTGCGCCTGAACGAACGTGGCGCGGCCTCGCTCGAGGGACTGGCGCTCGGACTCGACGGACTGGCGCCGGAGCAGCGCGCACGCGTCGAGGTCGTGCCGGGTGCGGCCGGCGACTGCTGCGACGCCGCGGAAGGCGCGGACGTCGTCGTGGTCGACCCGCCGCGCAAGGGGCTCGACGCGCCGCTGGCCGATCGCCTCGCCGAGCGGCCGCCGCGGCGGCTGGTCTACGTGAGCTGCGGGCTGGCCTCGCTGCAGGCGGACGTGCACCGGCTGACCCGCCCGGGCGGCCTGCGCCTCGCCGGACTCACCGCCTTCAACCTGATGCCCTACACTGCGCACGTCGAAACGGTGGCCTGCTTCGATCGATCCTGAGCGCCCGGCACCCCGCGTGACCGGGCTCCAACCACCCGAGGAGGATCGCCATGGGTATCTACGTCGACGGGTTCGTCATTCCGGTGCCGAAGAAAAACCTCGCCGCCTATCGCGCCATGGCGCGGCTCGGAGGCAAGATCTGCAAGGAACTCGGTGCCCTCGACTACGTCGAGTCGGTGGCCGACGACGTCAAGCCGGGCAAGTGGACCTCGTTCCCGCAGAGCGTGAAGCTGAAGCGCGGCGAGGTCGTGGTGTTCTCCTACATCACCTACCGCTCGCGCCGTGACCGCGACCGCATCATGAAGGCCTTCATGGCGGATCCGCGCCTCGCGAAGTACGCGGATGCGAAGAAGATGCCCTTCGACGGCAAGCGCATGTTCTGGGGCGGGTTCCGGTCGATGGTCGCCCTTTGACGCGGGGCGCCGGCCCGCCGACCGGGTCAGGCGACGCGGTCGAACAGCACGAACAGCCACGTCGCGGCGGCGGCGAGGAGGGCGAGCAGCACCGCGCTGGAGCCCAGGTCCTTGGCGAAGCCGGACAGGTGGTGGTGTTCGTGGCTGATGCGGTCCACCACGACCTCGATGCCGGTGTTCAGCAGTTCGACGATCATCACGAACAGCACGCTGCCGACGAGCAGTGCGCGCTCGACCCCGGTGCGTCCGAGCCAGAGGGCCAGGGGCAGCAGCACGCAGGCTGCCCACACTTCCTGCCGGAAGGCGGCCTCGCTGTGATAGCAGTGCTTCAGGCCCCGCCACGAGTTGAGGGTGGCGAGCCGCAGCCGGGTCATGCCCGTCGGACGCGGGCCGGAGCGCAATGGAGTCACGCCTCAGGCCGCCCCGAGCGCAAGACTGGCGGTCGCCAGCAGCAGGCCGATCAATGCCCCGGCCGCCACGTCGGTCGGATAGTGCAGGCCGAGGACGACCCGCGAGGCGGCCACGAGGAGTGCGAAAGGCACGAGGACGACGGCCAGTTCCGGCACCTGTGCGACTGCAAGCGTGGTGAATCCGACGGCATGCAGCGTATGGCCCGACGGGAAGCTGTACCGGTCGAGGGGGGCGCAGCCCATCACGATCCCGGGGTGGGACACGCAGGGCCGCTCCCGCACCAGCCGGCCCTTGAGCACGCGGTAGAGCAGCGTCCCGGCGATGCCGGTGACCGCCATCTGTGCCGCGATGCCTGCGGTCTGCTCACCCGAGACTGCCAGTACGAACATCAGGAGGTACCAGATGGGGCCGTCTCCGAGGCGGCTCACGGTGGCGAAGAACTGTCGCGACGGACCGTGCCGGCTCAGGCGGTTGATCCGCAGGCAAACGGACCGTTCGAGCCGATCGACCCTCTGCCAGCGCTCGATGGACGTCGGTGTGCCCACGCGACCCTCTGCTCGGCCGCGGCGGGGTCGCCCCGGCCTGTGCGCAGGCTGGGCCGGCGAGGCGACAGCCCCGTGTCGTTCGCGTGACGTTCCGGTTACGGTGACACACATGCGTGAACCGTGCAACGGACCCCCGCGGGTGCGTCCCGCCCCGCCGCGCGGCCGCCGTCGCTCACTCCTTGCCGTTGAGCGCGTCGAGTTCCTTGACGAGGCGGCGCGCCCAGCTGCGCACCGCGAGGCGGAAGTCGGCCGAGTTGGTTACCGAGTTCGTGACCTGCAGCGTGCCGCTGCGCTGCGCCGTCTTCTCGTCGACGACGCGCGCGAGCAACTGCCCGGTCGGCCCGTCGCGCAGCTCGAGCTCGAGCGTGGCCCGGCCCGATTCCAGGGTGTACGAAGTGACGCGGCCCGGTTCCATGCGCTCCGGCGCATTGATGTAGACGTTTGCGACCTGTGCGTGCAGGCGCAGCGTGTCGTCGCGCGACTGCTCGACGGGCGCATAGCCGCCCCTGGCGAGCTCGTCCGTGAACACCGACAGGAACTCCGCCGCCATCTCGTCCCGGATCGCCTGGAGGTCGGTCGCGGAGAGCCGGCGCGCGGTGCTGCGCACGCCTTCGTTCGGATCCCAGTCGTGATCGAAGGCGACCTCGACGGGCCGGTCGATCAGGACGCTGCGGTAGCCGGAGAATTTCGCGCCCGGGCGGACGTACACGAGGTCGACGCCCTTCACCTTGCGCTGCTCGAGGCCCTCCCAGGTCTTCGGGGCGTCGGCGGCGGGGGCGGCCCCGGCCAGGAGGCCCAGGCCGATCAGGACGGTCGGAAGCATGCGCGGCATGGCGACTCCGGTGTCGGCACGACTGAATGCGAACAAGTCTGGTTCATATTGAGCAAAAGTGTCAAGATGAGAATCCCAACGAACCCTGCGGGGAGCGCACATGAGTGAGACCAAGACGGGCGCCGGCGTGACGCGCCGGGAATTCCTGCGCGCCGCGGGCGCGGGCGTGGCGGCCATGGGCCTGGCGGGCGAGGCTGCGGCCTCGGCCCCGGGGGCGGGCGCGACGGGCGCGCCCGTGCCGGCGGCCGCGAAGCCGCCGGGCGGCTGGAACATCCTGTTCATCCTCACGGACCAGGAGCGGTTCTTCCGTCCGGGCGAACTGCCGGCCGGATACTCGCTGCCGGCGCACGAACGCCTGATGCAGCGCGGCACGACCTTCACGCGGCACACGATCAACTCCTGCGTGTGCACGCCGTCGCGCTCCGTGCTGTACACGGGCCAGCACATCCAGCACACGAAGATGTTCGACAACACGAACTTCCCGTGGATCCAGAGCCTGTCGACCGACGTGCGCACCATCGGCGACATGCTGCGCGATGCCGGCTACTACACGGCCTACAAGGGCAAGTGGCACCTGACGAAGGAATTCGAGACGGTCAACAAGCTCGGCAGCCCGACCAAGATCTTCACGGAGGAGATGGAGGCCTACGGCTTCTCGGACTACGTCGGCATCGGCGACATCATCGCGCACACGCAGGGCGGCTACCTGCACGACGGCATCACGACCGCGATGGCGGGCAGCTGGCTGCGCGGCAAGGGCCGCGAGCTGGCCGCCGCGGGCAAGCCGTGGTTCCTCGCCGTCAACCTCGTCAACCCGCACGACGTGATGTTCTACGACACGGACGCGCCCGGCACGCCGGTGCAGTCGACGCGCGGCCTCACGCACGTCGCGCGCGACCCGCTCGATCCGCTGTACGCGACGCAGTGGGAGTTCGCGCTGCCGGCGAGCCACGACCAGCCGCTCGACGCGCCGGGCCGCCCGGCCGCGCACCGGGATTTCCTGCTCTCCCACGACGCCCTCGTGGGCGCGATCCCGAACGAGGCGGCGCGCTGGCGCCGCCGGCACAACTACTACCTGAACTGCCTGCGCGACGCCGACCGCAACATGGCGTCGGTGCTGGCCGAACTCGATGCGGCCGGCCTCACCGACAAGACGATCATCGTGTTCACGGCGGATCACGGCGACATGGACGGCGCCCACCAGCTGCACGCCAAGGGCGCCGTGGCCTACCGGGAGCAGAACAACGTGCCGCTCATCGTCAGCCACCCGGCCTTCCCGGGCGGCGGCCGCTGCGGCGCGCTCACTTCGCACGTCGACATCGCCCCGACGCTGGTCGCGATGTCGGGCGTCGCGCCCGAGCGCCGGGCGGCGATCACGCAGGGCCTGCCGGGCCGCGATTTCTCGGGGCTGCTCGCCGACCCGGGCGCCGCCGGCACGAACGCCGTGCGCGATGCCGTGCTCTTCAACTACAACATGTTCGCCTACCTCGACGGCGACTACCTGCTGAAGGCCGTGGCCTACATCCAGCAGGGCGGCGATCCGAAGAAGCTCAAGGATGCCGGCATGGTCCCCGACCTGCGCAAGCGCGGCGCGGTGCGCTCCGTGTACGACGGACGCTACGTCTTCTCGCGCTACTTCGCGCCGAAGGAGCACAACCGGCCGACCACGCTCGAGCAGCTCTACCGGGTCAACGACGTCGAGCTGTTCGACACCCAGACCGACCCGAACGAGATGACCAACCTCGCCATGCGCAAGGGCGCGCACCGCGATCTCGTGCTGGCCATGAACGAGAGGCTCAACGCGCTCATCGACGCCGAGGTGGGCGAGGACCGCGGCCAGATGCTGCCGGGCGGCATCGAGGCCGGCTGGGAAGTCTCGGCCGAGACGATGGCGCCCTAGCGCCTCGGCGGCGGCAGGGCCGCCAGCGGCGGGATGCGGCGTGCGAGGCTGCGATCGATCGCGTCGGCCCGCACGCCGAGTCCGAGCAGGATCTGTCGCGCCACGTCTTCCGGCAGCGTGCGCGGCACGCGCGTCGTCAGCATGCGGTGCATCGCTTCGAGCACGGTGCCGACGACCAGGTCGCGGGCCACCTCGACGCGGCGGAAGCGGAACGCGCCGGCGCGGCGCCCCGCGCGCAGGTCGTAACCGAGCAGCTGCTCGACCAGTGCGCTGCGGAAGCGGCTGCGGACGATGAAGGCACAGAGCGTGGGGTCCGCACGGCTCCAGTGCAGCCAGAGCCGCGGTCCCATCGCGAGGCGGTCCACCGGGTCCGTCAGGTCGGCCATGCCGGCCTCGATCGAGACCATGAGTCCGTCTTCCATCGCGGTGGTCACCGCGGCCAGCAATTCGCCGGTCGTGCGGAAATAGTTGTAGAAGGTGCCGCGCGAGACGTGGGCGGCGCGGATGAAGTCGTCGATCACCGGGGCGTCCGGGCCCTGCTCGGCGAAGACGCGCTGCGCCGTCGCCACGATGTGCGCCCGCGTGCGCTCCCGGCGCTCGCGCCCGACCCGCGTGCGGTGACCGCCGGCGACGGCGGTGCGTGACGGCCCGGGCCGTCGGGCGGCGGTCGATCGGCGTCGCTCGGTCATGACGACCGATTCTAAGCGAGCCCGGGACGGCGGGTCGGGTCGGCTGCCGGCCCGGCCCGCCGTGGTCGCGGTCAGTCGATCAGGTCGCCCGGCGTCGGCGGCAGGCGCGGCATCTGCTGGGCCGGGAACGGTCCCGTCAGTGCTTCGAGGAACGCCGTGATGTCCGCCACCTGGCCCGGTTCGAGCGTCCTGCCGAGCTGCGTCGCGGCCATCACGCGCACGGCCTCGTCGATCGTGTGCACCAGCCCGTTGTGGAAGTAGGGCGCCGTGTACACGAGGTTGCGCAGCGACGGCACCCGCCACAGGTTGCGGTCGGCCGCGTCGTTCGTCACGGACGCGCGGCCCGGGTCGCTCAGCAGATCGTACTTCCTCACGTACGGGCTGTCGGGATGGGTCGGGAACTTCATGAAGAAGCCCGTGCCGGCCGGCAAGGCGGGACCGGCGAAAGTCGGGCCCTGGTGGCAGCCCGTGCAGCCGACCTCGGCGAACGTGTTCAGGCCGCGCACCTGCTGCTCGCTCAGCGCCCTGGTGTCGCCCTTCGCGTAGCGGTCGTAGGCGCTTCCCGGCGTGATGAGCGTGCGTTCGTACGCGGCGATGGCCCGGGCCGCATTGTCGAGCGTCACCACGTCGCCCGGGCCGAAGGCCTGGTTGAAGTAGGGCAGGTAGCCCGGGATCCTGCGGATGCGGGCGGCCACCGCGTCGAGGTTCGGCATCCCCATCTCGATCGGATTGGCGGGCGGTCCCTTCGCCTGGTCTTCGAGACTCGCGGCGCGGCCGTCCCAGAACTGCGTCGAGAGGAACGCGGCGTTCCAGACGGTCGGTGCATTGCGCCCGCCGACGTGGCCGTGCACGCCGATCGAGGTCGGGCGGTGATCGTCGCCGCCCTCCATCACGTTGTGGCAGGAGAAGCAGGACACCGTGCCGGTCGAGGAAAGCCGGGGATCGAAGTACAGCATCTTGCCGAGTTCGACCTTGGCGGCCGTGGTCGGGTTGTCGGCTGGCGCCGGGGCGGTCTCGGGCAGCGGTTGCCACGGACTGGTCGCGGCGACGGCCGGGAGAGCGGCGCCGACGGATGCGGAGAGCAGCAGGGCGGATATCGATGACACGCGCATTCGAGTGACCTCTCGGGACGGGGAAACGCCGCCGCGCCCCGGCATGGCGCGGGCGCGGGCCGGCGGGATGTACATCGCCACTATGCTCCTGCCAGATGAACGGACCCTTAATGCGCGTTTGTGCGGATCCGGCCGTCGCGAACGCGAAGCCCGTGTCGCCGCGGTCGCCGGCGCTTTCCTGCCGTTCTCCGTTGCGGATGAGAACGAAAGTCGTCGTCCGGGCGGCCTCGGCAGCTGCCAGGCGCACGCCCGCGTCGCGCCCGGTCGCGGCACGACCCGCCGGGGGGCGATTCCGACCGGTTCACGATTCGATGCATCAAAACCGTGCAGTGGGAATCCCTACGTTGACCGCACCCTGCCGCCCGTACTAAAGGTCATGCCATGGATCGGGGTGGTCAGTTGGGGGACCGCGTGATCCCCGACGCCGGACGGAAGGCAAGCATTCCGTCGGGCGCGGGGAGGGTTACGCTCGTCTATGCGCTGGTCGCCACGCTCTGGATCACGGGGTCGGACCTGCTGGTCGCCGGGGCGTCCTGGCGACTGACCGATCCCAATACCCTCAAGGGCCTGCTGTTCGTCGCGGTCACCTCGCTGCTGCTGCACGGCCTCGTGCGCCGGCTGCTCACCAACCTCGCCGAGGCCAACCAGCGCGAGCTCCGTGTCCAGGACGAGCTGATGACGAGCCAGGAGCGCTACCACGCGGCGTTCGTCGGCAGCCCGGACGCAATGGTCATCACCGACCTCGTCGACGGCACCTACATCGACGTCAACAACGGCTTCACCCGCATCGCCGGCTGGCCACGGGAAGAGGTGGTCGGGCGCCGCTCGACTGAACTCGGCATCTGGAACGATCCGGTCGACCGCCAGCGGATCATGGAGGCGGTGCAGTCGACGGGGCGCTGCGAGTACTACGAGGCGAAGTTCCGCACCCGGGACGGGATCCTCATCGACTCCGTGGTGACGGCCTATCGCCTGCAGGGCGGCGACCGCCCGTGCGTGCTGATGGTCGCGCGCGACATCACCAACCGCAAGCGCGCCGAGGAGGACCTGCGCAAGCTCTCGATGGCCGTCGAACAGAGCCCAGAGAGCATCGTGATCACGAACGTCGCGGGCGAGATCGAGTACGTCAACCTCGCGTTCCTGCGCACCACCGGCTACGCCTGGGACGAGGTCATCGGCCGCAACCCGAGCTTCCTGAAGTCAGGGCGCACGCCGGCGAGGAACTACCACGACATGTGGGAGGCCCTGCACAAGGGGCGACCTTGGAAGGGCGAATTCATCAACCGGCGCAAGGACGGCAGCGAGTACGTCGAGTTCGCCATCGTCGCGCCGATCCGCCAGGTCGGCGGCCGCATCACGCACTTCCTGGCGGTCAAGGACGACATCACGGAAAAGAAGCGCATCGGCCAGGAGCTGACGCTCTACCGCGAGCGCCTCGAGGAACTGGTCGTCAAGCGCACGGAGGAACTCGCCGAGGCCCGGCGCCGGGCCGAGTCGGCCAACGTCGCCAAGAGCACCTTCCTCGCCAACATGAGCCACGAGATCCGCACGCCGATGAACGCCATCCTCGGCTTCACCGACCTGCTGCTCACGACGCCGCTCGACGACGAGCAGCTGCTGCAGCTGCGCTACATCAGCCAGGCGGGCCGCCACCTGATGTCGATCATCAACGACATCCTCGACCTGTCGAAAGTCGAGGCCGGCAAGCTGGTGCTCGAGCACGTCGACTTCTCGCTGGCGGAGATCTTCGACAGCGTGCGCGTGCTGGTCGCCGAGCAGGCTGCCGCCAAGGGACTCGGCCTGCAGGTCGACCTCGAGGGCGTGCCGGCCTGGCTGCGCGGCGACCCGACGCGCATCCGCCAGTCGCTGCTGAACTACGCGGGCAACGCCGTGAAGTTCACCTCGCGGGGCCAGGTGACGCTGCGCGCGCGCCTGCTGACGGAGCAGGACGACCAGCTGCTCGTGCGCATCGAGGTCCAGGACACCGGCATCGGCATCGCGGCCGACCGGCTGCCCGAACTGTTCCAGCCCTTCCAGCAGGTCGATGCCTCGACCATGCGCAAGCACGGGGGCACCGGGCTCGGCCTCGCCATCACGCGACGGCTCTCGAACTCGATGGGCGGCGACGCCGGCGCCGAGAGCGAGCCGGGGGTCGGCAGCACGTTCTGGTTCACGGCCTGGCTCGAGCGCGGCCGGCCGGTGGAGCCGGCCGCGCGCGTCGGCGTGGTGGATGCGCCCCTGACGCTGACGCGCCTGCACGGCCACGCGCGGGTGCTGCTCGCGGAGGCCGACCCGGTATACCGCGTCGTGGCGCTCGGCATGCTCATGGTCACCGGGCTCGGGG
>JBPOHK010000064.1:0-23864 GCA_052035645.1 Pseudomonadota bacterium
CAGCAGCAGTTCCTCGAGCAGGGGATCGCCCGGCTGCCGCGCCAGGGCGTCGTTGATCTCGCCCGCTGCGCTGCGCAGCTGCGCGAGGTTCTCCTCGAGCTTGCGGCGCGCCGCGGGCGGCATGCGGTCGATGCGCTCCTGCAGCAGGGTGTCGAGCTGGTGCCGCGCCTGCTCGTACTCCGGGCTCAGCGGGTGGCCCGGGCCGAACGAGGCCGGCATCACCCGCACCCGGGACGCCGCGTCGACGGGCAGCCGCGCCACGGTGGGCGCCACGTCCCGGCGCATGAGCGTGGCCGTGACGAGCGAGGACACGGCGACCAGCGCGAGGGCCGCGGCGAGTTGCCAGCCCCAGCGTGCGCGCGCGCGTCCGGCCGGATCGGCCGCGGCAGCGGCGCCATCGAGGCGCGCCTCGATGCGGCCCCAGAGGTCGCGCGCCGGCGGCACCTCGCGCGGCAGCGTGGCCAGCGCGTCGTCCAGCGGGGTGTGCGGGTCGTCCGTGGGATGACGGGTCATGAACCCTCCCCGGCGAGCTGCAGGCGCTGCCCGAGCAGGTGCCGGGCGCGGTGCAGCTGGGCCTTGCAGGTTCCGACGGCGATGCCGAGCATCGCCGACACTTCCTCGTGCGAGTAGCCGTAGACGCCGGCCAGCACGAGCACGTGGCGGGCGCCGGTCGGCAGGCTCGCGATGGCGGCCTCGAGGTCGCCGCGCAGCCCGGCATCGCTCACGCCGGGGTCGGACAGCGTCTCGGCCACCTCTTCCTCCGCCGACGCGGCGAGGCCGAGCAGTTCGGCGCGCCGGCGCTGGTGGGCCAGCACGGCGTTGACGGCGATGCGGTGCAGCCAGGTGCCGAAGCTGCTGCGGGTCTCGAAGCCCCGCAGCCCGCGCCAGGCCTGCACGAACGCCTCCTGGGTGCAGTCCTCCGCCGTCTCGCGCTGCCCGGTCATGCGCAGGCACAGGCCGTGCACCCGGCCGGCGTGCAGGCGGTAGAGCCGCTCGAACGCGGCCTGCGAGCCGCCGGCCGCCGCCGCGACCAGCCGGCGTTCCTCGGCCGCCTGCCGCGCGCGATCCAGTTCGTTTTCGGCCGTGTCCAGCGCCAACGTCCACCTCGACTCGGGCCGGCGGTGGCCCAGCGTCTGGGCGGGCACGCTGCCCAGCCCCGTCGACCACGCCTGGACCAGAATCGCCTGCATGCCGGTGAGATGCGGCGACCCGGCCAAGGGTTTGAACCGGGGTCCCGGGCGCGCCCCGCGGAGGGGTGCTAGCGGGGTGCGTTCAGGTAGTCGACCGTCAGGTTGACCATCGCCTTGACCCCGGTCTCGAGCGCCGACTCGTCGACGAAAAAGAGCGGCGAGTGATTGCTCGGCGCCTTGTCCGCGTCCTGCCCGCGCGGCGTCGAGCCGACGAAGAAGAACACGCTCGGCACCTGCAGCGCGAAATGCGCGTAGTCCTCCGAGCCGGTCACGTACGGTACCTCGACCACCCGGTCGGCCCCGGCGGCCCGCTGCAGCGACGGCAGCACCTGTCGGGTCAGGTCGGGATGGTTGACCACCACCGGGTTGCTGTGGGGCAGGACTTCCAGCTTCGCCGTCGCGCCGCTCGCCGCCGCCGTGTGTTCGGCCGTGCGCCGCACCCGCTCGATCACCTCCTCGCGCACGGCCGGATCGAAGGTCCGGATCGTGCCCATCATCTCGACCGAGTCGGGGATGATGTTGAAGCGGATGCCGCCCTTGATCGCGCCGACGGTGACGACCGCCGGGTAGCGCGTGATGTCGGTCTGGCGACTGACGACGGACTGCAGGTTGCCGAGGATCTGGGCCGACGCCACGATCGGGTCCACGCCGCCCCAGGGCCGCGAGCCGTGCGTCTGCACGCCGTTCACGGTGAGCCGGAAGGTGTCCGAGCCGGCCATCAGCGAGCCCGAGCGGTAGCCGATGGTGCCGGCGTTGAGTCCCGCCCACAGGTGCAGGCCGAACACCGCCTGCGGCTGGTAGTCGCGGAACACGCCTTCCTTGAGCATCAGCGGCGCGCCACCTTCCTCGCCCTCGGGCGCGCCTTCCTCGGCCGGCTGGAACATGAACACGACCGTGCCCGGCAGGTCCTGCCGCCGCGATGCGAGCACCCGGGCCGCGCCGAGCAGGATGGCCGTGTGGCCATCGTGCCCGCAGGCGTGCATCACGCCGACCTTCTCGCCGCGGTACTCGGCGGTCGTCGTGGACTTGAAGGGCACGTCCACCCGCTCGGTCACCGGCAATGCGTCCATGTCCGCGCGCAGGGCCACCGTCGGGCCCGGCTTGCCGCCTCTCAGCACGCCGACGACGCCCGTGTGGGCGATGCCGGTGTGCACGTCGATCCCCATCGACTTCAGCTGCGCGGCCACGATGCCGGCGGTGCGGGTCTCGCGGTTGCCGAGTTCCGGGTGCTGGTGGAAGTCGCGGCGCCACTCGATCACCTGCGGCATGACCGACGCCACGGCGGCATCGGTGTCGGCCGCGACGGCGGCCGGCGTGCCGGCGAAGGCGTACAGGGCGGAGACGAGGGCGATGCGAAGGACGTGCGGCATGGGTCTTTGGCCTCGGTGTGGCAACGATGCAGGGGGCGCAGCATACTGCAAGCCCTGCGCGGTGTTGGAGCGGCGAATGATCCTCAGACTGCTGTCGGTCGCCCTGGGTGTCGCCCTGCTGGCCTGGCTGGGCCTGCTGTTCTCGTCTCGGGCCGTCCTGATCGGCGAGAAGGTCGAGGACGCGACCCTGCACCGCAAGCTGGTCTGCACCTACTTCGCCGCGACCCGCACGATCCGCAAGGAATACTGGTACTCGAAGTCCGATACGTTCGGCCGCGCCGCGTGTCCCCGCTGGGAGACGGTGCGGCCGGCTGCCGAATGATTCCGGAGACCGCCCCATGCCTCGATCCGCCCTGCTGCCGGGCCTCGCGCTCGGAGTCCTCGCCTTGACCATGCCGCCCGACAGCCAGGGCCAGGCCGTCTCGCCCACGGTCCCGCGCTCGGTCGCGAAGACGCAGAAGCCGCCGCTGCACGGCCACAGGTGGATGGCGATCACGGGCAAGCCGCTCGCGGCCACCGCCGGCGCGATGATGTTCCAGCGCGGCGGCAACGCCGTGGACGCGGCCTGCGCCATGATCGCGGCCACCTCGACGATGTGGGACGTGCTGTCCTGGGGCGGCGAGACACAGGCGCTCGTCTACGACCCGCGCTCGAAGAAGGTGATCGCGATCAACGGGCTCGGCGTGGCACCCACCGGGGCGACGCCCGAGTTCTACCGCGCGAAGGGCTACCGGTATCCGCCCGAGCACGGGCCGCTCGCGGCCGTGACCCCGGGCACGCCGGGCGGTCTCATGCTGATGCTGGCCGAGTACGGCCAGCTCTCGCTGGGCGAGGTGCTGGCGCCGGCGATCGAGCTCGCGGACGGGTATCCGATCGACGCCGAGACCGCGAACACCATCGAGCGCTGGAAGGACAAGCTCAGGGAATGGCCGTACTCGCGCCAGGTGATGCTGCCTCACCTCGGCGAGGCCCGCGAAGCCCCGGCGCCCGGGGAGATCTTCCGCCAGCCGGACCTCGCGGCCACGTTGCGCAAGCTGGTCGAGGCCGAGCAGCAGGCGCTCGCGGCCGGCAGGACGCGCAAGGAAGCGATCCAGGCGGCGTACGATCGCTTCTACAAGGGGGACATCGCGCGCGAGATCGCGCGCGGCACGCAGGAACAGGGCGGACTCATCACCGAGGCCGATCTCGCGAACTGGACGCCGAAGATCGAGGAGCCGCTGCACACGAACTATCGCGGCGTCGAGGTCTACAAGCTGGACACCTGGACCCAGGGCCCCGCGCTGCTGCAGACGCTCAACATCCTCGAGAATTTCGACCTGCAGGCGCTGGGGTACAACAGCGCGAGCTACATCCACACGCTGTACCAGGCGATGAACCTCGCCTTCGCCGACCGCGACTTCTACTACGGCGACCCGGCTTTCCCGCCGGACGAGCCGCGGCGCGGCCTGCTGTCGAAGGAGTACGCGAAGCAGCGTGCCGCGCAGCTGAGCCCGAACCGCAACGACCCCGCGGTCGGCCCGGGCGATCCCTACGCCTTCCAGGGCGGTCGCAATCCCTACGCCGGGCAGTTGCGGGGCAGTGCCGGGGCCGGCGCCCAGGGCGAAGTCACGCCGGCGCTGGCCGGCGCGCAGTTCGAGCAGTTCAAGGAAAGCTTCCACAGCGGCACGACCACAGTGATCGCGGCCGACGCCGCGGGCTGGCTCGTCTCGGTCACCCCGAGCGGCGGCTGGGTGCCGGCGACGATCGCCGGGCGCACCGGCATCGGGCTCAGCCAGCGCGCGCAGTCGTTCGTGCTCGACCCGGCCGAGAACCCGTTCAACGTGATCGCGCCGGGCAAGCGGCCGCGCGTGACGCTGACGCCGAGCCTCGCGCTGCGCGACGGCAGGCCCTGGCTCGCCTTCGCGGTGCAGGGTGGCGACACGCAGGACCAGAACCTGCTGCAGTTCTTCCTGAACGTGGTGGAGTTCGGCATGACGCCGCAGGAAGCGAGCGAGGCGCCGAACTTCAACAGCTACCAGATGAAGAGTTCGTTCGGCGCGCACGAGGCGCAGCCGGGACGCATCGTGCTCAATTCGGCGATGCCGCAGTGGGTGGTGCGCGAACTGATGCAGCGCGGCTACCAGCCGGAGTTCGAGGCTCGCTCGTCGGGGCCGATCAACGCGATCCTGCTCGACGCCGCGCATGGCACGCTGTGGGGCGGCTCGAGCAACCACGGCGAGGACCACGGCATCGCCTGGTGAGTCGGCCGTGAATCGGAGCGACGGACCGCGCCGAAGCGGTCCGGGCGCAGGTTGCGCAGCAGAGCGGCCGCCCATGCAGACCCGCCTTCTCGTCCCGCTCGCCGTCGCCCAGGGGCTCTGGGTCAAGGCGCGCACGCCGGAACTCCCGCCCGCGAGGGGCAAGCGCGGCCGCATCGGGCTCGCCGAGGGCGCGGCCCGCTTCGTCGTCGGCGTGGGCGACTCGATCATCGCCGGCACGGGTGTCGGCCACCAGCGCGAGGCGCTGACCGGGAACTTCGCGCGGGTCTGGCACGAGCGGTCCGGCCTGCCGGTCGACTGGCGGGCGTTCGGGCTGAACGGCGCCACCTCCGCCGTGATCCTGCACCGCATCGTGCCGCACGCGCCCGCGGCCGACGTCTACCTCGTCTCCGCCGGCGTGAACGACGCCATCCGGGGCGTGCGCGCGACCCACTTCGCCGCGAACCTGCGGGCGATCGTGCAGGCGCTGCGCGCCAAGGCACCCGACGCGGCCATCCTCTACGCCGGCATGCCGCATTTCGAGCACTTCCCCTCGCTGCCGTGGCCGCTGAAGAGCGTGCTCACGCACCGCACGCAGCAGATGCAGGCCCTGGCCGCCGGGATCGCGGCGGAGCACCCGGGCGTGCGGTGCTACGCGCCGCAGGCCGCCGTCACGCACGAGACGCTCGCGCGCGACGGCTTCCACCCCTCCGCCAAGGCCTGCGCCGAGTGGGCCTCCCGCATGCTCGAGCACTGGGAAAAATAGGAGAAAAATAGGGGACACTCACTATTTTCCCAGACGGGAAAATAGTGAGTGTCCCCTATTTTTCCCTGTTCTCAGCTGCTGGTGGCGAGCTCTTCGCGGTGATACAGGCGCGCGGCGACGTACCAGGCGATGCCGGCGAGCAGCAGCGACGAGCCGAGGCTCACGGCCCAGTCGAGCGCGCTGATCGATTCCGAGCGCAACACGCGCAGGATCAGCTGGTTCTGGCTCAGGAACGGCACGGCCAGCATCCACAGCTGCGTGCGCACGGGCGCGACCATCAGGAACAGCGTCGGCACCATCGGCAGGAAGATCAGCAGCGGAAGGTAGCCCTGCGCCTCGCGGTGGCTGCGCGCGAACGCCGCGAGCGCGGTGAGCACGGTCGCGCCGAGCATGACGACCGGCAGGATCACCAGGAACAGGCGCGCCAGCGAACCGAACGGCAGGTCGAGCGAGAGGTCGACGCGCTCCGTCGGCAGCAGCGAGAACGCCAGCCGGTAGGCGGCGAGCGTCGTCGCGATGGACACCAGGGTGAACGCGGCGGTCGCCAGGATCTTGCCGCTGATGATCGCCTCGCGCGAGGCGGGCGTCGTCAGCAGCGGCTCCAGGGACTGCCGCTCGCGCTCGCCCGCCGTCGCGTCGATCGCGAGCTGCATTCCGCCGATGAACGCCAGCAGCAGGAGCAGGTACGGCAGGAGCTGCTGCGCGAGGTCGAAGCGCGCCTCGGGCGTCGCGACGTCGCGCGTGGCGATCTGCAGCGGCGTCGACACGGCCGGGTGCAGCCCGCGGGCCAGCAGGCGCAGGGAGCCGACCTGCCGGTCGTAGCCCTCGAGCAGGCCCCTCACGCGACCGACCGTCGCACCGGTCTGGATCGGCCGCGAACTGTCGAAGATCAGCTCGACGCGTGCCGGCCGGCCGGCCCGCCAGTCGTCGGCGTAGCCTTCCGAGATGCGCAGCACCACGTCCACGTCCTGGCGGCGGACGGCGGCGTCCGGGTCGGCCGGCGGCGCCACGATCTCGACGTTGTGCGAGCCGAGCCAGGCCATCAGGTTCGGCGCTCGCCCGGCGCCGATCACGGGCAGCTCCAGCGTCGACTCCAGCTTCTCGATCTGCTTCGAGGTGCCGAACGCGCTCATGCCGGCCAGCACGAGCGGCACCGCCAGCGGCATCACCACCAGCGACACCAGCACCATGCGCCGGTCGCGGAAGGCATCGAGCAGTTCCTTGCGGAACACGACCCACCACGCGCTCATGCGAACAGCCCCTCGTCCGTGCCGATCACCTTGACGAAGGCGTCCTCGAGGTTGGCGAGCCCGGTCTGCGCGCGGATCTCGTCCGGCGTCCCGTCCGCCACCACGCGCCCGTGCGCGATCACCACGATGCGGTCGCAGAGCTGCGCCACCTCCTGCATGATGTGGCTCGACAGCAGCACGCAGCGCCCCTCGGCCTTCAGGGCGAGCAGGAAGTGCCGCAGCGAGCGCGTCGTCATCACGTCCAGGCCGTTGGTGGGCTCGTCGAGCAGCACGTTGCGCGGGTCGTGCACCAGCGCACGGGCGATCGCGGTCTTGGTCCGCTGGCCCTGCGAGAAACCCTCCGTGCGGCGGTCGATGAAGTCGCCCATGTCGAGCGCCTCGACGAGCCGGGCGGTGCGTTCGGCGATCACGCCGGGCGCGAGGCCCTGCAACTGCCCGAAGTACGCGATGTTCTCGCGCGCGGTCAGGCGCTTGTAGACGCCGCGCGCATCCGGCAGCACGCCGATCCGCGCACGCACGGCCGCCGGGTCGGTGGCCGGGTCGAAGCCGTCGATGCGCACGGCGCCCTGCCCCGGGCGCATCAGCGTGTAGAGCATGCGCAGCGCGGTGGTCTTGCCGGCGCCGTTCGGCCCGAGCAACCCGGTGATCTGGCCGTCGAGCGCGCGGAAGCTCACGTCGTCGACGGCGCGCACCTCGCCCTTGCGCGAGCGGAAGGTCTTGCGCAGGCCCTGGGCCTCGATCACGGTTCCCACCCCTGCGAGCCGGTGAACACCGGCGTGCGGATCAGCTGGGCCAGGCACTTCGCGTCGAGGTCACGGGCATCGGCCCGCGCGACGAACTGCGCCATCAGCCGCGGCATGCAGCCCGCGCCCATCACGTTGTGGCCCTGGCCGGTCAGCACGAAGTGCCGGCCGTTCGGCAGGGTCCGCAGCACCTGCTCGCCGTAGCGCGGCGGCGTCACCGGGTCGAACTCCCCCGACATCAGCAGCACCGGGCGATCGCTCGCCACCGGCTGGTGAAAATCCGGCGGCACGCGGCCCTTCGGCCACTCGGCGCACTGGGCGAGCAGCACGTCGACGAAGGCGGCGCCCATCACGGTGTCGCGATCGGCCGGATCCGGCCTGAGCAGAGGCGCATCCTCGGTGCAGGTCACCGACAGCGCCATGCCCCCGGCCATGCGCTCGCCGACCAGCGTGTCGAGCATCGAGGCCTGCGCGAGCAGCGCCTGCGGACGCCCGGCGCCCGCCTCGGCGAGCGTGTACGGCAGCAGCGCGAACGTCTGGGGCGCGTAGGCGAACAGCCGCGCCAGCGCCGCGACCGTGTCGGCCGTGAGCGTCCCCTCGCGCGGCGCGTCGGTGAGCGGGTCGCGGTAGACGACGCTCTGCGGCGCGGCCCGCAGCCGCAGCCGCAGGTCGTGCAGCAGCCGGCGCGGATCGCTGCCGTAGCGCGCGGCACAGGCCGGCTCGGCGCCGCACCGGGCGAACTGGGCGTCGAGCGACTGCTCGAGGTTGCGCGCGTGGTCCGCACCGAGCACGAGCTCGGGCGGCACGACGCCGTCGAGCACGACGCTGCGGATGGCCTGCGGGTGGCGACGCAGGTACTCGAGCGCCACGCGCGTGCCGTAGGAGATGCCGGCGAGATTCCACTGGCTCACGCCGAGCGCCGTGCGCACCGCCTCGAAATCCGCGATGGCCTCCGTCGTGGTGTAGAAGCGCGGGTCGGCCTGCAGGCCCGCGAGGCAGCGCCGCACCAGCGCGGCCGTGGCGGCCGGATCGGCGGCCACCGTCGGCGCCTCCTCGTCGGTCAGCTCCGGACAGGCGAGCAGGTTCGAGCCGCCCGTGCCGCGCTGGTCGACGAGGATCACGTCGCGATGACGCAGGATCTCGCCGAACGCGCCCGATACGGTCGGATAGCCTTCGAGCGCGGACTGGCCCGGGCCGCCTGCGATCATCACCACCGGGTCGGGCTGGACCTGCTTCGCCTCGCTCGGCACCCAGGCGATGGCGAGCCGGATGCGCCGGCCGGCCGGCCGCGCCCGGTCCTCGGGCACGTCGAGCGAAGTGCACTGGGCCGCGACCGTCTGCGGCAGTCCGGGCGCCGCGAGCGTGCAGGGCTGGAAGACGAGCCGGCCCAGGCTGCGCGCCGCCGCAGCCGGCCCCGCGAGGAGCGACAGCAGGAGCGCGAGCACGCCGCAGGCGAGTCGGGGGTGTCGGATCATGCCGTCGCAGGAGAGCCCATGGCGCAAGTTAACCCGACTGCGTCGCGATTGGGTAGGGTGCCGGGATTCGGCTAGGATGGGCGGGTGTCGCTCCAGTTCGCTCCCGTCACCCGCACGCTGCTGATCGCCAACGTCGGCATCTTCGTCGTCCAGATGCTGACGGGCAACCTGCTCAGAGGCCCGTTCGCGCTGTGGCCGCTCGACATCGGGCGCTACCTCGGCGCGCCGCCGTTCGAGCCCTGGCAACTGCTGACCTACGGCTTCCTGCACGGCACGCCGCAGCACCTGTTCTTCAACATGCTGGCGCTGTACATGTTCGGCACCGAGGTCGAGCGCCTGCTCGGGGCCCGGCACTACCTCGTCTATTACCTCGTCTGCGTGATCGGCGCCGCCCTGGCCCAGCTCGGCGTCATGGCCGCGATGGGCCAGCCGCCCGTGCCGACCGTCGGCGCATCCGGCGGCGTCTTCGGCCTGCTGCTCGCCTTCGGCATCGCCTGGCCCCGGCGGCGCATCATGCTGCTGTTTCCGCCCATCCCGATGCCGGCGTGGCTGTTCGTGACGCTCTACGGCCTGCTCGAACTCTACCTCGGCGTCACCGGCACGCAGGCCGGCGTGGCCCATTTCGCGCACCTGGGCGGCATGGCGGCCGGATACGCCCTGCTCGTCTACTGGCGCCACGGACGGCCGGTACGCTGACGGCCCGGCGCCCCGGCGCCGGATCCAAACGGCCGCGGGCGACGAACTGTCGGTGCTCGCGCCCCCTACCGAGGACCCGCCCATGGCCCGCACCAAGCGCCCCGCCGTATCGAAGAACGACGCCGAGGAAGCCGTCCGGACCCTGCTGCGCTGGGCCGGCGAGGACCCGAAGCGCGAGGGCCTGCTCGACACGCCCAAGCGCGTCGTCGAAGCCTACCGGGACTGGTTCTCGGGCTACGCCGTCGACCCAAAGGCATACCTGCGCCGCACCTTCGAGGAGATGGCCGGCTACGACGAGATGATCGTGCTGCGCGACATCGAGTTCGAGTCGCACTGCGAGCACCACATGGCGCCGATCATCGGCCGCGCCCACGTCGGTTACCTGCCCACCGGCAAGGTCGTCGGCATCAGCAAGCTGGCCCGCGTGGTGGACGTATTCGCGCGCCGCTTCCAGGTGCAGGAGAAGATGACGGCCGAGATCGCCCGCTGCATCGACGAGGTGCTGCAGCCCCGCGGGGTGGGCGTGGTGATCGAGGCCGCCCACGAGTGCATGACCACCCGCGGCGTGCACAAGCGCGGGGTCAGCATGATCACCTCGAAGATGCTGGGCACGTTCCGCACGGATGCCCGCACCCGCAGCGAGTTCCTGACCTTCATCGACATCCGCGACCGGCGCTGAAGGCGCCGGCAATCCTCCGTCCTTCCGGGCGGAGTCAAGCTGGTGCGGACCCGCCCCGGTACGGCACACTACGCGGCCTCCCGGGGCAGGAACGTGCCGTGGCCGAACACCCAGACTCGCTCTACCAGCTGAAGCGCACCCCGCTGCACCCGCGGACCGCCGCGCTGTGCCTGCCCCAGAACTGGCGGCGCTGGGCCGGCTGCATCGCCGTCGGCTCCTACGACCTCGGCCTCGACCGCGAGTACTGGGCCATCCGCGACGCGGCGGCCCTGATCGACATCTCGCCCCTGATGAAATACCTCATCGAGGGCCCGGATGCCGCCAGGCTCCTGCACCGCCTGACCCCACGCGACATCCACAGGATGCAGGTCGGACAGGTGGTCTACACCGGCTGGTGCGACGACGACGGCCGCATGCTCGACGACGGCACCATCACCCGCCTCGGCCCGCAGACGTTCCGGCTCACCTCCGCCGAACCTAGCCTGCGCTGGCTGGCGATGAACGCCATCGGCCTGCAGGTGAGCATCACCGAGCAGACCGAGCAGATGGCGGCGCTGTCGCTGCAGGGTCCGAAGTCGCGCGCAGTGCTGAACGCGTGCTGCGCCCAGTCGCTCGACGGCCTCAAGTACTTCCGCATGACGGCCAACACGCTCGCGGGCGTGCCGGTCACGATCTCGCGCACGGGTTACACCGGCGATCTCGGCTTCGAGATCTGGATGGAGGCCTCGCAGGCCATCGCCGTGTGGGACGCGCTGATGGTGGCGGGCCACGACTACGGCATCGTCCCGTGCGGCATCCTCGCGATGGACATGGCGCGCGTCGAAGCGGGCCTGTTCATGCTGGACGTCGACTACACCGCCGCGAATCACGCGTGGATCCAGGGCCAGAAGTCGACGCCCTACGAACTCGGCCTCGGCTGGGCCATCAACCTCGACAAGGAAGGCTACTTCGTCGGCCGCAAGGCGCTCGAGAAAGAACGCCGCGAGGGTTCGGCGTGGCAGATGGTCGGCTTCGAGGTCGACTGGGTCGGTCTCGAGGCGCTGTTCGGCAAGGTCGGCCTGCCGCCGCAGATCCCGGGCTCCGCGGTGCGCGGCAGCCTGCCGATGATGAAGGACGGCGTGCAGGTCGGTTACGCCTCGACCAGCACGTGGTCGCCGGTGCTGAAGAAGTACATCGCGCTCGCGCACCTGCAGCGCCCGTACTTCGAGCCCGGCACGCGCCTCACCATCGAGGTGACCGTCGAACATCACCGGCGCCAGGCGCCGGGCACGGTGGTCAAGCTGCCGTTCTACGAGCCCGAGTGGAAGCGCAAGTGATGGGCAGCAACAGCTACGACGCGATCGTCATCGGCGCGGGCCACAACGGCCTCGTCGCCGCCGCCTATCTCGCGCGCGCGGGCAAGAAGGTCGTGGTGCTCGAGCGGCGCGAAGTCGTCGGCGGCGCCTCGATCACCGAGGAGATCTTCCCCGGCTACCGCTTCACCGAGTTCTCCTACGTGGTGAGCCTGCTGCGGCCGGAGATCATCCGCGACCTCGAATTGCCGAAGCACGGCCTGAAGATCCTGCCGCTGCCCTCGACGGTCACGCCGATGGACAACGGGGACTACCTCGCCGGCTGGGACGACCACGATCTCACCCGCCGCGAGATCTACCGGCACTCGCCGGTCGACGCGGAGGCCTACGACGAGTATTCGCGCGTCATGGCGCGCGCCGCCAAGGCGATCAAGCCGATCATCGGGCTCGTGCCGCCGGACCCCTCGTCGATGAGCTGGCGCGACCTGCGCGGCCTGCTGAAGCTCGGCCAGTACGGCATGAGCCTCACGGAACGCGAGATCAACCGCATCGCCAAGCTGGTGACGCAGTCGTCGGCCGACCTGCTCGACGAGTGGTTCCAGTTCGATCCGCTCAAGGGCACCAAGGTCGCGAGCGGCATCATCGGCACGTTCCTCGGGCCGCGCTCGCCGGGCACCGCGTACGTGCTGCTGCACCACTACATGGGCGAGATCGACGGCGCGTTCCGCGCCTGGGGTTTCGCCAAGAACGGCACGGGCGGCGTCAGCGCCGCCATCGCCAGCTCGGCGCGCGCGCTGGGCGTGGAGATCCGCGTCAATGCGCCGGTGCAGAAGGTCATCGTGCGCGGCGGCCGCGCGGCGGGAGTCGCACTCGAGAACGGTGACGAGCTGCAGGCCAAGGTCGTGCTGGCCGCCGCCGATCCGAAGCGCAGCTTCCTGCAGTTCGTCGAGCCGCAGCATTTCCCCGACGAATTCGTGCAGGCGATCCGCAACTTCCGCGTGCGCGGCTCCTCGGGCAAGGTGAACATCGCGCTCTCCGAGCTGCCGGACTTCACCTGCCTGCCGGGCGAAGGCCCGCTGCATCGCGGCGCCATCTCGATCAGCCCGAGCGTCGAGTACATCGAGCGCGCCTACGACGAGGCGAAGTACGGCCAGTTCTCGAAGAACCCGTACATCGACATGATCATTCCCTCGATGATCGACCGCGACATGGCGCCCAGGGGCCACCACGTGATGTCGTGCTTCGTGCAGTACGCGCCGTACGACATCGAAGGCGGCTGGGACGATGCCAAGCGCGAGGCGTTCGGCGAGACGGTGATCTCGACCATCGAGCGCTACGCGCCGAACATCCGCCGTGCCATCGTCGGCAAGCAGGTCATCACGCCGAAGGACATCGAGCGCATTGCCGGCATCACCGGCGGCAACATCTTCCACGGCGAACTGCTGCTGCATCAGCTGTTCTTCCTGCGCCCGGCCCCGCAATGGGCCGACTTCCGCACGCCCCTGCCCGGCTACTACTTCGGTGCCGCCGGCGCGCACCCGGGCGGCGGCGTGATGGGCGCGGCCGGCAAGATGGCCGCGAGCGAAGCCCTGAAGGACTGGAAGTAGGCGCCATGGCGAACGTGGACATCCTGATCATCGGCGCCGGCCACAACGGACTCGTGGCGGCCAGTTACCTCGCCAAGGCGGGTAAGTCGGTGCTCGTGCTCGAGCAGCGCGACACCGCGGGCGGCCAGCTCGTGCCTGCGGGCCGGCAGGCACTGCACGCGTCCGCGCAGTTGCGGCCGGACATTGCACGCGAACTCGGCGTGGCCGTGCCCGCGGCCGGCGGCCCGGCCCCGTATGTCTCGCTGCTGCCGGACGGCGGCACGCTGCGACTCGGCAACGCGCCGAACGACGATGCGACGCTGCAGTCGATCCGTGCGTTGTCGGCGAAGGACGCCGAGGCCTGGCCGAAGTTCGTCGCGTTCATGGACAAGGCCGCCGCCTTCCTCGACGCCGCCTACCGCACGCCGATGCCGCGCCTGCCGAACGTCGACTGGCGCAGCGACGGACTGCCGCTCGCCTCGCTCGCCTGGCAGCTGCGCGGCCTCGGCAAGCAGGACCTGTTCCGGGTGATCCGCGGCCTGTCGATGACGGCCATCGAGTTCACGGAGGAGTGGTTCGAGCACGAGCAGCTGCGGGCCGCCGTCGGCGCGCTCGGCATCCACGGCGTGACGCTCGGGTCGATGTCGGCCGGCACGGGTTTCGTGCTGATCCACCACTGGCTCACTCGCGGCGGCCTCGGCCACCGCACGGGTGCCGATCCGCAGGTGCTGGCCACGGCACTGGTGGCAGCCGCCAAGTCCGCCGGCGCGCAGCTCCGCACGTCGACGCCCGTCGAGCGCGTGCTGGTCGAAAGGATGCGCGCCGTCGGCGTGCGGCTCGCGAGCGGCGAAGAGATTCGCGCGGGCATGGTGGTGTCCGCGGCCGATCCGCGCCGAACCCTGCTCGGCCTCGTCGGCCCCGAGGAACTGCCGCCGGAATTCGTCTGGAATGCGTCGTCGATCCGCATGCGCGGTTCCGTCGCGAAAGTGCAGGTGACGACGGACGGCGCGCACGGCCTGCCCGAGGGCACGCTCGTCGTCGCGCCGACGCTGAAATACCTCGAACGCGCCTACGACGCCTCGAAGTACGGCGAGATCTCGCAGCAGCCGTATCTCGAAGTGACGACGGCCGGCAAGACCGTGTCGATCCACTTCCAGTTCGCACCCTACCAGCTGCGCCACGGCGACTGGAGCACGGCGCGCGCCACGGTCGAGCACGTCGCGATCGAGACCCTGGCCGCGCGGTACCCGGCCTTCCGCACCTCGGTGCAGCAGGTGAGCACGCTCACGCCGCTCGACCTCGAGCAGCAGTTCGGCCTCACCGAGGGCGACCTGAACCACGGCCAGCTGATCCTCGACCAGCTGATGTTCATGCGCCCGCTGCCCGGCTACGCGACCGGCCGCACGCCGGTCGACGGGCTGTTCCTGTGCGGCAGCGGCATCCACGGCGGCGGCGGCATCAGCGGCGCGGCCGGGCGCAATGCGGCCCGGCAGATCCTGAAGGGCCCGTCGAACTGACGGCTGAGCGTGCGGTGCGGCGCTAGACCGTCGCCCGCGCGATCAGCATTTCCAGCAGGTTCAGTCCGGTCATCGCCGCGACCAGGACCATCAGCGCCAGCGGTGCGATCACCGCCGCCACCATCCAGCGCCTGCGTCTCGGCCAGCCCGCCGGCAGCAGTCGATGGGCAATCCACGCGAAGGCGCCGAGACCGACGACGGCCAGCGCCAGCAGCAGCGGCATGGCCAGGGCGAGTCCCGCCAACTCCGAGCCGGTGGCGTAGGCGGGAAGCGAGGCCAGCGCACCCGGCACGAGCCACGCGCAGCGTCGCCGCATCTACAGCCACCTCCGTGTGGACGCCGCGTAGGCCGCGAACGCGTCGCCGAACTTCGCGCGCAGCGCGCGCTCCTCGGGCGCGATCTGGAAGCGATTCATGTACGCGACGAACGCGGGCAGCAGGCACGCGGCCGCACCGTTCGCGAGCCAGGCGCCCCAGCCCGCCAGCACGAGCAGCATCCCGAGGTACATCGGGTTGCGGCTCAGGCGGTAGAGGCCGGTCGCGACGAGCGCCGACGAGCTCCCGGGCGCGAGCGGGTTGACCGTCGTGCGGTGCCGACGGAACGCGAGCACGCCCGCAAACGCGGTCGACGCGCCGAGCGCGAGCAGGAGGCCGGCCACCCACCGGCGCGCGGGCAGGGCCACGCGCAGCTCCGGGAGTGCGAATGCGAGCCCGGCCATCGCCAGCGCCGTGAGCGCCGCCAGCAGCAGGGGCGGCACGCGCAGTTCGAGGGCGCGCCCGCTGCCGCGGCCGGGGCCCTCACTCCGCGTCGCCATACTCGTCGCCGTCGTCGACGTATTTCTCGGTCGCGTCGCGGCGCTCGTCGGCCTCGGCACGCAGCGACTGCGAGTCCTCGAACAGACTGTCGATCGTGCGGGCGTCCCTGAGACGCAGGGCCGGCGGATAGATGCGCAGCGCGGAGCGGATGTAATTCACGTTGCGGGCCTGCGTACGGTCCTGCACCCAGTAGCCGACGCCCACCGACAGTGCCGGCACGAGGCAGGCGACGATCACGGCACGGCGGGTGGAGATGTGGGACGCGTTGCTCAGGTGCAGGTAGAGCGCGCAGGCGACCGCGAGCCCGCCGCCCCAGACGGCGCCCGCCGGCCACTCGGGCAGGGCCAGCGCGAAGGACGCCACGCCGAGCAGGCCCTCGAGCGCCTGCGACACGACCGCGACGCCGAGGAAGATCGCAGCGTGGCGCAGCCAGCGCCACTCGCCGAGGATCATTCGCGACAGCAGCGCCCAGAAGGTCACCCACACGCCGACGACCAGGCCGCCCGCGATCAGGGCCGACACCAGCGCCGACGTCAGGTCGCGGGGCGCGCCGAGCCAGCTCGAATAGGCCAGCTGCAGCGCGCCGGCCACGGCCCCGAGGCCCACGATCCAGGCGGGGTCGCGCAGCGCGGCGACCGCGCCGTCGCGATCGGGCTGCTCCGGCGCCAGCGGATCGTGCGAGCTGCGCAGCCGCAGCCGCGTGCGACCGACCTGCAGCAGGCCGCCGTCGAGCTCGAGGTCCGCGGCACCGTGGTGGCGCCGGCCCGCCACGACGAGGCCGTTGGCGCTGCCGAGGTCGGAGACCCGCCACCGGCCGTCGTCGCCGAGTTCGACGGCCGCGTGCAGTGCCGCGACGTGCGGATCGTCGAGCGTGACGTCGGCGTCCACCGCCCGGCCGACGGTAAACCGCCTCCGGCCGCCGGCGAGGCCCAGTCGCTCGCGCCACAGCACGCGTCCGTGACCGTCGAGCCCTTCGACCAGTGCGCCGCCCGTCCGCTCGTCGCTCACGGCTTCCACTCCATGGCCTCGAGGTAGCGCCTGATGAACTGCATGCCGGGCTGGAACTCCATGCCGTACATGTCGAGGTGACTGGCGAAGCCCCGGGTGTCGCCGTTCAGGCTGCTGACGCGGACGGTGAAGTCGTACAGATCGCCGACGCGGCGGTAGCTGCGCGTGCAGATCATGACGGCGGCGTCGAAGCCCTTCAGCGCGACCACGCGGTTGCGGCAGGCGTAGGGTCCCACGTGGCGACGCGAGCCGAAGGCCCCGGTCGCGGAGGTCTGGCCCGTGAGCTTCACGGCGAAGCGCCAGGCGTCGAGCCGGTCCGTCGTCAGCACGTAATGCGAATAACGCACGTCGCCGCTGTAGAGCCCCTGCTGGAGGTACAGGCCTGCCTTCGCGGAGCAGTCGATCTCCTCCATCTGCACGGGCTGCCCGGGCGCGGGATCACCGGACGCGCTGCAGTCGACGAACGGCGCGATCTTCTCGGGCAGGCGGTAGCCGGCGACGGACTGCGTGGCCATCGCTCCGTCGAGCGCGGCGAGCAGGCTCGCGGCGTGCGCGTGCAGCTGCGCATTCGCGTCCTCGCGGAAATCGTGGGTGCGGTTCCGCGGGCCGAGCGCACGCGCCAGCAGGGCCTGGCCGTGGGCCGCCGGGACCAGGAAGCTCACCAGCTGTTCGAATCGGTAGCCGGAGACGTTGATGCCGATCACGTCGCCCGCGCCGTTCAGGGCCGGACCGCCCGACATGCCGGCGTTGATCGCGCCCGAGTAATGGATGCGGGCGTCGAACGCGTCCTCGACCTTGCCGTTCGACACGCCTTCCGTGATCGTGAGGCCGACGTCCAGCGGGAAGCCGATCGAGTAGGCGCGCTCTCCCTTCATCGGCACCGTCGCCTGCATCCGCAGCGGCGGCGGCGAGAGTCCGGTCGCGCGGACGACGGCGAGATCGTGTCGCACGTCGATGGCCAGCACGGCGACCTTGCCGGTCGCGCCGTCGGCCGTCCGGTACTCGAGGCGGTACTTGTCCGGGTACTGCACCTGCTCGGCGACGACGTGGTAGTTGGTCAGGAAGATCCCGCCGTCGGCGACGGCGAAGCCCGTGCCGTGGAACGCCTGCGAGGTGTTCTCGCCGAAGAAGCCCTTGATCTGGATCACCGCCGGACGGGCCAGCGCGAGGATGTCGCGGGCGCTCTGCGAGGTGGCCGCGGTCGGCGCCGCGTCCGACGCCGCGGCTGCAGGCCCCTGGGCCGGGCCGGCCAGCAGCGCGGCGGCCAGCGCGACCAGCGTCCCGGCACGCCGGCGCGAGCCCGTCGACTGCCCGGCGTCCCTCACGCGGCGGCCCTGCGCGGCCGACGCATCCACAGGTACAGGGGCAGTCCCACCCCGGCCAGCACCAGCGACCAAAGGAAGGGTTCGCGGCCGATGCCGACGAAGGCGAACACCGAATACACCGTGCCGATCACGCCCATCAGCGTGAGGTCGCGCGAGGCCGTCAGGCCGGCCTTGCGGCAGTAGACCGCGAGCGCGATGGCACAGAAGAAATACAGCGGCAGCGTGGCTGCCGTCACCACCAGGGTGAGGAAGGTGAAGCCCTCGACCAGCGACTTGCTGTAGTTCATCGCCACCATCAGGCTCGCCAGCACGGCCGTGACCACCAGCGCCGTGGCGGGAGCCCCGCGCGAATTCATGCGGCCGAGGGCCGCGGGCATCACGCCGTGGCGGGCCATGCTCGCGGTGAGCTCGCCCACCAGCAGCGTCCAGCCGTTGAGCGCACCGAGGCCGCTGATCACGACGAAGGCCGCGAGCCACTGGCCGCTGCCGGCGCCCGTGTAGCGGCTCAGCACGTCGACGAACGGCGCCGTCGATTTCGCCAGCTCGGCCTGGGGCAGCAGCATCAGCGTGACCGCCGACACGGCGAGGTACACGGCCGCCGTCACGATCGTGCCGGCGATCGTCGCGCGCGGGATCGTCTTCTCCGGGTCCTTCACGCGCCCGGCCGGCACGGTCGCGCACTCGATGCCGAGCATGGCGAACAGGCCCACGGTCGAGGCGGCCATCAGGTCCTTGAGCGAGATCGGCGTACTCGGCGCATGCCGCGTGTACGCGCCCGGGTCGCTGAACAGCACCCACAGGCCGAGCCCGATGATCGCGACCATCGGCAGCAGCTTGAGCACGGTGGTCACCACCTGCACGCCGCCGCCGGTGCGGGTGCCGAGCAGGCACACGCCGACGAACACCCAGATCAGCACCAGCGCCACCAGTGCCGGCGACACGCCGGCAAGGGGCGGGATGACGGCGCCGATGTAACCGACGACGCCGACGGCGAGCGTCGCGTTCGTGACCCACAGCGACACCCAGTAGCACCAGATGGCGAGGAACGCAGGGAAGTCCCCGAGGTTGTCGCGGATGTAGGCGTAGGGCCCGTCGGCCTGCGGGAACTCGCGCGCGAGGCCGGCGAACACGCGGGCGATCACCGCCATGCCGGCGACCGTGATCAGCCAGCCGAGCAGCGCGTTGTAGCCGAACGGCGCCAGCGAGGCGGGCAGCAGGAAGATGCCCATGCCGATGACGTTGCCCACCACCAGCGCGGTGGACATCCAGAAGCCGAGTTCCTTGTCGCCCTGCATCACTCCCCCGCCCGGCGCGCCGTTTCCTGCGCGTAAGCCGCGCGCAGCAGTTCGTGGAAATGCCACACGCCGCTCTCGCGTGAGGGACTCAACCGGCCCGCCTCGTAGCGCCCGGAGGCGAGGCCCTTCTGCACGGACTCGCAGATCGCGATGTCCTCGGCCTGCACCTCGTCGCAGAACCCCTGGTCGATCGCGATGCGCGCCTGGCTGGCCGGGTCGGTCGCGTAGAAGTAGTCGAACTCTACGCGGCAGCGCCCGGGACCGAGCGGCAGGATCCGGTTGGTCTGCAACCGGCCCGGCACGCAGTTCAGCATCACGTTCGGGTACACGAAGTAGTAGTACGCGTGGCCTTCGCCGTACGCGCTCGATGCGTCGCGCACCGGCGAATGCTGCACCGAATGCCAGCGGGCCAGCTCGACGTGGTACTCGCGGTAGTCGATCACCTTCGACAGCGCGGGATGCACCATCGGGATGTGGTAGCCCTCGAGGAAGTTGTCGACGTACACCTTCCAGTTGCACTCTACGTCGAACACGTCGCGGCGCGTGTAGCGCATCGCGGCGAGGTCCATCGGCCGGATGCGCTCGACGATGCCCGCGTAGACGTCCTCGAGCGGCGGCACGCCGTCGTCGAGCGCGACGAACACGAGGCCCTGCCACTGCTGCACGCGCAGCGGCGGCAGCCGATGGTCCTCGAGGCGGAAGTCGAGCGCGTCCTGCATCTCGGGTGCGGCGACCAGCCGGCCGTCCTGGTCGTACAGCCAGCCGTGGTACTTGCAGCGCAGGTTGTGCAGGCCCTTGCCGCTACAGAGCGCGAGCGGGCCGGCGCGGTGCCGGCAGACATTCGGGAAGGCGCGCAGGGCGCCGTCGCGGCCACGCAGGACCACCACCGGCGTGCCCGCCACGTCCTCGACCACGTGATCCCCGGGCTCGGCCAGCTGCGCGGCGTGCGCGACCAGCTGCCACGAACGGCCGAACACCGCGCGCCGCTCGAACTCGAGCGCGGCCTCGCCGAAGTAGTACTGCACCGGCAGGGCCCGGGCCCGGCGCAGTCCGCCGTCGGTCGACTGGAGAAGCTCCGCGGTCACGTCGTGATTTCCCTCGCCCGGGTGGCAGGCGGTATTGTCCGCGAACCGCACCCTACGGAGCCAATCATGCCCAAGGTCCACCTCGCCGTCGCCTGTCTTCTGGCCATGACCGCCGCGACGACGGCCGCGGGCGCGGAGCGGGCCCGCGGGCTCGGCGTGCCGTTCGACGGCGTGCCCGGGCCGCTCAATGCCATCACGGACGTGCCGGGCGTGACCGTCGGCCAGGTCACCCTGATCGAGGACCTGCCGGACCACCGCAAGGTGCGCACCGGGGTCACGGCCATCCTGCCGCGCGGCCGGGACTCGCTGCAGACCAATGCCTACGCGGCCTGGTTCGCGCTGAACGGCAACGGCGAGATGACCGGCACCTCATGGCTCGACGAAGGCGGCCAGCTCGAGGGCCCGGTCGTGCTGACCAATACCCACAGCGTGGGCGTGGCGCGCGACGCCGTGATCCAGTGGCGCGTGCAGGCCGGCGCAGCCGACGCCTCGGGCTACTACTGGTCGCTGCCGCTGGTGGCCGAGACCTGGGACGGCGAGCTGAACGACATCAACGGCTTCCACGTGAAGCCCGGGCACGTGTTCCGCGCGCTCGACGGCGCGAAGTCCGGCCCGGTCGACGAGGGCAACGTGGGCGGCGGCACCGGCATGATCTGCCACGAGTTCAAGTGCGGCATCGGCACCGCGTCGCGCCGGGCCACCACGGCCGGCGAGACGTATTCGGTCGGCGTGCTGGTGCAGGCGAACTACGGCATGCGCGACACGCTGCGCATCGCGGGCGTGCCGGTCGGCGCGGAACTGCCGCTCGCCCAGGAACCGCCGCAGCGCAAGGACGACAGCGGCTCCATCATCATCGTGATCGCCACCGACGCGCCGCTGCTGCCGCACCAGCTGAAGCGTCTCGCCAGGCGCGCGGGCATGGGCCTCGCGCGCATGGGCAGCTATGCGGGTAACGGCTCGGGCGACATCTTCGTCGCCTTCAGCACGGCCAATGCCGCGGCACTGCGCGGGGGCGACAAGGTGCAGTCGACCTCGATCGGCAACGACGCGCTCAATCCGCTGTTCCTCGCCACCGTGGAGGCGACGGAGGAAGCGATCGTCAACGCGATGGTCGCCGCGCGCGACATGGTCGGCAACGACGGCCACTCCGCCCGCGCCCTGCCCCATGCCGACCTGGTGCGGCTGCTGAAGAAATACGGCCGCTACACTCCGACGCACTAGGGTGCGGGATTGCCCGCGGCACGCGCCGCATAGCCGGCCCGGGCCTGCGCGAGGTAGTCGAGCGTCGCGCGCTTCTCGGCCGCGTCGTTGAAATCGTCGCGGGCGTCGGCCGCCTCGATCACGCGATCGAGCCAGGCCACGAAATAGGCGGCATCCGCGCGAGCATCCGGCGCCGGCTGCGCCGCCTCGAGGTACACCGGGCTCGTGGTCGCATAGGGATAGAGGTCGAGGATCTGCGGGTCCGCGTGGTCGTTCCACGCGCGCAGCAGCAGCCAGCCACCGTGCGGAATCGCCAGCTCGCCGCTGGCATCCAGCCGTCGGCGGTCGCCCCGCAGCCTGAACGACTTCACCACCTGTCCGTTCAGCACGAGTTCGAGGTGGTCGATCGCGACCTGCGAACGCAGCGCGATGCGATAGCTCGCCCGCCCGCCCGCGCCGACCGTGACCGTCGCGCCGGGGTGCCGGCCGTCGATCTCCAGCCCGAGCAGCGGTCCGTTGCTTGCGAAGCTGCGTCCCTCGCGCAGCGCCTGCTTCAACGCAGGCACGTCGCGCGCGCCGCCCGTGTCGAGGAACACACGGTTCATGCCGACCGGACCGCGCAGCGACGCGTAGTTGGCCATCGCATCGGTGCCGGCGCCCGTCGGCAGCCGGAAGCCGAGGTTCAGCAGGCGGTACCACACCTCCGCCGTGGCCTTGTGGTCGGCGAATCCGACCACCTCGAGGTAGTCGACCTTGCCCGCCATCACGTCGGCCGGCAACGCGTGGCTCAGCGATTTCTCCGTCGCCGGATTGATGCTCCAGTCGTAGGGATGCACGTAGCCGATCAGCCCGCCCTGCTCGTGCGCGAGGTCCGCGACGACGCCGTTGTGCGGATACGGGCTGCCCATCGCCGTGTGCCGGTATGCGGCGAAATCGGGCAGCAGCAGGCGGTCCCCGAGGTGCAGCACGCCGAGGTGGCCCCAGAAACTGGTGTGGAACTCCTGCGAGTGCAGCAGCAGCGTGGTCGCCGTGCTCGCGGGGTCGGCATCCGGCCGGAAATACGCGACGTCCGGGATGCGCTCCTCCTTGTTGACGAGCAGGTCGTGCACGATCTGCAGGTCCTCCGCCTCGGCCTGCGCGACGAGGCGCTGCGGCGTGTTGCGGTAGTGCCCGCCGTAGTTCATGTGCACGTGCAGGTCGGCGCTGACGAAGCGCCCGAAGCCTTCCGGCAACGCGTCCCGCCGCAGGCGGGCTTCGATGCGGGTCGAGCCGTCCACGAGAACGTTCACCTGCTGGCGCCACGGCGCATGGGCGAAGCCGCGCTGCACCCAGACCTGCGCCGCGCCCGGCGGCAGGGCCAGCCGGCACGGCGGCGCGCAGTGGAAATAGTGTGTCTCCATCGGCTGGCGGGCCCGGTCGAAGCCGTCGTCCGCGTGCATCCACGCGTCGGCGGGCGCATACGACCGACCGTCGCTGGCCACGATCGCGACCCGGGCCGGCACGCGCTTCCCGGACTCGTCGACGATGTCGAGCGCGACGTCCGCACGCGGCTCGCGATAGCGCCGCTCTTCGGCCTCGATGAACCGACGCTTGCCGCCGACCACGTCGAGCAGCACCAGCGAGGTGTTGCCGCGCTCGTTCGAGATGTACGCGATGCGCCGGCCGTCGGGCGACCAGCGCGCATTGCGCGCATCGAAGTCGCCGAACGTGAGCGGCAGCGGCGGCGCGCCGTCGAGCGTGGTGAGCCAGAGCTGATGCCACTGGCGACCGCGGTAACTGCTGAACAGCACGCGCGGCCCCACGGGCGCCGGCTCGGGATGCGCGGCCCAGGTCGTCTCCTCGGCCAGCACCCTGCGCGCGGCGGACGGATCGTCGATGGGCACGCTCCACAGGTCGCCCGAGCCCCAGGCCACCTCGCGGTTGGTGATGAAGAAAACGCTGCGGCCGTCGGGGGCCCACGCGGGATTCACCGCGTGGTCGAACGTCGAGTAGTAGTAGCGGTCGATCGTGCTCTGGCGCTCGCCGAGCAGCGGGTGCGCTCCGTGCAGGCCGTCCGCGTCGACGTCCGCGATGAACAGGTTGAAGTGGCCGGTGCCCTCGGTCGAGACCCAGGCGAGGCGCTTGCCGTCCGGCGAGAGGCGCGGCTCGGTGTTGACGGCCCCGGTCGTGGTGAGACGCTGCTCGCGTCCACTCGCGAGGTCGAGCCGCCACAGCTCGATGCCGCGCCCGTCGTAGCGCGCGAACACCACCGAACGGCCGTCCGGCGCGACGTCCGGCTGGTAGTCGTAGGCGCCGTGGGCGTGCGTGATCTCGTCGGCCGCGCGCTCGCCGATAC
>JBPOHK010000010.1:0-12709 GCA_052035645.1 Pseudomonadota bacterium
CCTGGCCGGGCAGGTTGCAGCTCGTCGTGAACGGATCGGGCAGGCGCGGATCGCCGAGCGCGACCATGTCCGCGCTGAATCGGGCGACGACCTGGCGCACGCCGCGGGTCGTGCCCTGCGGCGAGAATGCGACCACGGTGGCCGCGGCCGGTGCGGCGGGTTTCGCGGCGACGGTGGCCGCCGCGGCGGGCGCCGGGGCGGGCGACGGCGGGGCAGCGGCGAACAGCGCCGGCGCGACGAGCGCGGCGATCAGGGCAAGCGGGCGTCCGGGGACCATGGTCCAGCTCCAGGCTCGAAGCGAGCCCGACGAGCATATCAAGAGCGTTCCGCGGCGACGCGGCGTCCCGTTCGGTCCCGGAATGTTTTCTTCACGCCACGGCACGGTGACGCGCGCAATGCGCGGCCGGGTAGACTGATGCGATGGCCCGGCGACGATTCTTCGAACTCGACGTCTTCTCCGCGGCACCCGGCCAGGGCAACCCGCTTGGCGTGGTGCTCGACGCCGACGGTCTCGATCCGGCGGCCATGCAGCGCATCGCGGCGTGGCTGAACCTGTCGGAGACGACGTTCATCCTGCCGTGCACGCAACCGGGCGCGGACTACCGCCTGCGGATCTTCACGCCGGCGCGCGAACTGCCGTTCGCCGGCCACCCGAGCGTCGGCACCGCCCACGCCGTGTTCGAGGCCGGACTCGTGCCGGGTCACACCCGCCGGATGGTCCAGGAATGCGGCGCGGGTCTCCTGCCGTTGCGCGTCGACGTCGCCGACGGCGTGCGCTCGATCCATGTTCGCGCGCCCCGCGGCGTCGAGCGGGCCGGCGACGCCTCACGGGTGCTCGCCGCCCTGCGCGGTGCGCCCCTCGGCCGGCTGCGACCCGTGCTGATCGACAACGGCCCGCGCTGGTGGTGCATCGAACTCGCCGACGAGTCGGTGGTGCGCGGCCTGCGGCCGGACCTCGAAACGATGGCTGCGGCCAACCGGGCCGACGGCGCCGTCGGCGTGGCGGTCTATGCACGGCAGGCCGCGGGCGGCTTCGGTCTCGTCGTGCGGGCGTTCGTACCGGCCGACGGCATCCCGGAAGACCCGGTCACCGGCAGCGCCAACGCGGCCATCGGCTCCTGGCTGCACGTTCAGGACGCCCTGCCGGCGCGCCGCTTCCAAGCGTCGCAAGGGCGCGAGGTGGGTCGCGACGGCGTGGTCGAGATCGGCGTCGACGACGACGGCGAGGTCTGGATTGGCGGGCGCACGCAGACGGTCGTCACGGGCACGCTCGACTGGTGAGCGCTCAGCGCGGCCAGAGCACCCACATGCGCAGCGGCTGGCGCATCCGTCCCGCCTGCTCGGCGGCAGGGCCGTCCCAGCCCCAGAAGTAGTCCACGCGCACCGGCCCGACGATCGCGCTGCCCGTGTCCTGCGCGACCACCAGCCGACGCAGCGGCCGGTCCGACCGCGGCTCCGTCGTGGCCAGCCACACGGGCGTGCCGTAGGGCACGTTCTTCGGGTCGACGGCGATCGAGCGGCCGGGCGTGAGGGCCACGCCCTGCGCGCCGCGCGGGCCCTGCGCCGGATCCGCCAGCGGCTCCTCGCGGAAGAACACGTAGCGCGGGTTGGACCAGAGCAGCTCGTCCAGGCGCGCGGGGTGGTTGTGCGCCCAGTCGCGGATGGCCGGCCAGGAGGCCTGCGTCGGCGGCAGCTCGCCCTGGTCGATCAGCCAGCGGCCCACCGACCGGTACGGCTGCTCGTTGCTGCCGGCGTAGGCCACCCGCGAGCTGCGCACCGTGCCGTCCGGCTCGGCGATGCGCAGCCGGCCCGAGCCCTGGATCTGCAGCGCGAGCGCATCGAGCGGATCGGCGAGGAAGGCGATCTCCCGGCCGCGCAGCGCCGCCTGCGCCGCGGGCAGGGTGGCGATCTCGCGGCGCGTCCACCAGGGACGGCGCGTGGCGAGGTCGGCGGGCGGCGAGTGCAGTGGCGTGGCGTAGCGCCCGTCGGGCCGGCGCCGGGCCTCGAACTGCGGTTCGTAGTACCCCGTGATGAGGCCCTGCGCCTGGCCCTGGCGGGACTCGACGCGGTACGGCCGCAGGTTCTGCGTCAGCCACGCGCGCACCTGCCGCTCGTCGCGCGGCCCGGCCTGCACGGCGCGGGCGCAGGTGGCTGCCCACTCCGGCGTCGGCCGCCGGCAGCTGCGCAGCAGCGCGGGCCACGCCTGCTGCACGCGATCGTCGTTCCAGCCGGGCAGCGCGTCCCAGGCCACGGGGATCCACTGCGACTGGTCGCGCACCAGCACGCCGCCGGGGCGATGGGGCTCGCTCGCGCAGGCCGCAAGCAGGGCGAGGCTGGCAAGTGCGAGCCAGCGCGTGGGCACGAAGGACGAACGCATGGCGCAAGGGTATCACCCCGTCGCCGCGCGGCCCTCAGAGGCGCGGCAGGATCTGCTGCGTCAGCAGCTTGCGCGTGATGGCGTGCGGCTGCGGCCGGTCGAAATTGGTCGTGGTGATCACCACGACGACCCGGCGCTCCGGGAAGACCTGCACGGTGTTGCCGCCGGCGCCGTTCATCGCGAACGACGACCAGGTCGCGTCCCCGACCGGGAAGCTCATCAGCCACCACAGGTAGCCGTACTCCACGCCGTCCGCGACGCGCGCCTTCGGCGTGACCGACTGGCGCACCCAGCCCTCGGGCACGACCTGCCGGCCCTGGAAGCGACCGCCGTCGAGGTAGAGCTGCCCGAGCGTGAGCAGGTCGCGGCTGCGCAGGCCGAGCCCGCCGCCCGCCTGCGCGAGGCCGAGCGGCGAGCGCTGCCAGTGCGGCGCCTCGATCCCGAGCGGGTCGAACAGCCGGGCCTGCGCGTACTGCTCGAGCGGCATGCCGACGGCGCCCTGCAGCGCCGCGCCGAGCGTCGTCACGCCGGCCGTGCAGTAGCGGAAGCTGCGGCCGTACGGCGAGTCCGCGGGCTTCGGCATCCATTCGGGAAAGCCCTGGACCGGCAGGTCCAGGTAGAAGCCCACCCAGTCCTCGACGAGGTACATGCGTTCCTCGTTGCCGCGCGAGTACGCGTTCTCGTCGTCGCACTCGAGCAGCGACGACATCGTGAGCAGGTCCTCGATGCGGATGCGCGCCTTGCGCGGGTCGTCGTTCGCGGGCGCCGTGCGCCGGCCGAGCAGGGGCAGCACGGGCGCATCGACGCCGCGCAGGCGGCCTTCGGCGATCGCGATGCCGGCGAGCATGCCGGCCACCGTCTTGGTGGCCGAGCGGGTGTTGCGGCGGGCCTGCGCGCCGTCCGCGTCGAAGTAGTGCTCGTAGAGGATGCGGCCGTCGCGGGCCACCACGATGCTGGTGATCGCGCCGTACTCGCCGGCCTCGACCGCCGCGGTCACCGGCGCGAAGCCGGTGCCGTCGGACGCGGCGGGCGGTGCGGCGAGGGCGGGCGCGGCGAGCGCCGCGAGCAGCAGGGCCGAGAGTGTTCGCATGCGGATGTCCCCGAGCCAGAACCTGCGACGAGGCTAGCAGGCCGCGGCCCGCGCGACTTGCACGCACTGAACCATGCCGCGCTCAGCCGAGCAGCGAGCGGAAGCGGCCGGGGCTGATGCCGAAGCGGCGGGCGAAGGCGCGCGTGAAATGCGGCTGGTCGGCGTGGCCGGACTCGACGGCGACCTGCGCGAGCGGAACGCGCCGGGTGCGCAGCAGGCCGATGGCGCGCTCGAGGCGGCGCCGGCGCAGGTACTCGCCGGGCGAGCACCCGTAGCGGCGGCGGAACGCGCGCGAGAAGTACACCGGGTGGACGCCGGTGTCCCGCGCCAGCTCGGCGAGCGCAGGCGTGTGGAGGGGGTCGTCGTCGAGGCGGGCCCGCGCGCGCTCCAGCCAGCCGGGGCCGCGGCCGCCGCGCCCGCGCTCGCCGTGGGCCGCGTCGCCGCACAGGCCGGCGACCAGCGACTCGGTCGCCAGCGGCGAACTCGCGTCCCAGGTCCGCAACTCGTGACGCAGCAGCAGGGCGTGCGCGACCGCCGACTCGCCGAGACGCACCGGCCGCCCGGGCAGGCGCGCGGCCGCGGCGTACTCCTGCCCCGCGCGCGGCGACATCGAGATCGTCAGGAAGCGGCCGTCGAGGCGCTCGAAGTGGTCGCGGTGCTCGGTGCCCGGCGGGTTCAGCACGAGCACCGTGTCGTCCGCCACCGGCGGCATGCCGGCCGCCGTGCTGACGTACCGGCCGCGGGTCACCAGCACGAGGTGAGCGTCCTCGTGGACGTGGGTGCGCACGTGGCGGGCCTCGACGGTGGGCTGGAGCTCGGCGAGCTGCAGCTCGCCGACGCAGCGGCGCAGCTCGCAGTGGCCGAGGAAGGTGCCGGGGTGCAGGCGCATGCGACTAGCCTACCCGGGTCGATGCGTTCCCGGTGACCCGCCCGGCCGGGCGGCGGAGCCGAGCCGTGCGCCGGGCGCGATGAACCGTTCCATTCCCGGCCGGACGGGGGCTAAGCTGCCGGCCGTGACTCTCGACGACGTCCGCCGCAACCGCGAACTGCTGTTCTGGGCCCTGCACACGCTCGGCTGGAGCGCCTACCTCATCGCCCAGTACCTCGGCGCGCTGCTGTACGAGCGCCCGATCGGCTACATGGGCGTGGTCGCGATCGCGGCCCTCGGCGGCTTCATCCTCTCGGCTCCGCTGCGTTATTTCTACCGCTGGCTCTGGCACCGCCGCCCGGTCACGATCATCGTCGGCGCGCTCGGCGCGTCCTGGGTGACCGCGCTCGCCTGGCGTTCGGTCATCAACTACTCCTACGACCGGCTGGTCGAGGAGTGGATGACCAAGGAGCCGTGGTTCGGGATCTTCAGCGGCACGCTGAGCTCGATGTACCTGCTGCTGTGCTGGTCCGGCCTGTACTTCGGCATCAAGTACTACGAGACGCTGCAGTCCGAGCGCGAGGCGGCCCTCAAGGCCTCGGTGCTGGCGCAGGAGGCGCAGGTGAAGATGCTGCGCTACCAGCTGAACCCGCATTTCCTGTTCAACACCCTCAACGCCATCTCGACCCTGGTGCTCGACAACCAGGGCAAGGTGGCCAACCAGGCGATCGGCCGGCTGTCGGACTTCCTGCGCTACACGCTCGACCAGGACCCGATGAAGAAGGTCACGCTGCGCCAGGAGGTCGACGCGCTCAACCTCTACCTCGGCATCGAGAAGCTGCGCTTCGGCGAGCGCCTGCGCCTCGAGTACGAGATCGACGACGACGTGCAGCAGGCGCTGGTGCCCTCGCTGGTGCTGCAGCCGCTGGTGGAGAACGCCCTCAAGTACGCGGTCGCGCCGCGCGAGGAGGGCGGGCGGCTGCGCATCGAGGCGCACCGGGCCGACGACGGCCGGCTGATGCTGGTGGTGCAGGACGACGGCCCGGGCCTGCCGGTCGGCGTCGAGCTCGGCAGCGGCCGCGGCGTCGGCTTCCGCAACACGCGCGAGCGGCTCGCGGTGCTGTACGGCGAGCACCAGAAGCTGGCCGTGCGCTTTTCGCGACCCGGCCTCAGAATGGAGATCACCATGCCTTTCGAGAGGGCGACGCAGCCATGACCATCCGCACCCTCATCGTCGACGACGAGCCGCTGGCCCGCCGCGGCCTCGAGCTGCGCCTGCAGGACGCGGGCGACGTGCAGATCGTCGGCCAGTGCTCGAACGGCCGCGAGGCCCTGAACGCCATCGCCGAGCTGGCGCCCGACCTCATGTTCCTCGACATCCAGATGCCGGGCCTCTCCGGCATCGACGTCGTGAAGCAGGTGCCGACCGAGAGCATGCCGATGGTCGTGTTCGTGACCGCCTTCGACAAGTTCGCGATCGACGCCTTCGAGTCGCACGCGCTCGACTACCTGCTGAAGCCGGTGGACGACGAGCGGCTCGCCCGCGCGCTCGAGCGCGTGCGGGCCCAGTGGCAGCAGAAGCAGGCGCTCGCGCAGCGCGAGCAGCTCATGGCGCTGATCGCCGACCTCTCCGGCAAGGGCGAGATCGAGCCGGAGGCGCTCGCCGCGGTCGGGCAGCCGGTGCGCCGCTACGCGACCATGCTGCCGATCCGCTCCGGCCGCGAGACGCTGCGGCTCGACGTCGCGACCATCGACTGGATCGACGCCGCCGGCGATTACATGTGCCTGCACGCCGGCGGGCAGACGCACGTGCTGCGCGCCACGATGAAGGAGCTGGAGGACATGCTCGACCCGTCGGTCTTCCAGCGCGTGCACCGCTCGACCATCGTCAACCTGGCGCGGGTCCGCTCGCTGCGGCCGCACGTCAACGGCGAGTGCTTCCTGCGGCTGCAGTCCGGCCAGGAGATCAAGCTGAGCCGCAGCTTCCGCGACAAGGTGGAGATGCTGCTCGACAAGTCCGGCGCGGCCCCCCGGTCGGCCTGATTCCGTGGATTCCCGCCGGTATTTCGCGCGCCGGGACTCGTCAACCGGCGCGTGCGTGGGCTAGGATGGCCGCGCAAAGGAGCCGGCCCTGAACCCCCGACGTCGACAACTCACGGTCATCCTCGCCCTCGTCGCCCTGTGCATCGCGCAGTCGCTGGCGATGGCGCACGCGTTGTCGCACCTCGGCGACCACCGGCCGGCGAACGCCCCGGGCCAGCACGCCATCGTCTGCACCGACTGCGTCGGGCACGCCACGCTGCTGGTGACGGGCGGCGCGGCGGTCTTCGCCTTCTTCCTCGCGTTCCAGCGCTTCTTCGCGTCGCGCCGGCCCGTCGTGGCCGCGCCGCACGCACGCCTCGTCCTGCGCGCGTTCCGACCGCGCGCGCCTCCTCGCTGATCGGCACCCGCGACTGAGTTCGTCGCCGGCCGCGCGCCGGCGTGCCTTTCATTCCTGCGAGGAGATACCCATGGGACAAGCTTCCCGTGTCATGACGGCCATCGTGCTGGCCGCTGCCTGTGTGCCCGGCCGCGTACTGGCCGGCGACGACGTCGCCGCGCTGCGCGCGGAGATCGACGCCCTGAAGTCCGACTACGCCCGCAAGATGAGCGCGCTCGAGCAGCGACTCGAGCAGCTCGAGTCGGCGGAGCCGGTGGCGGCCGCCGCCCCGGCCCCCGAGCCCGCCCCCGTGGCGTCGGCACCGGCCCGCACGTCGAACGCGTTCAATCCGTCCATCTCCGTGATCCTGGCCGGCACCTACGTCGACACGTCCCAGGACCCGGCCGACTACCACATCGCGGGCTTCATGCCGAACGGCGGCGAGATCGGGCCGGGCGAGCGCAGCTTCAACCTCGGCGAGTCCGAGGTCACCTTCGCGGCGAGCGTCGATCCGTACTTCACGGCCGCCCTCACCATGGCCCTGACGCCCGAGGGCGAGGTGGAGGTCGAGGAGGCGTTCGCGCGCACCACGGCCCTGCCGGCCGGGTTCACGGTCAAGGCGGGCCGCTTCTTCTCCGGGTTCGGCTACCTCAACGAAGTGCACGCCCACGCGTGGGACTTCGTCGACCAGCCGCTCGCCTACCAGGCTTTCTACGGCGGCCAGTTCCGCCAGGACGGCGTGCAGGTGAAGTGGCTCGCGCCGACGGACACGTTCCTCGAGTTCGGCGCGGAGAGCGGCAACGGCGGGGAGTATCCCGGCACGCGGCTCGGCCGCAACGGGCTGAACGGCACCACGCTGTTCGCGCACGTCGGCGGCGACCTCGGCGACTCGCTCTCGTGGCGGGCCGGCCTGGCGTGGGCCGACCTCGACGCCGAGGAGCGCGCCTGGGAGGACGTCGACAGCCTCGGCAACCCGGTGGTGAACGCGTTCAGCGGCAGCTCCGAGACGTGGATCGCGGACGCCACGCTGAAGTGGCACTTCCGGGACACGCGCCGCAGCGCGCTCAAGCTGCAGGCCGAGTACCTGCGCCGCACCGAGGACGGCACCCTGGCGTTCGACGTGGACGGCGCGGGACTCGCCGACGCGTACCGCAGCGTCCAGGACGGCTGGTACCTGCAGGGCGTGTACCAGTACAACCCGCGCTGGCGCTTCGGCCTGCGCTACGACGCGCTCGATGCCGGCGACACCCGCATCGGCCTGGTGCGCAGCGGCGACCTGCTGGCCGGCGACTTCCCGTCGCTGCTGCCGGCGACGCCGAGCCGCATCACGACCATGGTGGACTGGAGCCCGAGCGAGTTCACGCGGCTGCGCGCGCAGTACGCCTGGGACGACTCGCGGGATGCCGAGGACGACCGGCAGTTCCTGCTGCAGTACATCTACGCCATCGGCGCGCACGGCGCGCACAAGTTCTAGGAGACGCTCATGAACCGCTATCTCCGCAGTCTCTGCCTCGCCTGTGCACTGGTCTTCGCGCTGCCCGCGCACGCCGCCATCAAGGTGCTGGCCACGACCGCCGACTGGGGATCGCTGGCCGGCGAGCTCGGTGGCGACAAGGTCAACGTCTACACGGCCACCACGGCCCTGCAGGACGTGCACCGCGTCGACGCCAAGCCCAGCCTCGTGGCGCGAGCCCGCACCGCGGACCTCGTGGTGGCGACGGGCGCCGAGCTCGAGATCGGCTGGCTGCCCGTGCTGCTGCAGGAGTCGGGCAACACGAAGATCCAGCCCGGCGCGCCCGGCTACTTCGAGATCGCCTCGGTGCTGAAGATGCTGGACGTTCCGACCGCGGTCGACCGCTCCATGGGCGACGTGCACCCCCTCGGCAATCCGCACGTGCAGCTCGACCCGCGCAACATCGCGACGGCGGCCCGCGCGCTGAGCCTCCGGCTGGCGCAGGTGGATCCGGCGAATGCCGCGTACTACCAGCAGCGCGGCACGGACTTCCAGGCGCGCTGGGCGCAGGCGATGACGCGCTGGACGACGCGGGCGGCGCCGCTCAAGGGCGTGCCGGTGGTCGTCATCCACAAGGACCAGACCTACCTGGTCCGCTGGCTGGGCATGGCCGAACTGGCGGCGATCGAGCCCAAGCCGGGCGTGCCGCCGAGCGCGGGCTACCTCGCGGGCCTGGTGCAGAAGCTCGGCGCGAGCCCGCCGCGCATGATCCTGCGCAACGCCTACAACGACCCGAAGGCGGCCGACTGGCTGGCCGAGCGGGTGCACACGAAGGTGGTCGTGCTGCCGTTCTCGGTCGGCGGCTCGCCCACGGCGAAGGACCTGTTCGGGCTGTTCGACGACACCCTCGACCAGCTGACGGCGGCCCTGAGATGAGCGACCTCGCCGGTGACCTGAGCATCCTGTGGCCGGCGTTCGTCGCCGGCCTGCTCGTCGTGCTCTCGCACGTGCCGCTCGGCCAGCAGGTCCTGCGCCGCGGCATCGTGTTCATCGACCTCGCCATCGCGCAGGTGGCCGGCCTCGGGGTGATCGCCGCGCATTCCTTCGGCATGGAGCTGCAGGGCTGGAGCACGCAGGTCGCCGCGGTGGCCGCGGCGCTGCTCGGCGCGCTGCTGCTCACCTGGACCGAGCGCCGGCGGCCGGAGGTGCAGGAAGCCCTGATTGGCGTGCTGTTCGTGCTCGCCTCGACCGCGCAGATCCTGCTGCTCGCCAACAACCCGCACGGCGGCGAGGAGCTGAAGGACCTGCTCGCCGGCCAGATCCTCTGGGTGTCGACCGACCAGCTGGTGCGCGCCGCGGTGCTCACCGCGCTGTTCCTGGCCGTCTGGTTCAGGGCCCGCGAACGCGTCGGCACCATCGGCTTCTACGTGCTGTTCGCGCTGATGGTGACGATGTCGGTGCAGCTGGTCGGCGTCTACCTCGTGTTCACCACGCTGATCGTTCCGGCGCTGGCGACCTACCGGCACGGCCGCGGCCGGCAGCTGCTGCTCGGTTACCTGCTGGCCGTGGCGAGTTACGCCGTCGGCCTCGCCGCCTCGCTGGTGACGGACCTGCCGTCGAGCCCGGTGATCGTGTGGGCGATGGCGGTGCTCGGCATCCTGCTGCACGTCACGGGACGGGCCGGCGTGCCGGCCGAGATGAAGCACGACTGAGCGGGCGCCCGCGGCGAATGCCCACGGCCATCGGTATCGGTACCGATGGACCGTGGCCGCCGATCGAACGCGCGTCACGTTCCGGCGCCGCCGGCGGGGCTAAGCTGGGCACGGAGACCCGCCATGCGTGCCGACGAACCCCTTGCCAGCATCATGACCGAGACCGTGGTCGTGGTGGACGTGAACCAGCCGGTCAGCATCGCCGTCGACTGTTTTCGCCAGTACCGGATCCACCACCTGCCGGTGGTGTCGGAGGGCCGGCTCGCCGGCATGCTGAGCACCGCCGACCTGCTCAAGCTCGAGCACTTCGCGCCGAAGCACCTGGACGACCCCGCCGCGTGGCTCGACCAGCACGTCACGCTCGAGCGCCTGATGCGCACCCCCGTCACGAGCCTGCCGCCCGAAGCCGGCATCGCCGAAGCCGCGGACCGGCTGGCCGAACTCGGCGTGCACGCCGTGCCCGTGGTCGACGAGGCGGGGCACGTGCTCGGCATCGTCACCACGTCCGACATCATTTCCGCGCTGCTGCGGGGCCCGCCGCGACGCGGCGGCCGGACCGGCGCCGGCGCGGACCCGGATCCGACCGACGCCGCGGCCGCGGCCCCGATGGAGTACCAGGCCAGGCCGGGCCGCGACGAGTACGGGCGGGCGTTGCGCTCGGCCCGTGCGCTGCTCGACGAAGACCGCGATCACCGCTGCCTCGGCAAGACGCTGCTGTACCTGGACCAGCGGTGTGCGCTGCTCGAGAAGGTGGCGGAGGCCGCCGGGCGGCTGTTGCACGCGGGCCAGGACGAGGCGGCGCACGCGCAGCTGCTCAAGGCGCTGCACGCCGCGCGCCGCGCCGAGGAGCACGCCGGCGGCGCCGTGTGCGAGTCGCTGACGACCGGGTGAGTGCTAGAGCGCGGCCGCGAGGCGCGAGCCCTGCTCGATGGCCCGCTTCGCGTCCAGTTCCGCCGCCACGTCCGCGCCGCCGACCAGGTGGACGGTCGCGCCCGCCTGCCGCAGCGGCGCGGCGAGCTCGCGCAGCGGCTCCTGTCCGGCGCACAGGACGATGGTGTCGACGGCGACCAGCGTGGGCCGCTCGCGGCGCTCGCCGAAGCTCACGTGCAGGCCGTCCGCGTCGATGCGCTCGTAGTTCACGCCGCCCAGCATCCTCACGCGCCGCTGCTTCAGCGAAGTGCGGTGGATCCAGCCCGTGGTCTTGCCGAGCGTGCGGCCAAAGCCACCGGACTTGCGCTGCAGGAGCGTGACCTCGCGCGGCGGCGGCGGAACCTCGGGCGTGCCGAGCCCGCCGCGGGCGATGGCCGGGTCGACGATGCCCCATTCGCGCAGCCACGCCGCGGGATCGAGCGTGGGCGAGCGGCCGGCCTCGAGCACGAACCCGGCGAGATCGAAGCCGATGCCGCCGGCGCCCACGATGGCGACCCGCGGTCCGACCGGCGCGCCGCGCAGCACGTCGGCATAGCTGACCACCCGGCCCGCGTGCTCGCGCGCACCGGGAATGGCCGGGTCGCGCGGCGTGACCCCCGTGGCGAGCACGATCTCGTCGTAGCCCCCGGCGCGCAGGCTCGTCGCGTCGGCGCGGGTGCCGAGGTGCAGCCGCACGCCGGTGAGTTCGATGCGGCGCGAGAAATAGCGCAGGGTCTCGCGGAACTCCTCCTTGCCCGGGATGCGCATCGCGAGATTGAACTGCCCGCCGATCTCGTCGGCGGCCTCGTACAGGTCGACCCGGTGACCGCGCTCGGCCAGCAGCGTGGCGCAGGCGAGTCCCGCCGGGCCGGCGCCGACGACCGCAATGGACTTTGTGTGCTGCGTCGGCCGGATGTCCCACTCGGTCTCGTGCCCAGCCTGCGGATTGACCAGGCAGGAGGCGAGCCGGCGCTCGAAGATGTGGTCGAGGCACGCCTGGTTGCACGCGATGCAGGTGTTGATCTCGTCCGCGCGGCCGGCGGCGGCCTTGGCCACGAACCCGGCGTCGGCGAGCAGCGGCCGGGCCAGCGAGACCATGTCGGCACTGCCTTCGGCGAGGATGCGCTCGGCCACCTCGGGTACGTTGATGCGATTGCTGGCGCACAGCGGCACGCGCACGTCGGCCTTGAGCTTGCGCGTGACCCAGGCGAAGGCCGCGCGCGGCACCGAGGTGGCGATGGTCGGGATGCGTGCCTCGTGCCAGCCGATGCCGGTGTTGAGGATGGTGACCCCGGCGCGTTCGAGCGCCTGCGCGAGCTGCACGACTTCCGCCCAGTTGCTGCCGTCGGGCACGAGATCGAGCATCGAGAGCCGGTACACGATGATGAAGTCGGGGCCCACGGCCTCGCGCATGCGCGTGACGATCTCGACCGGCAGGCGCATGCGGTGCGAGTAGTCGCCGCCCCAGTCGTCGCGCCGCTTGTTGGTGCGGGCGGCGAGGAACTGGTTGATGAAATAGCCTTCCGAGCCCATCACCTCGACGCCGTCGTACCCGGCTTCGCGGGCGAGGCTCGCGCAGCGCACGTAGGCGCGGATCTGCCGCTCGATGCCGCGGGCGGACAGCTCGCGCGGCCGGAACGGCGAGATCGGCGCCTTGATCGGCGACGGGGCGACGGCGAGCGGGTGGAAGGCGTAGCGGCCGGTGTGCAGGATCTGCAGCGCGACCTTGCCGCCCTCCGACTGCACTGCGGCGGTGAGGGGGCGGTGCTGGGCGGCGGCGCTGCGCGAGGCGAGCCGCCCGGAGAAGGGCGCGGCCCAGCCCTCGACGTTGGGCGCGAAGCCGCCGGTCACGATGAGTCCCACGCCGCCGCGGGCGCGCTC
>JBPOHK010000118.1:0-3064 GCA_052035645.1 Pseudomonadota bacterium
CGTTGTCCGCCGTCTGCTTCACCGTCGAGGTCATCTGCTCCATCGAGGAAGCCGTCTCCTCGAGGCTCGAGGCCTGCTCCTCGGTGCGCTGGCTCAGCGAGGTGTTGCCCTTGCTGATCTCCTCCGCACCGCCCTGAACCTCCGCCGCCGCGACCTTGATCGAACCCACGATCCCGCGCACGTTCTCGAGCAGCGCGTTGAGTCCGTGGACCAGCGAGAGGAAGTCGCCGGCGCGGCCGGCTTCGTCCAGCCGGCTGACGAGGTCGCCGGCGAGGGCGGCATCGACCAGCCCGGCCGTGTCGCGCACGATGCCCTGGATGTTGTCGAGCAGCAGGTTGACGCCCTGCGCCATGTGCTCGACCGCGCCGCTCTTGCCCGAGAGGCTCACGCGGCGGTCGAGCTCGCCCTTGCCGGCGGCCTGCATGACCTGTTCCGTCTCGCGCACCGCGTCCTCGAACTGGGCGGCGGCGCGCACCTGCTCGGTGATGTCGGTCGCGAACTTGACGACCTTGACCGGCTTGCCCGCGCGGTCGAACACCGGGTTGTAGCTGGCCTGGATCCAGACCTCGCGCCCGCCCTTGCCGATGCGCTTGTAGCGCTGCGCGTCGAACTCGCCGCGGCCGAGCTTCGCCCAGAACTCGCGGTAGGCCGCGCTGTCGCGGAACGCGGGCTCGACGAACATCGAGTGGTGGCGGCCGACGACCTCCTCGAGCCGGTACCCGAGGGCACCGAGGAAGTTCGCGTTCGCGGTGAGGATCTTGCCGGTGAGGTCGAACTCGATGGTGGCCATCACCTTGTCGATGGCCGCGACCTTGCCTTCGAGATCCGCGATTCGGGCCTGTTCCATGGCGTCAACGACCGGTTCCCTGTGGCCGGGTACGAACCTGTTGAGCCAGCTCATTGCCGTTGCTCCCCTATGCGGCCTGCATCGCGAAGTCCATGGACCCCACGCTGGCCTGGCCAAGCAGACGCTCGATGTCGAGCAGGATGATCATCTTGTCCTCGACCGTGGCGAGGCTCTGCACGAACTCCTGGGTGCCGGTGACGGCTTCCGGGATCGGGCGACGGTCCTCGGGACCGACGGTGTAGACCTCGCACACGGCGTCGACCACGAAGCCGGCGATGCGCACGCCGTCGGCCAGTTCGACCCGCGCGACGATCACGACCGTGGTCGGGCCGAAGTCGGCCTGCGGCAGGCCGAAGCGCTTGCGCAGGTCGATGATCGGCACGACGCTGCCGCGCAGGTTGATCACGCCGAGCAGGTAGTGGGGCGACTCCGGCAGCGGCGTCGCGCCGCTCCAGCCCTTGATCTCCTGCACGCTCAGGATGTCGATGCCGTATTCCTCGGTGGCGAGCCGGAAGGTCAGGTATTGCCCCTGCCCCTCCATCTCGCCGACCGCCTTCAGACCCGCTTCACTCATGACTTCTCTCCCAGGCCGCTCAGGCGGCCGACTGTGTGAGCAGCGGCGCGCGTCCCGCTCCGCCGTGCTCGACGCTCAGGATCAGGCCGGGGACGTCGATGATCAGCGCGACGTGCCCGTCCCCGAGCATCGTGGCGCCCGCGAGCCCCGGTACCGACCGGAAGTTCGCTTCGAGGCTCTTGATGACCACCTGCTGCTGCGCGAGCAGGTCGTCCACGAACAGGCCGATGCGGCGACCGTCCGCCTCGAGGATCATCAGCAGGCCCTCGAGCAGGTCGGTCGTGCGCGCCGGGATGTCGAACAGCTCGTACAGGCGCACGATCGGGATGTAGTCGTCGCGCAGGCGGAACAGCTCGGCGCTGCCGCCCACGGAGCTGACCCGGTCCTTCGCGACCTGGATCGTCTCGACGATCGCCACCAGCGGCACGACGTAGATCTCCTCGCCGACGCGCACCAGCTGGCCGTCGAGGATCGCGAGCGTGAGCGGCAGGCGGATGCGCACGGTCGTGCCCTTGCCCGCCTCCGACAGCACCTGGATGTGGCCGCCGAGCTCGTTGACGTTGCGGCGCACGACGTCCATGCCGACGCCGCGGCCCGACACGTCGCTGACCACGTCGGCCGTCGAGAAGCCGGGCGCGAAGATCAGCTGGTAGACGCGGTCGTCGGAGATCTCCTCGTCGGCGCCCACGAGGCCGCGCTCGCGGGCCTTGCGCAGGATCTTCTCGCGGTCGAGGCCGCCGCCGTCGTCGGTCACCTCGACCGTGACGTTGCCGCCCTTGTGGTAGGCGTTGAGCGTGATCGTGCCGGTCGCCGGCTTGCCGGCCGCGACGCGCTTCTCGACCGACTCGAGCCCGTGGTCGACGCTGTTGCGCACCAGGTGCACGAGCGGGTCGCCGATCTTCTCGAGCACCGTCTTGTCGAGCTCGGTCTGCTCGCCGAGCATCCTGAGCTCGATCTGCTTGCCGAGCTTCTGGCTCAGGTCGCGCACCATGCGCGGGAAGCGGTTGAAGACGAAGCTGATCGGCAGCATGCGCACGCGCATCACGCTTTCCTGCAGCGCGCGCATCTGGCGCTCGAACTGCGCGAGACCGGCCCGCAGCTCGTCGGCCGTGTGGCCGTCGAGGTGCTGGGCCGACTGGGAGAGCATGGACTGCGTGATCACCAGCTCGCCCACGGTGTTCATCAGCTCGTCGATCTTCTCGATGCTGACGCGGATGGAGCTGTGGTCGCCCGCGGCGGCGTGGCGCGCTTCGCCGGCGTCGGCCCGCTCCGGCTTCGCCGCGGCGTCGGCGACGGCAGGCGCGGACTCGGACGCCTCCGGCGCGGGAGCCGGCGCGATCAGCGGCTCGACGCCCTCGGCGACGGGCGCGAGGATGGGGTCGTAGGCCAGTTCACAGTCGCCGTCCGCCCAGTCGAACACCTGCACGACCTGCTCGAGCGGCACGGCGGCGTCGAGCCGCAGCGTCCAGGACAGCAGGCACTGCTCGGGGTCGAGCTCGGCGAGCGGCGGGATGCGGCCGGCGTCGGCGCGCGCGGAGACGGGACCGAGGGTCTCGAGCTCGGTGAACAGGCGCAGCGGATCGTTGCCGTGCACGAGCATGGCCGGGCCCGGCCGCACGGTGACGTTCCAGCCGGCGACCTGC
>JBPOHK010000002.1:0-16430 GCA_052035645.1 Pseudomonadota bacterium
CGGGCACCACCGGTACGCCTGCGGCGGCCATGCGGCGGCGCGCGCGCGCCTTGTCGCCCATGGCCTCGATCGCGGCGGCCGGCGGGCCGACGAACAGCAGGCCCGCGTCCGTCACCGCCGCCGCGAATGCGGCGTTCTCGGAGAGGAATCCGTAGCCGGGGTGGATGGCCTGCGCGTGCGCGCGACGGGCCGCGGCGAGTACCTGGTCGATGCGCAGGTACGACTCGGCGGGCGTCGTGCCGCCGATCGGCACGTGTTCGTCGCAGGCGGCCACGTGCGGTGCGTCGCGGTCCGCGTCCGAGCAGACCGCGATGGTGGTGATGCCGAGCGCGCGCGCCGTGCGCGCGATGCGCACCGCGATCTCGCCGCGGTTGGCGATCAGCAGGCGGTTGAGCGTCTTCACGTGAATTCCGGCAGGTCGGGCAGCGCGACGCGCCAGCGCGGTGCGCGCCGCTCGCGGGTGGCTGCGATGCCCTCGCGGGCGGCGCCGTGGCGCAGCAGGCCGGCGAACTCGCGCGCGGCGTCGTCGAGCGCATCCGGCAGGGCGAGGTGGTCCGCGCGCTGCACGATGCGCTTCGTCGCCCGCAGCGCCGCCGGCTCGGCGGACGCCAGCGACGCCAGCGTGTCGCGCACGGCGTCCGCCAGCCCGGCGACCGGGACGACCGCATCGGCGAGCCCCGCGTCACGGGCCGCGTGCGCGTCCAGCCGGCCCGCCTCCAGCATCAGCCAGCGGGCGCGCGTGGCGCCGACCCGGCGCACGACGAACGGGGCGATCTGGGCCGGGGCGACGCCGAGCGTCACCTCCGGCATGGCGAACACGGCGTCGTCGGCGGCGATCACGCGGTCGGCGATCGCCGCGAGACCGCAGCCGCCGCCCATCGCGGCGCCGCGCACGACGGCGACGGTCGGCACGGGCAGCGCCGCGAGGCGCTCGAGCAGGGCGCCGAAGGCGCGGTTGTGGGTGACGATCGGATCGACGCCGGGCCCCGGCTCGGCCGCCATCAGCTCGAGGAAACGGCCGAAGTCCGCGCCCGCGCAGAAATGGCCGCCGGCTCCCCACAGCACGAGCGCGCGGGCCTCGAGGTCGGCGCCGACCGCGTCGCACGCGAGGCCCAGCGCCTCGATCAGGTCCTCGGAGAGCGCGTTGCGCTTGTCCGCTCGATTGAGTCGCGCGAACCAGAATGGGCCGCGCCGCTCGTACTGCAGCACGGCGCCGGGTGCGGGCGTGTCGAGGCTCATCGCGCTCAACCTCTCGGCAGGGTGCCGGCCAGCTTGCAGATGATGCCGAGCATCACCTCGTCCGCGCCGCCGCCGATCGAGGCGAGCCGCCCGTCGCGGTACAGGCGCGACACCGGGTTCTCCCAGGTGAAGCCCATGCCGCCCCAGTACTGCAGGCACTTGTCCGCGACCTCGCGCGTGAGGCGGCCGCCCTTGAGCTTGGCCATCGAGGCGAGCTGCGTGACGTCCTGCCCGGCGACATAGAGTTCGGTCGCGCGGTAGACCAGCGCGCGCAGGGCCTCGACCTCGGTCTGCAGCTCGGCGAGCGTGAAGTGCACGACCTGGTTGTCGAGCACCGGCCGGCCGAAGATGCGGCGCTCGCGCGTGTACTCGATGGTGTTGCGGATCGCCTTGTCGAGCCCCTGCAGCGCGTTGGCCGCGCCCCACAGGCGCTCTTCCTGGAACTGCAGCATCTGGTAGGTGAAGCCCTGGCCCTCCTCGCCGATGCGGTAGCGCTGCGGGACGCGCACCTCGTCGAAGAAGATCTGCGCGGTGTCGGAGGAGTTCATGCCGATCTTGCGCAGCTTGCGCGCGACCTGCACGCCGGGTGTCTTCATCGGCAGCACGATCAGCGACTTGTTGCGGTGCGGAGCGCCGTCCGAGGTCGTCGCGAGGCAGCACATCCAGTCGGCCTGCGTGCCGTTGGTGATCCCGAGCGTGCCGCCGTTGATCACGTAGCCGCCCCCGGCCGGGCGGGCCGTGGTGCGGATCGAGGCGACGTCCGAGCCCGCGGTCGGCTCGGACACGCCGATGCACGCGACCATCTCGCCGGCGATGGCCGGTGCGAGGAACTCGCGGCGCAGTTCGTCGGAGCCGAAGCGCGCGAGCGCGGGCGTGGCCATGTCGGTCTGCACGCCGATCGCCATCGGCACGCCGCCGCAATTGCACGCGCCGAGCGCCTCGGCCATCACCATCGAGTAGCTGTAGTCGAGTCCGGCGCCGCCGAAGGCGGTCGGCTTGGCGAGCCCGAGCAGCCCGAGGCCGCCGAGCTTGCGGAACACCTCGTGCGCCGGAAAGATCCCCGCCTCCTCCCACGCGTCGACGTGCGGGTTGATCTCCTGCTCGCAGAAGCGCTCGACGGTGCGCCTGAGTTCGTCGTGTTCGGGCGTGAACAGCATGGGGCCGGATCTCCGGGTCAGGGACGGGCGACGCCGAAGCTGAGCGGGCGCAGCGGCACGTTCGCTTCGCGGCGGAAGAGGGCGAGGACGGTGGCGAGCACGCGGCGCGTGTCGCGCGGATCGACGATGCCGTCGTCGAGCAGGCGGCCCGAGGTGTAGAACGCCGAGGTCTGGCGCTCGAAGGTCTCGATCACCCGGGCCCGCATGCCGTCAATCTGCGCGCGATCGGGCTCGGCGCCGCGCGCACGGGCCGATTCCTCCATGACGATGGCCATGGTGCCGGCCGCCTGCTCGGCACCCATCACGGCGGTGCGCGCATTGGGCCAGGCGAACAGGAAGCGCGGCGCGAAGCCGCGGCCGCACATGCCGTAGTTGCCGGCGCCGAAGGAGGCACCGCACTGGACCGTGACCTGCGGCACCGTCGCGTTGGCGACGGCCTGGATCATCTTCGAGCCGTCCTTGATCATGCCGGCGCGCTCGGATTCCGTGCCGACGATGTACCCGGTCGTGTTCTGCAGGTAGAGCAGCGGCACGCCGCTCTGGCAGCAGGCCTGGATGAAGTGGGTCGCCTTGTTCGACCCCGCCGGATCGAGCGGGCCGTTGTTGGTGAGGATGCCGACCGGCTGGCCCTCGATGGCGGCGTTCACGCAGGGCGTGGCCGGCCCGTAGCCGGCCTTGAATTCGAGAAAGTCCGAGTCGTCCACCAGCCGCGCGATCACCTCGCGCATGTCGACCGGCTTGCGGCCGTCGCGCGGCATCACGCCGAGCAGCTCGTCGGCGGGGTAGCGCGGCGGCGGGCCGCCCGGCAGCGCCGCCTCGTGCGCCTGCCAGCCGAGCCGCCCGACGTACTCGCGCAGGGCCCGGATCGCGTCGGCGTCGTCCTCGGCGAGGTACTCGGCAAGCCCCGAGACCGTGGCGTGCATCAAAGCGCCGCCGAGTTCCTCCTCGGTCGCGATCTCGCCGGTCGCGGCCTTGAGCAGCGGCGGGCCGGCGAGGAAGGCGCGGGCGCGGTCGCGCACCATCACCACGTAGTCCGACAGCCCCGGCATGTACGCGCCGCCGGCCGTGCAGCTGCCGTGCACCACCGTCAGCACCGGGATGCCGGCGGCCGACAGGCGTGCGAGGCGCGCGTAGTGCGAGCCGCCGTAGATGAAGTCCTCGACGCGGTAGCGCAGCAGGTTGGCCCCGGCGGACTCGACGAGGTGCAGGAAGGGCAGCCGGTTCTCGAGGGCCAGCTGCTGTGCGCGCTGGAACTTCTCGAGGCCCATCGGCTGCAGCGCGCCGGCCTCGATGCCCGAGTCGTCGGCGACGACCAGGCAGCGTGCGCCGCTCACCGTGCCGATGCCGGCGAGGATGCCGCCGCCCGGGATCGTCTTCGCCGGATCGGCCACGTCCTGCAGGTAGCCGGCGCAGGCCGACAGCTCGAGGAACGGCGCGCCGGCGTCGAGCAGCAGGCCCAGGCGCTCGCGCGGCAGCAGCTGGCCGCGCCGGGCGAAACGCGGACCGGCCTTGGCGGAGGCGGCCGCCGTCCGCGCGCGCAGTTCGTCATGCTGAGCGATCAGCGCCAGCATGTGCGCGCGATGGTCCGCGAACGCGGCGCCGCCCGTGTCGATGCGGGACTCGAAGCGCGGCACGCTCAGTCCTCCAGCACGCGCGGGCGCGCGGCGAGGTGGAAGCCCTCGAACGGCGGCGTGGTCGCCGGTGCGCTCAGCGGCCAGTGGCGACGGGCGTTCGGTGCCCCGCCGTCGACGCGCAGGCAGGTGCCCGAGATGAAGGCCGCGGCCGGCGACAGCAGGAACACGATGGCGGCCGACACTTCGGCCTCGGTGGCGAGGCGGCCCGCCGGCACGTGCCGCGGCAGGCTGCGGATCAGCGGCTTCATCGCGTCGGGGTAGGTGTCGAGACCGCTCGAGGCGACCCAGCCCGGCGCCACGGCGTTCACGCGCACCGGGGCCCACTCGCTGGCGGCCGTCTCGGTGAAATTGAGCATGCCGGCGCGGGCCGCGCCGCTGTGGCCCATGCCGGGCATGCCGTGCCACATGTCCGCCAGCATGTTGACGATGGCGCCGCCGTGCGCCTGCAGGCTCTGCCGGTAGCATTCGCGGGCCACCAGGAAGCCGCCGGTGAGGTTGGTGCTGAGCACGGCCTGCCAGCCCCGCGCCGAGATCTCCTCGAGCGGGGCGGGGAACTGCCCGCCCGCGTTGTTGACCAGCGCGTGGATGCGGCCGTGGCGCGCGACCACCTGCTGCACGAGCTCGCGTACCCGGTCCTCCTCGCGGATGTCGCAGGTCGCGGTTTCGGCCGTGCCGCCGTCGGCGCGGATCTCGGCCGCGACGGTCTCGAGCTTGCCGCCCTGGCGGCCGACCAGCACGGTCGTGGCCCCGAGCGCGGCCAGTTCGTGCGCCGTGCAGCGGCCGATGCCGCTTCCGGCGCCGGTGACGATCACGACCTGGCCGGCGAACAGGCCCGGCCGGAAGACGCTCGAATAGGACATGCGACGACCCTCGGAGGCTGCCGGCATCCTATAGCAAGCGCTTGCTTGAAAAAAGGGCCGCGACTAGGATGGCGTCCGATGGCCGAACTCGCGCTCAACCCGCTCTACCTGACCCCCGAGCACGTCGCCTTCCGCGCGACGGTCCGGCGCTTCGTCGAGGCCGAGATCGCACCCGGGGCCGCGGCCTGGGACGAGGCCGGGGCCTTCCCGCGCGAGCTGTACCGCAAGGCGGCGGAGGTGGGTCTGCTCGCGCCCGGCTTCCCCGACGCGTACGGCGGCGTCGCCGACGCGGACGTCTTCCACCGGCTCGTCGCCTGCGTCGAACTGGCGCAGTGCGGGTCGGGCGGCCTGCTCGCCTCGCTGCTCTCGCACACCATCGCCCTGCCGCCGGTCGCGCTGCTCGGCACGCCGGAGATGAAGGCGCGCGTGCTCGCGCCGGTGCTCGCGGGCGAGAGGATCGCGGCGCTCGCCGTCACCGAGCCGGGCGGAGGCTCCGACGTCGCGGCGCTGCGCACCACGGCCCGCCGGGTCGGCGACGAGTTCGTCGTCGACGGCGAGAAGACCTTCATCACCTCGGGCATGCGGGCCGATTTCTACACGGTCGCCGTGCGCACGGACCCGCAGGCGCCCGGCGCGCGCGGCATCTCGCTGCTGCTGGTCGAGCGGGACACGCCGGGCTTCACGCGCAGCCCGCTCGAGAAGATGGGCTGGTGGGCCTCCGACACCGCGCACCTGCGCTTCGACGGCTGCCGCGTGCCCGCGGCGAACCTGATCGGGCCCGAGGGCGCGGGCTTCCGCGCGATCATGCACAACTTCAACGCCGAGCGGTTCACGATGGCGGCGCAGTCGCTCGGCTTCGCCTGGGTCTGCTACGAGGAGGCGCTCGCCTGGGCGCGCGAGCGGCGCGCGTTCGGCCAGCGCATCGTCGACCACCAGGTGATGCGCCACCGCTTCGTGGACATGCGCACGCGCATCGAGGCCACGCGCGCGCTGGTGGAGGACACCGCGTGGCGCCTGCAGCACGCACCGTCCGGGGATCCGGAAACGGTGGCGGCCGTGTGCATGGCCAAGAACTTCGCGACGCGCTGCCTGCAGTTCTGCGCGGACGCCGCGGTGCAGGCGCTCGGCGGCATGGGCTACATGCGCGGGACCCGCTCCGAGCGCATCTATCGCGAAGTCAAGGTGATGATGATCGGCGGCGGTACCGAGGAGATCATGAAGGACCTGGCGGCCCGCCAGCTCGGCCTGTGAGCCGCCGCCCCGCGCGCACGGCCGGCCGGCGCGGCGAGGAGACCGGCCGGCGCGAGCAACTGCTGCGCGCCTCGGCCAAGCTGTTCCGCGAGCAGGGCTACGACGCCACCTCCGTGCGCGACATCGCGGCGGCCACCGGCATGCAGTCCGGCAGCTGGGTCTACCACTTCCGCACCAAGCAGGACATTCTCGCCGCCGTCATGGAGGAGGGGCTGGCCGGCGCGCTCGCGCGCATCGAGGCGATCGGCCGGCTCGAGCTGCCGCCGCGCGCCAAGTTCCGCGCGCTGGTGCGGACCCACCTCGAGACCCTGCTCGGCCCCGGCCAGGACTTCATCCCGGTGCTGCTCTACGAGTGGCGTGCGCTCGAGCCCGCGCAGCGCGCCCGGGTGATCGCCCCGCAGAAGCGCTACGAGCAGGCCTGGGGCGAGACCATCGCGGAACTGCAGGCGGCCGGCGACTGGATCCACCCGACCCGGGTCGACCGGCTGCTGATGTTCGGCGCGCTCAACTGGATCGCGCACTGGTACCGCGGGACCGGCCCGCTCGATCTCGAGCAGCTGACCGACGACTGCGTCGGCTTCTTCCTGCGCACGCCCGGGCCGGCCCGGACCGTACCCCGCGCGCACCGGAAGGTTGCGCCGCGCGCCCGGAGGCGTTGAACTGTCGCACTGCGCCCGGGTCCGATGCCCGGGACCGAGGGCCACCGCGTGCGACTGCTGCTGGCGGAAGACGACACGATGATCGGCGAGGCCGTGCACCAGGGACTGCGACGCCAGGGGTTCGCGGTCGACTGGGTGCGCGACGGCCTCGCGGCCGAGCGCGCGCTCGCCGCCGAGCCCTACGACGCCTGCCTGCTCGACCTCGGCCTGCCGCGCAAGCAGGGCCTGGAGGTGCGGCGCGGCCTGCGCGCCGCGGGCTCGACGCTGCCCGGCGTGGTGCTGACCGCGCGCGACGCGATCGCGGACCGCGTCGCCGGCCTGGACGCCGGCGCGGACGACTACGTGGTGAAGCCCTTCGACCTCGCCGAACTGGCGGCGCGCATCCGCGCCGTCACGCGGCGCAAGAGCGGGCGGGCCCAGCCGGCGCTCGAGCACGGCGGCGTCACGCTCGATCCGGCGACCCGCGAGGTGCGCCGCGACGGCGAGGCGGTCGCGCTGTCGCCGCGCGAGTTCGCCCTGCTGCACGCGCTGCTCGAGCATCCGGGCCGCATCCTCTCCCGCGCCCAGCTCGAGGAGCGCGTATACGGCTGGGGCGAGGAAGTCGAGAGCAACGCCGTCGAGGTGCACGTGCATGCGTTGCGCCGCAAGCTCGGCGCCGAGTTCATCCGCAACGTGCGGGGCGTCGGTTATCGCCTGGCGACCCCGGCCGCATGAACTCGCTGCGCAACAAGCTGCTGGTGGGCCTGCTCGGCGCCGTCGTGCTGGTGGGCGCGCTCGGGGCCTGGCTCACCTACCGCGCGGCGCTCGCCGAGGCGAACACGTTCTTCGACTCGCACCTGCGCGAGACCGCGCTGCTGCTGCGCGACCAGTCCTACGGCGTGCCCGGCACGCCGGTGCCGCAGGAGGTCCCGGAGTACGACATCGTGGTGCAGGTGTGGACCATCGACGGCGTGCGCTCCTATCTCTCGCGCCCGCACACGGTGCTGCCGGGGCTGACCACGCTCGGCCTGTCGACCGCGGATACGCCGAACGGCCGGTGGCGGGTGTTCGGCGTGCTGGCGCGCGACCGCGTCATCCAGGTGGCGCAGCCGATGAACATCCGCGCCCAGCGGGCGGCGCACCTCGCGGCGCGCACGGTGCTGCCGCTCGCGCTGCTGATCCCGGCGCTCGCCGTCATGATCGTGTGGGTCGTCGGCCGCTCGGTCGCGCCGGTGCGCCGCTTCGGCGACGCGCTGCGCCAGCGCGCACCGGACGCGCCCGGGCCGCTGCCGGACGCGGGCCTGCCCGAGGAGGTCCGGCCGCTGGTCGCCGGGATGAACAACCTGCTGGCGCGCCAGCAGGCCGCGGTCGAGCGCGAGCGCGCCTTCATCGCGGATGCCGCGCACGAGTTGCGCACGCCGCTCACGGCGCTCGACCTGCAGGTGCAGTCCCTGCGCGACGCGGCGCCCGGGCCGGACCGCGATGAAGCGCTGCTGAAGCTGCGCGCCGGCGTGGCGCGGGCGACCCGGCTCGTCGAACAGCTGCTGGCGCTCGCCCGCGAGGAGCGGGTCGGCGCGCATGCCCGCGAGCCCGTCGAGGTCGCCACGCTCCTGCGCGAGGTGATGGAGGAGATGCTGCCGCTCGCGGACGCGCGGCGGGTCGACCTGGGCCTGACCCGCGCCGACGACGTGCGCGTGCGCGGCGACCGCGACTCGCTGCGCGTGATGCTGCGAAACCTCGTCGACAACGCCGTGCGCTATGCCCCGGAGTCCGGACAGGTCGACCTGGCCGTCGAGGCGCAGGCGGGGCCGCGGCGGGCGGTGGTCACCGTGACCGACGACGGGCCGGGCATCCCGCCCGAGGAGCGCGACCGGGTCTTCGACCGGTTCTACCGGGTGCCCGGCACGGCGGCCGCCGGCAGCGGCATCGGCCTGGCGCTGGTGCGCTCGATCGCCCGCCACCATGGCGGGGACGTGCGCCTGGGCGACGCCCCGGCCGGCACCGGCCTGCGGGTCACGGTCGACTTGCCGGCCTGGGACGAGTCTTAAGCCAGCCCTAAGACTCGCGGGGCACTCTGGCGCCCAGGGTCGCGGAGGGTCCGCGATCGCCCCGAGGAGAATGCCGAGTGACCACGTCGAACCTCGTCCGCCACCCGTGGCTCGCCGCCGCGATCGGCGCCGCGGTCGTCGCGCTCCCGCTGAGCGCCGTGTTTTTCTATGGATCGGGCCGTGGGGCCCAGGCCGCACCGACTCCCGCGGCTCTGGCCCCCACGCCCGCGCCATCTTCTTCTGCCGTCCCGCTCGTGTCGGGCCTGCCCGATTTCCGCCAGCTCGTGCAGGCGTACGGTCCGGCCGTCGTCAACGTCTCGGTCCGCTCCAACCCCAGGACGCCGCGCGAGCTGCGCATGCCGCCGGGCTGGGAGGACAACCCCCTGTTCGAGTTCTTCGGCACGCCCATGCGGCCCAACCACCCGCCGGTGCCCATCCTCGGCGAGGGGTCGGGCTTCATCGTCAGCAAGGACGGCATCATCCTCACCAACGCGCACGTCGTGGACGACGCGCAGAAGGTCACGGTCAAGCTGACCGACCGGCGCGAGTTCGAGGCCAGGGTGCTCGGCGTCGACGCGAAGAGCGACGTCGCGGTGCTCAAGATCGAGGCGACCAACCTGCCGGTCGTGCGGCTCGGCGACCCGCGCGCGCTGCAGGTCGGCGAATGGGTGGTCGCGATCGGTTCGCCGTTCGGCTTCGAGAACTCGGTGACCGCCGGCATCGTGAGCGCCAAGGGACGCACGCTGCCCCAGGAATCCTTCGTGCCGTTCATCCAGACCGACGTGGCCGTGAATCCCGGCAATTCCGGCGGCCCGCTGTTCAACCTCCGCGGCGAGGTCGTGGGCGTGAACTCGCAGATCTACAGCCGCTCGGGCGGCTACCAGGGCCTGTCCTTCGCGATCCCGATCGACGTGGCGATGAACGTCGGCAAGCAGTTGCAGGCCCGCGGCCACGTCACGCGCGGCAAGCTCGGCGTCGGCATCCAGGACGTGGACCAGGCCCTGGCCGAGTCGTTCGGCCTCGACGTGCCGCGCGGGGCGCTGGTCGCGAGCGTCGAGAAGGGCGGGCCCGCGGAAAAGGCCGGCCTCAAGGAGGGTGACGTCATCCTCGGTTTCGACGGGCAGGCGATCGACACGGCGGGCCAGCTCCCGTCCGCCGTGGCGGCCACCGACCCCGGCCGGGCCGTGACGCTGCAGGTGTGGCGCGACCGCGCGACGAAGCAGTTCGAGGTCAAGCTCGGCAAGGTGACGGACGAAGAGGCCGTCGCCGGCAATGACGGCCCGGCGGAACCGAACCGCCTCGGACTCGTGGTGCGGCCGCTGTCGCCCGAAGAGAAGCAGCAGGCCGACCTCGCGTCCGGCCTGCTGGTCGAGGACGTGGACGGCGCGGCCGCCGAGGCCGGCGTCCGCCCGGGCGACATCGTGATCGCCGCCAACGGCACGCCGGTGCGCAGCGTCGACCAGCTGCGCTCGCTGGTCGCGGGCACGAAGAACCACGTCGCCCTGCTCGTGCAGCGGGGCGATGCGCGCGTGTTCGTCCCGGTCGACCTCGGCTGATTCAGCGCGGCGCACGGCCGGGCCCCGCGGGGCCCGGCCGTCCGTCGTTCACTTGGTCGCCTGCCGCGACGGCACGTACTGCTCCATCACCGCCTGCTCCAGCAGCTCCGGCGGCACCAGTCCCTGGCTCACCACGAAGTCGTGGTAGGACTGCACGTCGAAGCGCGCGCCGAGGGCCATCTCCGCACGGGCGCGGATCGCCAGCTGGCGTTCGTAGCCGTAGAAGTACGAAGTCGCCTGGCCCGGGGCGAGGAAGCTGTAGCGGTCCGCCTCCTGCTTGGCCATGGGCTCGGACAGCAGCACCTGCTCCATCAGGAAGCGACGCGCGTCGTCCGGGCCGATCTGGCCGAGGTTGACCATCGGGTCGAGGAAGGCGCGCGCGGCGCGCATCAGCCGCATCTGCAGCACGCCGAGCTGCGCGTCCAGCGGCAGGTAGGGCTTCACGAACGACTCGGCGTAGAGCGCCCAGCCTTCCACGTTGGCGCTGTTGAACGCGAAGACCGCGCGCGGGATCGACACGCCGACCTCCGTCATCTTGGCGAACTGCAGCTCGTGGCCCGGTCGGGCCTCGTGCGCCGTCAGCGTCCAGGTGATGGCGTCGAACTTGAAGTCGTCCATCTTCGCGCCGGGGGCCGCGTTCGGGTTCTCGAGCGGCAGCACGAACTCCGCCGGCTCGCCGGTGTTGCCGATCAGGCGCGGCGGGTTCAGGTGCGGCGCGGGCTGTGCCGCGGACTCCGCCTCGGTGGCGAGGCGGATCACCGCCTTGCGCTCGGGCAGCGTGACGAGGTGCTCGCGGCGGACGATGTCCTCGATGGCCGCGAGGCGCGCGTGGTAGACGGGCATCAGCTGGTCGTTCGGGATCGCGGTCTTCTTGAGCTCGCGCAGCACGTCGCGGTAGTCGCTCGAGGCGTAGCCGCGCTCCTGCGCCAGGATGCGAGCGAGCGTCTGCATCTCGTCGCGGATCTGCACGAACGCCACGGTCGCGCGGGCGACGAGCTGCTGCGGATCGGCCTTGACGCCCACGCCGCGGAGGTTGTCGGCATAGATTTCCGGCGGCAGCAGGTTCGACGCGCGGGCCCGCGGCAGGATTTCGGCCCGCACCCAGGCGTCGTAGCCGGCGACCTGCCGCTCGAGCGTCCTGAGGTCCTTCTCCCAGCCCTTCAGTCCGCTCTTGGCGAACAGGTCGCGGATGCCCTGCAGGTAGCGCGCGGAGTTGCCGAGATTCTGCTCGACCTCCCGCGTCCACGGGCCGGTGAGTCCCTGCTCGGCGAAGCGCTCGGCGGAGCGGTCGCGCGCCAGCTGGGTGATCGGGGCGTAGCCGGGTTCGCGGCCGACGTACTTGCGCAGGCGATCGAGCGCCGCCGGGTAGCGCGCGGCCTCGACGCGCGGATCCAGCAGCGTGCGGAAGCTGCCGAACAGCATGCCGGCCACGTCGTAATAGGGCAGCATCAGGCGCCGGTTGAGCGCGTTGGTCTGCCGCTGGTCGCGCTCGGCGTCGATCAGGATCTGCAGGTCCTGCCGCAGCCGCGGGTCGGCGGCCGTCGCCAGCTTCGCCTGCAGCGCCTCGCCCACGCGCTTCGAGTCGGCCTCGAACCGCTGGTCCACGCCCGGATTCAGGTCGAGCACGTCCGCGTCGTGCCCGTCGACGCCGAGGCTCGCCGCCTGCTCGGGCGCGTACTTCGCCAGCAGTTCGAGCAGCGGCTGTGCGTCGGCATTGCTCTGCTCGATCCAGGCGGGGCTCGCCGCCTGGGCACTGCCCGCGAGGCCCGCGGCCAGCAGTGTCACGGCCCGTAACCAGTTTCTCGACATCGATGGACTCCCTGGGTGGCTGGGGCGCGGGAGCGGTGCTCCCTAGCGCGAAGCGGCGATGATGCCCGTGGCGGGATCGTCTCGCAGCCTCGCCGGACGCGTGGCCGGCACGGCTCGTCGTGCCCGAATGCGTTTCATTCACCTCGCCAGGCGTGCTCCCGGCGCCCGTTTTTGTTTTGCATGGCAAAAACGCGACAGCGATGCGAGTTGTCAGCGGCGCATCCGGCTGGCAACCTTGCACGACCGGGGCGTGCGGTCGTGGTATTTCGGATACTCACTACAGTCGAGTCGAAGTACCGGCGCTAGCCTCGGCCGACGGTGCGGCGCGCATGTCGAAGGCACGCCACCGGGAGCGACTCATAGAACACGCGACGACGGCGCAATGCCGGCGCGCGACGGGGATGCAACGAGTGAACCACAGGCAACTGGGGGATTTCTAATGACGAGTGAAGCCATGATTCGGGATCGCCGCAGCACGGTGCTGGCCGCCGTGATCGGCACTGTGCTCGCCGGTGTGGCGGGCAGTGCGTCGGCGCTCGAGTGGGAGTTCGACAACGGCGGGCGCCTCAACTGGAACACGACGCTGTCGATGGGTTCCAGCTGGCGCGCCTCTGACCCCAACCGCCTGCTGTACACGAAGGGCGACGGCTCGCTGATCGGCCTCACCTCCGGCCCGCGTGCGCCGGGCACCGGCGTCGGCCCGCGCGACGGCCTCGCCGGCAACCAGGCGGCCGGCATCGCGGACCTGAACTACGCCAAGGGCGACATCTTCTCGGCGCCGTTCAAGGCGCTGACCGACGTCGAGTACAAGAAGGGCAGCTTCGGCTTCCTCGTGCGCGCCAAGCTCTGGTACGACTACGCGCTCGAGAACAACAAGGTCCGCATCGGCAACCAGGCCAGCGGCTTCGGCTACGGCCGCGTGCTCGGTCCGACTCCCACGTGCGTGCCGATCTCGGCCGCCGGCGTCGCGGGCTGCCTGCCCTACGCGGTGCCGACCACGCCGGGCCAGAACCTGTGGCCCAAGAACAAGCTGAGCGACTCGGGCTTCGAGGACGAGCAGAAGTTCTCCAACGCGATGCTGCTCGACGCCTACCTGTACGACTCGTTCGCGATCGGCAACTCCGACCTGCAGCTGCGCCTCGGCAACCAGGTCGTGAACTGGGGCGAGAGCATCTTCATCCAGGGCGTCAACCAGATCAATCCGATCGACGTGCCGGCGGCGCGCCGCGCGGGCGCCGAGCTGAAGGAGATCCTGCTGCCGGTGTGGATGGCCTACGCGAACTGGGGCTTCAACTTCGGCTCGCTCGAGGCCTTCTACCAGCTCAAGTGGAACAACACCTCGGTGGACGGCTGCGACACGTACTGGGCGGTCACCGGCGGCATCATCTCCGCCGACCCGGGCAAGTGCGGTTCGGCCACGGTGTTCAACTCGGTGTTCGGCGTCGCCGTGCCGGGCACCACCAGCCCGCTGATCCCGCAGTACGGCTCCGCGGTGTACGGCCAGGCTGCCGGCTTCTACGTGCCGCTCGTGAAGGGCAAGGAAGCGAGCGACAGCGGCCAGTTCGGCGTCGCCTTCCGCTTCCCGGTCGATGCGCTCGACACCGAGTTCGGCCTGTACTTCGAGAACATCCACAGCCGCACGCCGATCGCGTCGGGCATCGCCAGCACGAACCCGATGCAGCTCACCTCCGGGCAGCGGGCGACGCTGCAGGCGATGGGCCTCGTCAACGCCGGCGGCACGGCGTGGACCCTGGGTTCGAGCACGTTCACCTCGGCCACCATGATCCACAAGTTCCTGGCCGCCCAGGCCGGCATCCAGATCGAGAGCGGCAAGAGCTTCTGGGAGTATCCGGAGGACATCCAGATCTACGGCGTCAGCGCCGCGACCAACCTGTTCGGCTGGTCGACGTCCGCCGAGGTGAGCTACCAGAAGGACGTGCCGGCACAGGTCAACGGCAACGACCTGGTGACCAGCCTGCTGGTCGGCCTCGGTCCGAACCAGGCCGAGGGCCTGGCGGCGTACCTCGGCGGTGCGGGCACCTACCTGAAGGGTTACGACACCTTCGACAAGTGGCAGTACCAGCTGAACACGGTGAAGACGTTCAGCAACATCCTCGGCGCGGAGAACGTGCTGATCGTGGCCGAGATCGGCGCCCAGGACGTGCCGGACATGAAGGACTACACCAAGGGCGGCGTGCGCTACGGCCGCGGCTTCATGTGGGGCAACGGCTCGAGCCCGGCGCTCGCGGCGCAGAACGCGCTCACCGGCGGCAACACCTGCTCGCCGACGCTGGTCGGCGCGCCCGTGCCGATCGCGAGCCCGGTCTACAACCCGTCCCCGATGGGTTGCCGCAACAAGGGCTACGTGACCGACTTCTCGTGGGGCTACCGCATCCGCGCGTCGATGGACTACAACAACGTGCTGAACAGCGGCTTCACGCTGACCCCCAGCATCTTCTGGGCCGACGACGTCGAGGGCGTGTCGATCGACCCGGCCTTCAACGAGGGTCGCCAGACGCTCGGCATCGGCCTGAAGGCGACCTACAACAAGAAGTGGGCCATCGAAGCCAACTACGTCAGCTACGCGAATGCCAGCGTGGACGGCACCGACACGTACGACCCGCTGTTCGACCGCGACTACTACTCGGTCGCCGCCAGCGTGACCTTCTGACCGGTACCAGGAGAAGCGTTCCATGAAGACGATCAACAGGATCCTCGCCACGGCCCTCGCGACCGCGGGGCTGGTGGGGGCGGCGCTGCCCGCCCACGCGAAGCTGAGCGACGCGGAGGCTGCGCGCCTCGGCGCCGAGCTGACGCCGGTCGGTGCCGAGAAGGCAGCCAACAAGGACGGCTCGATCCCGGCCTGGTCCGGCGGCCTGTGCAAGGCCCCGGCGGGCTGGGCGCCGGCCAAGGGCTATGCCGACCCGTTCGCGGGCGACAAGCCGAAGTTCGTGATCAGCAAGGCCAACGCCGCGCAGTACAAGGACAAGCTGACGCCGGGAACGCTGGCGCTGCTCAACAAGTACGACAACTTCAAGATGCCGGTGTACGAGTCGCACCGCACCGCCTGCTACCCGCAGAGCGTCTACGACACCGCCAAGTCCCAGGCGACGAAGATCGACCTGGCCGGGTTCGGCATCGCCAACCGCGGCACCTCGACCATCCCGTTCCCGATCCCGAAGAACGGCATGGAGGCGCTGTGGAACCACCCGATGCGCTACCTCGGCGGCGGCATCAGCCGTGACTTCGACAGCCTGCCGGTGCGCTCGAGCGGCGACTTCTTCAAGGTCGGCTCGCACGAGTTCCGCATCTTCAACCAGAACCTGGACCAGCCGCAGGACAACCTGCTGCTCGCGTTCATGGCGTACTTCCTCTCGCCGGCGACGCTCGAGGGCACGGTGTTCCTCGTCCACGAGCCGGTCGACCAGGTGAAGCAGCAGCGTGCGGCGTGGATCTACAACGCCGGCCAGCGGCGCGTGCGCCGCGCCCCGGACCTCGCCTACGACAACGTCAACGACGGCACCGAGGGCATGCGCGTGACCGACCAGTTCGACGCGTGGAACGGCGCGCCGGACCGCTACGACTGGAAGCTGGTGGGCAAGCAGGAGATCTACATCCCGTACAACGCCTACAAGCTGGTCGACAAGACGCTCAAGTACGGCAAGGACATCGTGCGCAAGAACACGGTCAATTCCGACCTGATGCGCTACGAGCTGCACCGCGTGTGGGTGGTCGAGGGCAACCTCAAGTCGGGCAGCAAGCACATCTACGGCAAGCGCGTGTTCTACCTCGACGAGGACAGCTGGACCGTCGTCTACGAGGACGCCTACGACACCCGCAAGCAGCTGTGGCGCATCGGCGTGCACCCGATGGTGCAGTACTACGACGCCATGGTGCCGTGGTACGCAGCCAACATCTGGCACGACCTTGCCAACGGCAACTACTACATCTCGGCCCTGCAGAACGAGGTCAAGCAGCCGTGGAAGTTCGGCGAGAAGGGCAAGTGGGGCGACTTCCAGCCGGACGCGCTGCGGCGCGTCGGCACGACATAAGTCTCGGCAGGCCGTCGCGGCCTGACCGGAGCGCAGGGTGAGAGAGGCGGGCCCCGCGGCACGCGTCCCCGTCCCCGCGCCCCGCGCGCGCCCGCCCTCCCCCCGCGCCCCCCACGGTCCCGCGCCCGCCACGCCGGCGCGCGCGCGCGCCGTCGTCGCCATCAAGCCGCACCGCCCCGCCCTGAT
>JBPOHK010000156.1:0-1680 GCA_052035645.1 Pseudomonadota bacterium
GAGTTCGGCGACGACGGCAAGCCGATCGCCGTCGTCGCCGCGCTCGAAGCCGCGCTGCTGGCGACGGACTTCGGCCGCGACCTGTAGCCATGGGCGCCGTCATGCAACGGGTCATCACGCCCGGCGCTGGTCTCGACCCTGGCGAGTATCGGCAGGCCGACAGCGAGGTGCGAATCTGCTGCCCCCGCTGCGCCGGTACCTACTTGCTCGAGCACGGCCCGCGCTGGGGCATGTACCAGATCAGGGCCGACGGCAAGGTCACGCCCGAGGTCGACTGCCCGATCTGCGGCCTGGCCGAGTGGCTGACGCTGGAGAGCTGGCAGCCGTGAGTCAGCGAGGGAAGCGGATGCGCGCGCCCGGGAACGCGAATGCCGCGTTGTCCCGGTTGACCTGCTCGACCGACTTCTTGCCGGCCGCAATCGCGCGCGCGTCGTCGACACGGCTGGCAGCCTTCTCTCGTGCCCTGGCTGCCGCGTCGTACATGCACAGGATCATGCCATGACCGAGCGCCGCAAGCGATACGGCACCACCGACGGCCAGTGGCTGTGGTCGCGCCCGCCGCCCATCGTCGTCGCATCCGCTACCGTACCAGCCGAGGAGCTCGCCCGTGTCCAGCCTGCCCCCGTCGCCCCTGCCCCCGTCCGAGGTCCTGCGCCGAGCCCGATCCATCCTGGGGTGGCGAGACGCCGCAGGTAGGCCGCCCGTCTATCGGCTCCCTTACCCCAACGGCGGCAGCGACCCCGCCCGGCCGCACCCGTTCGCGTCCCACGAGGGCCGCGCGGTCTGCGACTGCTCCGGCTTTGTCGCCTGGTGCCTAGGTGTGCCACGCCGCCGGCCCGGCTACGGCAAGGGCGGCCCGGTCGACGGCTACGTGTCGACCGACAGCATGTACTGGGACGCGACCAAGGGGCCGAGGGCGATGCTGCGGCCGGCCGTCGAGCTCGTGCCGGGGCTGGTCCTGGTCTACCCGGGCCGGTTCGCCGCTGGACTGCGTATCGGCGTCGGCCACACCGGCATTCTCGCCAGCGTCCCGGCCGGCATCCCAGCTGGCACGCCGGAGTGGTGGCGGCTGGCGACCGCGATCCACTGCTCGAGCGGCAACAGCAAGCAGGGGCACGCGGTCAGCGAAACGAGCGCGGCGATCTGGGGTAAGCGCGGCGTGATCCTGGCGTGGGGCTGAACCACCAGAAGCCGCGCCAACTCGGCGCTGGTGAGGGCGCGGGTCATGAGTCACCTCGCCGGATGTTGTCCGCTACCTGCCTGAGCCGGTACGAGGCATCCTCGCAGCTCATGTCGCCGCCGATGTTGCGCATCCGCTCGGCCTCGGCTTCGACCACCAGCGCGAACCTCATGCGCCGGTGCTTGTCCGCTCTGGCCGCAATCGCCGCGCACATCCCCGGCACGTACAGCACGCGGGCGAGGAGGTGGGGCCAGTTGGCGGCGGCCATGCGAATTCGAGCGCGGCGAAGATTCGGTAAGTGACACCTGCACGGGCAGGATTCGACGTCGCACACGGGGCTGCCGTCCTGGCGCTCATGCCCGCATCCGTCGCACCTCACCGCGCACCGTCCGGCTTGCGCACCTTGGGGAGCGGGGTGAAGTACCAGCGCGGGTTAGAGTGCCCCCGTCGGTAGTGCGTGGGGCCACAGCAGGTCAACTCACCTGCGTGCCACCACCACA
>JBPOHK010000134.1:0-92497 GCA_052035645.1 Pseudomonadota bacterium
TCTCGAGGAAGATCTGGCCGTCGGTGATCGAGATCACGTTGGTCGGCACGAACGCGGACACGTCGCCCGCCTGCGTCTCGATGATCGGCAGCGCGGTCAGCGAGCCGGTCTTGCCCTTGACGGCGCCCTTGGTGAACTTCTCGACGTACTCCTCGTTGACGCGCGCGGCGCGCTCGAGCAGGCGGCTGTGCAGGTAGAACACGTCGCCCGGGTACGCCTCGCGGCCCGGCGGGCGGCGCAGCAGCAGCGAGACCTGGCGGTACGCCCAGGCCTGCTTGGTGAGGTCGTCATAGATGATCAGGGCGTCCTGGCCGCGGTCGCGGAAGTACTCGCCCATCGTGCAGCCGGAGTACGGCGCGATGTACTGCATCGCCGCCGACTCGGAGGCCGAGGCCGCGACGACGATGGTGTAGGCCATCGCGCCCGTTTCCTCGAGCTTGCGCACGACGTTGGCGATCGTGGAGGCCTTCTGGCCGATCGCGACGTAGATGCAGATGAGGTCCTTGCCCTTCTGGTTGATGATCGTGTCGACGGCCACGGCGGTCTTGCCGGTCTGGCGGTCGCCGATGATCAGCTCGCGCTGGCCGCGGCCGACCGGCACCATCGAGTCGATCGACTTGAGGCCCGTCTGCACCGGCTGGCCCACCGACTTGCGCGCGATGACGCCCGGCGCCACCTTCTCGATGACGTCGAATTCCTTGGCGTCGATCGGGCCCTTGCCGTCGATCGGCTGGCCGAGCGAGTTCACGACGCGCCCGATCAGCGCCGGGCCGACCGGCACCTCGAGGATGCGCCCGGTGCACTTGACCGTGTCGCCTTCCGAGATGTGCTCGTACTCGCCGAGGATCACCGCGCCGACCGAGTCGCGCTCGAGGTTGAGCGCGAGGCCGTAGGTGTTCTTCGGGAACTCGAGCATCTCGCCCTGCATCACGTCCTGCAGGCCGTGGATGCGCACGATGCCGTCCGTCACCGTCACCACGGTGCCGACGCTGCGCGCCTCGGTCGCCGCCGTGAAGTTCTGGATGCGAGCCTTGATCAGTTCGCTGATCTCTGAAGCCTTGATGGACATGTGGGCAATCCTCTGCAGGCCTGGGCCATCCGGCCGGCCGTTGAATCTTGGTCAGCCAGTCAATTCCGTGCCGAGCTTGGCGAGCTTCCCGGCGAGCGAGCCGTCGATGAGCATGTCGCCCGAGCGCACGACCGCGCCGCCGACCAGCGAGGGGTCGACAGAGCAATGCAACCGCACTTCGCGGCGCAGTCGCGCGCGCAGCGCGCCGGCGAGGCGCTGCTGCTGGGCGTCGCTCAGCGAGACCGCCGAGACGATCTCGACGTCCGCGACGTTCTGGTCCTCGGCCTTGAGCTCCTCGAAGCGCGTGGCGATCTCCGGCAGGTAGCCGAGGCGATCGTTCTCCACCAGCAGGTCGAGCAGCGCGCGGCCGTGCGTGTCGATCCGCTCGCCGCAGACGCCGGCGATCAGCTCGAGCAGCTGGCGCTCGCTGACGCCGGGGCTGGCGGCGAGCTGCGCGTAGTCCTCGCTCGCGACCACGCTGCGGGCCACCTGCAGCCAGGCGGACCACTGCTCCAGCGCGCCCTTGTCGCGCGCGAAGGCGAAGGCCGCCTTGGCGTACGGTCGGGCTACCGTGGCTCTCTCGGCCATGCTGTCACTCCTCTCGGGCTGCCGCGGCCATCAGGCCTTGGCGCCTTCGATCTCGCGGGCGAGCTGCTCGATCAGGTCGGCGTGCGCCTTCGGGTCGATCTCGCGCTGCAGGAGCTTCGAGGCCCCCGCCACCGCCAGCGTCGCCACGTCCTTGCGGAGCGCGTCGCGGGCCCGGGCCTGCTCGAGATTGATCTCCTGCTTGGCGTCGCCGACCAGCCGCTGGCCTTCCGCGATCGCGGTGCTGCGGGCTTCCTCGACAATCTCGCCGGAGCGCTTGTTCGCCTGGTCGATGATCTTCAATGCCTTCTGGCGAGCCTCGTCGACGATCGACTGGGCCTGGCCATGGGCGCTCGACAGCTCGTTCTGGCCGCGCTCGGCGGCAGCGAGGCCTTCGGCGATCTTCTTCCTGCGGTCCTCCACCGCCTGCATCAGCGGCGGCCAGATGAACTTCCAGGAAAACCAGATCAGGATCCCGAAGACCAGCATCTGCCCGAGCAGCGTCGCATTGATATCCATGGCGACGACCTCGCGTCAGGTGCGGGTTAGCCGAGCTTCGAGAGCAGCGGGTTGGCGAAGGCGAAGAACATCGCGAGCGCCACGCCGATCAGGAACGCCGCGTCGATCAGGCCCGCGAGCAGGAACATGCGGCCCTGCAGCGTGGGGATCAGCTCCGGCTGGCGGGCAGCCGACTCGAGGAACTTCGAGCCCATGATGCCGATGCCGATGCAGGCGCCGATGGCGCCGAGGCCGATGATCAGGCCGAGCGCGATCGCGGTGTAGCCCTGGACCTGGGCAATGAGGGCGAGGTTTTCCATCTGTCTACTCCTGAGCGGAAGTGCGGTTGCGTAAACGGAAAGCGGATCAGTGGTGCTCGGTGGCCATCGCGCTGTAGACGACGGTCAGCACCATGAAAATGAAGGCTTGCAGCACGATGATGAGGATGTGGAAGATCGCCCAGCCGGCGCCCATCAGGAGCTGGCCGAGGAAGCCCACCGTCGTCCCCACGCTGAAGTGCTGGAACAGGCCCGCGCCGAGCAGCGCAATGAGCATGAACACCAGCTCGCCGGCGTACATGTTGCCGAACAGTCGCATGGCCAGCGAGACGGGCTTCGAGAGCAGCTCGACGAGGTTCAGCAGGAAGTTCGGGATCCACAGCACGGGATTGGAGCCGAACGGCGCGCAGAACAGCTCGTGGATGTAGCCGCCCGCGCCCTTGGCCTTGAAGCTGTAGTAGAGCACCACCGCCAGCACCGTCAGCGACATCGCGAAGGTGGTGTTGGCGTCGGCCGTCGGCACGACGCGCCAGTTGTGGATGCCGAACAGCGCCGCGACCTTGCCCGGCAGGTCGAGCGGCAGCAGGTCCATCGCGTTCATCATGAACACCCACACGAAGATCGTGAGGGCGAGCGGCGCGAGGAAGCTGCGGTCGAGGTGGAAGACTTCCTTGACGGTGGTGTCGATGAACTCGACCACCATCTCGACGAAGGCCTGGCCCTTGCCCGGCACGCCGGCGGTCGCCCGGCGCGCGACCATCCAGAACAGGCCGAGCGTGATCAGGCCGAGCACGACCGACATGAAGATCGTGTCGACGTGGAACGACCAGAAGCCCTCGCCGACCGTGTAATGGGTCAGGTGGTGGGTGATGTACTCGGTGCTGTTGGCGGGGCCTGCGGCGTGTTCTGCAGCGGACATGTCTTTACCCACTCCGACCCGACTCTCGTGTTCCTGCGCCCCGTCCGCTCGCGCGGACGGCCCCGACGAAATACCCGGCGAAAGTGACGAAGTAGCCGACCAGCATCGGCACCGCATCGACCCCCGGTGACCGCAGCGCCGCCACCAGCACGGCGACGGTGAACCCCACCTTCACCAGCCAGCCGCCGAAGAAGCCCAGGGCCACCCGCCCCAGGCCCGCACCCTCGCCCGGGCGGAGCATCGCGAAGGCCATCAGGCCGGTCGCGACGATCCCGATGCCCGCGCCGATGAGCGCAGACGCGCCGGCGTGGACATCCCTGGCGAGAAAGCAGGCGATCGCAACGATCGCCCCGAGCACTGCCTGACTCGCGAGCACGCCGAGCGCCTGGCGCCGGGCCACATGCAGGTCGAGCTTGCTCAAGGCCTCTCTCAATTCTTCCGGACGAGGCTTGCCTCGGGGCTGTTGAGTCCCGGCATCATGCGGCCTCCGGTAAGCCGCGGAATTATAGCGGGTCTTTTTGCACTGCTTCAACGCGAGCGGAGGCGGTCGCGTCGGCCCGCGCGGGCAATGTCCGGACAGCGCGGGTCGGGCGGATCGGCGGCGGACCTGCGGCCGGGATCCGGTGGCGCTCGCGGACGTAAGTGAGGCTGGGGAGCGGGACACTGGCTCCCTTGTTCATCAACTCAAACTGATCAAACGGCGCTCAGTGGGCCGTTCAAAGCAGGAGCATTATCAATAAATAATATTCAATTTTCTCGGCGGCCCGGGCGCTTGGGACGGCCATCGGGCCCGCCTCCGGCCCGGCCTCACTGGATGTGGGCGAGGATGCCGTCGAGCTCGTCGAGGCTGTTGTAATTGATGACCAGCTTGCCCTTGCCGCCGCCCGCGTGCTGCAGCAGCACCTTCGCGCCGAGCTTCTCGGCGAGGTCCTGCTCGAGGCGGGTGATGTTGGGGTCGCGGCGCGGGGGGTCGCGGTCCTTCGCGGGTTCGCCGGCGTGCGCGAGCATCCGCTTCACCAGCGCTTCGGTCTCGCGGACAGACAGGCCCTTCTTCGCCACCAGCGCACCGACCTCCGCCTGCTGGCGCGCGGCGGGCAAGCCGAGCAGGGCGCGGGCGTGGCCCATCTCGAGCTGGCGCTGCTCGACGAGGGTCTTCACCTCGTCGGCCAGCTCGAGCAGCCGCAACAGGTTCGAGACGGCGGCGCGCGAGCGGCCCACCGCGTCGGCGGCCTGCTGGTGCGTCATCTCGAATTCGCGGATCAGGCGGTCGAGGGCGCGGGCCTCCTCCAGCGGATTGAGGTTCTCGCGCTGGATGTTCTCGATGAGCGACATCGCCACCGCGGCCTCGTCCGGCACGCGGCGGATCACCGCCGGTACGTCGTGCAGGCCGGCCATCTGCGCGGCCCGCCAGCGGCGCTCGCCGGCGATGATCTCGTAGCGGACGGGCTCGCCGCTGCGCTGCGCCGCCAGCGGGCGCACGACGATCGGCTGCACCACGCCCTGCGCGCGGATCGAGTCGGCGAGTTCCTGCAGGCTCTCGGGCCGCATGTCGAGGCGCGGCTGGTAGCGGCCGCGCTGCAGGAGGTCGACCGGGATCTTCGCCAGTTCCTCGTCGAGGAGTCGCGGCGCGGGGGCGGCAGCCGGCTCGGCGGCCCCGGCCGGCTCGGCCGTCGGAGTGCCCCTGGGGGTGCCGAGCAGGGCCTCGAGGCCGCGGCCCAGCGATGGTCGCTTGGTTGCCATGCGCCTAAGTTTAGCCTCAGGAACGGCGCCGCGGCGGCTCACTCGAGCGGCGGCTCGTCCTCGTCGCTGCCGGCGGCGGCCCCGAGCAGGCCTTCTTCCTCGCGCCGGATCATCTCGCCGGCGAGCGCGAGGTAGGCGAGGGCGCCGCGCGAATCCTTGTCGTGGTAGAGCGCCGCCTTGCCGAAGCTGGGGGCCTCGGCGAGGCGCACGTTGCGCGGGATCACCGTGCGGAACACCTTGTCGCCGAAGTGCATCAGCAGTTGGCCCGACACCTCGTTGGAGAGGTTGTTCCGCGGGTCGAACATCGTGCGCAGGATGCCCTCGAGCCCGAGGTCGGGGTTCACGCTGGCCTTGATCTGCTCGATGGTGTTCATCAGCGCCGAGAGCCCCTCGAGCGCGTAGTACTCGCACTGCATCGGCACCAGCACCGAATCGGCGGCGACCAGGGCGTTGAGCGTGAGCAGGTTGAGGGCGGGCGGGCAGTCGATGAGGATAACGTCGTACTGGTCGCGCACCGGCTTCAGCGCGTTGCGCAGGCGCATCTCGCGACCGATCTTGGTCATCAGCTGGACCTCGGCGGCGACCAGGTCCTGGTTGCCGGGCAGAACGGTGAAGTGGCCCGGCTCCACCGGCAGCAGCGCCGCGGGCAGCTCGCACTCGCCGAGCAGCACGTCGGTCATCGAGTGCTGCAGGTTCGCCTTGTCGATGCCGCAACCCATCGTCGCGTTGCCCTGCGGATCGCTGTCGATCAGCAGCACCTTGCGCTGCGTGGCCGCGAGCGAGGCCGCGAGGTTCACCGAGGTGGTCGTCTTGCCGACGCCGCCTTTCTGGTTGGCAACTGCGATGACCCGTTTCATGGACCGTCAAGGATACCGGTCCGGAAAATAGGGGACACTCACTATTTTTCGGGGAGGGGACAGGCCCCGACGGGGACGGTCCCCGCTGAAAAATAGTGAGTGTCCCCTATTTTCCGAGCTTTTCGTGGGACCGGCACAGCTCGACGAGGTGGCGTTCCTCATCGAGGCCGGGCACCTGAAGCTTGTGCACGGCGGCGACCTTCCAGCCGTTCAGCTTCTTCGCCAGCTCCTCCTCGGGGAAGCGGCCCTTCATGGCGAGCAGCCGCCCGTCGCCGGCGACCAGCCCGCCGGCATACCGGACCAGGTCCGCGACCGGACCGACCGCCCGGGCCAGGACCGTGTCGAAACGGGGATGGGGGTCGCAGGCCTCGGCCCGCGATTGCACGACCTCGACGTTGGTGAGCGCGAGCGCATCGCGCACCGCCTCGAGGAAGCGGCACTTCTTGCCGACCGACTCGATGAGCGCGAATTGGCGCCCGGGGCAGGCGATCGCGAGCGGGATGCCGGGGAAGCCCGCGCCGCTGCCGACGTCCGCGATACGCTCGCCATGCAGCCACGGCACCATGGTCAGGCTGTCGAGCACGTGCTTGGTGAGCTGCGACGGCCGGTCGCGGATCGCCGTCAGGTTGATGCGCGTGTTCCAGTCGTCCAGCAGGTCGAGATGGGCGGTGAGCTTGGCCACCTGCGCGGGCGTGAGTTCGACGCCGAGCTCGCGGGCGCCGTCGAGAAGCGTGGTCATCCGCGCAGGATAGCAGCCCCAGGCGCGGCGAACGTCAGCCCAGCGGCACGGTGAACCAGAAGGTCGAGCCTTCCCCCGGCACGCTGATCACGCCGATGTCCCCGTTCATCGCGCTCACCATGCGGCGGCAGATGGCGAGCCCGAGGCCGGTGCCCGAGCGCATGTGGCCGGGGTGCTCGACGCGCTGGAACGGCGTGAACAGCTTCGACTGCTGGTCCACCGGGACGCCGAGGCCGGTATCCACCACCTCGACGCGTGCCGCGCCATCCAGCAACCGCACGCGGATCGCCACGTGCCCGCGTGCCGTGTACTTCACGGCGTTCGAGAGCAGGTTGCGCGTGACCTGCGCCAGGCGGCGCGGATCCGCGCGCACGGTGATGGCCGGGTCGCACTCGAGCGGGCGCAGCTCGAGGTTGGCCGTCTGCGCCTGCAGCCGGGCGCCGTCCAGCTTTTCCTGCAGCACCGTGTGCAGCTTCACCGACATCGGGTTCATGACGAGGCTGCCCGCCTCGATGCTCGACAGGTCGAGGATCTCGTCCACGAGGTCGAGCAGCTGCTGGCCCGACAGCCGGATCAGGCGCACCTGCCGCGCCTGGTCATCGCGCAACGGCCCGGTCATGCCCTCGTCGAGCAGGCCGCTGAAGCCGATGATGGCGTTGAGCGGCGTGCGCAGCTCGTGGCTGACCGTCGCGAGGAAGGCGCTCTTGGCGCGGCTCGCACCGCGCGCTTCGTCGAGCGCGCGCACCAGCTCGGCCGTGCGCTGGCGCACCAGTTCCTCCAGCTCGTCGCGGTGGCGCGTGAGATCGCGGTTCGCCTCCTCGATGCGCCGGCTCGCGGCGAGCAGCTCGTGCTCGAGCTCGACTGCCTTGGTGATGTCCCGCACGACGCCGCCGGCGCGCTGGGCCGTGGCCGTCGAGCCCGGCTTGAACACCGCCGCGATGTGCAGGTGCCGGATGCGCCGCCCGGGCAGGAACAGCCGGAACTGGTCCTCGGACGCGAGCCCGGTCCGGCTCGCCTCGACGATGCGACGACGGATGCGATCCTGGTCGTCGCGATGGATGCGCTGCAGCCACATGTCGAGCGTCACGCCCATGCGACCGACCGCCTCGGGCACCTCGAAGAACGCCGCCGTGCGTGCGTCGAAGTGGATGAGCCTGTCGTGCGCGCCGTCGTAGCTCCACACGCCGAGCTCGCCGGCCTCGAGCGCGGTCTCGAGCTGCTGCGTCAGCTCGCGGCTGGCAGCCTGCGCGGCCTGCACCGCGGTGACGTCCTCCTGGATGAGCACGACCTCCTGAATGTCGCCGGTCGCGCCGCGCGAAGGGTAGACCACAGTGCGGACCTGGCGCTTGCTGCCGCTGCCCGGGCCGCGGCCCGTCGGGGGGCGATCGTATTCGACGACGGTCGTGAACGGCCCCTGGCCGGCAAAGGCCTTGAGGACCGCCTGCATCAGGCCCGTGCGGTTGAGCTGCGTGTCGACGAGCACGTTGTAGTCGGACAGGGCGTCGAGCGAGACCCCCCACAGTTCCTCCCAGGCCCGGTTCACGCCGCGCGTGCGCCCGTCGGGACCGATCACCTGGATCGCGAGCGGCGACTGCTCCATGAGCGTGCGGTAGCGCATCTCGGAGTCGCGCAGCGCCGACTCGGCGCGCTTGGTGTCGCGCAGGTCGACGAACTCCCAGAGCACGCAGCGCCGGCCGCCCATGTCGAACATGACGCCGCTGACGTAATGCGGCACCACCTGTCCCTTGAGGACGATGTCGACTTCCTCGCGCTGGACGCGGCCGTCGCGGCGCAGGTCCCCGAGGATGCGCTCGCGGGCCTCGACGGAGCGCCACAGGCCCAGCTCGGCGCCGGAGCGTCCGCGGGCCGCTTCGGGCGCAATGCCGGTCGCCCGCGACCAGACCGCGTTCACGTCCAGGAGCAGGCCGGTCTCCACGTCCGTGATGGCCATGCCCAGGATGGATGCGTTGAAGACGGTCGAGTAGTCGAGTGGGAGCGTCTTGCTCACGGCCGGGCGTCCGGGCTCCAAGTAAGGACTGGCTTGCCTGACGGACCATCTTGCAGCGACCGGGCACCGCTGCCAATGCGGATTATGTGTCGCCCGGCCCGGCACGCGAGCCGCGTCACGCTTTGCCGGGACCCGGACTCAGGCCGGAATGCGCACCCAGCCTTCCATGAGCACGCGGGCGCTGCGGCTCATGACGGCCTTGGTGACCACCCAGTTGCCCTCGACCCGCCGTGCCTCGGCGCCGACCCGCAGGGTCCCGGACGGGTGGCCGAACCGGACGGCGTTGCGCTCGCCGCCGCCGGCCGCGAGATTCACCAGCGTGCCCGGGATGGCGGCCGCGGTGCCGATGGCCACGGCGGCGGTCCCCATCATCGCGTGGTGCAGCTTGCCCATCGAAAGGGCGCGGACCAGCAGGTCGACGTCGCCGGCCGCGACCGGCTTGCCGCTCGAGGCCACGTAGTCCTGCGGCGGGGCCACGAACGCGACCTTGGGCGTGTGCTGCCGCTTCTGCGCTTCTTCAGGGGTATGGATCAGGCCCATGCGCAGCGCGCCGGCGACGCGGATCTTCTCGAAGCGCGCGAGCTGCTGCGGGTCGCCGTTGATCGCCTCGCGCAGCTCGGTCCCTCGATAGCCGATGTCGGCCGCATTCACGAAGATCGTCGGAATGCCGGCCGTGATCATCGTGGCCGGGAACGTGCCGACGCCCGGCACCTCGAGGTCGTCGACGAGATTGCCCGTCGGAAACATCGAGCCGTTGCCCTCGCCGTCGTCGGAGGGGTCGATGAACTCGAGCACGATCTCGGCGGCGGGGAACGTGACGCCGTCGAGTTCGAAGTCACCCGTCTCCTGCACCTGGCCGTCGGTGACCGGCACGTGCGCGATGATCGTCTTGCCGATGTTGGCCTGCCAGATTCGCACGGTGCAGGTGCCGTTGCGCGGCACGCGCGCGGCGTCGACGAAACCCGCGTGGATCGCGAAGGCTCCGGCGGCCGTCGAGAGGTTGCCGCAGTTGCCGCTCCAGTCGACGAACGCCTTGTCGATGGACACCTGGCCGTACAGGTAGTCGACGTCGTGGCCGGGCCGCGCGCTCTTCGCGAGGATCACGCACTTGCTCGTGCTCGACGTGGCGCCGCCCATGCCGTCGATGTGCGCGGCGTACGGGTCGGGGCTGCCGATCACCCGCAGGAACAGCCGGTCGCGCGCCTCACCCGGCACCTGCGCCGCTTCCGGCAGGTCCTGCAGGCGGAAGAAGACGCCCTTGCTCGTGCCACCGCGCATGTAGGTGGCCCGGATGCGCATCTGCGGCGAGAAGGCAGGAGACATTCCGATTCACTCCAGGCTGTGGGCATCCAGAAATGGGGACACTCACTATTTTTCGGCGGGGGGATCGATCGGCGCAGACCAACGAGCGGTGCACCGCGCGACCGGAAAATAGTGAGTGTCCCCTGTTTATTTTCCTTCCAGGAAGTCTTTGGCGAAGCGCTGCAGCACGCCGCCGGCCTCGTAGATGGAGACTTCCTCGGCGGTGTCGAGCCGGCAGGTCACGGGCACCTCGACGCGCTCCCCCGACTTGCGGTGGATGACCAGCGTGAGATCGGTGCGCGGCGCGCGGGTGCCGACCACGTCGTACGTCTCCGTGCCATCGAGGCCGAGGGTCTTGCGATTCGTGCCCGCCTTGAACTCGAGCGGCAGCACGCCCATGCCGATCAGGTTGGTGCGGTGGATGCGCTCGAAGCCCTCGGCGACGATCGCCTCGACGCCCGCGAGGCGTACGCCCTTCGCCGCCCAGTCGCGCGACGAGCCCTGGCCGTAGTCCGCGCCCGCGACGATGATCAGCGGCTGCTTGCGCGTCATGTAGGTCTCGATCGCTTCCCACATGCGCAGGACCCGGCCGTCCGGTTCGACGCGCGTGAGCGAACCCTTCTTCACCTTGCCGTCCACCACCGCCATCTCGTTCACGAGCGTCGGGTTGGCGAAGGTCGCGCGCTGCGCGGTCAGGTGATCGCCGCGGTGGGTCGCGTAGGAATTGAAGTCCTCTTCCGGCAGGCCCATCTTCGCGAGGTACTCGCCCGCCGCACTGTCGAGCAGGATGGCGTTCGACGGCGAGAGGTGATCGGTGGTGATGTTGTCGCCGAGCACCGCGAGCGGGCGCATGCCCCGGAGCGTGCGCTCGCCCGCCAGCGCGCCTTCCCAGTAGGGCGGGCGGCGGATGTAGGTGCTCTCGGGACGCCAGTCGTACAGCGGGCTCACCTTCGGGCCCGACTCCGCCTTCACGCGGAACATCGGCTCGTACACCTGGCGGAACTGCTCGGGCTTCACCGCCGTCTTCACGATCGCGTCGATCTCCTCGTCGGACGGCCACAGATCCTTCAGCGTGATCGGCCGGCCGTTCGCGTCGTGCCCGAACGCGTCGCGCTCGATGTCGAAGCGGATCGTGCCCGCGATGGCATAGGCCACCACCAGCGGCGGCGAGGCGAGGAACGCCTGCTTCGCGTAGGGGTGGATGCGCCCGTCGAAATTGCGATTGCCGGAGAGCACGGCCGTCGCGTACAGGTCGCGGTCGATGATCTCCTGCTGGATCTTCGGATCGAGCGCGCCGCTCATGCCGTTGCAGGTCGTGCAGGCGAACGCGACGATGCCGAAGCCGAGCTTCTCCAGCTCCTGCGTCAATCCCGCCTCGTCGAGATAGAGCGCCACGGCCCTGGAGCCTGGCGCGAGCGAGGTCTTCACCCACGGCTTGCGGGTGAGACCCAGCCGGTTCGCATTCCTCGCCAGCAGCGCAGCGGCAATGACGTTGCGCGGGTTCGAGGTGTTGGTGCAGCTGGTGATCGCGGCGATGATCACCGCGCCGTCCGGCATCTCGCCCGGCGTCTCGGTCCACTTCGCCGCAATCCCCTTCGCCGCGAGGTCCGTCGTCGCGACGCGGGCGTGCGGGTTCGACGGGCCGGCCAGGTTGCGCACCACGCTCGAGAGATCGAACTCCAGCGTGCGTTCGTACTGCGCCGACTTCAGGCTGTCGGCCCACAGGCCCGCCGTCCTCGCGTAGGTCTCGACCAGCGCCACCTGCTCGGGCGTGCGGCCCGTGAGGCGCAGGTAGTCGAGGGTCTGGTCGTCGATGAAGAACAGCGCGGCGGTCGCGCCGTACTCGGGCGCCATGTTGGAGATCGTCGCGCGATCGCCGAGCGTCAGGCTCGCGGCACCCGCGCCGAAGAACTCGAGATAGGCCCCGACCACCTTCGACTTGCGCAGGAACTCGGTGAGCGCGAGCACGATGTCCGTGGCGGTGATGCCGGGTTGGCGCTGGCCCGTCAGCTTCACGCCGACGATCTCGGGCAGCCGCATCCACGACGCGCGGCCGAGCATCACGTTCTCGGCCTCGAGGCCGCCCACGCCCACCGCGATCACGCCGAGCGCATCGACGTGCGGCGTGTGGCTGTCGGTGCCGACGCAGGTGTCGGGGAACGCCACGCCGCCCTGCGCGTGGATCACCGGCGACATCTTCTCCAGGTTGATCTGGTGCATGATGCCGTTGCCGGCCGGGATCACGTCGACGTTGTCGAACGCGAGCTTCGTCCAGTCGATGAAGTGGAAGCGGTCCTCGTTGCGCCGGTCCTCGATCGCGCGGTTCTTCGCGAACGCCTGCGGATCGAAGCCGCCGCACTCCACCGCCAGCGAGTGATCGACGATCAGCTGCACCGGCACCACCGGGTTCACCTGCGCGGGGTCGCCGCCCTGGTCGGCGATCGCATCACGCAGGCCCGCGAGATCGACGAGCGCCGTCTGTCCGAGGATGTCGTGGCAGACGACGCGCGCCGGGAACCACGGGAAGTCCCGCTCGCGCTTGTGGTCGACGATCTGCTCGAGGCACTCGCGCAGGATGGCGGGCTCGCAGCGACGCACGATGTTCTCGGCGTGCACGCGCGACGTGTAGGGCAGCGTCTCCCACGCGCCGGCGCGGATCTCCTCCACGGCGGCACGCGTGTCGAAGTAATCGAGCTTCGTCCCCGGCAGGGGCTTGCGGTGCTTCGAGTTCATGGGTCTCAGCGCTGGTCGATCGGCACGAACGTGCGGTCCTCGGGACCGGTGTAGTTGGCGCTCGGGCGGATGATCTTGCCGTCGATGCGCTGCTCGATGACGTGCGCGCTCCAGCCGCTGGTGCGCGCGATGACGAACAGCGGCGTGAACATCGCGGTGGGCACGCCCATCCTGTGGTACGAGACCGCGCTGAACCAGTCGAGGTTCGGGAACATCTTCTTGATCTCCCACATCACGCTCTCGAGGCGCTCGGCGATGTGGTACATCTTCAGGTCACCGGCTTCGCGCGACAGGTTGTGCGCGACTTCCTTGATCACCTTGTTGCGCGGATCGCCGATCGTATAGACCGGGTGGCCGAAGCCGATCACGACTTCCTTCGCCTCGACGCGCTTGCGGATGTCCGCCTCGGCCTCGTCCGGCGTCTCGTAGCGCTTCTGCACCTCGAACGCCACCTCGTTGGCGCCGCCGTGCTTGGGGCCGCGCAGCGCGCCGATCGCGCCGGTGATGCACGAGTACATGTCCGAGCCCGTGCCGGCGATCACGCGACCGGTGAACGTCGAGGCGTTGAACTCGTGCTCGGCGTACAGGTTCAGCGAGACGTGCATCGCCTTGACCCACGATTCGGGCGGGCGCTTGCCGTGCAGCATGTGCAGGAAGTGGCCGCCGATCGAGTCGTCGTCGGTCTCGACGTCGATCGAGGTGCCCGAGTGGCTGTAGTGGTACCAGTAGCAGAGCATCGAGCCGAGGCTCGCCATCAGCCGGTCGGCGATGTCGCGGGCGCCGGCCACGTTGTGGTCGTCCTTCTCCGGCAGCGTGCAGCCGAGCACCGAGGTGCCGGTGCGCAGCACGTCCATCGGGTGCGAGGAGGCGGGCAGCGCCTCCAGCGCCGCGAGCACCGGCACCGGCAGGCCGCGCAGGCGCCGCAGCTTTTCCTTGTAGCCCTTCAGCTCGGCGCGGTTCGGCAGCTTGCCGTGCACCAGCAGGTAGGCCACTTCCTCGAACTCGCACTTGTCGGCCAGTTCGAGGATGTCGTAGCCGCGGTAGTGCAGGTCGTTGCCGCTGCGACCGACGGTGCAAAGCGCGGTGTTGCCGGCGGGCACGCCCGAGAGGGCGACGGACTTCTTCGGCTTGAAACCGGTGGCGGGGGTCTCGGTGCTCATGGTGCGCTACTCGTCCTGGGGGTGATGGGGGCGCTCAACTCTCGCCGCTGTCCTTCGAGAACAGCGCGTCGAGCTTGCGCTCGTAGTCGTGGTAGCCGAGCACGTCGTACAGCTCGGCGCGGGTCTGCATGCGGTCGATGACGCTCTTCTGCGTGCCCTCGGTGCGGATCGCCCCGTAGACGGCTTCCGCCGCCTTCGACATGGCGCGGAACGCGGACAGCGGGTACAGGACGAGCTGCACGCCGACCGAGGCGAGCTCGGCGACGGTGAAGTAGGGCGTCTTGCCGAACTCGGTGATGTTGGCGAGCACCGGCACCTTCACGTGCGTGGTGAACTCGCGGTACTCGTCGAGCTTGTTGAGCGCCTCGGCGAAGATCATGTCCGCGCCTGCCTCGACGTAGCGCTGCGCGCGCTCGATCGCGGCCTGCTGGCCCTCGACGGCGTGCGCGTCGGTGCGCGCCATGATCACGAAGTTCGGGTCGGTGCGGCCGTCGACCGCCGCCTTGATGCGGTCGACCATCTCGTCGGTCGACACCAGTGCCTTGCCCGGACGGTGGCCGCAGCGCTTGGCCGCGACCTGGTCCTCGAGGTGGCAGGCCGCCGCGCCCGAGCGGATCAGGTCGGCGACGGTGCGCGAGATGTTGAAGGCGGCGCCCCAGCCCGTGTCGGCGTCGACCAGCAGGGGCAGGTCGCTGGCCGAGGCGATGCGGCGCACGTCCTCGCAGACGTCGTTCAGGCTGGTGATGCCGAGGTCGGGCAGGCCGAAGGAGGCGTTCGCCACGCCGGCGCCCGACAGGTAGATGGCGCGAAATCCGGCCCGCTCGGCGAGCAGGGCCGAGTACGCATTGACGGCGCCGACGACCTGCAGGGGGCGCTCGTGCGCAAGGGCCGCCCGGAAGCGGGCGCCGGCGGACGCGGGGATCGAGGCCGTGGTCATGAGGGCGGGCTCCGGTGGACGGCAGGGGACGGACGGCTAGTTTGCTACATCTTTCCGCTGCCCGATCTGTGAAAAAGGGCGTATAAACTTGCGAAATCCTGCAAACCTGCGAAATTGCAAATGCGCGACAAGCTGTTCATGGGACCGAAGGTACGCGCCCTGCGCGAGCGGCAGAACCTGACCCTGGAGAGCTGTGCCCAGCAGCTCGGGCTGTCTACGAGCTACCTGTCCCAGATCGAGACCAACCAGCGGCCGGTCACGGCGCGGGTGCTGATCGCCCTGTCCCGGGTGTTCAACGTCAGCCCGGGCGAGTTCGACAGCGACGAGGAGACCCGCCTGATCGCGGACCTGCGCGAGGCCAGCGCCGACCTCGCGCTCGGCACGGCGACGCCGACCCTCACCGAGCTGAAGCTGGCCGCGGCCACGACCCCGTCGCTCGCCCGGCAGTACCTCGCCCTGCACCGCGCCTACCGGGCGCTCGACGAGCGCATCCTGCGCTACGACGAGACGGTGCGCATGCGCACCGAGGACGCGCCGGACTCGCTGGTGCCGTACCAGGAGGTGCGCGATTTCTTCCACTACCGCGACAACTACGTGGACGAGGTCGACGTGGCGGCCGAGGCCTTCGCTGCCGAGATCGGCATCGAGGGCGACGGCGACGCGGTGCAGAGATTCGAGACGGCGCTCGGCGAGCGCTTCGGGATCGGGGTGGTGCGCGTGGTCGCGCCGGCCGGCATGATCCGTCACTACGACCCGGCCGCCCGCGTGCTGACGCTCGACCGAGACCTGCCCGAGCCGACGCGCGCGTTCCAGCTCGCGACGCAGCTCGCCGAGCTGATGTTCACCGGACTCAGCAACGACGTGCTCGCGGGCGGCGGATTCGAGTCGGCGACGGCCCGCGACATCGCGCGCGTCGCCATGCTCAACTACGCGGCCGGCGCGCTGATGATGCCGTACCGGCGCTTCGCCGCCTCGGCGATGGAATTGCGGCACGACATCGAGCAGCTGCAGCACCGCTACAACGCGAGCTTCGAGCAGGTGTCGCACCGGCTGAGCACCCTGCAGCGGCCCGGCGCGCGCGGCGTGCCGTTCTACTTCGTGCGCGTGGACGCGGCGGGCAACATCACCAAGCGGCACAGCTCGACGCGCTTCCAGTTCGCGCGTTTCGGCGGCGCCTGCCCGCTGTGGAACGTGCACGAGGCGTTCGGCCACCCGGGACGCATCCTGGTGCAGGTCGCGGAGATGCCGGACGGCGTGCGCTACCTGTGCGTCGGGCGCAGCATCGTCAAGCGCTCGGGCCACTACCTGCGGCCGAACCGTCAGTACGCGATCGGCATCGGCTGCGAGATCGCCCACGCGGACAAGGTCGTCTACTCGGAGGGACTGCAGCTGGACGGGCAGGCGGTGCCGGTCGGCGTGAGCTGCCGCATCTGCGAGCGTCCGGACTGCCACCAGCGGGCGTTCCCGCCGCTCGGGCGTCGGCTCACGGTGCGGCCGAACGAGCGACGCATCGTGCCGTTCGTCATCGAGTAGCCGAGCCAAGCGGAACGAAGCGGAGCAGAGCCGGTCCCTGGCCACGCTTCCCGGCAGGAACCGGGGACACGCCGCAAGTACGTCCATGTAGGCTCGCACTCGCCATCCCTGACTCGTGACGGTCCCCGTTCCTGCCGGGAAGCATGGCTTTGGGGACCGGCCGAGCGCGCCGTTGGCGCTGGGCCCGCGCATTGCGCAGCTCGCGACCCGCGCGGCTGCTTACTCCCTACCGGACTGTGCAGCACCGTCGCGGCGTGCCACCGATGCGTTGCAATGCATTCGCGACGCTGATGCCGCGGTGTCACGCCAGTCCCGAAAGCCGTGCTCCGACGTGGCACCGGGGACCGTCACGAGCCATGGATGGCGAGTGCGAGCCTACAGGGATGTATTCACGGCGTGTCCCCGGGTGCCTCGTCGGAGCGCGGCCCGGGACTGGCGCTGCGCAATTCCCAGCACGCCCTACCGCGCCAGCAGTCTCCGCACGCGGGCCGCCGACAGCAGTCCCCGCAGTCGCAGCGGCCCGTGCTCGTCCGGCTCCGTGACGACGAGGTGCGTGAGATCGGGCGCGTCGAACAGCCGCGCGACGTCCGCCACCGTGGCGCTCTCGACGTCGCGGATGTCGACCGACGGCACGTCCTTGAGCGGCGTCATGATGTCGCGGACGTGCACGTCCTTGCGCGGGACCTGCTGGTCCTGCATGTGCCGCACCGGCTTGTCGCCCATGATGTCGTAGGCCGTGACCAGCCCCACGACGACGCGACGCTGGGCGTGGATGACGAACGCCGAGCGCACCCCGGCGTGCTTCATGTGCTCGAGCGCGGCGTCGACCGTGGCCGAGTCCGACACCGTGACCGACGCACGCTCGCGGAAGTCCGTCATGACGGTGAGGGCCGGATCCGTCGGCGCGGCGAACCATGGGTCCGCCCCGGGGATCGGCAGTTCGACGTGCTTCACGTTTCGCAGGCGCAGTCCAGCCATGGCCACCTCCTGGGTTTGACGTTGGACGTTCCCGGCGGCGCAAATCCGTCGCGCCCCGCGAGCGGCGCCCGGGGCCGACCCCGGGGCGCCCGGCGGACTATAGCGCCGAACCGATGATGCCGGCCGCGCGCAAAGCCTCGACGACCTGGGTGGCCGCCTGCTCCGGCGTGGCCCGGGTCGTGTCGATGTACACCTCGGGGTGCTCCGGCGGCTCGTAGGGCGAGTCGATGCCCGTGAAGTTCTTCAGCTCGCCGCGCCGCGCCTTCTTGTACAGGCCCTTCACGTCGCGCTCCTCGGCGACCGCCAGCGGGGTGTCGACGTGCACCTCGAAGAACTCGCCGGCTTCGACCAGCGCGCGGGCCATGCGTCGCTCGGAGCGGAACGGCGAGATGAACGACACCAGCACGATCAGGCCCGCGTCCACCATCAGCCGCGAGACTTCGCCGACGCGACGGATGTTCTCGACGCGGTCCGCGTCGGTGAAGCCGAGATCGCGGTTGAGGCCGTGGCGCACGTTGTCGCCGTCAAGCAGGTAGGTGTGCTTGCCGAGCGCGAGCAGCTGCTTCTCGACGAGGTTGGCGATGGTCGACTTGCCGGCGCCCGAGAGGCCCGTGAACCAGAGGATCGCGGGCTTCTGGTGCTTCGCCTCCGCCCGCGTCTGCTTGTTGACGTCGAGCGCCTGCCAGTGGATGTTCTGCGAGCGGCGCAGCGCGAAGTGCAGCAGGCCCGCGCCCACGGTCGCGTTGGTGAGCCGGTCGATGAGGATGAAGGAGCCCGTCGCGCGGTTCTCGGCGTAGGGATCGAACGCGACCGGCTGGTCGACCGAGAGGTTGCAGACGCCGATCTCGTTCAGCTCGAGCTTCTTGGCCGCGAGGTGCTCGAGCGTGTTGACGTTCACCTTGTATTTCGGCTCGGTGACCGTCGCGGTGACCTGCTTGTTGCCGATCTTGAGCCAGTAGGGCCGGCCCGGCAGCATCGCCTCGGCCGCCATCCAGATCACCGTCGCCTCGAACTGGTCGGCCACGCTCGGCAGGTTTTCCGGCTTGGCGAGCACGTCCCCGCGGCTGATGTCGACCTCGTCCGCGAGCGTCAGCGTGACCGCCTGTCCGGCGATCGCGTGCTCGAGGTCGCCCTCCATCGTGACGATGCGGGTGACGGTGCTCTCGCGCGCCGACGGCAGCACGCGGATCTTCTCGCCCCGGCGGATCGTACCGCTGGCGATGGTGCCGGCGAAGCCGCGGAAGTCGAGGTTCGGGCGATTCACCCACTGCACCGGGAAGCGGAAAGGACGCGACTTCGCGTCTTCCTCGATCTCGACCGTCTCGAGGTAGGCCATCAGGATCGGGCCGTGGTACCAGGGCGTGTGTTCGCTCTGCGCGGCGATGTTGTCGCCCTTGAGGCCCGAGATCGGGATCGCTACCACGTCGGTCAGGCCGATGCGGGCCGCGAATGCCTTGTACTCCTCGACGATTCGCTCGAACACCTCCTTCGAGTAGTCGACGAGGTCCATCTTGTTGATGGCCAGCACCACCTTCCGGATGCCGATCAGCGACACGAGGTAGCTGTGCCGGCGCGTCTGCACCAGCACGCCCTGGCGCGCGTCGATGAGGATCACGGCGAGGTCCGCCGTCGAGGCGCCCGTGACCATGTTGCGCGTGTACTGCTCGTGTCCCGGCGTGTCGGCGACGATGAACTTGCGCCGGTCGGTCGAGAAGAAGCGGTACGCTACGTCGATGGTGATGCCCTGCTCGCGCTCGGCCGCGAGGCCGTCCACGAGCAGCGCGAAGTCGATGTCGCCGCCCTGCGTGCCGACTTTCTTCGAGTCGGCCTCGAGCGCCGCGAGCTGGTCCTCGAAGATCATCTTCGAGTCGTAGAGCAGGCGGCCGATCAGCGTGCTCTTCCCGTCGTCGACGCTGCCGCAGGTGATGAAGCGCAGCAGGCTCTTGTGCTCGTGCTGGTGCAGGTACGCCTCGATGTCCGAGGCGATCAGGTCGCTGACGTGTGCCATCAGAAGTACCCCTCCTGCTTCTTCTTCTCCATCGACGCCGACTGATCGTGGTCGATGACGCGGCCCTGCCGCTCCGAGGTGGTCGTGAGCAGCATTTCCTGGATGATCGCGGTGAGCGTGTCGGCCTCGCTCTCGATCGCACCGGTGAGCGGATAGCAGCCGAGCGTGCGGAAGCGCACCTTCTTCAGCATCGGCTTCTCGCCCGGCCTGAGCGGCATGCGCTCGTCGTCGACCATGATCAGCGTGCCGTCGCGCTCGACGACCGGCCGCTCCGCCGCGAAGTACAGCGGCACGATCGGGATGTCGTTGAGGTAGATGTACTGCCAGATGTCGAGCTCGGTCCAGTTCGACATCGGGAACACGCGGATGCTCTCGCCCTTGTGCTTGCGGGCGTTGTAGAGGCTCCAAAGCTCGGGGCGCTGGTTCTTCGGGTCCCAGCGGTGCTGGTCGCTGCGGAACGAGAAGATGCGCTCCTTGGCGCGGCTCTTCTCCTCGTCGCGGCGCGCGCCGCCGAACGCGGCGTCGAAGCCGTGCAGGTCGAGCGCCTGCTTCAGCGCCTGCGTCTTCATCACGTCGGTGTGGATCGCCGAGCCGTGCGTGAACGGGTTGATGTCCTGCGCGATGCCCTCGGGGTTCGTGTGCGTGAGCAGCTGCAGGCCGTATTTCTTCGTGATCGAGTCGCGCAGCTCGTACATGGCGCGGAACTTCCAGCGCGTGTCGACGTGCAGCAGCGGGAACGGCGGCGGCGCCGGGTGGAAGGCCTTGAGCGCGACGTGCAGCATGGCCGCGCTGTCCTTGCCGATGGAGTAGAGCATCACCGGCTTGTCGCACTCGGCGACCACCTCGCGCATGATGTGGATGCTCTCGGCCTCCAGGCGCTGCAGGTGGGTGAGCCGCTCGGGCGTCACCAGGGGCTTGTCCGCTTTGTGGGTCATTTTCTCAGCGGCGGCCAGGGCCGCCGGTTCCGTTGCGGGGTCGGCGCGCAGCATCGTGGATGCGCGCCGAGGGTGTCAAATAACCGAATAAGATTCACATATACGAACCCGCGTGCTCACGCGATGCGCACCAGGGTGCGGCCGGTGACCCGGCCCTGCACGTAGGCCTCGAACTGGTCCGGCAGCGCGTCGAAGGCCACCGTCTTCGTGCAGATGCGGTCGAGGTGGCGCGGCCTCAGGTCGGTCGCGAGTCGCTGCCACACGGCCAGGCGCAGTTCGCGCGGCACCACCACCGAGTTGATGCCGAGCAGGCTGACGCCGCGCAGGATGAACGGCATGACCGTCGTGTGCAGCTCGTGGCTGGCGGCGAGGCCGATGCTCGCGATGTTGCCCCAGGGCTGCACGGTACGCGTCAGCCAGGTGAGCACGTCGCCGCCGAGGTTGTCGACGGCGCCCGCCCAGAGCGGGCTCTCCATCGGCTTGGTGCCGAGATTCGTTTCCTGTCGGCGCAGGATGCGCGCAGCGCCGATGTCCTTCAGGTACGCGTCCGCGTCGGCCTTGCCGCTGAGCGCGACGACTTCGTAACCGCGGCCGGCCAGCATGTCGATCGCGAGGCTGCCGACGCCGCCGGTCGCACCGTTCACGAGCACCGGTCCCTGCGCCGGCGCCTGCCCGTTCTGCTCCATGCGATGGATGGCGAGCGCCGCGGTGAATCCCGCCGTGCCGATCTTCATGGTGTCGGCCGGCGTGAGGCCCGCGGGCACCGGCACCAGCCAGTCGCCCTGCAGCCGCGCGTACTCGCTGTAGCCGCCGTCCTGCGTCTCGCTGAGCCCGCAGCCGTTCACCAGCACGGCCTGGCCCGGCTGGAAGCGCCGGTCCGCGGAACTCACAACCTCGCCCGCGAGGTCGATGCCGCCGGCGAGCGGGTACTTGCGCAGGATCGGCGACTTGCCGGTCGCCGCCAGCGCGTCCTTGTAGTTGATCGTCGAGTAGCCGACCTTCACGACCACGTCGCCGGGCGTCAGGTCGTCGAGCGTGACCGTGTCGAACCGGGCCTCGATGCGGCCGTCGTTGCGGTGGATGCGGAAGGCGCGGAACGGTGCCATGTCGGGTGTCCTGTCGGGGCGACGGTCAGTGACGGTTCAGCCACACCTCGAGACCCGAGGTGTTGAGGCGCACGTCGTCGTCGAGCAGCGCGTGGCGCCGCGCGAGGTCGCCGGCGTAGCCGTGCGCGTCGAGGCGCGTGCTGAACCAGCGGAACATGTCCTCGGCGATGTGCCGGCTGCGCTGTGGCGCCTGCGCGTGGCGCCGCGCGATGCGCACCAGCTCGACGATGTTGGCGTGCAGGTCGCGGCCGAGGCGCTCGATCTGGTCGACCGGGCCGAAGTGCGTCTGGAAGATGCGGCGCGGGCCGTAGGCCATCAGCCGGTCGATCGTCCGGTGCAGCGCGTCCGGATCGAACTGCACCGGCGTCGTGGTCGGCAGCATGAACGGTCCGGCCGCGGTGTCGAACTCGCGGTAGCAGATGCCGAAGTTGTCGCCGGAGTAGATCTCGCGCGAGTCGAGGTCGATCGGGCAGTGGTGGTGCTTCGCGTGCCCGGGCGCGTCGATGAACTCGAAGTTGCGACGGCCGAGCGTGAGGCGGGTGCCGTCCTCGGTCACGATCACGCGCTCGGCCGCAATGGGCAGCAGCTCGCCGTACAGCTGCCGGAACGCCGCCTCGCCATAGACTTCGATCGAGCCGGCGATCAGCTTCGCGGGGTCGATCAGGTGCGGCGCGCCGCGCGGGTGCAGCACGGCCTTTGCGTTCGGCAGCGCCTGCATCAGCTGGCCGGCACCGCCCGCATGGTCGAGGTGCACGTGGGTGAGGAACAGGTAATCGACCTGCTCGCGGGCCAGGCCGAGTTCGTCGAGCGCGGCGAGCAGGCGCGGGGCCGCCGGCCCCGGGCCCGTGTCGACGAAGGCGGCCCGGCCGCCATCGACCACGAGGTGGGCCGCCGCGAGGCCGGGCCGCACGTACAGCGTGTCGATGAGGTAGACGCCGTTGCCGAGCGGCTGGGCGATCGGCTCGCCGGTCGGGGAAGAGGCTGCTGCGCTCATGCGGGTCGAGTCGGGTCCGGTCGGCCGTCGGGGCCGCCTAGGTTGCGGTTGCCTGCCGCCGAAAACAAGAAGGCCGGGTCGAACCCGGCCTTCCTGGCATGAGCAGATGCCCGTCGGTGGCCGTCAGAGGCCCGGGCACTTGCCGGACTTGCGGATCTCGTCGGTGGAGCAGAGCGACGGACGCTGGCTGGAGTAGTACTTCGCCAGTTCCTGGATGTCCTGCTCGGTCAGCGGGGCGGCCATGCCGGACATGATCGGGTTCTTGCGCGCCCCCGACTTGTAGGCCCGCAGCGCCTGCCGGATGTAGTCCTCGTGCTGGCCGGCGAGGTTCGGGTATTCCGGCAGCAGGCCGATGCCGTCCGGGCCGTGGCAGGCGACGCAGGTCTGGCCGGCCTTGGGCGCGGTGCCGACGGCGCGGCCGGTCGGCTTGAGCGACGGGCCGGTGAGGTAGGCGGTGATGTCCTCCATGTCCTGCGCCGACATCGTGGTCGCGTGCGCGTGCATGGTCGGGTGGTTGCGGTCGAGGCTCGCGTATTCCTTGAGCGCGTTGACCAGGTACAGCGGATGCTGGCCGCCCAGCTTCGGCACGTTGTAGATCGGGTAGGCGTTCTTGTAGTTCGGGATGCCGTGGCAGCCGTGGCAGGTGTAGGCCAGCTTGGCGCCACGCGCCGGGTCGCCTGCCGCGGCGGCCAGGCCGGGGACCGCGAGGGCCGCCAGGGTCAGGCTCGCTGCGAGCCACGCCGATCTCAAAGTCATTGCGTACTCCGTCCAGGTCGGTCCCGGCCGACGGGCGGCCCGGGGTGCGGCATGGTAATCAAAAGCGTTTCACGAGTCGAATGGGTCCGAATGGCGATCCCTGCCGGGCCGCGGCTCGCTTAGACTGGCCCCGACGGACCGCACCCGCCCACTTCCGAGGACGACCATGACGAACCATCGTGCTTCCTGGCTCGCCGGCCTGCTCGCACTGGCTTCCATGTCCGGACAGGCTCTCGCCGAGGCCCCGCCGCCGCGCACGGTCGCCGTGACCGGCGCCGGCGAGGTGTCCGCCTCCCCCGACCTCGCGCGCGTCGGCCTCGGCATCGAGTCGCGCCAGCCGACGATGGCGGCGGCCCGCAGCGAGGTGTCGGCCACGGTCGACCGGGTCCTCGCGCTGACCCGCTCGCTCAAGATCGACCCGAAGTTCGTGAACTCGACGCGGCTGCAGGTCCAGCCGTTGTACGAATGGGACGAGAAGAATCGTCGGCAGCGGCTGCAGGGCTACCTCGTCAGCCGCCAGGTGGAAGTCGAGCTGCGCGACCTCGACCAGCTCGGAATCCTGCTGGAGAAGGCGGTCGATGCCGGGGTGAACCAGGTCGGGGATCCCCAGCTCGACTCGACCCGCCGCAAGAGCCTGGAGCGCGAGGCGATGGCGAAGGCGGTCGAGGATGCGCGGCTCAATGCCGAGGCGCTCGCGGGCGCGGCGGGCGCGAAGCTCGGCGCCGTGCGGACGCTGAACGGCCAGGCGAACGCCATGCCCATGCCGATGTACCGGCGCGATGCCATGGTCGCGATGGCGGCCGCACCGGCCCCGCCCGCCGAGACCTACCAGGCTGCCGACATGAAGTTCAGCGCCACGGTGAGCGCCGAGTACGACCTGGTGGTCGGACCTTGATTAATTGTTTTTTCTAATGAATCGGCCGATGAACCCGGCCGATTGCCAGGCAATTGGTGAGAAATAGGGGACACTCACTATTTTTCCGCCGTGCGGAAAAATAGTGAGTGTCCCCTAGCCGGGCAGGCGGTCGACGATGAGGGTGCTGCCGTCCACGCCGGTCACGCGGACGCGGGCACCGGCCGGAACGTTGGGGCCGCGCAGGCGCCACTGGCGGGTGCCGAGCTTGGCGCGGCCGAGGCCGTCGTTGATGCCGTCGGGCAGCGTCAGCACCTGGCCGATGTAACGCTCGCCGGCCCGGTGTGGAGCCGAAGGGCTCTCCAGATCGGCACGTTGAACGCGGTATTCGCGCCAGAAGTACAGGCCGAATACGGTGACGGCGAAGACGACGAACCAGGTCATTGGGGGTACTGCGCTCGGAATGGGCTTATGTTGCCCGTGCCCGCCGGGTGGACTCAATCGTGGCGGGCCACCTGTCTGCGAATCTGTGACCGGCGGCTCAGGTCGGCGGGGCGAAGCGCAGGTCCTTGCTGTACTGCACGTTCATCACGTTGTCGGTCCAGCCGAGCACGTCCGGCTTCACCAGGTGCTTGTTGACGTAGAAGTAGATCGGCAGCAGCGGCGTGTCGGCCAGCATCGTGCGCTCGGCCTCCTCCAGCAGTGCCCGGCGCTGCGCCGGATCGGCCTGGCGGACGGCCTCCGCCAGCAGCGCGTCGTAGCGCGGGTTCGCGTAGCCGGTGAGGTTGATGCCGAAGTCGCTCTGCAGCAGCTGCGCGAAGCTGTACGCGTCGTTGAAATCGCCCACCCAGCTCGAGCGGAACACCTGCGTCACCTTCTTCGCCTGCATGCTCTGCAGCAGCGCGCGGAACTCCTCCGCGTAGAGCGCCGTCTCGACGCCGAGCTGCTCCTTCCACATCGCCGCGACGGCGACCGCGAGCCGGTTGTGCACCTCGCCCGAGTTGTAGCGCAGCTCGATGCGCAGCGGCCGCTCCGGCGAATACCCCGCCTGGCGGTACAGCTCGCGCGCCTGCCGGACCCGCTCGGCGTAGGGCAGGCGGGCGTAATCGAACTCCTGCGGCGCGTAGTTCGCGACGCCCCGCGGCACCCAGCCGTAGGCCGGCGCCTCGCCGACGCCCGTCACCGCCGTCACCAGCTTCTCGCGGTCGATCACCATCGACAGCGCGCGGCGCAGGCCCGGCTGGTCCTTGAACGGCGGGCGGGTGAGGTTGAAGCCGTAGTAGTAGACGGAGAGCTGCGGCGAGACGTGCAGCTCGGCCGCGAGGTTCTGCCGGATCCACTGGAACTGCGGCGGCGGCACGACGTAGGTGACGTCGATCTGTCCGGCGCGGTACTGGCGGAACTCGTCGCCCGGGTCGGCGACGTGCAGGAACTCGACGCGCTCGATGCCCGTGCGGGCGGCGTCGCGGTAGTTGCGGTTGCGCCGGAGCACGATCTTCGAGCCGACCACCCAGTCCTCGAGCACGTAGGCGCCGTTCGACACCAGGTTGCCGGGTCGCGCGTACTGCGCACCGTGTCTCGCGAGGGAGGCGCCGTGCACCGGGAACGTGGGCGGCTGCGCCACGAGGCCCACGAGGTAGGGCGCCGGGTCCTTCAGCCGGATCACGACGGTACGGTCGTCGGGCGCACTGACGCCGAGCGACTCCGGCGGCTGCTCGCCGCGGGTGATGGCCGTTGCGTTCAGGACCGGCTCGATGAACTGGGCGTACGGGGAAGCCGTCGCCGGCGTGACCAGCCGGCGCATGCCCGTCACGTAGTCACCGGCCACCAGCGGATCGCCGTTCGACCACTTCAGGCCCGCGCGCAGGTGGAACGTGTAGACGCGGCCGTCGGGCGACACGTCCCAGGATTCCGCGGCCGCCGGCACCGCCTGGCCGTCCGGTCCCACCGCGGTCAGGCCCTCGAACAGGTCGCGCAGTATGTTGAAGGCGCCGTCGGTACGGGCGACCTGCGGGTCGACGGTGTCCGGCTCGGGGCCGTTGCCGCGCCGCAGGGTGTCGCGGGCCGCCCCCGCCGCGGGCGTCGAAGCCCGTTCGGCGGACGCCCCGGTGTCGCCGCCGCCGCAGCCGGCGACGAGTCCCAGGCCGAGGGCGACGAGCACGGCCGGCAGGGTCGCGCGACGGAACGGCACGGGGAACATGGCTTCAGCCTCCGGGGACGGCGCGCACGGCGGCGCGATCCGCGAGCTCGTGGCGCTTCAGGTGGATGAGCAGCAGCGAGACGGCGGCCGGCGTCACGCCGGGGATGCGGGCGGCCTGCCCGAGCGTGGCGGGACGATGCTCGGCGAGGCGCTGGCGCACCTCGTTCGACAGTCCGGCGACCCGCGCGTAGTCGAGCGAGTCGGGCAGCCCGGTCTGCTCGTGGCGACGCTGGCGCTCGATCTCCTCGTGCTGTCGGCCGATGTAGCCGGCGTACTTGGCCTGCACGTCGACCTGCAGCGGCACCTGGTCGGCAAGCCGCTCGTCGTCGCGCCAGTGCGCCTCGCCCGTGCCGATCAGCGCGGTCAGCGCCTCGTAGCTCACCTCGGGGCGGCGCAGCAGCTCGAAGCCGCGCTGCTCGCGCGTGAGGGTGATGCCGAACTCGCACCCGGCGCGCTCCGCCGTCGCGGTGCCCGGTCGCACCCACGCCTCGTGCAGCCGTGCGAGCTCGTCGTCGACGGCCACGCGCTTGCGTTCGAACAGCGCCCAGCGCTCGTCGTCGACGAGGCCGAGTTCGCGGCCGACGGGCGTGAGGCGCAGGTCGGCGTTGTCCTCGCGCAGGGTGAGGCGGTACTCGGCGCGGCTGGTGAACATGCGGTAGGGCTCGGGCGCGCCGCGCGTGATGAGGTCGTCGACCAGCACGCCGAGGTACGCGTCGCTGCGGGCGGGCCACCACGGCTCGCGGCCCTGCACGGCGCGCGCGGCGTTGAGCCCGGCCAGCAGGCCCTGCGCCGCCGCCTCTTCGTAGCCCGTCGTGCCGTTGATCTGGCCGGCGAAATACAGGCCCGCGAGGTGCTTCGTCTCGAGCGTCGGACGCAGGTCGCGCGGATCGAAGAAGTCGTACTCGATGGCGTAGCCGGGCCGCGTGATGTGCGCCTGCTCGAAGCCGCGGATGCTGCGCACGAACGCGTACTGCACGTCGAAGGGCAGGCTGGTGGAGATGCCGTTCGGGTAGACCTCGTGCGTGTCGAGGCCTTCGGGCTCGATGAAGACCGGGTGCGAGGCCTTGTCGGCGAAGCGCACGACCTTGTCCTCGACCGACGGGCAGTAGCGCGGACCGACGCCCTCGATCACGCCGGTGAAGAGCGGCGAGCGGTCGGTGCCGGCGCGGATCAGCTCGTGCGTGCGCTCGTTGGTCGCGGTGAGGTGGCAGGGCACCTGGCGCGGATGCTGCGAGCGCAGGCCGACGAAGGAGAACACCGGCCGCGGCTCGTCGCCCGGCTGCACCTGCAGGCCGCGGTAATCGATGCTGCGGCCGTCGATGCGCGGCGGCGTGCCGGTCTTCAGGCGCCCGACCCGCAGCGGCAGGGAGCGCAGCACCTCCGCGAGGCGATTCGACGGCGGGTCGCCCGCCCGCCCGCCGGGGGACTGCTGCAGGCCCACGTGGATGCGGCCGCCGAGGAAGGTGCCGACGGTGAGCACGACCGCAGGCGCGTCGAACTCCAGCCCGACCGCGGTGGTGATGCCCGCCACGCGCGTGCCGGCGAGCCGCAGGTCGGCCACCTCGGCCTGGAACAGCGTCAGGTTCGGCTGGTTCTCGAGCAGGCCGCGGATGGCGCGCCGGTACAGCGCGCGGTCGGCCTGCGCGCGGGTCGCCCGCACCGCCGGGCCCTTGCTCGCGTTGAGCGTGCGGAACTGGATGCCCGCGCGGTCCGTCGCGCGCGCCATCGCCCCGCCGAGCGCGTCGATCTCCCGCACGAGGTGGCCCTTGCCGATGCCCCCGACCGCCGGGTTGCAGCTCATCTGCCCGAGCGACTCGATGCTCTGCGTGACCAGCAGCGTGCGGCAGCCCATGCGCGCCGAGGCGAGCGCGGCCTCGGTGCCGGCATGGCCGCCACCCACCACGATCACGTCGAAGACTTCGGCAAAGCGCATGCGGACTCGCTCACACGGGGAGGCGCATTGTACTCGACACCTCGCGACGGAACGCCGGCAGCCGCAGCCCCACGAAGCGACGGGCCTGGCGCTCGTAGCGATTGCGCCAGTAGCCGTTGCGGCGCCACTCGGCGAGGTAGCGCCAGACGCTCAGCCGGCCGCGGTTCCATTGGCGCAGGACGTGGAAGTACTCGTGCAGCATCAGGGCCGGGTCGGCGAAGAAGTCCTCCGCCGAGCCGCGCAGGTAGATGCGGTTGCGCCGGGTGGTCGCGGTGGCGCGGCCGTGCAGGCGGGCGAACCAGGAGTGCTCGAGGATCTCGACGTCGTCCACGCTGGTGCCGAACACGGCCGCGAGCGCCGCGCGCAGGTGCGACGGCATGATGTCGCCGGTGCGGGCCACGGCGCGTCCTCGCGGCGGCGACCCTATGCGGCCGTGGGCCCGGCCTCGGGCCGGGCCTTCGGCCGGCGCGGCGCGCGAGTGGACGCCGCGGTCTTGCGCCTGGCCTTCGCCCTGGGCTTGCGCGCGCGGGGAGCCGGGGCGGCCAGGCGGCTCGCCTCGGGCACCACGATCTCCGCGGCCGCCCGCTTCAGGTCCTCGAACGACTGCAGCATGCACTCGGCGAAGAACGCCGGGTCGGGCAGCATCTCGCGGCAGGAGATCGCGCAGATGCGCATCGCGCCGGCGTAGCTGAACCCGGTGACGTTGAGGCCCATGCCGTCGATGGCGATGCTGATCGGCACGTACTTCACGAGCCGGGCGCCGGCCATGTAGAGCGGCACGTCCGGGCCGCGCACGTTCGAGACGATCAGCCCGACGCCCGGCAGCTTCACGTTGCGCAGCAGCGTGTGCGAGACGAGGTTGGGCAGGTGGTCGAGCAGGTCGCGTGCCAGCTCCTTGCCGAGGGCGCCGGTGACTTCCTTCGAGGTGAGCGCCCCCTCGTGGATGCGCCGCAGCCGGTCGATCGGGTCTTCGATCTCGGTGTGCACGGTCATCGCGGTGAAGCCGACCTGGTTGCCGCGGTCGCCGCCCTTGTCGGCACCGCGCAGAGTCATCGGCACCATGGCGACCATGCTGGCGTCGGGCAGCTCCTTCTTTGCGCCGAGGTAGCGGCGCAGGCCGCCACCCACGATGGCGAGGAACAGGTCGTTCACGGTGACGTCGCCCACCTGCTCGCGGATGGTCTTGAACTCGGCCAGCGGCAGCTCCACCGCCTCGAACACGCGGTGCGCGGAGACGTTGCCGCTGAAGCGCGTGGACGGCGGCAGGATCGACAGCAGCGGGCCCATATCGCCGGTCACCAGCGCCTTGACTGTCTGCATCGCGCCCTCGCGATGCGCCGCGAACTGGCCCGCACCGAGCGCCGCGACCTTGCGCGCGGTCGAGAGCGAGAACTTCGCGAGCGACGGCACCTTGTCCAGGTTGTGCAGCAGCGCGCGGGAGTAGAGCTCGACGCCGGTCGGTGCGCGGTCGGCCCGGTAGCGCGGCCCGTCGTCGTCCTCGCCGAGGTCCAGCGACTCGGGCGACAGGCTGTGCAGCGCCTTCATCAGCTCGGTGCCCGACTCGCCGTCGATCATGGAATGGTGGATCTTGGTGTACAGCGCGAAGCTGCCGGGCGGCAGGCCAGGGATGCGGTTGAGGCCCTCGATGACGTAGGCCTCCCACAGCGGCTTGCTGCGGTCGAGCGGGCGCGAGTGGATGCGCGCGACCTGGATGCAGAGCTGGCGCCAGTCGCCGGGGTGCGGCACCGCGATGTGTCGCACGTGGAACTCCACGTCGATCCCGGCGTCCTCGATCCAGTACGGCCGGTCGAGCGACAGCGGGATCTGCACCAGCCGGCGCCGGAACTGCGGAAACTCGGCGATGCGGGTCGTGAAGAACCGCAGCACGTCCTTGAAGCGCACGCCGCCCCCGGGGGCCGTGGACGGGTCGTAGATGGCGAGCGAGGCCACGTGCATGTGGTTGTTGCCCTGCTCGAACTGCAGGAACATGGCGTCGGTGCCGGACAGCTGCTTCATGCTCGATCCACCGGATTCCCTGTGGGGGGCCGTCGAGACTACTGCCGGCCCGCCGGGGCGTCCATCCCGGTCGTCCGCCGGGTCCGCCCGGGCGCCGTCCCGACTTATACTCCCGCCCTTTCCCGTTCCGAGGGGTGCCTCATGAAGCCGCGTCTTGCCTGGTTGCTCGCCGTCCTGCTGCTGCCCGCCCTGCCGTCGTGGTCCGCGGACGAGGGTCCGGCCGGCAAGAAGCCCGACGCGGCCGCCGCCGCCGACAAGGACAAGGACGCGCCGGAGGGCAAGACCTGGGTGACGAAGCACGTGATCACGGTCGGCGGGGCCAAGCTGGCCTATACCGCAACCGCCGGCACGATGCTGATGAAGAACGACAAGGACGAGCCGGTCGCCCTGTTCGGCTACACGGCCTACACGCGCGACGGCGCGGACCCGCGCACCCGCCCGATCATGTTCGCCTACAACGGCGGCCCGGGCTCGGCCTCCGCCTGGCTGCACATGGGCATCCTCGGCCCGAAGCGCACGGTGCTGAAGGACCTCGAGTCGAACACGACCGGCCCGTTCCGCATGGTCGACAACGAGTACACGATCCTCGACCGCGCCGACCTGGTGATGATCGACCCGGTGGGCACGGGACTGTCGCGCGTCGTCGGCAAGGGCGACGGCAAGGACTTCTGGGGCGTCGACCAGGACATCGACTCGGTGTCGAAGTTCATCGTGCGCTACCTGAACGACAACAAGCGCTGGTCGGCGCCGAAGTTCATCCTCGGCGAGAGCTACGGCGGCATGCGCACCGCCGGCGTCAGCTACGCGCTGCTCACGAAGCACGACGTCGCGCTGAACGGCATCGTGCTCGTCTCGCCCTACCTGGACTTCGGTTCGGGCAATGCGGGGCTCGGCCTCGACGTGCCTTACGTCAACTTCCTGTCCACCTACGCGGCCACGGCCTGGTACCACGGCATGGTGCCGAACCGCCCGGCCGAGCTGCAGCCGTTCCTGCGCGAGGTCGAGCAGTTCGCGCAGGACACCTACGCGCCGGCGCTGTTCAAGGGCTCGCGCCTGACGCCGGAGGAGCGCAAGGCGGTGCTGGCCGGCCTCGCCCGCTACACCGGCCTCGCCGAGGACTACTGGGACAAGGCCAACCTGCGCATCGACGAAGGCCGCTTCCTGCAGGAGCTGATGCGCAGCCGCGGCATCGTCGTCGGGCGCATCGACACGCGCTACACGGGCGGCACGCTCAACCCGCTCGGCGAGTCCATGGACTACGACCCGTACAGCGCCTCGGTCGCGCCGGCCATCGTCGCGACGTTCAACGACTACTACCGCGGCGAGCTGAAGGTGGAGTCCGAGCGCCCGTACGTGCTGTCGGGACGCCTCTACCGCGACTGGGACAACCGCCACGCCGAGCCGGGCCGCTTCGGCAAGGTGCCGTATGCCAACACCATCACCGACCTGTCGCACGCGATGACGCTGAACCCGAAGATGAAGGTGCTGGTGCAGAGCGGGTACTTCGACCTCGCGTGCCCGTACGGCACGGTGCACTACGCGCTCGAGCACCTCGAGGTGGCGCCCGGCCTGCGCAAGAACGTGAGCGTGCAGTACTACGACGCCGGGCACATGATGTACGTGCACCCCGCGTCGATGGTGAAGTTCAAGCAGGACCTCGCAACCTTCGTCGACGCTAATAAGTAGGGGGACATAAATAGGGGACACTCACTATTTTTCGGAGAGGGGACAGTCCCCGTTGGGGACAGTCCCCGCCGAAAAATAGTGAGTGTCCCCTGTTCCCTTTCCGGAATCGGCTGTCCGCGAAACCGGACCGGCGGGTCAGCCCGAAGGGACGAGGCATGCTGAAGCATCTCGTCGCCTGCGGACTCGGGTTCCTGGCCGGTTCGGTCACGCTCGCCGAACCTGCCCCTGCCCCTCTTCCGCCGCCGCGCACCCTTGCGGCCGCGGATCTGCGCGCCGACGCCGACCTGCTGCTGAAGGCCTACGAGGCCCTGCACCCGGGTCTGCATCGCTATCGCACGCCGGCCGAGATCGACGCCGCGCATGCGTCGCTGATGCGCGAGTTCGGCCGCGACCGCACGCTGGCGGATGCGTACCTCGCGATCTCGCGCTTCACGACGTACATCGAGTGCGGCCACACCTACGCCAACTTCTACAACCAGGGCGACGCGGTGCGCGAGGCCCTGCTGCGCTCGCCCCGCGTGCCGTTCGAGTTCCGCTGGATCGATCGCCGAATGATCGTGACGCGCAGCTTCGCCGAGGTGCCTGAGCTGGTCCGTGGCGCCGAAGTGCTTTCCATCGACGGTCACCCCGCGGGCCGGATCCTCGAGGAGCTGTTGCCCTACTCCCGCGCGGACGGCGCCAACACGGCCAAGCGAATCGCGAACCTCGAGGTCCAGGGGTTCGATCGCATCGAGGCCTTCGACGTGTTCTTCCCGCTCGTCTTTCCACGTCCGGACGGAGCGCCGTTCGAGCTCGTCGTGCGACCCGCGCCGGGCGCCGCGGCGCGCAAGATCCAAGTGCCCGCGATGGCCTACGACGCACGGCCGCAGCACGGCGGGGATCCCGAGGGTGACGCCAACCCGTGGGAGTATCGCGACCTGCGCGCCGGGGTCGGTTACCTGCGCATGGGCAACTGGGCGCTCTACGACTCGACATTCGACTGGCGGTCGTACCTGGAAGGGGTCTTCGCGGACCTCGTGGGGCGGCAGGTACCGGACCTCGTCATCGACCTGCGCGGCAACGAGGGAGGCCTGAGCGTCGGCGACGTGCTGCTCTCGCACTTGACGGCGAGCGACTTGCCGGCCGAACCGGTCGTGCGCAAGACCCGGTATCGCAAGGTGCCCGGCGAGTTCCGCCCCGTGCTGAGCACCTGGGACAAGAGTTTCTACGACTGGGGCGATGCGGCCGTGGACCTTGGCGACGGCTTCTTTCGCCTGACGAAGTACGACGACGATCCGGCCGGTGCCGTCGTGCGGGCGAAGGCACCGAGGTATGCCGGACGCGTCTGGGTGTTGATCGGCGCGGTGAACAGTTCCGCGACCTTCGAGTTCGCCTCCGCAATCCGGCGCAATCGACTCGGCACGCTCGTCGGCCAGCCGACGGGCGGCAACCAGCGCGGCATCACGGGCGGCGCGTTCTTCTTCATGACGCTGCCGAAGTCGGGCATCGAGGTGGACGTGCCTCTGATCGGGCAGTTCCCGGTGTCGTCGACGCCGTTGCCGGATGCAGGCATCGAGCCGGATCTCTACGTGCAGCCAACCATCAGCGACATCGCCGACGGCCGCGACGCCGAACTCGCCGCCGTCCTAAGCCGTATTGGAAAATAGGGGACACTCACTATTTTTCGGAGAGAGGACAGTCCCCGCCGAAAAATAGTGAGTGTCCCCTATTAAAGGAACACGTCGCCGCCATTCGGGCTGAGGCACTGTCCCTGGTAATGCCGTCCGTCCTCGCTCGCGAGGAACACGTAACTCGGCACGATGTCGTCCACCTCGGCGATGCGACCGAGCGGGATGGACTGGCGGATCTGCTCGAGCAGGTCCGGCGGCACGTCGGCGAGGATCGGCGTGCGGGTCGCCCCCGGGGCCACGCAGTTCACGTTGACGCCACGGTCGCCGGCTTCGAGTGCCAGCGTGCGCGTGAACGAGAGAATCGCGCCCTTGGCGGCCGTGTAGTGCGCAAAGCCCGGCGCGCCCTTGTAGGCCAGCTGCGACGCAGTGTTGATGATGCGGCCCCAGCCGCGCTCGTACATCTGCGGCAACAGCTCGCGCGTCATCAGGAACGTGCCGCGCAGGTGCACCGCGATCACGCGGTCCCACTGCTCCACCGGGATGTCCTGCACCGGCGCCGCCGCCGCGATGCCCGCGTTGTTCACCAGGACATCGACACGACCGAACTTGTCGAGCGCCACCGCGCAGAGCCGCTTCACGTCGGCCTCGACGGCCACGTCCGCCTGCACCGCAATCGCGCGCCGGCCGAGGCCGAGGATCGCCTCGCACACCTCGCGGGCGTTGGTCGCCTGGGTCTCGTCCGGGTAATCGAGCACCACGTCGGCCCCCTCGCGGGCGAACGCGAGGGCGACGCCGCGGCCGATGCCGGAACTGCTGCCCGTGACGAGGGCGATGCGATTCGCGAGTTTCATGTCATTTCCCGATGCAGAAGCTGCCGAAGATGCGCCCGAGCAGTTCGTCGCTGGTCACCTGGCCGGTGATCTCCCCGAGGTCGCGCTGGGCCTCGAGCAGTTCCTGCGCCACCAGTTCGCCCGCGTGCCGCTCGACGAGCAGGCGGTGCGCCTCCTCGACGTGGGCCCGCGACCGGCGCAACGCCTCGACGTGCCGCGTGCGCGCCGTGAGCGCGCCGTCCGCCGAAGGATGGAAGCCGATACAGGCCTTCAGGTGGCCGCGCAGGCCGTCCACGCCGCCGCCCGACGCTGCGCAAAGGTAGACCCGCGCGGGCGTCCCCTCCTCCACACGCGCGGGCTCGCCGCTCACGTCGATCTTGTTGTAGACGACGGTGCACGGCACGCCGGCCGGCAGTTGCGCGAGGTCGCCGTCGATGGCGGCGAGCGCGGACGGGTCGGCCGAATCCACGATGAACAGCACCCGGTCGGCTCTCGCGATCTCCTGGCGCGCGCGGCGGATACCCTCGAGTTCCACCTCGTCCGCAGCTTCGCGCAGGCCCGCGGTGTCGATGACGTGCAGCGGCAGTCCATCGATCTCGATGCGTTCACGCAGCACGTCGCGCGTGGTGCCGGGCACCGCGGTCACGATCGCAGCCTCGTAGCCGGCGAGGCGGTTCAGCAGGCTCGACTTGCCCGCGTTCGGCCGGCCCGCGATCACCAGCGTCAGGCCGTCGCGCAGCAGCGCACCCTGCCGCGCCGTCTCGGCGAGCCCGGCGAAGCTGCGACGCAGGTGCTCCATGCGCTCGGCCAGCGCGCGGTCCTGCAGGAAGTCGATCTCCTCCTCGGGGAAGTCGATCGCCGCCTCGGTCCACATGCGCAGCTCGAGCACGCGCTCGGCCAGCTCGTGCACCCGGGCCGAGAACTCGCCCTGCAGTGAGCGCACCGCGGCCCGCGCGGCCTGCGCGGACCCGCTGTCGATGAGGTCGGCGATGGCCTCCGCCTGTGCGAGGTCGAGTTTTCCGTTCAGGAAGGCGCGCTGGCTGAACTCGCCGGGTCCGGCGGCGCGGGCCCCTAGCTCGAGTGCCCGGCGCAGCAGTCCGTCCAGCACCACCGGGCCGCCATGGCCGTGCAGCTCGAGCACGTCCTCGCCGGTGAACGAGTGCGGGGCGGCGAAGAACAGCGCGAGCCCGGTGTCGATCGGCTGCTGGTCGGCCGCGAGGAAATCGCACAAGGTGGCGACGCGCGGCGCGGGAAGCTCGCCGATCAGCTGAGCCGCGATGCGCCGGCAATCCGGCCCGGAGAGCCGCACCACGCCGATGCCGCCGCGACCAGGGGCCGTGGCGATGGCAACGATGGTGTCGGCGGCAGGGGACATTCCTCGTTTTCCGTCGAGCACTCCGGGGCCTGCGGGACCCCGGAAAATTCGTGAGTGTCCCCTATTAACCGGGTTTCTTGGATTCGGCCTCGACGACCTTGTTGATCTTCCACTGCTGCGCCACGGAGAGCACCGTGTTGGTGATCCAGTACAGCACGAGGCCGGCGGGGAACCACGCCATCATCACGGTCATGATGAGCGGCATGAAGGCGAACATCTTCGCCTGCACGGGATCGGGCGGCGCCGGCTGCAGCTTGAACTGCGCGAACATCGCCGCGCCCATGATCGCGGGCAGGATGAAGAACGGGTCCTTGGACGAGAGGTCCTGGATCCAGCCGAAGAACGGCGCCTGGCGCATCTCCACGCTCTCGAGCAGCACCCAGTAGAACGCGAGGAACACCGGGATCTGGATCAGGATCGGCAGGCAGCCGGCCAGCGGGTTGATCTTCTCGCGCTTGTACAGCTCCATCATCTGCTTGGCGAGCTGCTCGCGGTCGTCCTTGTAGCGGTCCTGGATGTTCTTGATGCGCGGCTGCAGCGCGCGCATCTTGGCCATGGAGCGGCCGCTGGTCTCGGTCAGCGTGTCGAAGGGGAGCTTGAGCAGGATCGTCACGAGGATGATCGCGAGGCCCCAGTTCTTCACGAACTGGTGGACCTGCTGCAGCAGCCAGAACAGCGGCTGCGCGATGATGGTCAGCTTGCCGTAGTCGACCGTCAGCTCGAGCTTCGGACCGGCGACCTCAAGCTGCTCCTGCAGTTTCGGGCCGATGAAGAAGCGCTCGCTGAAGCTTGCGGCCGCGCCCGGCGCGACCGCCTTCACGGGGCCGCGATAGGAGATGAGTGAGTGCTGGCCTTCGCTGCGCAGCGTGTAGTCGTAGGCATCGCCCTTCGGGGGGACCGCGGCCGAGACGAAGTGATGCTGCATCTCCGCCATCCAGCCGTTGGCGAAGGTCTGCGCGAACTTGCTGTCTTCGTCGTCCGTGATGTCGAGCTTGCGGTACTTGGCGCCGTCGTAGACCGCCGGGCCGCGGTAGGCATAGCTCTCGACGTCGAACATCGAGCGCTTCTGCGAATAGATGTGGCGCACGAACTGCACGTACGAGGCGGCCTTCCACTCGGCGGGCGAGCCGTTCTGCACGTCGTACTGCAGGTCGATCGCGTACTGGCCGGGCTTGAAGACGAAGGTCTTGGTGACCGTCAGGCCCTGCCCGTCCGTCCACGTGAGCGGCACGCGCAGTTCCTGGCCGGGCGCCATCCGGTATTCCGTGCCGGCCGAGGCGAACATCGCGAGGTGGGTCGGGTCGGCGCGACCGTCCGCCGCCCGCAGGCCCGAGCGCGCCACGCTATAGGTGGCCTCGTCGGTGGTGAGCAGGCGCACCGGCGGGCTGCCCGCCTTCTTGTCCTTCGGGTACGTCGGCAGGTCGACGCGCAGCAGCTCGCCGCCGCGCAGGCTGATGTCGACGTCGAGCACGTCCGTGACGACGTGGACGACCGGCGCGGGGGTCGACTCCGGCGTCGCCGGGACGGCCGGGGCCGGCACGGCCGCCGCGGGCGCGGTCGATGCGCCCGCCGACGTCGTGGGCAACTCCGGCAGCTGCGCGACCGGCGCGGGCTTGGCCGCCGGGGCCGCGGTGGTGGTGGCGGCCGCCGCGGGCTGCGCATAGTCGCGCTCCCACTGGACGACGTTCATCCACACCAGCAGGGCGAGACCAATCCAGAGGAACAGGCGCGGGTTATCCATGACTCGGTCGCTTGCAGTGTTCGTGGGCGGTGTCGGGCACGGGGTCGTAACCGCCGGGATTCCAGGGGTGGCAGCGGCAGATGCGGCGCGTGGCGAGCCACGAACCGTGCAGCGCGCCGTGACGCTCCAGCGCTTCGAACGCGTAGCTCGAGCACGTCGGGTAGAAACGGCAGTTCGGCCCGAGCAGCGGGCTCAGGAACCACCGGTACAGCTGGACGAGGAAGCTCAGGAGCGTGCGCATCGGCGGACGATCCTATCCCAATGCGCCGCGAGGCTGGCGCGGATCTCGGCGCTGGTCGCCTGCGTCGCCGCGGGGCGGGCATTCACCACGAGATCCAAGGGCGGGAGCTCCTGCTGGCGGTGACGGAAGGATTCGCGGGCGAGTCGCTTGAGTCGGTTGCGGCGGACCGCGTTGCCGGCCGCCTTGATGCCGACGGCGAGGCCGAGTCGGGCGTGGGACAGGCCGTTCGGCCGCGCGATCACCGTGAACAATGCGTCCGACGACCGCTGGCCCTGGCGGTGAACGGCGTCGAACTGCGGCTTGTCGGTGAGGCGTCGGTCGCGGGGAAAACTGCGCGCGGTGAGCGAAATGGCGGCGCGCTGCGTGGAGAGCCCGTCAGACGGCCAGGCGCTTGCGGCCCTTGGCGCGACGACGGCTCAGGACGAGGCGGCCGCCCTTGGTGGCCATGCGCGCACGAAAGCCGTGGACTCGCTTGCGGTGCAGGTTGCTCGGGTTGTAAGTGCGCTTCATCTTCGGCTCCGTGGTGCCCGAAACTGGACCAGAAACAACGGGATGCACTGGTCTACAGAGGGCCGGCAAGGATACGCACCGGGGCCCGCCGAGTCAACCGCGAACGGAGATATCCACAGGCTGGAGGGAGGTATACACTCCCGCCCCCTTCCCTTGCGCACCCGTAACAGCCCGCCCAGAAGGCCCGCCGGTCGTGGAGACTTCGCTCTGGAATCAGTGTCTCCGTCGCCTCGAAGCGGAGCTCACGGAACAGTCGTTCAACACCTGGATCCGGCCCCTGCAGGCGGTGGAGGACGGCGGTCGCCTGCGCCTGCTGGCCCCCAACCGGTACGTGGTCGACTGGGTCAACCAGAACTGCGCCTCGCGCATCGGCGAGCTGCTCGACGAGCTGGTGCCGGCCCCGGCGCCCCAGGTGGTGCTCGAAGTGGGGTCCCGCCGGGCCGCCCCGATGCCCACCCCGGTGGTGGACGGGATCGCGGTGCCCCCGGCTCCGGCCGCCCGTCCCGCGACCCCGACCGCGACCGACCCCAAGGCCCGGCGCGAGGCCCCGGTCCTGCAGTTCGGCGGCCGGCTGAACGCCGATTTCACGTTCGCGAACTTCGTCGAGGGCAAGAGCAACCAGCTCGCCCGCGCGGCGGCCGTGCAGGTCGCCGAGAATCCCGGCCGTGCCTACAACCCGCTGTTCATCTACGGCGGCGTCGGCCTCGGCAAGACCCACCTGATGCACGCCATCGGCAACCAGATCCGCACGAAGAACCCGAACGCCCGGGTCGCCTACGTGCACTCCGAGAGGTTCGTCGGCGACATGGTGCGCGCCCTGCAGCACAACACGATCAACGAGTTCAAGCAGGCCTACCGTACGCTCGACGCGCTGCTGATCGACGACATCCAGTTCTTCGCGGGCAAGGAACGCTCGCAGGAAGAATTCTTCCACACGTTCAACACGCTGCTCGAAGGGCAGCAGCAGGTGATCCTCACCTGCGACCGCTATCCGAAGGAGGTCGAGGGCCTCGAGGAGCGGCTGAAGTCCCGGTTCGGCTGGGGCCTCACCGTGGCGATCGAGCCGCCCGAGCTCGAGACCTGCGTGGCCATCCTCATGAGCAAGGCCGCGGCCGGCGGGGCGGACGTGCCGGAGGAAGTCGCGTTCTTCGTCGCCAAGCGCATCCGTTCGAACATCCGCGAACTCGAGGGCGCCATGCGCCGCGTGATCGCGAACTCGCAGTTCACGGGCCGGCCGATCACGCTGGAATTCGCGAAGGAAGCGCTCAAGGACCTGCTCGCGCTGCAGGAGCGCCTGGTCACGATCGAGAACATCCAGAAGACCGTCGCGGAGTACTACAAGATCCGCGTGGCCGACCTGCTGTCGCGGCGGCGCAGTCGCTCGATCACGCGGCCGCGGCAGGTCGCCATGGCCCTGGCCAAGGAACTGACCAACCACAGCCTGCCGGAGATCGGCGATGCCTTCGGCGGCCGCGACCACACGACAGTGCTGCACGCCTGCCGGGTGGTGAAGGAACTGCGCGAGTCGCAGACGCGGCTCGCCGAGGAATACCAGAACCTGTTGAGAACCCTGGCAGGCTGAGGTGGAAGAACCTGTGGATGAAACCGGGGCCGGAGTGCTCCACATTTCATGCACAGGCTGCGGACAGGCAACGGGGCGGCTGCCCGCAGGTTGGAAAGATTCGCAAGCACCGGCCGGTTCAGGGGAAAATGCCGTTTTGCACAGGCAGGCGCTGTGCTAGATATTGCAGTCATTGAATTCTTAAATAAGAAATTCCGGAATCAGCAAGATGAAGATCATCGCGAAGCGTGAAGCGATCCTGAGCCCGTTGCAGGCCGTGATCGGCGTAGTCGAGCGCAAGCAGACCATGCCGATCCTGGCGAACGTGCTGCTGGCGGCGAAGGGCGGGAGGCTCTCGATCACCGCGACCGACCTCGAGGTCGAGCTCGTCGCGACCTCGGAAGTCGACGTCCAGCGCGGCGGAGACGTCACGGTGCCGGGGCGCAAGCTGCTCGACATCTGCCGCGCCTTGCCGGAAGGCACCGAGATCACGCTGACGCTCGAGGGCGAGCGCATGCTGGTCCGGGCGCGCAAGAGCCGCTTCACGCTGTCGACCCTGCCGGCGTCGGAATTCCCGACGGTCGAGGAGATCAACGCCGAACAGACGGTCAAGGTCGCGCAGAAGGACTTCAAGCGGCTGCTGGAGAAGACCCACTTTTCGATGGCCCAGCAGGACGTTCGCTACTACCTGAACGGTCTTCTTCTTGAAACGTCGGCGAAGTTGCTTCGATCTGTCGCGACTGACGGCCATCGTCTTGCATTGTGCGAAGTTGAGCTGCCCGAGGGCGCCAAATCGGGCCAGCAGGTCATCGTTCCGCGCAAGGGCGTGCTGGAATTGCAGCGCATCCTGGGCAACGAGGAGCAGATTCTCGCCGTTTCGATCGGAAGTAATCACGTTCGCGTCCAGATCGGCGACATTCGCTTCACTTCCAAGCTGATCGACGGCCGTTTCCCGGAGTACAGCCGCGTGATCCCGGCCAACCCGCCGCGAACCGTCTCCGCCGTCCGTGAGGACCTGCGCCAGGCATTGCAGCGCGCGGCGATCCTCTCGAACGAAAAGTACCGCGGCATCCGCTTCGCGCTGAAGCCCAACGTGCTGACGATCCAGGCTCACAACCCGGAGCAGGAGGAAGCCGAGGAAGAGGTCGAGGTCGGCTATGCCGGAGAAGAGATCGAGATCGGCTTCAACGTGAATTACCTGATGGATGCGCTGGCGGCAGTGGATTCGCCGGACGTCCAGATCGGCCTGACGGACGGCAACAGCAGCTGCCTGATCCGCTCGGGCACGGACAACGCCTGCCGATTCGTCGTGATGCCGATGCGCCTGTGATGGCGCGTCGGGCCGGCCGTCGATGAGCCTCCAGAGTCTCGGGCTCCGGGACTTCCGCTGCATCGAATCGGCCGAGCTCGAACTGCACGAGCGCTGCAATCTCATCAGCGGCCAGAACGCCTCGGGCAAGACCAGCTTGCTCGAGGCGATTTTCTTCCTGGGCCGGGGGCGTTCGTTCCGGACGGCCCGCAACGAGACACTGGTTCGCAAAGGGGCCCCTGAACTGCTGCTGACCGGCCGGGTCGGCCGCGGTGAGCGCTCGTTGCCCCTGGGCATTCGCTTCGGGCGGGCCGGGATGGAGGCCCGGGGCGGCGGCGAGCGCATCGGCAGCCTGGCGGAGCTCGCGACCCTCCTGCCGGTCCAGGCGATCGACCCGGAAGTGCACCGGCTGGTCGAGGAGGGGCCGCAGGAGCGGCGCCGCTACCTGGACTGGGGAGTGTTCCACGTGGAACCAAACTTCGTGGAGCACTGGCGCCGGTTCCAGAAGGCCCTGAAGCAACGCAACGCCGCCCTGAAGGCCGGCCAGGCACCGTCGCTGGTCCGCGCCTGGAATCCGGAGCTGGTGGAGGCCGGGCAGCGGGTGGCGGAGTTCCGGGAGATCTACCTCGAGCGACTCCGGCCGCACGTGGCCGCCGTCGGCACCCGCTTGCTGGGCGTACCGGTCGAGCTCGGGCTGCATCGCGGCTGGACGGCAGACCAGACCCTTGAAGAGGCCGTCGAGGCCTCCTGGGCCCGGGATATCGAGCGTGGCCTGACTCACGTGGGGCCACATCGGGCCGATCTCACCATCCGGGTCGGCGGCGACATCGCGCGCGATCGGGTGTCGCGCGGCCAGCAGAAATTGACCGCCTCGGCCCTGCTCCTGGGGCAGCTTAGATGCGATGCCGAGCTGGGTTCACAGGTCGCTGGATTACTTGTGGATGACCCTGCGGCCGAGCTCGATTCCGGCAACCTCGATCGACTGCTGGCGGAGGTCCTCGACCTGCCGGCGCAGCTGTTCGTGACCGCGCTGGACGCAGCCAACCCGTCCATCCAGGGCCTGCCGAAGGGCCACATGTTTCACGTGGAACACGGGGTTTTGGCCCGTCTGATATAATCCCGCGTCCCTCGACAACGGGTATCCCATGAGCGGCGCCGACGTCTACGATTCAAGCAAAATCAAAGTCTTGAAGGGCCTGGACGCTGTCCGAAAGCGCCCCGGCATGTACATCGGCGATACCGACGACGGCACCGGACTGCACCACATGGTGTTCGAGGTCGTCGACAACTCCGTCGACGAAGCCCTGGCCGGCCACTGCACCCACATCGAAGTCACCATCCACGCCGATCAGTCGGTCACCGTGTCCGATGACGGCCGTGGAATTCCTGTGGATATCCATCCGGGAGAGGGCGTCTCGGCGGCCGAGGTGATCCTCACCGTCCTGCACGCCGGCGGCAAGTTCGACGACTCCTCGTACAAGGTCTCGGGCGGCCTGCACGGGGTCGGCGTGTCCGTGGTGAACGCCCTTTCGGAGGTCCTCCATCTCACGATCCATCGCGAAGGGCACGAGTATCGCCAGGAGTACCGACTCGGCGACCCGGTGGCTCCCCTGACCAAGGTCGGCACCAGCGACCAGCGTGGCACGACCATCCGCTTCAAGCCCAGCGACAGCATCTTCACCAACATCGAGTTCGAGTACGAGGTGCTGCAGAAGCGCCTGCGGGAGCTGTCGTTCCTGAATTCCGGCGTGCGCATCGAGCTCATCGACGAGCGCGACGATCGGCGCGAGGTCTTCCACCACGAAGGCGGCATTCGCGAGTTCGTGCGCTTCCTCAATCGAAGCAAAACTTCAATTCACGAATCTGTGTTCTGGTTTCGCGGGGAACGCGACGGCATCGGCGTCGAGCTGGCGCTGCAGTGGAACGACTCGTACGCCGAGACGATGTACTGCTACACGAACAACATCCCGCAGAAGGACGGCGGCACGCACCTCGCCGGCTTCCGCGGCGCGCTGACGCGCACGCTCAACGATTACATCGAGCGCGAACTCGCCAGCAAGAAGGACAAGGTGCCGACGACGGGCGACGACTCGCGCGAAGGCCTCACCGCCGTGCTGTCGGTGAAGTTGCCCGATCCGAAGTTCTCGTCGCAGACCAAGGACAAGCTGGTCTCGTCGGAAGTGAAGAGCGTCGTCGAATCGCTGGTCGCCGAGAAGCTCGGCGAGTTCCTGCTCGAGAACCCGCTGCAGGCCAAGGCCGTGGTGGCGAAGATCATCGACGCCGCGCGTGCCCGTGAAGCGGCGCGCAAGGCGCGCGAACTCACCCGTCGCAAGGGTGCGCTCGACATCGCGGGCCTGCCCGGCAAGCTCGCCGACTGCCAGGAGAAGGATCCCGCGCTGTCGGAGCTGTTCATCGTCGAGGGCGATTCCGCAGGCGGCTCGGCGAAGCAGGGCAGGGACCGTCGCACGCAGGCGATCCTGCCGCTCAAGGGCAAGATCCTGAACGTCGAGCGGGCGCGCTTCGACAAGATGCTCTCGTCCGCCGAGGTCGGCACGCTGATCACCGCGCTCGGCTGCGGCATCGGCAAGGACGAGTTCGACATCGCCAAGCTGCGGTATCACCGCGTGATTGTCATGACAGATGCCGATGTCGATGGCGCTCACATCCGCACGCTGCTGCTGACGTTCTTCTACCGGCAGATCCCGCTGCTGATCGAGCGCGGCCACATCTACATCGCGCAGCCGCCGCTCTACAAGGTGAAGAAGGGCAAGTCCGAAACCTACGTGAAGGACGACAACGAGCTCAACCAGATGCTGCTCAAGTCGGCACTGGAGGATGCGATGCTGAGGGTCTCGGCCACCGCCGAGCCCATGTCGTCCAGCGCGCTCGAGACGCTTGCACGCAAGTACATCGATTTCCAGAACGCCGCCCGCCGCTCGCCGCGCCGTTACGACGAGCACGTGCTGGAACAGATGCTGCACCTGCCGGAGCTGAGCAGCACCGAGCGCGAGGATGCCGCGCGCCTCACCGCCTGGGGCAAGCAGCTCGAAACGCTGCTCAACACGGGCGCCGTCGCCGGCCGCACCTACACCGTGACGCTGCTGGAGGGCACGCCGCCGCACCTCGTGGTGACGCGCATCGAGCACGGCCTCACGGTCGAGAAGCACCTGCACAAGGAGTTCTTCAACTCCAGCGAATACCGCCGCATCACCGACCTGTCGCGCACCCTGTGCGGCCTGTTCGGGGCGGGCGCCGTCGTGCAGCGGGGCGAGGCGAAGCAGGAAGTGGCGTCGTTCCGCGAAGCCATCACCTGGCTGCTCGACCAGGCGCGCAAGGGCCAGTCGATCCAGCGCTACAAGGGTCTCGGCGAGATGAACCCCGAGCAGCTGTGGGACACGACCATCAACCCCGAGACGCGCCGGCTCGTGCAGGTGAAGATCGAGGACGCGCTCGGTGCCGACGAGATCTTCTCGACGCTGATGGGCGATCAGGTCGAGCCCAGACGGGAATTCATCGAGAGGAACGCGTTGTCGGTGTCGAACCTGGACGTCTGAGACAACGGCTATCGTTCCCCGCGCAGCGCTCCCCAGCGCTGCCGACCCGGCACGCCGCCCGTCGGCCCGGATTCACCCGGCCTGTCACGGGACGACCGCCGTCCACCGGACGGCGGCCTCACCCGGTCAGCGCTCGCGCTTGGCGATCTGACTCGAACGCTGGGTCTGGCTGTTCGTGCAGCTGTTGCTGTAGCCGAGCGGCTCGCCGTCGCGGGTGAAGGTCCCGACGCAACCGTGGGTTGACCAGACGACCTCGAAGCCGCCGTTGTTCAGGCGATTGATGTAGTACTCGCCGTCACCCGAGTTGTGGCCGCCGCCATTGCCGCCCCCGACGCTCTGCTCACCGGCCCGATATCCGTCCTTGTAGTCCTGATTGTGCTTGTTCTGATCCCAGGACCCGCGCCGGCCGTCGTTGTATCCGCGCTGGTATTCGCTGCTGTGTGAGCCGTAGCTTCCGGCCCCGTAGGTGCCGGCCGCGCCGTAGCCCTGGTTGCCGCCGTAGGAAGAGCCGGTGAACCGCACGGTGACCTTCTTCCCGCCCTCCCATTTGAATTCCTGCGAGTTGCCGCCGGCATGGGTCCGCACGACCTTGTTGCCCTTCTGGTCGCGGTACTCGTTCGCGCCGCCCCGGGGGCTGAGCGAATACGTTTCGCCATTGCGCAGGTCGATGTCGATGTAGCCCTGGCGCTGGCCAAAGGTGCAGGGACCGGACTTGCCATTCTGCTTCTCGCCGTCCTTGCGGACCTCGCAGGTCGCGGCGGTGCTGTCGGCGCGGGCGACCGGGCTACCGGCCAATGCAGCCAGCAGTGACGCTGAAATCGAGAAAGCCATCCAGGTCTTCATGTCGTCTCCGTGTCTGTGGGGCCACCCGCCAGGTACGGCAGGCGCCGGTACTCCCGCAGCATTGAACGCGATCGTACGGAGTTGCGGTATCCAGAATGCGTCCGTGAAGGGCGGGCCGCTGCTCAGGACGCTGGCGGCAGGCCGGCGGCGCGCTTCGAACGCGCCGCTTCCAGGGTCTCGGACGGCAGTTCGCCGTAGGTCTGCTGGTAGGTCGCGGAGAAGCGCCCGAGGTGCGTGAAGCCGAAATCCAGCGCGACGCTGGAAACCGTGGCCCCCGACGGTCGCGACAGCAGCCGTGCCCGGACGGCGGCGAGGCGCCGCGCCGCGATCCACTCCAACGGAGATTGCCCGCGCAGTGCCATGACGGACTTCTGCAGTGTCCGCCAGCGGACACCGGAGATCGCGCAGAGTCGATCGAGGGTGAGGGTCTCGCCCAGGTGTGCGTCCACCCAGCGCTCGAGCCGCTCGAATCGTCGCAGGGAGGGCGCCGAGATGCGGACTTCGCCACGCTGCCCGAGGATCATGCCCGCCAGCCACGCGGCGATGTCGCGCTCGACGGGGTCGAGCGCGGCCTTGGTCGCGTCGACGGCACGCGCTGCGCCCAAGTCGCGTGCGCGCCGGTAGAACCCCATCAATTCCGCACGGCGATCCGCGGTCAGCGGGATCTCGACGGACCGGAACAGCCACGTGCGAGACCGTCCTCTGCGCCGTGCGAGGATCTCCTCGCGCAGCAGGTCGCCTGAGACGACCAGCCCCAGCCATTCGTTCGCCGGCGAGCGGCATGTGTACTCGTGGCCCGGCGCCAGCACGACCGCCTTCATCGGACCGGCCTGCAAGGTCCGGCGCCCGATGCGATACGCGTCGCCGGCGCGCAGTGGCAGGTAAAGCGTCGGTTCTCGCGCCGTCGCGCGCATGATCTGGGGCAGCAGCGTCCGCACCCTGCCCACGGCCGTCCGCCCGGAGTCCACGACGACGTGCCCGTAAAAGAAAGGACCGGCCGCGCGAGGCACCACCCGAGAACGATCGCCGAACCGCGCACCGAGGTAGGCGCCGGTCTCGTCGAGATCACGTGACCGGAATCGGTCCAGGCGGACGCCCGGCGTCAATCCGGACGGGATGTCGCAAGCGTTATGGCCTGACGGCGCCCTGCCATCCATATGGATCCGACGCGGTGACGACCGCCTGAGGGGCCTCGATCTTGACAGACCCCGCATCCGGCTGGGAAGGCCTGCCGTGCGCCTTCTGGATATCGCGTCCCGGGCGATCTGGCTAGCGTTGGCGATTGAACTGGAGGAGGTCGAACTCATGCTGCGAGCACTGCACTCCCGCCTTGCCGTCCCCGTTCTCTCGGCGCTCCTGTGCGCCGCAGCGTCCCCGCAGGTCGACGCCGACGGACCGGCGCCGTTCAGTTCCGGGCCGCAGCCGACGGCCGAGAACAACTTCGGCTTCCCGTTGGCGTTCGACCCCTCGAAGATGGACAAGAGCGTCGATCCGCGCCAGGACTTCGCGCGCTATGCCGCCGGCAAGTGGATGGACGTTGCGACCATCCCAGGGGATTCGCCGTACATGAGCGGGATCGTCCTGATGGGCAAGCGCGTCGAAAGGCAGGTCACCGCACTGTTGACCGACGCGGCGGCGACGAGCTCCTCGGCGCCGAAGGGCAGCCCATTGCAGCAGGTCGGTGACGTGTACGCAGCCGGCATGGACGTCGGGCGGCTGCGGCAGCTCGGCGCGGGGCCGCTGATGCCGGAGTGGGATCGCATCGCCCGCATCGATGGGCCGACGGCGCTGGCGAACGAGCTGGGCCGCCTGGAGCTGCTCACCAACCAGCCGGTCGTCCTCGGGGCGTCGGTTGCGCTGGATCTCGAGGACCCGACCCGATACACCATCGTCGTGACGGACGCCGACCTGCCGCTGCCCGCACAGGAGGACTACCTTTCGCCCGAGCTGGCGCCCATTCGCGACGCGTACCTGAAGGTCGTTGCCGACTCGCTCGAGCTCGCAGGCGTCCCGGCGGACCAGGCGAAGACGCGTGCGGCCAAGGTGCTCGAAATGGAGACGCGGATCGCGCGCAAGAAGCTCACGCCCGTGCAGAAGCGTGACATCCACGCCGCCATCCAGCGCATGTCGTACGCGGAGCTGAAGGCGGCGTGCCCGCACATGGACATCGACGCGCTGTTCACGGCCCTCGGACTGCCGACCACCGGGGACGTCCTCGTCGCCGACGTCGGCGCGGTCAGGGAAAGGGACGCGATGATCGCCGAGTATCCACTCGAGGACACGAAGGCATACCTGCAGTGGGAAGCGCTGCGCATGACGAACGCGTACCTCAGCCCGGCGTTCGTCGAAATGCAGGCCGACCTGTCCCGCGCCCTGACGGGCCAGGTGGACGCCCCGAAACGCGAACGCGTGGTCGCGCAGTCGATCAGCGGCAGCCTCGGGCACGCCCTCGGGAGGCTCTACGTCGAGCGCAACTTCTCCGCGCAGAGTCGCGCGGACGCCGAAGAAGTGGTGGGCAACGTACGCAAGGAATTCCGCAAGCGCCTGGAGCAGAACACCTGGCTGTCGGCCTCGACGCGAGCGTACGCGATCGAGAAGCTCGACAAGATGCGGATCGTCGTGGGTTACCCGGAGACGTGGATCGATACCTCCGCCGTCGACATCCGGCGCGACGACTATTTCGGGGACATGACGCGTCTGAACGAGTTCGCCGCGCGCCGCGCCATCGCGCGGCTCGGCCAGCCGCCGGCCGAGGACGGATTCGCGGACTCGAAGCACACCCTGCCCACGATCGTGAACGCGGCGTACTCGTCGGACCACAACAACATCGAGATCCCGGCGGCCTTCCTGCAGCCGCCGTTCTACGATCCAAAGGCCGACGCCGCGGTGAACTACTGCACACTCGGCGCGGTGATCGGCCACGAGATCACGCACGGGTTCGACTCGACGGGCCGGTTGTTCGATGCCAACGGCGCGCTCCGCGACTGGTGGAGCGAGGCCGACGGCAAGGCTTTCATCGCCCGCTCCAAGCCACTGGTCGAGCAGGCCAATGCCTACGAGGTGCTGCCCGGCGTGCATCTGAACGGCGAGCTGTCGTCGGGGGAGAACCTCGCCGACATCGGCGGTGTCATGCTCGGCTACGAGGCCCTGCAAACCCACCTGCAGGCGCAGCCGCAGGACAACCGAAAGATCGACGGCTTCACGCCCCAGCAACGCTGCTTCCTCGCGTGGGCGCAGAACTGGGCGGACAAGATGCACCCCGGGCTGCTGCGCATGCTGGCCGCCTCGGACCCGCATCCGCCGGGTGTGTACCGAATGGTGGCGCCGACGCGCAACCTGCCCGGGTTCTATGATGCGTTCGGTGTCAGACCCGGCGACAAGATGTGGATCGCTCCCGAGCAACGAGTCGACATCTGGTGATGCGATGAACCGACGTGCCGGCCCGATCGCCGCCGCCTGCTCGTGCGCGGCCATATCGCTGGTGTCCGGCGTGCCCGGTCACGCCGGGACGCCGCCGGACCTCGCGTCGGCAACGGTCGAGCCGGCGGTCGTTCGCGTCGAGGGCGACACGGTCTATTTCACCGGCCACATCTCGGACGCGAGCGCGAAGATCTTCGCGCACGCCGTGGCGTCGCTGCAGCGCGGCCAGGTTACGCGGCTGGTGGTCAGCTCCGGCGGCGGCGACACGGTGCCCGGACGCCGGATCGGCCAGTGGGTGCACGACATGGGCGTCGTGGTCGAGGTCGACAAGATCTGCTTCTCGTCCTGCGCCAACTACATCTTCCCGGCGGCGCGAGGACGGGTGATTCGCGCGGACTCCTTCGTGGGCTGGCACGGCAACGAGCGGGCATTCGAGGTGCAGGCCTCTCGCGCGGGTGTCACGCTCGAGGCCCACATGCGGCCGATGCTCCAGCCGCTGCTCGAGAAATCGACGTTGCAGGAGCGCGAGGGCTTGAGCCGCGACGCCTACTTCGCGAAGCAGATCGGCGCGATGCGTGAATCGGTCGCGGCGGAGGGGCGGTACTACGCGCAGCTGGGGCTCGCCGACACGTTCGCGGCCTGCGGCGTCGGCGACGTTCTCGAAAAGCGACCCGGCTACAAGGACCAGCGCGGCTGGGGATTCTCCATCGCGGACATGGAACGTCTGGGGCTCGCGCACACGAGCTACCTCGGGGACGGTCCCTACGAGGCATCGTGGCGGTTCAAGACGTACCTGGTCGCGCTGACGGCCGACGAGTGCGCGTCCATGTTGCGCGTCGAGAGTCCACCCGGGCCCTGACCGCGCGGGCGAGCGCCGGTGGTCCTCAGGACACCAACGCTGCCCGCGGCTCGTCCGCCCGCGGCCCGAGATTGCCGTAGCGGTGGTAGTCGGTGCTGATGCTCTGCTCGCGCACGTACCACAGAAGCTCGAGGCGCCCTTCAGCCGACACCGGCACGCGCACCAGGCAGCCGTTCATCACGTTGGCCGCTTCGAGCACTTCCGGCGGCGCACGGTCGGCAGCGGCGTAGCGCACCCGATCCGCCTGGCCGTCGCGGATGGCCTGCGCCAGCTCGGCATCGGTCTCCTCGACGAACTCGATCGCGCCGGCCCACGACTCCGTCAGTTGCTCGAGCCGCCGCACGGCCGCGGACTGCAACCCGCGCGGCACGCTGATGACGACGCGGCACCGCGCCGCGTGAGCGGCGCAGGCCCGCGCGAACACGTCGAAGGCGGTGTCCGACTCATGGACGCGCACGCGCACGGTGCCCACCGGCAGGTAGCGACGGACGTTGTCCTGGCCGATCAGCAGGAAGTGATCGTGCTCACGCGAGAACTCCTCGCGCATGGCACGCTCGTAGCTCGCCGCCGCGGCGACGACGCGCGCGTCGTCCACCTCGCCGCCGCCCGCGAGCCGGTCGCAAAGCGCGGCCAGCGTCGGCGCCTGCACCTTCTCCGCGGCACCGGTGGCCACGACGTCGGTGAAGTCCATCAGCTGCGCGACGTAATTCGGGCCCCCGGCCTTCATGCCGGCCCCGAAGCTGGACTTCCCCATGCCGCCAAACGGCTGGCGCAGCACGATGGCGCCCGTCGTCACGCGGTTGATGTACAGGTTGCCGGCGCGCAGATGCGCCTTCCAGTAGTCCCACTCGCGCTCGTCGAGGCTCTCGAGTCCGCTGGTGAGCCCGTAGCCGGTCTGGTTCACTCGCGCCACGGCCTCCGACAGCTTGCTGAAACGCATCACCGCGAGCACCGGGCCGAAGAACTCCGTCATGTGCGTGTAGCTGCCGGGCTGCACGCCGTACTTCACGCCCGGCGTCCACAGCGAAGGATTGCCCTCGACCGGTTGCGGCATGACCGCCCATTCCTCGCCGGGTTCGAGCACCTTGAGCGCGGTCTCGAGATCGCCGCTCGGCGGCTTGATCATCGGGCCCATCTTGGTGTCGAGCTCCCACGCCGATCCGACCTTCAGGCTCGCCACGGCCTCGCAGAGGCCGCGACGGAACGAGGCGTCGTCGTAGACCTCGTCCTGCAGCAGGACCAGCGAGGTTGCCGAGCACTTCTGTCCCGCGTGGCTGAAGGCCGAGTGCAGGATGTGCTTGATCGCCTGGTCGCGGTCGGACACCGCCGTCACGATCGTGGCGTCCTTGCCGCCCGTCTCGGCGAACAGGCACAGGCGAGGGTTGTCCTTCAGCATCGTCAGCGCCGTCTCGGTGCCGCCGGTGAGGATCACGGCGTCCACCTTCGGGTGGCTGATCAGCTTGCGGCCCGCGCCCGAGCCGGCGCACGGCACGAACTGCAGCACCCGCTGCGAGATGCCGGCGCGCCAGAAGCTCTGGCACATCTCCCACGCCACCAGCACGGTGTCGGACGCGGGCTTGATGATCACCGTATTGCCGGCGGCCAGCGCCGCGGCGACGCCTCCGCAGGGAATGGCGATGGGGAAGTTCCACGGCGGCACGACCACCACGACGCCCTTCGGCCGCGCCTTCAGCGTCGGCATCTCCTGCCACCAGCGGGCCGTCGCGCGATAGAACTCGAGGAAGTCGATCGCCTCGGAGACTTCCGGGTCCGACTCCATCAGGGTCTTGCCGCCGTCGGCCAGGGCCGCCCCCATCAGGTCGCCGCGGGCCAGGCGCAGCTCCTGTGCCACCTTGCCCAGCACCTCGTAGCGCTGGGCGGGCGACAGCGAACGCCAGCCATCCGGGTCGGCCGCCGCACACTCGACCGCTCGCGCGACGTCGTCGTTGGTCGCCTGCCGATAGCGTCCGACCACCACGCCCGGTCGCGACGGATCGCGGCACTCGCCGATCACGCGGCCCTCGAGCAGCGCCTCGCCGCCGATGACCAGCGGAATCTGCGTCGCGTCGTCGCCGCAGCGCCCCTTCCATCGGTCGATGATCTCCTGGCCCCAGGCCGCGTTGTGCGGCAGCGCGAAGTCCGTGTCCGCCTCGTTCTCGAACTTCTGCCAGCCATGGGCGACCGCCTGCGTCGGCGCGGGCGGCTGGTTGCGGTCCTGGTGGCGTCGCGGTGCGTCGCTCACGGAACCGGCGGCACGGTACGCCTCGAGGAATCCCTGCTCGAGCTGCCGCCAGTCCGGGCTGCCGACCTCGAGCTTGAACGCGTGGCGCAGGAAATTCTCCGGCCCCGTGTTCTCGTCGAGACGGCGAATCAGGTAGCCGATGCCACTGATGAAGTTCTCGCGCTTGCAGGCCGGGGCGTAGAGCAGCACGTTCTTCGTGAGCTCGTGCAGGGCGCGGCGCTGGGCATTCGCCATTCCTTCGAGCATCTCGAACTGCACGCGGTCCATCGCTGCATTCTCGTGGGCCAGCACCAGCGCGTAGCTGATGTCGAACAGGTTGTGCGAGGCCACGCCGACGTTCATCGCGGCGAGGTTCTCGGGCTTCATCACCTCGTGCAGCAGGCGCTTGTAGTTCGCGTCGGTCTCGAGCTTCGACGGGTAGGGCGCCTGCGGCCAGCCGCGCGCGGAGGACTCCACGCGCTCGCTCTCCATGTTCGCACCCTTCACGAGACGCACCGTGATGCGGCCGCCGCCCGCGGCGACGCGCTTGCGGGCCCATTCGAGGATCTGCTTCAGCGTGCGGTAGGAATCCGGGATGTAGCTCTGCAGCGCGATGCCGGCACGGACGTGCCTGAGGCCGTCGCGATCGAGCGTCCGCATGAACGCCTCCGCCGTGAGGTCCTTGTCGCGGTATTCCTCCATGTCGAGGTACACGAACTTCGGCACCACCGTGCCGTCCGCGCGCTCGAAGCGGCCGCGGTCGGCCGTCAGGTACAGCCGCTCGATGCGGTCGCACAGCATCTCGATCGTGTGCTCGCGGGCGAGCGAGGAAATCTGCGAATAGAGCGTCGAGATCTTGATCGAGACGACCTCGACTTCCGGCCACTGCAGCGCCTGCAGGTATTGCTGCAGCCGGCGCTCGGCCTCCGGCTCGCTCAGGATCGCTTCGCCGAGGAAATTGACGTTCATGCGCACGCCCTCGCGGCGGCGCTCGGCGAGGTGCTGCGTCAGAAGCTCGCTCTCGCCCGGCAGGATGACGTTGGCCGTCTCCTTCTGCATCTGGTCCTTCACGAGCGGGAGCGCGACGCCCGGCATGAACCCGCCGAAGGAGTGGAAGCCCTTCATCAGCGTGCGGTCCAGCGGACCGAAATACCGCGGGACGCCCTGCACGTCGAGGATGTGCGTCAGGTGCTCGACCGCCCGCGCCGGGTCGGAGGTGCGGAACGCCTGGTCGGTCATCAGCACCAGCGTCGCCTTGTCGGAGGGCGTCTGCAGCATCCGGTCGAGCTCGGCCTGCTGCCGGCGCTCGGAAGGCGTCTGCAGTTCCCGGGCCCGCTCCTGCAGGTGGCGCGCGACGCGCAGCGCCCGCTGGACCGTGCCCGGCCAGGGTGACGCGGCGTCGACCGTGACTTCATCGACGAGATCGGCGAGGGACCTGGGAGAATTCATGTCGGCACCTGTGAAATCATCGGTTCTGACCTTCCGGCGCGGTACGGTACCCGTCCGCGGCGGCCACGTAGGATAGGACAACTACGGTCGCAGGACTCTAGCCGAATCTCTCCGGCGCCAAGGCCGCGATCGGGCAGGGAGGATTCGCGCCGGACAGGAGGTCGGCCACGATTCGCCCCGTGGCCGGCGCGAGCGACAGGCCGAGCATGGCGTGTCCGGTCGCAACGATGAGGTTCCCGAGATGCCCGGATCGGCCGAGGTATGGCAGGCCGTCCGGCGAGATCGGTCGCAGTCCCTGCCAAGGGGCGAGATCTGCAAAGTCATGCTTCCGAAATTGCGGGAAGTAGCTGGGGACGGCGGCGGTCATGGTTGCGACCCGCGCCGTGTCGATGTGATTGTTGATGCCCCCGATCTCCATGGTTCCGCCAAAGCGGACACCCTCCGCCATGGGCGTCACCGCCACCCGGGCCTCGACGAGGATGCAGCCGGTCGCTGGCCGAGCTGGGGGCCGCGTCATGTGGAGGCTATAACCCTTGCCGGCTTCGAGTGGCAGCCGCAGGTTCAGCCCGCGGGTCGTGCGCGGCGACCACGCGCCGGCCGCCAGCACATATTCGTCGGCACTCAGTGGCCCGTGCGTCGTCTCCAGAGCGTAGATACGACTGCCCTGGACACTCCATCCGAGCGCTTCGGTGTCCCAGAGCACTTGTCCGCCCAGTCGTTCGACTTCCTGTTCCATGGATGAAGCGAAGCGCTGGGGGGACAGATGGCAGTCCGCAGGGTAGTACACCGCGCCGCGCACGTTCACCTGCATGCCGGGGAGCATTCGGGCCGCGTCCTGCGCGCCCAGCACGTCCGCGTTGATGCCGAGTCGGCGGGCAAGATCGGCGCCGCGCGCTTCCTCCTCTAGGCCGTGATCGGAGTTGCACAGCATGAGAAGACCGCGCTTCTCGAGGCCGAAGGGGTTGCCGAGCTGGTCAGCGAGCTCCTCGAAACAGCGTCGGCTCAACAGCGACAGGTCCCGGAGAACGGGTGCGGCAGCGTCGACATGACGCGAGGTTGCCGAGCGCATGAACAACCACGCCCAGCGCAGGAAGGACGGGTCGGCGCGGAGCCTGACGTAGATGGGACTGCGTCGCCGGCCGATCGACAAAAGACCCTGGCGCACGACGCCCGGTGCGGCGAGCGGGACGAAGTGACTCGGAACCACCATGCCCGCATTGCCGAGGGAGCAACAGTCGCGGCCGCGCGGTCCACGCTCGATGACCCTGACCTCGAAGCCTGCGCGTAGCGCGTACAGCGCACTCGCCAGGCCAACCACCCCAGCGCCGACGATGATTACCGATCGAGAGGTCTTCACGGTCGTCGCGGATTCCTTCGTGCGGCCGTCGACGCCAGCCGCTCAGCGATCGGCGCCGGCGGCACGAGGGCGCGCGCGTCGTTGCGAGGTCAGCGCATGCCACGCCAGGGCTGCGGCGGCGAGGTCTTCACTCGCCAGGCCCACGGACTTGAAGACCGTGATTTCCGACTCCGCCGTACGACCCTGAGTCCGCCCGCAGCAAAGACCGTACAGGTCTCCCTGGATGTCGGTGGTCTGGATCACTCGTCGAGCCAGCGGGATGGCGAGGTCACCGGACTCACGCGGTGCGGACTCGAGGCTATCGACATAGATCCGACCCTTCTGCAGGACCTCGTCATCCGCTTCCCGGGTATTCGCCGTAAACGACCCGACGAGGTCGACGTGCGTTCCGGCGCGAAGGTATCGCCCGGGCAGCACGGGCGTCGAGCTCGTGGTGACCGTAGATACGATGTCGGCGCAGCCAATGGCATGGTCCAGACGATCGACCACGGACGTTTCCACCTGCAGATCGCGGCCGATGTCGCTCGCCACCGCAGCGGACTTGGCCGCATCTCGACCCCAGATGGCGACATGCTCGATGGGACGCACGCTGGCGTGCGCGGCTGCCATGTGCCGCGCCAGTCGTCCTGTGCCCAGGATCAGAAGTCGGCGGCTCGATTGGCGAGCGAGGTACCGGACGGCAAGCGCCGATGCCGCCGCCGTGCGCCGCGCCGTCAGTTCCTGGGCGTCGATCAGGGCCAGAACCTCGCCGTCGGCCGCCGAGGCGAGCATGTAGATACCGTGGATGGCCGGCTTGCCGATCGAGGAATTGCCGGGAAAGGCCTGCACGATCTTGACCCCCAGTAAGCCGCCCTGGGTCCACGCGGGCATCAGCAGCAGAGTGCCGGGAGCGGCGCCCGGCATTTCGACAGTGAGGTGCTGACGAGGCGGCATTTCGCACGGGTGGCGGAAGGCGTCCTCCAGCGCTGAAACCAGCGCGGGCCATGGCGTCAGCTCGCGCAGATGGCTCGCCTCGATCATCGTGAACATGGCCGGACCCGGTTCGATGGCATCCGGCGGAGTCTAGACGCGCAAGAGTTTCCCGTAAAGAAACTTTTGCGCCTCGAGGAAACTCAAGACTTGCGCGGCCTTCCCGTCTTCTTCGCCGCCATCGGGCCCTCGGGCCGACTCAGTTCAGCGGCCGACATCGCATTGGTGGCGACCCAGAGAATCTTGGCGTCGGTCTCGCCGTTGGTGATGAGGGCGTGGCCCATCGTGCTGTCGAAGTACATGCAGTCGCCCGGCCGCAGCAACTGGGGGCTGTAGAACTCGGAATGCACTTCGACGGTGCCCTCGAGCACATAGACGAACTCCTCGCCAGGATGGCGAATTAGCTCCTTCGCCGATGAGACCGTATGCGCGCGCAGGGTCGCGACGATGGGGAACATCTTCTTCGGCTGCAGATCACCGCAGAGCATTTCATAGCGGTACTGCTCGGTCTCGTAGACCTCGCCGCTGCCGGCGCGATTCAGGCTGCGTCGACTGTTGGCCTGGACGGCCGGCTCTGGCGTCGGGCCGGCAAAGAGTTCGGAAACGTCGATGGAAAGCGCGTTCGCGAGGCGGACCAGATTGTCGTAGCTAACCGAAAGCGTGCCGTTCTCGATCTTGGACACCGTGGACTTCGACAGGCCCGCCACTGCTCCGACGTCCTGGAGGGTCTTTCCAAGCCGCTTGCGAATCTCGCGCACACGGAAGCCGAGCATGGCGCGCCCATCGTGGGGTGGCGGGAGGGTCACAGTAGCTGCCCGAGGCATGTAGATTTCCTGTCGCGAAACGCCGGTCCATTCTAGGTTTAGCCTGCCGCCATCGCCAATCCACCCCGCGAAACGGGCGCGGGCTGCGAAAAATAAGCCGCTCCCGGCCTGGCTGGCCGTACCGTCGGCGACGGTTGACTATCGGACCGCACGCGCCTAGAGTTGCCGCTCAAGAGACTTTGTTGCGCTATGAGAAACGTTCTCATGGCAGGCACTGTTCCTCGAGATGCGGACGCCCGACGAGGGACCAGCCGCCGAAACAGGGAACCAATTTCAGGAGCGCGTCCATGCCGAAGCACGACCGTCCCCAGCGCAAACTCGTCCGCGCATGCAGATACGCGGGTCCTTATCCCGTCCTGCTGGGCTGCGGTGCCAGCGTGCTGCTGGGCGCGCCCGTCCACGCCACATCCGCCGAGGCTGCGGGAGACTCCGCCCAGCCGGTGGCGCTCGAAGAAATCATCGTGACGGCCAACAAGCGTACGGAATTGCTGCAGGAGGTCCCGACCAGCATCCGGGCCTTCTCCGGCGAAGAACTCGAGAGACTCGGCGCGAACGCCATCGAGGACTACGCTGCGGTCACTCCCGGCCTGCAGCTCACCGGCGTGCGCAACTCGACGCAGGTCAACATGCGCGGCGTGACGACCGGCCCGGTCAACCACGACCAGAGTGAGATCGCGGAAACCGTCGGCATCTACCTCGACGAGACGCCGATCGCCGTCCAGCGCTTCAATCCCAATCTCAAGCTGTACGACCTCGAGCGCATCGAGGTCCTGCGCGGCCCGCAGGGCACACTCTACGGTGCCGGCTCCATGGCGGGCGCCGTGCGCATGATCACCCGCAAGCCCGACCCCAGCTCGTTCGATGCCAGCACGTCGTTATCGACCAACATGGTCGCGGACGGGGGTACGGGCTACTCCTTCGACGGCATGGTCAACGTGCCGCTCGGCGACACGCTGGCACTGCGCGCAGTCGGCTTCTACCGTCACGACGCCGGCTACATCGACAACGAGTACACGGGCCGGAAAGACGTCAATGATCTGGACGCGTCCGGCGGCCGCCTCGCATTGCGGTGGAATGCGAGCGACGCACTGTCATTCGACGCCATGGTCTCGTACCAGGATCAGAAAACAGGTGCGGCGGCCTACTACGCGCCCGAAGTCGGGGACCTCGAGTCCATCATCGACGGACGCGAACCATCGCATGACGAGACCACGATCCTCTCGCTGACGAGCACGTACAGGATGGGCTTCGCGGACCTCACCGTTGCACTGAGCCAACTGACGAAGGACTTCACCTACGAACTGGACGACGGCACGTTCACGAACTTCGTCACGGGCACGCGCGACGGGCTCGGCGGCATCATGGTGAACCACGCGAACCAGGACAATACGAACATCGAGGTCCGCCTGTCGTCGGCTGCCGAGCGCAAGGTCGACTGGAGCGTCGGACTGTTCTACCAGAAGGCGAAGAACGACTACGGCCAGGACTTCACCGTGCCTGGCGTCGACGCGGTTGCCGGCTTCGACAGCACGGACTTCGGCGCCAACCCGGATCAGCTGTACTACAGCGCCATCAAGCACGATGACGAACAACTGGCGCTGTTCGGTGAAGTCGGCATCCCGATTACGACCGCCCTGAAACTCACGATCGGCGGTCGATACTTCGATTCGACCCAGGACTCGACGATCGACTTCCGCGGCATCTTCGCCTACCCCGCCATCGGGGTGGAGAAATTCCATACCTCCGAAGACGGCTTCAACCCCAAGGTCAACCTCTCGTATCAGATCGGAGAGAATCACGTGGTCTACGCGCAGGCGGCCAAGGGCTTCCGCCTCGGCGGGACCAACGAGCCGGTGCCGCTGCCGTACTGCCAGGCTTCGCTCGACTCCGTCGGCCTGACTGCGCCCCCGGAAAGCTACAAGTCCGACTCCCTTTGGAACTACGAAATCGGTGCCAAGACCCAGTGGCTCGACCGCCGATTGACGGTCAACGGCGCCATCTACAAGATCAAGTGGAACGATCCACAGGTCACGGCCCAGCTTCCCTGCGGCTTCAATATCTTCATGAACGCCGGCGGTCTCGACATCTATGGCGGCGAACTCGAGGTGGCCGCGCAGCTTACGCGCGACCTGACCGCACGCGTGAACTACGGCTATGTCGACAGTGCACTGTCCGAGGACATGCCTTTCCTGAACGCTCATGAGGGCGATACGGCCCCCTACACGCCGAAGGACACGTTCAGCGCCGTGTTCGACTACCAGCACCCGATTCGCGATGGACTCGATCTGCTGGGTTCGCTCGTCTACTCCTATCGCAGCTCCATCAACACCAAGTTCAACCCGAACGCATCGCAGGCGTTCGAACTGGGCGGCTTCAGCACCCTGAATGCCAAGGCCGGTGTCGCCTGGGAGAAGTGGTCCGTCGAACTGTACGGCGACAACCTCACGAACGAACGAGGTGAACTCAACCGATTCGACAACCCATTCCATCTCAATCCCGCGACCGATCTGACGGTGATCGAGCCGCGTACCATTGGCGTCAGACTCGACTACAGGTTCTGACCTGACGGGCCCCCCACGGCCGGGCGCGGCGGCTCCGGAGAGCCGCGTCCGGTCGTATCTTCGTCGGTGACCCGGGGTGCGCGCGGGTCACTCACCAGCCACGCAGCCGCCGCGGCCGCGCGCTGGATAGACTCACCAGCGGCGGGTGAAGCCGGCTTGACGCAAGCGACGCCAGATCGAACCTTGGCCTACCCGCGCCCGGCGAGAGCATGGTGGAGCGTCGCCGTCTTTTCTCTGGCAGCCCTCGTCTCCTACACCGACCGGCTCATCCTCAGTTCGCTCGTCGATCCGGTCAAAGCGTCGCTCGGATTGAGCGACTCTGCGGTGAGCTTGCTGCAGGGCGCAGCGTTCGCCCTCGTCTACGTGACCGCCGGCCTGTTCCTCGGCCGACTGGCAGATCGCAGCCACAGGCTCAGCTTGCTGACGGGTGGCGTCACGCTGTGGTGCGTCGGCACGATTGCCGGCGGGTTCGCCCAGGGCTTCGGCATGCTGTTCCTCGCGCGTATGCTCGTTGGAATCGGCGAGGCGGCGCTCGCGCCCGCCGCTGTTTCGATCATTGCCGACAGCGTACCGCCCCAGCAGCGGGGAACCGCCGTCGGGATATTCCTGATGGGCACGGTGCTTGGCGGCCCCATGTCGATCGCGACGGGCAGCATCATGCTGTCGCTCGCGAACGCAGGGTCTTTTCACGCAGTTCCGTTCGTCGGCCCGCTTGAGCCATGGCGAGCGGTGCTGGTGCTCGTCGGAGCCATCGGACTCATCGTACCGTTGCTCCTCCTGACGCTGCGTGAGCCCGTGCGGCTCGAATCGGCACCTGTTCCCAACGTGGCGGAAACGATTCGTCACCTCCTGGCCGATCGTGGAACGCTTGCGCCGACGTACATTGCCATGGGGCTGCTCTCGATAGGCGACTACGGTCTCCTCTCCTGGGTGCCGAGCGTGCTCAGCCGCCGCTTCGGCATGGCTCCCGACGAACTTGGGTGGGCCTTCGGCACGGTGACCGTGATCGCCGGTGTCGTCGGTTGCCTGCTCGGCGGCGTTGGCTCCGACGCTGCAGAGCGTATGCGAGGCACGGTGGGACGGCTGCGCTTCTCAGTGGCTGCCGCCCTTGCCGCCGTGATCGGAGCCTTGCTCGTTTCGGGCGGCAGCCAGCAACTGGTGCTGGTCGGCCTGGGCCTCTGGACCTGTGCCTCCTCTCTTGCCGCCATCAGCGGAATCGCGGCGATCCAGAGTCTCGTGCCTGCCGAGTACCGTGGCGTTGGCATGGCGCTGGTCGCTTTCTGCAATACGTTGCTCGGGTTGGGCTTCGGTCCGACGCTCGTCGCACTGGTCACCGAGCACGTCTATCGAGACTCCGCCGCGGTTGGCTATGCAATCTCATTGGTCGTGGTGCCCGCGGGAGTGGTGGCGGTGGTGCTGTTCGTACTCTCCGATAGGGCCGTTGCAGGTCGACGACCCGGCAGGTCGCGGGAGGTCCCTTGACGGCATCCGGCAGTCTCGCAACACGACGCGCGGCGCTGATCGAGTCCAGCGCGGTCTGGGACAACCATGCCTGCCTGCCGCTGAGGCCCGATCCGACGTTCATGCCGCAGTTGCGCCGGTATCGCGACGCCGGCGTGGCCGTCGTATCGATCAACGTGGGATTCGGCGAGATGCCCTGGTCCGAGCACCTGGCCATGCTCAACTTCTTTCGCGGATGGCTGGCTGAACACGACGACGAATACAGCCTGATCTCCAGCGTCGGCGACATCGGGCGGTGCCGCAGCCAGGGCAAGCTGGGGGTCGTGTTCGATATCGAGGGAATGGCCCCTCTCGCCACCCAGCCCGACCTCGTACAGACCTGCTACGACCTCGGCGTACGCTGGATGCTGGTGGCCTATAACACCAATAACCTGGCCGGAGGCGGGTGCCTCGACGACGACATCGGATTGACCGCGGCAGGGCGCGCGGTCATCGATGCCATGGAATCCGCCGGGATGGTCCTGTGCCTAAGCCACACGGGCGCCCGGACGGCGCACGAAGCCATCGAGTACTGCCGAAATCCTGTGATCCTCTCGCACTCGAACCCCGCGGCGGATACGCCGCACCCGCGCAATGTCCCGGATGCCCTGATGCGCAAGGTGGCAGGCACCGGCGGAGTCGTCGGGCTGAGTGGAATTGGTCCCTATCTCGGCATGCGCGGGAATCCGGTCGAGGACCTGCTGCGCCAGATTCGTCATGCCGTCGATGTGGTCGGCCCACAGCATGTGGGCCTCGGTCTCGACTACGTGTTCGATCGAGCGGAGCTGGACGAATACGTCCTGCAGAATCCGCAGATGTTTCCGGCGGAGTTGGGCCTCAGTGGCGCAATGCCTATGGTCGAGCCCGATGCGTATCCGGCGATCGTCGATGGATTGCTGCGAGACGGGTTCGGTGATGACGATGTACGAGCCATTCTCGGCGGGAACTGGCTGCGTGTGGCTCGGCAGGTATGGCGCTAGCGAAGGGACAAAGGTGTCCGGCCGGGCGGCAGGCCAGTGACTCGAGCGATGAGACAGACGCACGTCAGCGCCGCACCGAATAGACACGCACCGATGGGCGTCTCGTCCTGCTGCGCTTGACCGGTTGATGCTGCGTACCCGTTCGGTGTAGCAAATCGGGATCCTGCATAGCGTCCCAGCAGATCGACTCCGCGCCCTTCGGGACTGCGCGTACCCCTGTCGCACACGAATTGCACCTCGCGCGGAATGTACAGACAGGAACCCACCTCGCCGTTGCCGGCGACCACGGCGGCGAATCCGACCGGTCCCCGGCCGACGAAGCGATCACCGGGCTTGCAGCGGCGACCAGCGTGCCAGGCACCCCTCAGGCAGGGACCTTCACCGGAGCATTCATCGTTCACCTCCCCGTGTTACCACTGTAACCTGCTGATTGCGTACACGGCTTCCGCTGCCTCCGCGCGCCGCCTCGACGCGATCCGGATAGCGTGGCACCGGCCGCCGACCGCAGGATGCACGACCTCGCGCTGAAAGGAGTCAGGCCATGCAAACCCTCGTCCCGAGCTGTTTAGCGATCGCGCTGCTGGCCCTGACCCCTGCGCATGCGCAGGACGCGGCGCCCGCGGGCAAGGCGCAGATCGGCGCCTGGGGTGTCGATACCGCGGGCCTGTCGCGGACCGTCGCGCCCGGCGACGACTTCTACCGCTACGTCAACGAGGGCTGGCTCAAGTCCGCGAAGATCCCGGCCGGCATGGCGTCGCAGGACCCGTTCGTCGAGGTCTCGTTGTCCACGGAAGCGCGCGTGGGGGACATCATCCGGGAGGCGCGCGAAGGCAACGATGCGCCGGGTTCGCCCGAGCGGATGATCGCGGATTTCCATCGGTCGCACGCCGACCTGGCGCGGCGCAACGCGCTGGGTGCGAAGCCCATCGCGGGCCGGCTGGCCGCGCTCGGACGCCTGAAGACCCACGAGGACGTGGCGAAGGCCATGGCCTGGCCCTGGCTGGCCGGGATGATCGCCGGCGGCGTGAGCAGCGACTCGGACGATCCGCGCCGGCAGATCGTGATCGTCGGCGCGGCGGGCACGACGCTGCCGTCGCGCGACTATTACCTGAACGAGGGCGAGCCCTACGCAGGCTTCCGCAAGGCGCTGCAGGCCTACATGGCGGACTGCTTCCGCCGCGCCGGCTTTGCGGACGCCGATGCCCGCGCCGCCCGCGTGTTCGCGCTCGAGATGGAGATCGCGAAGCGGCAGTGGAGTCCGCTCGAGATGCGCGACGTCGTGCGCATGAACCACGTCATGACGCCGGCCGAGCTCCAGGCCTACGCCCCCGGCTTTCCCTGGCACGCATATCTCGCCGCTGCCGACTTCGACTCGCAGCCTCGCATCAAGGTCGTGACCGACACGGCGGTGCGCGACGTGTCGCAGCTGTTCGCCGCGACGCCGGTCGCCGACCTGCGGTCCTACCTGACCTTCCGCGCGCTCGACGTCTGGGCACCCTATCTCTCCGACGCGTGGGTGCAGGCGCACTTCGACTTCCACGGCAAGACCCTGCAGGGCGTGGACCAGCGGCGTGCGCCGGAGCTCGAGGCCGTGTCCGCCGTCAATGCGCTGCTGAGCGAGGAGGTCGGCCGGATCTACGTGGCCGAGTACTTCGGCGCGTCCGACCGCGCCAAGGTGGCGGAGATGGTCGACTACCTGCGCGCCACCTATCGGGAGCGCATCGGGAAGCTCGACTGGATGGACGAGCCGACGCGCAAGGAGGCGCTCGGCAAGCTCGACAAGATCGCGAGCTACATCGGCTTTCCCGACCGGTGGCACGACCGTTCGTCCGTCCGCATCGCGCCCGACGACCTGGTCGGCAACGTCGACCGGCTGATCGCCTGGGAGCATGCCGACGACCTGAAGCGGCTGGCCGAGGGCACGCGGGACTGGGAATTCGCCTATCCGCCGCAGGAGATCAATGCCGGCTACAGCCCGGCCCGCAACTCGATCACCTTCCCGGCCGGCATCCTGCAGCCGCCCTTCTTCGATCCCAACGCCGACCCCGCGGTCAATTTCGGCTCGATCGCGGCCGTCATCGGCCACGAGATCGGGCACGCGTTCGACGACCAGGGCAGCCGCTCGGATGGCGACGGCAAGCTGCGCGACTGGTGGTCGCCGCAGTCGCGCGCGGAGTTCGAGAAGCGGACGGCCGGCCTCGTCGACCAGTTCAGCCAGTACGAGCCGGTGCCGGGCGCGCACATCAACGGGCGGCAGAACCTCGGCGAGAACATCGGCGACCTCGGCGGGCTCAGCGTCGCGTACGCGGCCTATCGCAAGTACGTGGCGGAGAAGCAGGGCGGCCAGGCGCCGGTGCTCGACGGCTACACCGGCGACCAGCGCTTCTTCCTGGCCTGGGGCCAGATCTGGCGCGAAGTGGTGGCGGAGGCCGAGCAGCGCCGTCGCGTGCTGTCGGATCCGCACAGCGCCGGCGAGTTCCGGTCCAACGGCATCGTGCGCAACATCGACGCCTGGTACGCGGCGTTCGGCGTCAAGCCCGGCGACAGGCTCTACCTCGAGCCGGCGAAGCGCGTGACGATCTGGTGACGTGCGAGGCCTGATGCGGGTCGGTGCGGGCCGGCCTCGAGGCGCCCCGGCAAAGGAGCGGCGAACATGACGGTGTCGATCGGTCGAAACGTGTGGCGGTTGCTGGCCCTGGGGCTTCTGGCCTGGTTTGCGGGCCCGCCGATTGCGCTGGCGGACAAGCTGCCCGCCTACGACGCCAGGGCCGGCATGCTCCCGATCGGCGCCGATCCCGAACATCCCGACGCCGAAATATTCCACGTCGCGTACACGCTGAAGGGCGGCAACCCGGCGACGCGACCGGTGACCTTCGTCTTCAATGGCGGGCCGGGTGCGTCCAGCGCGTACCTCCATGTCGCGGCCATCGGCCCGAAGACACTCGTGGCCACGGATGGCGGCACCTTCCCCTCGGTGCCGGCGCGCCTCGCGGACAATCCCGACAGCTGGATCGCCTTCACCGACCTCGTGTTCATCGATCCGGTGGGCACCGGTTACAGTCGCATGCTGCCCGGACCCGACGGCAAGCCGGGCGACCCGCAGCCCTACTACGGGGTGGACAGCGACGTGAACGCGTTCGCCGTCTTCATCCGCCAGTGGCTCACGGTCAACAAGCGCTGGGCCTCGCCCAAGGCGGTCGCCGGCGAGAGCTATGCCGGACAGCGCATCGCGGGCCTGACCCGCGTGCTGGCCGAGCAGTACGGCGTCAACCTGAATCGAGCGGTGCTGATCTCACCCGCCTTCAACGTGCCCGAACTGATCGAGCCGTTTCCGGCCTACGATCTCCTGCACGCCATGATGCTGCTGCCTTCCGAGGCGGCGGTCGCCGCGTACCACGGGCGCAGCACGATCCAGAACGACGCGGCGGGCTACAAGGTGGCCGAGGATTTCGCCCTCACCGACTACCTGACCGGACTGGCCACGCTCGGCCGGATGGACGAGAAGGCGCAGGCGGCGTTCTACGCACGGGTCGGCGGCCTGATCGGCATCGACCCGGCCATCGTCGCGATCAATCGAGGTCGTGTCGGCGAGGCCGTCTTCCTAAACAGTCTGCTGGCCTCGCGCGGGCAGGTGCTCGACCTCTACGACGGCACGCAACCCGGCGAAAACCCCACGCCCGAAAAGCGCGACGAACTCGGCGCCATGCCGCGCTCGCTCAGCATCCTGACCGGCGTGATCCTGCCGCCCTTCATGGATTACGTGCAGAAGGACCTCGGCTACGTTACCGACCGCCCTTATGTCGTGCTCAGCACCGGGATCTCGATGCTGTGGAATCGCAAGTCCACCCTCGGCACGCCGGCCGACCTGGCGGTCGCGCTCGCGCAGAACACCGACCTGAAGGCGCTGGTCGTCCATGGCTACCAGGACATGGGCGCGAACTACTTCATGTCGCGCTACCTGCTGGAGCAGGTGGTGGTGACGCCGTCGGCGCGCGAGCGGCTGGCGTTCCATACCTACCAGGGCGGCCACATGTTCTACCTGCGCAAGCAGAGCCGGTCCGAGCTGGCGGCCGACGTGCGCAGGTTCTACGAAACGCGCTGAGGGGTCAGCGCCGGCGTCGCCGCGCCTGCACCCGGTCGCGGGAGATCGCGGCACCTTTCGGCGCCATGGCCTGCGCGCCGAGCAGGATCATGCGCACCATGGTGATCACCTGCTCGGTCACTTCCGCATCGCGCTCCGCAGGCATGTCCATGACGGCCGAGCCCATGGCGAACACGAGCCGGGTGATCGCCTTCGCGGTCGCCGCCGGATCGTGCAGGCCGCGGTTGCTCGCCTCGGCGATGCGCTCGAGGTCCTGGCGCAGTTCGTCCTCGAAGGACGTGAGCTGGCGGTCGACCGCCGCCTTGAACGCCGGCGACCCCACGGTGCCCTCGCGCAGCAGGATGTGCAGCAGCTGCCCGTCGCTGCGCAGCTGCCGCATGAAGATCTGCACCGACGCGCGCACGATGCTCGGCTCGCGGCTGGCGCGCTGCCGCGCCTGGCCGATGATCGCGCGCAGCGAGCTGCCGGCGCGGTCGATCAGCGCGAGCGCCAGCTCGTCCATGTCGCGGAACTGGCGGTAGAAGCTGTTCGGCGCGATGCCGGCGCGGCGCGCCACCTCGCGCAGGCTCAGCGTCGAGATGCTGCGGTGCGGGCCGACCAGGGCCAGCGCCGCCTCGACGATGTCGTCACGCGAAATGACCGCCTTGCGGCCCTGCGGCGGGCGGGACGGGCGGCGGCGGGTGCCGCGCGAGGCAGTGCCGTCGATGCTGGGGGATCGCGTCATGGGCCTCAGGCGGGCGTCCGGGTCCGACCACGACATCATAGCCCGACGTACGCAGGACATCTGTATAGACAACTGTTCAATATTGTCCATACTGCGCGGGTCATGGACGCCCTGCACCGCAATTCGTATTCCCGCGAGGACCTGCTGCTCGCCGGGACCGGCCAGCTCTTCGGGTCCGACCGCGCCCGGCTGCCGATGCCGCCGATGCTGATGGCCGACCGCATCACCCGCATCACCGAGGACGGCGGCGCGCACGGCCTCGGCCAGGTCGTGGCAGAGCTCGACATCCGCCCGGACCTCTGGTTCTTCCAGTGCCACTTCGAGTCCGACCCGGTCATGCCGGGCTGCCTCGGGCTCGACGCGATGTGGCAGCTGATCGGCTTCTACCTCTGCTGGCGCGGCGGCCTCGGGCGCGGCCGGGCGCTGGGCGTGGGCGAGGTCAAGTTCACCGGGCAGGTGCTGCCGACCCACCGCCTCGTCACGTACACCGTCGACATGAAGCGCGTGATCCTGCGCAAGCTGCGCATGGGCATCGCGGACGCCACGCTCGCCGTCGACGGCCGCTGCATCTACACCGCGACCGACCTCAAGGTCGGGCTGTTCACTTCCACCGACTCGTTCTAGGCAGGCCCTGCATGCGTCGCGTCGTCGTCACCGGCTTCGGCATCGTCTCGAGCATCGGCATCGGCCGAGAGGCGGTCCTCGAATCGCTGCGCACGGGACGCTCGGGCATCCGCCCTTGCGAGGAATACCGCACGATGGGCTTTCGCAGCCACGTGTACGGGCCCGTCGACCTGGCGCTCGACGAGCTGATCGACCGCAAGCTTCGCCGCTTCATGTGCGACGGCGCCGGCTACGACTACATCGCCCTGCGCGAGGCGATCGCCGACGCGGGCCTCCCGGAGGCCGACGTCTCGAACGTGCGCACGGGCCTGATCGCGGGCTCCGGCGGCGCCTCGACCGAGAACGTGCTGCTCTGCGGCGACACGGCGCGCCAGAAGGGACCGCGCAAGGTCGGCGCGTTCATGGTGCCGCGCTGCATGAACTCCGCGATCGCGGCCAACCTCGCCACTGCCATGAAGATCAGGGGCACCAGCTACACGATCAGCTCGGCCTGCGCCACGAGCGCGCACGCGATCGGCCACGGCGCCGAACTGATCCAGCTAGGCAAGCAGGACGTCATGCTCGTCGGCGGCGCCGAGGAAGTGCACTGGGCCTCGACGGTGATGTTCGACGGCATGGGAGCGCTGTCGTCGTCCTTCAACGACGCGCCGGAGAGGGCGTCGCGTCCCTACGACGCCAACCGCGACGGGTTCGTGATCTCCGGCGGCGCCGGCATGCTCGTGCTCGAGGAACTCGAACACGCCCGGGCCCGCGGCGCGCGGATCCTCGCCGAGCTCACCGGGTACGGCGCCACGTCCGACGGCGCCGACATGGTCGCCCCGTCGGGCGAGGGCGCCATGCGCTGCATGCGGATCGCGCTGCAGGACGTGAAGCGCCCGATCGACTACCTCAACACGCACGGCACCAGCACGCCGCTCGGCGACATCAAGGAGCTCGAGGCGGTGCGCGAGGTGTTCGGCGAGAAGTCGCCGCCGATCAGCTCGACGAAGTCGCTGACCGGCCACGCGCTCGGCGCGGCCGGCGTCAACGAGGCGATCTACTCACTGCTCATGATGCAGCACGACTTCATCTGCGCCTCGGCGAACATCGAGCAGCTCGACCCGGCCGCGGCCGGCTTCGACATCGTCCGCGAGCGGCGCGACGGCGTGCGGCTCGAGGCCGTGATGTCGAACAGCTTCGGCTTCGGCGGGACCAACGCGACGCTGGTGTTCGAGCGCTTCCACGGCTGAGTCCCGGGGCGCCTACAGCCGCTCGAACCGCGCCTGGAAGAACCGCAGGTAGCGCGGCTCGTACACCATCTTCAGTCCGCGCGCCTCGCCACGCTGCTCGTACACCGCGGCGGCCGACTCCGCCACGATGTCCATGTGCGCCTGCGTGTAGACGCGGCGCGGGATCGTGAGCCGCACGAGTTCCAGCTTCGGGTAGTAGTGATCGCCGGTCTCCTTCGAGCGTCCGGCCGACACGATGCCGCGCTCCATCGCGCGAATGCCCGCGTCCTCGTACAGGTACGCCGCCAGCGCCTGGGCCGGGAACTGGTCCTGCGGCAGGTGCGGGTAGAACGCCTTCGCATCCAGGTACACGGCGTGGCCGCCGATCGGACGGACCACGGGCACGCCCATGTCGATCAGCTGGTGCCCGAGGTATTCCACCTGGCCCACGCGGGCGGCGATGTGCTCGTCGTCCACCGACTCGACGATGCCGCGCGCCATGGCTTCCATGTCGCGACCGGCCATGCCGCCGTAGGTGTGCAACCCTTCGTAGACGACCACGAGGTTGCTGGCTTCCTCGAACACCTCGCGGTCGTTCACCGCCAGCCAGCCGCCGATGTTCACGAGCGCGTCCTTCTTGCCGCTCATCGTGCAGCCGTCGGAGCACGCGCAGAGGTCGAGCAGGATGTCCGCCACTTTGCGGTCGGCCTGGCCGGCCTCGCGCTGCTGGATGAAATAAGCGTTTTCGACGGCGCGGGTCGCGTCGAGGATGACCCTGATGCCGTGCCGCTTCGTCAGTTCGCGCACGGCGCGCAGGTTCTCGAGCGAGACCGGCTGGCCGCCCGCCATGTTCACCGTCACGGCCACGCACACGTAGGGGATGCGCGCGGCGCCCACCTTCAGGATCTGCGCCTCGAGCGCGGCGAGGTCGACGTTGCCCTTGAACGGATGCTCGCTCGCCGGGTCGTGGCCTTCCGCGATCACCACGTCCGCGAACGTGCCGCCCGCCAGTTCCTGGTGCGCGCGCGTCGTCGTGAAGTACATGTTGCCGGGAATGACGTCGCCCGGCTTGATGAGGATCTTCGAGATCAGGTTCTCGGCGCCGCGGCCCTGGTGCGTGGGGATGAGGTAGCGGTAGCCGTAGTACTTCTGCACCGCCGCCTCGAGGTTGTAGAAGTTGCGGCTGCCGGCGTACGCCTCGTCGCCGAGCATCATGCCGGCCCACTGCCAGTCGCTCATCGCGCTGGTGCCGCTGTCCGTGAGCAGGTCGATGTAGACGTCCTCGGAGCGCAGCAGGAAGGTGTTGTAACCGGCCTCCGCGATCGCGTGCGCGCGCTCCGCCGGCGTCGTCATCCGGATCGGTTCGACGACCTTCACCTTCCAGGGCTCGGCCCACGAGCGGTGGGGAGGACGACGGTGGCTGCGGTCGATGGGGCTGGTCATGGTGCGACTCCGTGACGGACCCGGCCAGCCTAGGTGCGGCACGTCGTCGAAAAAAGCGTATGATTTTCATCAACTCTTTCTAAATACTTGAAACATGCGCCTCGATCTCGACGCCGTGGAAGCGCTCGACGCGGTCATCGACAGCGGCGGCATCGCGCGCGCGGCGGAACGCCTGCACAAGGTGCCGTCGGCCGTGAGCTATCAGGTGCGCCGGCTCGAGGAGCAACTCGGGGTGCAGATGCTCGATCGCGACGGCTACCGGCTGCGCCTGACGCCCGCCGGCGAGGCCGTGCTCGCCGAGGGCCGCCGCCTGCTGGCGGAGGCGCGCCAGGTCGAGGCGCTGGCCCGCCAGTTCGCGGAAGGCTGGGAGCCGCGCCTGCTCGTGATCGTCGACGGCATCCTGCCGATGGAGCCGGCCCTGGCCGCGTTCCGCACGCTCGCCGAGGAGCGGGTGCCGACCCGCATCCAGCTCAAGGTCGAGTTCCAGCACGGCGTGCAGTTCTGCTTCGAGCGCGACCAGGCCGACCTGATGCTGGTGAAGAACTACGATGCCCGGCCGTACCTGCGCACCGAGGACCTGCCGGAAGTCGAGTGCGTGCTGTGCGTCGCGCCGGGCCACGCGCTGGCCGGGCTCGCCGCCGCGCAGCTCGGCGACCTGCAGGACCACGTCGAGCTGTCGGTGCAGGACTCCAGCGGTCGGCGCGACGACCCGCACGGCTTCGGCGGCGAGCGGGTGTTCTACCTCTCGGGTTTCGACGCCAAGCGGCAGGCGCTGCTGATGGGCGTCGGCTTCGGCTGGATGCCGCTGAACCTGATCGCCGACGACCTGAAGGCCGGGCGCCTGTGCGAACTGCGCTACGCCGGCGGATCGCGCTACCGGTTCACGCCGAAGCTCGTGCAGCGCACGGACACGCCGCCGGGACGGGCGGGAACCCGTCTGGTGCAGCTGCTGCGGGAGGCGGCGCGCGCCGGCAACCGCTCGCCGCGCGGTCCCGCGCAGGCATCCCGTCCGGCGAAGACGCGATGAGCGCAGGGCCTCACATCTACGTGGACGCGGACGCCTGTCCGGTGAAGCAGGAGACCGCCAAGGTCGCCGAGCGCCACGGCCTGCCGGTCGTCTTCGTCGCCAACGCGTGGTTTGCCGTGCCGCGCGGCCCGCGCCTGCGCATGAAGGTGGTCACGGGCGCGTTCGACGCCGCGGACGACTGGATCGTCGAGCAGGTCGTGAAGGACGACGTGGTGATCACCGCGGACATTCCGCTCGCTTCCCGGTGCCTCGCGAAGGGCGCGCACGTGCTCGGGCCGTCCGGCAAGCCCTTTATGCCCGACAGCATCGGCAACGCCCTGGCGATGCGCGAGCTCATGAGCGAGCTGCGGGCCTACGGCGTCGGCGGCGGACCGCCGCCGTTCGGCCCGAAGGACCGCTCGCGGTTCCTGGAGGCGCTGGAGACCGTGCTGCGGCGTGCGAAGCAGGGCCGCGGCGACCCCGCCCGCTCTCAGTGAAACAGCGCGATGGCCGCGTGCAGCGCGAGCGCGAGCAGCGCCACGGTCGACAGGCAGAAGATGGTGAAGCGCACGGCCACCCGGTTCCACGTCGCCTGCACGATGCTGTGCAGGATGCGCAGCCCCACGTAGGCCCAGGCCAGCTGCAGGTTCAGCCCGCCGCCCTGGCCCATCACGCCGAGGATGATGACGGTCGCGTAGAACAGCGTCGGCTGCTCCATCAGGTGCGCGTAGTTGTGCGCCTTCCAGTTCACGCTGTCCGGGATCACGCCCTCGAGGTCTGCGCCCCGCTTGCCGACGACCGTGCCGAGCGAGACGCCCACGCGCGCCATGGCAGGCAGGCGGGTGATCGCGAGCCACCCGAGCATCAAGAGGGACCAAAGGACCAGCACGATGGCCGGTCCGAAAATCGGGCTGTAGATCGACATGAGGCGAGTCCTCCCGGGGCCTGTGTCCGCCAGTGGCCGGGAAGGCGCCGGTGTTCCCCGACGTCGCCCTCCCCGGAGCGGGTCAGACGATAGCAGGGGCCGGTGACGGCCTGCGCGGATTTCTTAGAATGGGACTCAACCGTATCGGTGCCGGTTGGCCTTCCGGCGGGCCGGCCATCGCCACACTGCGCGTGCCTGCTGCCGACCCGGAGGTCGCCGATGTCTGTCACTGGATCTGTCCTCGTCGACGCGCGGAACCCCGAGCCGGCCGCTCCGGTGCGCGCCCGCATCGTGCCGCTGCGCCGCACGCCGGGAGCATCGCCCGCCCGTCGGGCGGATGAGGTCCTGCCGGGAACGGACGAACTGCGCCGGCAACTGCTGTTCGCCGACCTCTCGCACTCGCAACTCGCGCGCGTCCGCACGACGGCGCGGCTCGTCGAGCTGGCGCCCGGCCAGGTGCTGTACGAGCGCGGCCAGCCCGCGCAGCACTTCTACCTCGTCCTCGAGGGCCAGGTGAACCTCGCGCTGCACTCGCGCGGCGGCGAGGAGAAGATCGTCGAGATCCTCGCCGCGGGCGAGGTGTTCGCCGAGGCGATCATGTTCCTCGAGGAACCGAGCTACCAGCTCACCTCGGTCGCAGCCGTGCGCACCCGGCTCGTGCGCTTCGACAACGCGGCCTACCTCGCGACGCTGGCCGAGAACCCCGCGACCTGCCTGCGCATGCTCGGCCACATGAGCCGACGGCTGCACGGGCGCATCCGCGACATCGAGCACCTCTCGTTCGAGGGCGCGACGCATCGACTGGTGCGCGCGCTGCTGGCCCGGCTGCCGCCGGGCGAGGGACCGCACGAACTGCGCCTGGTCGAGTCGCGGCAGGAACTCGCGGCCTGGCTCTCCATGAAGCCGGAAACCCTCTCGCGCAGCCTGCGCGCGCTGGCTCAGTCCGGCGCGGTCGACGTCGAGGGCCGCACGATCCGCGTGCCCGACCGTCGACGGCTGCTGGCCGCGCTCGACGCGGCCGTCTGATCGCCTCCCGTCCCGCCCCCACCCCGGGGTCGCCGCGGGGCGCCACGGAATCTTTGTGGCGCCGCGCGGATTCCATTACCTTTCGCGCCGGGGAAACCCGACGCGACCGCGTCGGGCTGCGAAATCACAGCTGACGGGAGAGCACCCATGGACATGCAGGCCATCCAGCAATTCCTGACCACCACCGCGACGGACGTGGGCATCAAGATCCTCGCCGCCATCGCCTTCTGGTTCATCGGCCGCTGGCTGATCCACCGGGTCATCGACCTGATGCGCGCCGCGCTGAACCGCAACGACATCGATCCGACGCTGGTGAAGTACCTGGGCTCGATCGTCGCGGTCGCGCTGAACATCACCCTGGTGCTCGGCATCCTCGGCTACTTCGGGATCCAGACCACCTCGTTCGCCGCGCTGCTGGCCGGCGCGGGCGTCGCCATCGGCGCCGCCTGGAGCGGCATGCTGGGCAACTTCGCCGCGGGCGCGTTCATGCTCATCCTGCGGCCGTTCAAGGTCGGCGACTTCGTCAGCATCGGCGGAATCACCGGCACGGTGCACGAGCTGGGCCTGTTCGGCACCACGATCGTCACCCCCGACAACGTGATGACGCTGGTCGGCAACGGCAAGGTCTTCGGCGACACGGTGCAGAACTTCTCGGCGCTGCCTCACCGTCGCGTCGAGCGCACGGCACAGCTCGCCGGCAGCGTCGACCCGCTCGATGCCGTCGCGCGCTTCAAGGCGGCGGTGGCGAAGATCCCGAACGTGAAGACCGACCCGGCGCCGGAAGTGAGCCTGCTCGACATGAACCTCGTCGGCCCGGTGATCGCCGTGCGCCCGTACGCGGCGAACGAGCACTACTGGCAGGTCTACTTCGACACCAACGAAGCGATCGTGCGCACGTGCCGGGAAGCCGGCTGGCCGGCGCCGACGCCGTCGCAGATCATCCGGCAGGGCTGAACCTTCCGAACGAAAACGCCCGGCGGACCGCGAGGTTCGCCGGGCGTCGTTGCGTCGGGCCGCGGGCGCGGCCGCGGCTCAGTCGCGTTCGATCTTGACGGAGACGCCCGCCACGCTGTTGCCGACGAGCTCGAGCGCGTAGCGCTTGCCTCCCCGGCCCTCGATGATCACGGCCTCGCCGTCGTCGCCCTCGATGTGGAAGTTCTTGGTGCCGAGCTGCGCCTTGAGCGCTTCCTTGATGGCGCGTGCCACCGCGTTTTCGCCGGTGCCCTTCTTGATGGACACCGACACCTCGTGCACGGTGCCGCCTTCCTGGGTCGTGATGCGGAAGGCGATGGTGCCGTCCGACCCGGCGTTGTGGTTCACCTGGATCCGGTAGTCGTCCGTGTAGCTCAGCTTGGGCGCCGGTGCCGCCGGTGCCTCCGGTGCGGCCGGTGCCTGGGCCAGGGCGGTGGCTGCCGCCAGCAGCCCGGCCGCGAACATCGCCATCCGACGAATGCGCATCGGTCTTCCCCTCTTCGTTGGTGTGGTTGGACGGCCGCCAGTCTAGGGCAGGTCGCCGGCGGCTGGCGAGGGCGGGGCCGGCCCGCCGGTCAGCGCGGCTGCCCGCCCGGGGCGGCCACGATCTCGGCCACCTTGGCCTCGATCCACTGCTGCGCGATCTCGTTGACCTCGCGGGGCGTGCGGCCCCGGGTGTCGATCGGCGGGCCGATGACGACGCGGATGGTGCCGGCCTTCTTGAGCATGCTGTGACGGCGCCAGAAGTACCCCGAGTTGTGCGCGATCGGCACCACGGGCGCGCCGGTCTCGGTGGCGAGCAGCGCGCCGCTGATGCCGTACTTGCGCGTCTGCCCCGGCGCGACGCGAGTGCCTTCCGGGTAGACGATCACGCCCATCCCGGCCGCGAGCCGCTCGCGCCCCTGCGCGACCACCTGGTTCACGGCCGAGTGGCCCGCGCTGCGGTTGATGGCTATCGGCTTGTACGTGGCGACCGCCCAGCCGACGATCGGGATCCAGATCACTTCGCGCTTCAGCAGCCAGGAGGCCGGCGGCACGACGAACATCTGCGCGAACGTGTCCCAGGTCGACGAGTGCTTCCACAGCGAGACGAACGGCTCCTTCGGAAGGTTCTCCTGGCCCTCCACCGTGTAGGTCAGGCCGCACACCACGCCCGCCAGCCACGTGAGCAGCAGCCCCCAGGTGCGCGGGATCGCGTAGCGCTGCTGGATCGACAGCGGCAGCGCCGCGGCGACCAGCACGACCACCCCGAACACGGCGGTGATCGCGACGAACAGCACGAAGTAGACGAGCGAGCGGACGTACTGCATCCGTGCCTTTACCCCGGCAGCCGGGACAGGTCGGCGACGCGCATGAAGAGCCCCTGCAGCCGCTTGAGCAGCGCGAGACGATTGCCGCGCAGCGCCGCGTCGTCGGTCATCACCATCACGTCGTCGAAGAACCGGTCGACCGCCGGGCGCAGCGCAGCCAGCTGGCGCAGCGCCTGCGTGTACTCGCGGGCCGCGAACTTCGGCTCGACCTGGCGGCCCATCGCCTCGACCTGCTCGCCGAGCACCTGCTCCGCCGGGTCGCGCAGCAGGTCGCCGTCGACGCGCTCGCTCACCGGCTCCGTCGTCTTGCGCAGGATGTTCGCAATGCGCTTGTTCGCCGCCGCGAGACTCGCCGCGTCGGGCAGGCTGAGGAACTCGCCGAGCGCGCGCAGGCGCGCGTCGAAATCGAGCGGCGAGCCGGGCCGGGTCGCGAGCACCGCGTCGAACATCTCGGCCGTGACACCGAAGCCGGGCTGGCCCTCGAGGTAGTAGGCGCGCAGGCGATCGAAAACGTACTCGTAGACATCGTCATCGAGCTTCGCGGCATCGACCGCCGGCGCCGCCTGGCCGCGCTCCGCGGCCACGCGGGCGATGTCGGTCGCCGCGCCACGCACCGCGACGGCGATCAGCGCGCGAAAGTCGAGGTCGAGCCGGCGCTCGATCGCGATGCGCAGCAGGCCGAGCGCGGCGCGGCGCAGGCCGAACGGGTCGCGCGTGCCGGACGGCTTCTGGCCGATCGCGAAGATGCCGGCCACCGTGTCGAGCTTGTCCGCGATGGACACCGCCATGCCGGTGCGCGTCTCGGGCAGCGTGTCGCCCGCGAATCGCGGCAGGTATTGCTCCTGCTGTGCCTCGCAGACGTCGGACGGCTCGCCATCGTGCTGCGCGTAGTAGCGGCCCATCAGGCCCTGCAGCTCGGGGAACTCGCCGACCATGGAGGTGATGAGGTCGCACTTCGACAGCTGGGCCGCGCGGTCGGCGAGCCGCGGGTCGCCACCGATGGACTGCGCGATCGCCACGGCGAGGCGGCGCACCCGCTCGGTCTTGTCGTGCAGCGAACCCAGCTGCGCCTGGAACATCACCTTGCGCAGCGCGTCACTGCGCGCGTCGAGCCGCTGCTTGCGGTCGGTGGTCCAGAAGAAATCGGCATCGGAGAGGCGCGGGCGCACCACCCGCTCGTTGCCCGCGACCACCTGGGCCGGGTCGCGGCTCTCGATGTTCGACACCGTGACGAACCACGGCATCAGCGCGCCGTCGGCATCGCGCACGGGGAAGTACCGCTGGTGGTCCTGCATCGTCGCGATCGGCACCTCGGGCGGCAGCTCGAGGAAGCGGATGTCGAAGCGGCCGGCGAGCGGCACCGGCCACTCCACCAGCGCGGTCACCTCGTCGAGCAGCGCGTCGTCGATGACGGCCACGCCGCCGAGGCGCTGCGCGGTCGCGACCACGCCCTGGCGGATGGCCTCGCGCCGTTCGTGGATGTCGACCAGCACCTTGCCGCGCTGGTGCAGCGCCTTGACGTACGCGGCCGGACTCGCGATGCGGATGCCGCGCGGCGACATGAACCGGTGGCCATAGGTGAGGTTCGACGCGGCGACGCCGAGCACCGCGGCATCCACCACGTCCTTGCCGAACAGCATCAGCACCCAGTGCACCGGCCGCACGAACTGCGCGTCGCCGTCGCCCCAGCGCATGCGCCGGGCGATCGGCAGCGCGTCGAGCGACGCCTGCACGATCCCGGGCAGCAGGCCGAGCGTGCGGGCGCCGGCTTCCGTGCCACGGTGGACGAGCCACGCGCCCTTCGGCGTCTCGAGCTTCTCGAGCGCCGCGACCTCGACGCCGCAACCCCTGGCGAACGCGAAGGCCGCCTGCGTGGGCGCACCCTGCGCGTCGAACGCGGCCTTGAGCGGCGGGCCGCGCTTTTCGATCGGCCGGTCGGGCTGCTGCTCGATCAGCCGGCGCACGCGCACGGCGAGCCGGCGCGGTGTTGCGTAGTGCTCGACGCCCTTGTGCGCCAGGCCCGCGTCGGCGAGGCCCCGGGCGATGCCGTCCGCGAAGGCCGCGGCGAGCGTGAGCAGCGACTTCGGCGGCAGCTCCTCGGTGCCGATCTCGACCAGGAAATCGCGGGAGGCGCTCATGCCAGGCCTCCCTTGCCGAGACCCTTCTCCGGCAACGGTGGATCCACGCGCGGGACGGCAGGCTGGACTGCAGCGGGGACTGTCCCCAACGGGGACTGTCCCCTCTCTGCAGTCCCGGCTGCAGTCCGATTCAGCATGGGGAAGCCCAGGACCTCGCGGCTGGCGTAGTACGCCTCGGCCACGCCGCGCGCGAGCGCGCGCACGCGCAGGATGTAGCGCTGGCGCTCGGTCACCGAGATCGCCTTGCGCGCGTCGAGCAGGTTGAAGGTGTGCGAGCTCTTCAGCATGCGCTCGTAGGCGGGCAGCGCGAGCTTCGCCGCCAGCATCCGCTGGCACTCCTTCTCATGCGCGTCGAACTGGCGGAACAGCTCGTCGACGTCGGCCAGCTCGAAGTTGTACTTCGACTGTTCCACCTCGTTCTGGTGGTACACGTCGCCGTAGGTCATGCGGCCGAGCGGGCCGTCGGTCCACACGAGGTCGAAGACGCTCTCGACGCCCTGCAGGTACATCGCGAGGCGCTCGAGGCCGTAGGTGATCTCGCCCATCACGGGCCGGCAGTCGAGCCCGCCCACCTGCTGGAAGTAGGTGAACTGGGTGACCTCCATGCCGTTCAGCCAGATCTCCCAGCCGAGGCCCCAGGCGCCGAGCGTCGGCGATTCCCAGTTGTCCTCGACCAGGCGGATGTCGTGCACCAGCGGATCGATGCCCACGGCGCGCAGCGAGCCGAGGTAGAGGTCGATGAAGTCCGGCGGCGAGGGTTTGATGACCACCTGGTACTGGTAGTAGTGCTGCAGCCGGAACGGGTTGTCGCCATAGCGGCCGTCGGTCGGCCGGCGCGAGGGCTGCACGTAGGCCGCCGTCCAGGGCTCGGGCCCGACGGCGCGCAGGAAGGTGGCCGTGTGGAACGTGCCCGCGCCCACCTCCATGTCGTAGGGCTGCAGGATCGCGCAGCCGCGATCCGCCCAGTAGCGCTGCAGGGTCAGGATCAGGTCCTGGAAGGTCTTGGGCGGGGAGGAGACTTTGGCCATCGGGCGTCCGGCGTCGGTTCGCGGCAAGGGCGCGAAGTATAGCGAACGCACCCCCGCACCCACCGGCAGACGGCGCCCCGGCGCCGTGGCAGGATCGCCGGCGGAGGACCCCATGAGCACCGGCCACGACCCCATCGACCGCTTCCTGGCATCACCTGCGTTCGGCGTGGCGGGCGCCTCGCCGCGCCGGCACAAGTACGGCAACAAGGTGCTTCGCTGTTACCAGCAGGCGGGGCGACGGGCCATTCCCGTGAACCCGCGCGAGACCGAGATCGAGGGAGCGGCGTGCGTGCTGGACGTGCTGCACCTGCCGGACGACGTGCAGAGCCTCTCGGTGATCACGCCACCGGCCGTCACCGAGCGGGTGGTGGAGCAGGCAATCGCGAAGGGGATCCGCAACGTCTGGATGCAGCCGGGGGCGGAGAGCGAGGCCGCCGTCGAGGCCTGCCGGAGGGCCGGCATCAACGTGATCGCGGACGGCAGCTGCGTGCTGGTCGTGCTCGGCTACCGCGAGAGTCCCCTGGAATCAATTGAATAGAAATAATACATAAATTTGCCTGACTGTAGACTTACCCACCCCAGATATTTCAATCAGGGTTGATTAACAGACTGTGGCCCTGCCGCCCGCTGGCGCACCACCAGCGTTCGCGCCAGCTTGTCGTGCCAGCCCTGCTTGCGGGCGTCCCAGCCGACCCAGAAGAACCCGAGCCCGAGCGAGAAGAACCCGACGTAGTAGCCGAGGTAGCGGAGCAGCAGCTGGCCGGCCGAGGGCTTGCCGAGCGTGGTGGCGTCGACGATGCGCGCCCGGATGAGCATCTTGCCGGGCGTCGCCTGCCGCGCGAGCCAGAACACCAGGACGACCGCCGCCGGCACGACGTAGTCGAGCAGCACGTCGACCGGACCGCTCGGTTTCAGCGTCTCGAGCAGCAGTCCGGCCGCCAGCTCCGGGTTCGCGATCGCGCGGCCGAGGTCCAGCGGCACGGGCCGGCGGTACACGGCGTCGACGAGCGGCGTCAGCAGGAACGAGCTCAGCAGCATGTCGATCACGCTCGCCCCGGCGCGCGGCCAGAAGCCAACGTACTCGACCGCGGCAACAGGTTCGGTCACGGGGCACCTCGCGGTCCGGGAGCGGTCGATGGTACGCCCGCCGGGCGGGTGAACCCGTGGTCCCGGCTGTGCACGGCGGCCAATCGCGTGACGCGACCGGCGCCGAGAGTACGTCGCGCAAGGCCGCAAGGGCACAGGCGAGGCCGACCGGACGGTGTACGGCAGCCTGTAGCGCGGCGGCTCAGGGCTGGATCAGCACCTTGCCGATGGCGCGGCGCTCGAACACGTGCTTGAGCGCCGCGACGGCGTCCGCCAGCGGATAGCGGGCCGAGACCACCGGCCGCAGCCGGCCTTGCTTCAGCCAGCCCGCGAGTTCGGCGAGCTCCTGCGCGCCGCGCTTCGGCTCGCGCTTCATGAAGTCGCCCCAGAACACGCCCACGATCGAACAGCCCTTCAGCAGCACGAGTTTGAGCGGAATCTTGGGTATCTCGCCGGCCGCGAAGCCGACGACCAGGAAGCGGCCGCCCCAGCCGGTCGAGCGCAGCGCCGGTTCGGAATACGGGCCGCCGACCGGATCTACCACGACGTCGACGCCCTTGCCGCCGGTGATCTGCTTGAGGCGCTCGCGCAGGTCCTCCTTCGTGTAGTCGATCAGGTGGTCCGCACCGCAGCCCTGCGCGGCCTGCAGCTTCTCCGCGCTCGAGGCCGCCGCGATCACCGTGGCGCCCGCGATCTTCCCCAGCTCGATGGAGGCCGTGCCGACCCCGCCACCGGCGCCCAGCACGAGCAGGGTTTCGCCGGCTTTCAGCTGCGCGCGGTCGCTGAGTGCGTGGTGCATGGTGCCGTAGGTCGTCGGCAGGCAGGCCGCCAGTGCCGGGTCGATCGCCGGATCGAGCGGCATCGCGCTGCGCGCATCGAGCACCACCTGCTCGGCGAACGCGCCGAGTGAGGCCATGCCGGCGACGGTCGTGCCTGGCTTCAGGTGCGTCACACCCTCGCCGACGGCGAGCACGGTGCCCGCGATCTCGTGGCCCGGCGTGAACGGCAGGGCCGGCTTGACCTGGTACTTGCCGAGCACGGTCAGCGCGTCCGGGTAGTTCACCGACGCCGTCTGCACCCGCACCACGACCTGGCCGGGGCCTGGCGTCGGGTCGGGCACGTCCGTCACCACGAGGTCGTCGAGCGGGCCGAAGGCCTGGCAGAGGAGAGCTTTCATTCTTGTGCGCCACACGCGGTCGTCGCCGCGAACGTCGGTCTTCCCCGACGCCGCGTCGTCGTCGGCATGCTCCGGAGTGAGTTGAAACCGTGCGAAGTATGACAGGCTCCCGACCTGTCGCCATAATCCCCGCGTGGCAGGCAAGACGGTTCAGCGCAAGGCAGTTTCGTCGCGGTCGCGGCGAAGGATCGCAACAGAGTTGCAGCTGCGTCGCGTACCTCAGCAGACGCGCGGGCAGGAGACCTTCGACCTCATCCTGGCGACGACCGGCGAGTTGTTGCAGGCGCGAGGCACCGACGCCATCACGACCAATCTCATCGCGAAGTCGGCCGGCGTCAACGTCGCCACGCTCTACCAGTATTTTCCGAACAAGCGCGCGATCCTGGTCGAGCTGTTCACGCGTCAGGCGGGTCGGCGCAAGCAGGCGATCGAGACCGCCTTCCAGCGCGGGCTGCAGGTCGACGGCGACTGGCGAGCAGGCATCGTGTCGGCCATCGACGCCGGCCATGCGATCCGCCGCGACGAGACAGGATCGCTCGCCCTCGGCCAGGCGATGCGTTCCCGTCCCGAACTGCTCGAATACGACCGTGCCGAAGCGCGTGAACTCGCCCAGTGGCTCGCGTCCGAGTTGCTGCGCAATGCGGCGCGCTCGCGATCGGAGGCGGAACTGGTCGCCCGCTGCACGATCGAGGCCGTGCGTGCACTGCTGGATCTTGCCCAGTTCGACGACTCGTTCGACGAGAAGCGCCTCCTTCAGCAGGCGCGTGAGCTCGCGATCCGCTTCCTCCAGCCGTACTTCGAACGGGCGCCGGCATCGCGCGTGCGCCGCTCAGGCACGGGACGGCGGGCGGACTGAAGAAAGCCGGCGACGATTCGCCCGGGCGCGTGTGGCGACACGAAAACGAGAACCCCGTCACACTTTGTCGTGCGAATGGTTCGCAGCCCCCATTCGGGGGTGTCGCTTATCCTTACAGCGCGCGCTGCTTCTGTATCGCAACTGGCTGTAATCGCAGCGAATTTCATGTTGGCACGCGACTTGCTTTTTGTCTGGCAAGAGCATCGCCGATGGCGACGCGAACAGAGTCCCGAGGATCGTGGAAATGAAGACGAAGTTTCTGGGTTGGCTGGCTGCAGGTCTGCTCGCGATGCCGATGGCGAATGCCACGGTGATCGTGTACGACTTCACGACGACGAACGGCGGCGCCGGCTACTTCTCGTACGACGACGCGAACACCACGCAGGTCACCGCGCCCAGCGGCTTTTCGCTGCCCTGGAGCCACTGGTACGACGGACTGGGCTTCTCGTACAACGGCGGCGACATCACTCCGTCGAAGATCGGCGTGTACGACAACTTCTTCGAGGTCTCGGACTGCATCATCGCGGCCAGCGCCAATTCGCTGCCGTTCGTCGCCTTCTGCGGCCCGCGCACGACCTTCGGCGGACACCAGCTCAGCGTGGCCAACGGCCACACGCTCGCCGACTTCCCGCTGCAGGCCTTCTACTCGGACGGCCGCAATTCCTGGGAGGTCACCTCGCTGACGCAGCGCTCGGCGGTGCCGGAGCCGGGCACGCTCGCGCTGATCGGCCTCGGCCTGATCGGCATCGCCTTCAGCCGCCGCCGTCGCTCGAAATAGCCGTCGACGAATTCGCGGTGGATCGCAGGTCGGGCCCGGTCATCCGGGCCCGACTCGCTTTCGGCGGCAGCGGCGGACATCGGTGTCTGCCACAACGCGCAGGTGTTCGCGGGCGCCCGGGTCGGGCAACATGCCGACATGAATGAAACGACCGGATGACCGGGACGCTTTACCTGCCGGGCCTCGTGGTGGCCGCCCTCGTGGCGCTGGCGGCCTCCTGGCTGTCCGAGCACTACGGTGCGCCGGTGATGCTGTTCGCCCTGCTGCTCGGCATCGCCGTCAACTTCCTCTCCGCCGAGCCCCGCTGCCGGCCCGGCATCGACTTCGCCTCCCGCAGCGTGCTGCGCCTCGGCGTGGCGCTGCTCGGCATGCGCATCACGTTCGAGCAGATGCAGTCGCTCGGCGCCGGCGCGCTGGCGCTCACGTTCGGTGCCGTGGCCGCGACGATCTGCGTCGGCTGGCTGCTGGCCCGGGCCGCGAAGCTCGACCCGGCCTTCGGCGTGCTGACCGGCGGCGCGGTGGCGATCTGCGGCGCGTCGGCGGCGCTCGCCATCGCGGCGGTGCTGCCGAAGGGCCCGCACCACGAGCGCGACACGGTGATGACCGTCGTCGGCGTCACGGCGCTGTCGACCATCGCGATGATCCTGTACCCGCTCGTGACCAACGCACTGGCCTTCGATGCGCATACCGCCGGCATCTTCCTCGGCGCGACCATCCACGACGTCGCGCAGGTGGTGGGCGCCGGCTACAGCGTCTCGACCGAGGCGGGCGACACGGCGACCATCGTCAAGCTGTTCCGCGTGGCCATGCTGCTGCCGGCCGTGTTCGCCATCTCGCTGCTCTTCCGCGCGCGCACCCACGGCGCATCCGCCGGTCCGCGACCGCCGCTGCTGCCTGCGTTCCTGGTCGGCTTCGCCGTGCTGGTCGCGCTCAACTCGAGTGGGCAGGTGCCCGCGGGCGTCACCCAGGCGCTGCAGGCCGCCTCGCGCTGGTGTCTGGTGCTCGCGATCGCGGCGCTCGGGACCAAGACCTCGCTCGGCGACCTCGCAAGGGTCGGCTGGAAGCCGGTGGCGCTGATCGTGGCCGAGACGCTGTTCGTCGGCGTGCTGGTGCTGGCCGGTCTGCTGCTGATGTGACGCGTCAGCCGCGCGCGAGCCGGCCGAAATAGTCGAGCACGCAGCGGCGGTACACGCGCGCGAGCTGCTCCCGGAAGGCGGCCTCGTCGCCCGCGAACGCCGTCCGGAAGGCCTCGTCGATCTCCGGCAGGAACGCGAAGCGGCCCGCGCGCCAGGCCGCCTCGACGGCGCCCAGCGCCGGATCGGCCAGGACCAGCGCGCCGTGGTCGTCGAAGGCGTCGACGCAGCGGCACAGCAGCGCGCAGGCGGCACCCTGCCGCAGCAGATCCAGGTCGACCTCGCCGGGCGCGAGCTGCGGGTCGGCGATGCGGCTGTCGAGCCACTCCAGCGGGTCGAAGCGTCCGACGTCGAGGTCGTGGCCGAAGCCGCCGTACGACCCGACCATGTCGACGTACAGGAACAGGATGTCGCGCAGCGCGGCGCGGGCCAGTGGCAGTCGATCGGAAGTGACGTCCATGGAGCGACCGCGCTCGTCAGTAGGTCAGCGCCGGGTACAGCCCGGTGCAGGTCGGTCGCTCGGCTTCCGTCACCATGAAGTGCGCCGTGTCGGCGCGCGAGATGGCGCCCACCCGCATGCCGCGCTCGAGCGTCGTCAGCACGCGGTAGGTCCCGGTCCGCGGCCCGTTGGTCAGCCGGCCCGCGCGCACGATCGTCCAGCGCCGGCCGCTCGCCGCCACCATGCGCTCCATCTCGGCCTTGTTGCGGTAGATGTCCTTCAGCAGCAGCGTGAACATCAGCTTCATCAGCGGCGGGTTGTAGTCCCAGCTGTCGCCGGCGCCGAAGCCGGTCAGGACGACCAGCGGCGGCGAGGCGCCCGTGTCGCCGAGCACGCGCATCAGCACGCGGCAGGAATCCGTGTGCAGCGTCGTCGCCTTCGTGCTGTTGCCCGAACCCAGCGCCACGAGGATCGTGTCCGCGCCCTCGACGGCCCGGCGCACGTCGGCCTCGTTCAGCGAACTGCCCTGCACGACCGTGAGCCGCGGGTCCGTCGGCAGGCTGCCGATGCTGCGCGAAAGCGTCGTGACGGTGTGCCCGCGCTCCAGCGCATAGCGCACGGCCTCGAGTCCGACGCCGGCCGACGCGCCGAGGATGGCGAGCTTCACGTGCGCTCCGCGGGCAGGTCGAGGTGCAGGAACTGGTTGAACTCGCTGCGCGCGTAGTCCGCGAAGGCCTCGCCGTCGGTGAAGCCGCGGCGCCGGTACAGGGCGAGGGCGGGATCGAAGGCGGGACCGCTGCCGGTCTCGAGGCTCAGCCGGCGGATGCCACGCGCCGTTGCGGTCGCGATGATCTGCTCGAGCAGGGCCGCAGCCACGCCCCGGCGCAGGAAGTCCGGATGCGTGCGCATGGACTTCACCTCGCCCTGCCGCGGGCCGAGCTGCTTCAGCGCGCCGATGCCGGCGACCCGCTCGCCGGACCACGCCGTCCACACGGTGACCGCGGGATCCTGCAGACCGGACAGGTCCAGCGCATACACGGTGCCGGGTGGCGAGGCCGCGTGCATGCCGGCGAGGTGCAGGCGCAGCAGCCCGCGCGTCTGCTCGCCCGACAGGTCGTCTTCGCGTATCTCGAGTCGCGTCACGGGGCCCGCTCCCTGCGGAGGACCGACCGCAAAGATACTCGAAAACGCCGGCCTGCCCGCCGGCCGCGCGCTCAGGTGTAGTCGCGGTACTTCGCCAGGTGGCGCACCGGCTTCGAGAGGGCGTCGCGACGGAACGGGTCGCCGAGCTCCTGGGTCACCATCATCTCGAGCACCGTGCACCTGCCTTCGGCCTGAGCCTTCACGGCGGACTGCAGCGCCGGCCCCACGTCCGCCAGCCTGTCGACCGTCACGCCCTCGCAGCCGAACGCCTGCGCGACCTTCGCCCAGCTCGGGCTGTCCAGGTTCACCGCCTGGAAGCGCCGCGAGTAGAAGTCCACGTGGTTCTTCTTCTCCGCGCCCCACTGGGCGTTGTTGAACACGACGACCGTGACGCCGATCTTCTCGCGCGCGCAGGTGAGCAGCTCGTTCAGGCTGATGCCCCAGGCGCCGTCGCCGACGTAGGCGATGGCGGGGCGGTGCGGCGCGGCCACCTTCGCCCCGCAGGCCACCGGGAAGGCGTAGCCGCAATTGCCGAAGCTCATCGCCGCGAACATCGAGCGCGGCTCGTCGAAGCGCAGGTAGGAGTTCGAGACCGAGCAGATGTTGCCGATGTCGGTCGAGACCATGGCGTGCTTCGGCATGGCCTTCTCGAGCTCGCGCAGCATCTGCCGCGGGTGCATGTGCGGCGAACCCTGCGCCACCTCGAGCGAGAACGGGTCGCGCTCGTGCGTCCAGGCGGTGAGTTCCTGCTCCCAGGCCGCCTTCTCCGACTCGATGCGCGCCTTGCGTTCGGCGAGGTTCGCCCGCCCGGCCAGCTCGCGGCCGCGCAGGCGCTCCACCAGCGCGGCGGCGGCGGCCTTCGCGTCGCCGTGGATGCCGACGCTGATCGGCTTCACGAGGCCGAGCACCTTCGCGTCCGCGTCCACCTGGACGATCTTCGCGTTCGCCGGCCAGTACTCCAGCCCGTGCTGCGGCAGCGTGCCGAACGGCCCGAGCCGAGTGCCGAGCGCGAGCACCACGTCGGCCTGCGCGATGAGCTTCATCGCCGCCTTCGAGCCCTGGTAGCCGAGCGGGCCGCACCACAGCGGATGCGAGGCCGGGAAGGAATCGTTGTGCAGGTAGCTGCTGGCGACCGGTGCGTGCAGCAACTCGGCGAGCCGAACCGCTTCGGCCGTGCCTTCGGCCATGATCACGCCGCCGCCGGCGAGGATCACCGGGAACTTCGCCGCCGCCAGCAACGCCGCCGCCTCGTCGAGGGCCGCGGCATCGCCCGCGCCGCGCCCGATGCGCATCGGCGCGCCGATCGCGGCCTGGATGTCGCCGTAGAAATAGTCGCGCGGGATGTTGAGCTGGGCCGGGCCCATCTCCAGCATCGCCCGGTCGAAGCAGCGGCCGGCGATCTCCGCCATGCGCCGGGGGTTGTTCACGTGGCCCTGGTACCTGGTGATCTTCGAGAAGATCGGCAGCTGCTCGGTCTCCTGGAAGCCGCCGAGTCCCATCGTCGTCGAGCCGGTCTCCGGCGTGATGAACACGACCGGCGAGTGGGCCCAGTACGCCGCGGCGATCGCCGTGACGAAGTTGGTGATGCCCGGCCCGTTCTGCGCGATGCAGACGCCGTGGCGGCCCGAGGCGCGCGCGTAGCCGTCCGCCATGTGCGCGGCGCCCTGCTCGTGTGCCACCGGGATGAAGCGGATGCCGGCGGCCGGGAAGATGTCGAGCGCGTCCATGTACGCGCTGCCGACGATGCCGAACACCTCGGTCACGCCGTTGGCGGCCAGCGTTTCGACCAGGGCTTCGGACGGGGTCATGCGGACGGGCACGGGTGCGGTCACGGGCACTCTCCTGGGAACCGGCGCGTAATATAAGTTATTGCTGGGATTTGTGGCCAGCCTGCAACGGGAGCGTAGCGCGTCGGGCCGGGGCGCGACGACCGCGGCCGCGCGTTCGGGGCGGTTCCCGGGACGGGTGACGCCGGTGCCGGCCGGTGGCTGGCGACCGGGGTGGCGCGCCGTGCCCGAACCACACCCCGCGCGCGGCAATTATGTACATTGCAAACCCAAGGGACCGATTGGAGCAGGATTCTCCCCTGATGACGGGGGCGGTCGTGGATGCCGTTTCTACGGTCTATCTGGATTGGCTTGAAGACGATGAATCCGACCTTCGAATTCTCGCAGGACGGCTTCTTCTGGCTCTCCAACGAGCGGGCCTAGAACTGTCGGCCTCAGAAGCAGGACGGCTACATGGTCTATGCGACGGGACAACTCCCAAAGATCCTTTGCATTCGCTTTGATCGACACTGGCTTGCCGTTATGACGGCCAGTTGCTTCAATGAAAGGCTCTCCGGAGGATGGAACGACATAGATTACTTTCCCATGGAGAAGGGTGTTTCGCCTCCAAGCGATTTCTGCGGTTTCGTCAGAAATCGCGCGATATGCCTCGATGATTTTTGGGTGCTTAGAAAACTCTGCTTGGCATCCGACTCGGAAAGCAGACAAGCACTTTCGAAAGTTGGTTGTGTCTCTAGGAACGTTAGCGTGTTCGATCTGAAAGACGGCGATAGCCGCTTTTATAGATTGATCGACTGTGGCCCAAGCAAGGCCAATTCGGCCAATTTGTAGCAGAATGGCGTTGTCTAAGATCGTACCGAGCCACGGTCCGCGCACCGGATCAACGATGCCAACTCTTTGAGAGCCAGATGACGCAAGAGAAGCAGAAACTCGATTCTGTTCTGAGGCGGCTATTGTCAACCCCGCCCGAACCAAGAATCCCAAAAGGTCAGGCGGCTGGCCCAAAGAAATCTCCCAAGGGAAAGAAGTCTGCCAAGTAGACGGACTTTTTACTGTCGTGTTGGGCCATCTACGTCCCAGGTTGCAGGGTCATCGAATGTTTCGAGCAATTGCTGCAATGCTTCGGCGAGCTTTCTATGAAGCACTACATGCACGGCAACGTCATGTGACATTAGAAGTGAAATGCCAACGTTGTCGTCAATTTGAAATCGCGACAGTCCCTTTGGTCGCAAACGGCGGCCAAGCAATGCGGTTGGACCGGAAGCAGTACTGGCTGACAGCGCAAGAAACAATTGCTCTTGCGCATGTGGGTTGAACTCAAGCGTAACTGCCCGACCATTGGAGTCCTTGCAGCCTAGCGACAGGGTTCCGTCTGGATTTGTGGTATTGGCACCAATCCCACCAATTCTTAGTTTCACGGTTCGTAGTCCTATTTGATCAACTTTAGTTCGACCTCAGGTGGATCATGAGCCACGGTGTCAAGGTAACAATTGATCTCAAGGCTGCCGACCCTGAATTCAAACTCCCGCGCTACTACTTGCAGCGTGAATGCGTCGAACTCAGGAAGCCTCACGATGTCACCGATGGTCGGATACACCACAACGCTAGCCCCCGGCGGTGGAGAAGGCACTGGAATCGACTGATTTCCTATACGTTCTCGCGCTCGCCCCAGAAGGCAGAAATGTAGGTTGATCGCGTATGGCGTCGGCGGATCATCTTGGTGGTGCATTAGTCCTTTCCTTCGATCCATCGCAGGTAGAGGATTTCTCGAATTGCTCGCTTCACATCTTGAACAACTTCATCGGCGCGAACTTGCTTCGGATTAGTTAGGCCTCCGGTACGTTAGTCGCTTGCCTTCGATGCCAGCCAGCGCATTGACGGTGCGCTGCGTGTCATCAATCTCTAGGGCGGAGCGGTTGTTGTACCGGAAGTCGAATTCCGACAGGTAGCGGTGCAAGTGCGCCTCGCGGCAGTGCTGGTAAACGCCCTTCATGCCGCGCTTGAACACTGAGAAGTAACCTTCGATGGTGTTCGTCGTGATGTTGTTGCCGCGTGCGTACTCGCGAGCCGAGTGGTTGACTCGGCCATGCGAGGCGAAGGTCTTGCCGACCGCGTTATAGAGGCGCGATTCGTCGGTCATCAAGTGCGCTTCCGGCGCAACCTGAGTGAACGCCGACTTGATCTGGTCGAACGCCTCGCCTGACAGATGGCGCGAACGGACCTTGCCGCCACGCTCCAGCAGGGCGAACACCATAGCCTTTCGCGGGAACTTCGGATTCTGGCCCGCCTTGTGAGCGGCGCGGAGATCCTGGCGGGTCATGGAGCATTCGATCTTGCCGATGTACGTCTCGTCGGCCTCGACCACGCCGCCGCCGGTGCCAAACACGCCTGCGGGCTGGTCCATGGCGAGCCGGATGCGGTGCGACAGGAACCAAGCGGTCTTGTAGGTCACGCCAAGGGTGCGCTGTAGCTGCGCCGAGCTGATGCCCTTCTTGGAGGAACACATCAGATAGGTCGCTTGAAGCCACTTGGAGAGCGGTATCTTGGAGCGTTCAAAGACCGTGCCCACGGTCACGGAGAACTGCTCACGGCAGTCTTTGCACTTCCAAAGGCCCGGACGGTGGGCCTTGCCCTTGAGGGCGTAATGGCCTTCCTCGGCGCTACCGCAGTGGGGGCAAACCGGGCCATTGGGCCAGCGGATCGCCTCAAGGTATTCGCGAGCGGCATCGTTGTTTGTGAAGTGCGGGGCATTCGGGGCAGTCATGGTCATATCTCCTTGAAACATATGGTCTCAAGGAATGAATGGGTTTGTCAAGTATATAATTGCCCCGGGCGCACCAGAATGAATCATGCCGCATCGCAAGAGCACCATTTCAGTGCGTTTCAAGACCGTACCTCGGACCCGTTCGCGGAAAAAGTCATTGTAGCGCGCCACTTAGGTGCGCTGGCATACTACCTGCATCCATTTGGTTCCCCACAGACAGGCTTCCGGGCCGTCGCGGCGAGCGACCCGAGGCATCCGATTTCGCTGCAAACGCTAGGAGAACCCATGAGCACCGCTGCCGACGTTCTGAAGATGATCAAGGAAAAGGAGGTCAAGTTCGTCGACCTTCGCTTCACCGACACCAAGGGCAAGGAACAGCACGTCACCGTGCCGACCCGCGTGGTCGATGAATCCTTCTTCGAGGACGGCAAGGGCTTCGACGGTTCCTCGATCGCCGGCTGGAAGGGCATCCAGGAGTCCGACATGATCCTGATGCCGGATCCGACCACCGCCGTGCTCGATCCGTTCTACGAAGAGACCACGCTCGACCTGCGCTGCGACATCATCGAGCCGTCGACGATGCAGGGCTACGAGCGCGACCCGCGCTCGCTCGCGAAGCGCGCCGAGGCCTACCTGAAGTCGACCGGCATCGCCGACACGTCGATCTGGGGCCCCGAGAACGAATTCTTCATCTTCGACAGCGTGCGCCACGGCAGCGCGATGAACGGCTGCTACTACGAGGTCGACTCGGTGCAGGGCGCCTGGAATTCCGGCGCGACGATGGAAGGCGGCAACCTCGGCCACCGTCCGGGCATCCAGGGCGGCTATTTCCCCGTGCCGCCGGTCGATGCCTACCAGGACCTGCGCACCGCCATGTGCCAGGCCATGACCGAGCTGGGCCTCAAGGTCGAGGTGCACCACTCCGAGGTCGCGACCGCGGGCCAGGCCGAGATCAACGTCGCCGCCAATTCGCTGGTGAAGAAGGCCGACGAGGTGCAGATCCTCAAGTACGCCATTCACAACGTCGCGGCCAGCTACGGCAAGACCGCCACGTTCATGCCGAAGCCGCTCGTGGGCGACAACGGCAACGGCATGCACGTCAACCAGTCGCTCGCGAAGGACGGCAAGAACCTGTTCGGCGGCGACAAGTACGGCGGCCTCTCCGAGATGGCCATCTACTACATCGGCGGCATCATCAAGCACGCCAAGGCGCTGAACGCGATCTGCAATGCCTCGACCAACAGCTACAAGCGGCTGGTCCCGGGCTTCGAGGCGCCGGTGATGCTGGCCTACTCCGCGCGCAACCGCTCGGCGTCGATCCGCATCCCGCACGTGATGAACCCGAAGGGCCGCCGCATCGAGGTGCGCTTCCCGGATTCCACCGCGAACCCGTACCTGTGCTTCGCGGCGATGCTGATGGCCGGCCTCGACGGCATCAAGAACAAGATTCACCCGGGCGACCCGGCCGACAAGGACCTGTACGACCTGGAGCCGGAGGAGGCGAAGCACATCCCGACCGTGTGCCACTCGCTGGACATGGCGCTCGAGGCGCTCGACAAGGATCGCGGCTTCCTCAAGGAAGGCGGCGTGTTCACCGACGACGTCATCGACGCCTACATCGGCCTCAAGATGCAGGAAGTCACCAAGCTGCGCATGTCGACGCACCCGGTGGAGCTCGAGCTCTACTACAGCGTCTGAGGCAGCTCCGGGCTGTGGGAACCGGGCGGTCGCGCGAGCGGCCGCCCGGGCCGGCCCGGCAACCCATGACGCGCATCGCATTCGTCCGCGGTCGCTTTGTCAGCCGGTAGGCGTGGGGCTATGCTCTCGAGCCATGAAGACACGGTCGCTCCTGTTGCTGGGCTGCCTGCTCGCCGTGGCGGTGCAGGCGGCGACGACGAAGCGCGAGATGTGGGTGTGGAAGGACGCGAACGGCGTCCCGCAGTACTCCGACGTGCCGAGGCCCGGTGCCAGGCGCATCGAGATCGTCGGCAGTGCGCCCGCGAACCCCGTGCCCGTCGACACGCCCGCGAGTCCGCCGCGTGCCGGGTCCTCCGAGGAGGGCCGCTCGTCCGAAGCGCGCGAGCCGGTGTACGTCCGCTACGAGTCGCTGGCCTTCGTCGCCCCCGAGCCGGAGCAGTCGTTCTTCAGTTCCGACGGTGTCGTGCCGGTGCAGCTGCAGTCCGAACCGGAGCTGTCGGCGGACGACCGGCTGGTGATCTACCTCGACGGCAAGCCGGCCGACGCGCCGGAGAGTGCCTACCAGGTGACCCTGAGCGGCGTGGAGCGCGGCGAGCACGTGCTCACCGCCACGATCTTCGACCCGCAAGGCGTGCCGAAGATCGACAGCGCGCCGCGCAAGTTCTTCATGCAGCCGAACACGGTGGACAATCCGCGCAATCTCGGCCCGGCGCTGAAGCCGAGGCCCGCGCCGCTGCCCGCGCCGCCGCCGGCACCGAAGCCGCCCAAGTCCAGCAAGTAGGCGCGCCGCCACGCCCGCGCCCCGGGGAGGCGTGAGGTGGCCGCCGAGCTGCGACCGATCGTCCGCCCGTCCCTCGACGAGCTCGCCCACCTGCTCGACGGCATGTCCACCTGCATCGTCTGGCTGGACGCCGACGGGGCGGTCGTGCACCTCAACGAACCGGCCGAGGACCTCTTCGGCATGAGCCGGAACGTCGCGGCGGGACGCGCCATCCGCGACCTGCTCAAGTCCAACACCGAGCTCGAGGGCGTGATCAGCCGGGCCCGCGCGGCGGGTGCGCAGTATTCGCGGCGCGAGATCCCGTTCGAAGCCGGGCCCGGTGCGCCGCCCCGCACGCTCGACGCGACGGTCACCCCGTTCGACCAGCCGGGCCGCCCGGGTGGCGTCCTGGTGGAACTCGCCGACACCACGCACCACCAGCGCATCACGCGCGAGAACGCGCTGCTCACGCAGCTCGGCGGCAGCCGCGCGATGGTTCGCCAGCTCGCCCACGAGATCAAGAACCCGCTCGGCGGCCTGCGCGGCGCGGCGCAGCTGCTCGAGCGGCAGCTCAAGGACCCGGCGCTGCACGAGTACACCTCGGTGATCATCGCCGAGGCCGACCGGCTCGCCTCGCTGATGGACGCCCTGCTCGGCCCGGGCCAGCCGCCGCGCAAGGAACCCGTCAACATCCACGAGATCGTGCAGCACGTCGGCCACCTGCTCGCGGCCGAGGCGCCGACCGGCGTGGTCATCGAGCGCGACTACGACCCGAGCCTGCCGCGCATGCGGCTCGACCGCAACCAGATCATCCAGGCGCTGCTCAACCTCGG
>JBPOHK010000101.1:0-1851 GCA_052035645.1 Pseudomonadota bacterium
CGCCGTCGGCGGCACGCGCGAGCGTGGCGACGGCGTCGTCCGTGGCCGTCACCGCGGCATCGCCGCCGCCGAACTCCCGCGCAAGCGCACGCCGCAGCACCTCGGCGACGTCGTCCGCGCCGAGCGCCCGCAGCACGTACACGCGGGCGAGCGACAGCAGCGCGCCGTTGATCTCGAAGGACGGATTCTCGGTCGTGGCGCCGATGAAGCACACCGTACCGTCCTCGACGAACGGCAGGAACGCGTCCTGTTGCGCCTTGTTGAAGCGGTGCACCTCGTCGAGGAACAGCACGGTGCGGCGCCCGTCGTCGCGGCGCACGCGCTGGGCCTGCTCGACCGCGGCGCGCACGTCCTTCACGCCGGCCATGACGGCCGAAAGCGCCACGAACTCGGCTTCGCAGGTCCTGGCCACGAGCCGCGCGAGCGTGGTCTTGCCGGTGCCCGGCGGGCCCCAGAGGATCATGGAGTGGAGGCTGCGGCCCTCGAGCAGGCGCCTGAGCGGCTTGCCGGGCGCGATCAGATGAGACTGGCCGACGAATTCATCGAGACTCGCGGGACGCATGCGGTCCGCGAGTGGGCGAAACGGCGCGGAGGTGTCCATGGACCGCAGGCTACCGCAACCAGCCTTCGACCTTTCCGGCCCAGCCTCCCGTGCCGGCCCACGCGAGCAAGATCCCCGCCATCACGCCGGCCGTGTTGGCGAGCATGTCGCCGGCATTGGCCGTACGACCGGCGGCCATTGCAAACTGGCCCACTTCCATCGCCAGACCGAGCGACAGCAGTCCGACGGCGACTCGCCAGTAGCCCGCCCGGGCGCAGAGCCCCGTGAACCAGACGGCGAGGAAGAGATAGGTCGCGAAGTGCTCGATTTTGTCGAAGCCGCGCGGCACAGGGACACCGAAAGCGGTCTGCAGACTACCCCAGGCCACGCCGGCGACGAGCACGAGGCTCACAGCGATCCAGAGCCGGCGGTACTGCAGCACGAGCATGGGCACCGACCCGTTCAGCGCGCGGCCGCTTCGCCGATCACGTCCGCGCCCGCGGGCGGCGCGAAGTGGAACAGGGAGTCGTCCAGTGCGACGCCCCGGCGCAGCTTTGCGAACTGCAGCGTCGTCGTCTGGCCGAGCTTGTCGACGAGTTCCATCGCCACCAGTTCCTTGCGGGCGTCGAACGCGAGGCTGACGTGCTCGAAGTCCGAACCCTGCTGCTTCGGACGCAGGCGGCACCACGTCCAGCCGTCGCGCTGCTCGACGGCGCCGGCGTCGAAGGCCTCACCGGCCCGGCCGGAGCCCGACAGCAGCATCGCGGGCGTCGCGCCGAGACCCTGCTCCAGCGACCGCACGGTCACCTGCTCGAGGTCGGGGTCGTACAGCCACAGCTTGCGGCCGTCAGCGACGATCGTCTGCGGGTGCGGCTCACGGTAGTCCCAACGGAACCGGTCGGGACGCGCGATCGCAAGCGTGCCGCTCGCGCGCTCGGTCACTGCGCCGCTGCGGTCCTGGACGACCTGCACGAAATCGGCCGAGAGCGTTTTGAGCGAGCCCAGGTACGCCTCGACGCGTGCAAGGGCGTCGGACGCGAAAACGGACGGCGGCAGGAGGGCAAGCGCAGCCGCAAGCAGCAGCGCCCCGCGACTGCGCCACAGGGATGGAAGGGTCATTCGCTCAGTCCACCTCGGGTGGGGGTGGAGCGTAGACCTCACGCGAGCCGTTGGAGTTCAGCGGGCCCACGAGCCCGGCCGCTTCCATGCCCTCGATCATGCGCGCGGCGCGGTTGTAGCCGATCTTGAGCCGGCGCTGCACGCCAGAAATGGAGGCCTTGCGGGTCTCGGTGACGATCTTGACGGCCTCG
>JBPOHK010000195.1:0-12967 GCA_052035645.1 Pseudomonadota bacterium
CACGTGGTGTACGTGCACTGCCGGGCCGGGATCGGGCGCAGCGCGACGGTGGCCGGCTGCTGGCTCGCGAACCGGCGGCGCGACGCCGCGCAGGCCTACGCGGAACTGCAGGATCTGTGGCAGCAGTCGGCCCAGTCCCTGTACTGGCCGCGCGTGCCGGAGACCGAGGCTCAGCAGGAATTCGTCCGCCGCTGGGGCGGGGCCCGCAATGCGGGGCCGGTCCGCGTGGCGTCCGAGGTGGCGCCGGCCGCCAGCCGCGCCGACCGCATCGTCGGCGCCTGGCTCGGCCTCGCCGTCGGCGACGCGCTCGGCGGCGCGCTGGGCGACGGTCGCGTCGGCTCGATTCCCTTCTCGCAGCCCACGGCGCTGGCCCTGTGCCTCGCGGACAGCCTGCTCGAGCTCGGCCGGTGCGACGCGCGCGACCAGATCGAGCGCTACCTGCGCTGGCAGCGCGAGGGCCTGCGCTCCTCCGGTGGCGAGGCGGGGCAGCCGACGCCCGACGTCGCCAAGGCGCTCGGCGTCTACCTCTGGCGCCGCCAGCCGACCGCCGGCTCGCACGATCCCAAGGACCGCACCTCGGCCAGCCTGCCGCGCGTGGTCGCCGCCGCCACGTACGCCGCGCGCGACCCCGCGGCTGCGATCTCGCTCGCGGGCGAGTGCTCGCGCACCACGCACCAGTCCCCGGTGGTCATCGACGCCTGCCGCTATTTCGCCGCGACGCTGCTCTGCGCGATCCAGGGCCAGCCTGCGCCGCGGATCCTCGCGGCCCTGCCCGAGCCGGCCCCGGGTTGCTGGGGCACGCGCGCACTGCGCCGCGAGGTGGCGGCCCTGGCCGGCGGTGGCCCGCCGCGGACCCGCGCGTCCCGCCGTGACACGCCGGGCGACGTGATCGAGGCGCTCGCGAACGCGCGTGCCGCCGTCTCCACGGCCACGGATCTCGAGAAGGTCGTGCGCCTCGCCTGCGAGGGCGGCAGCGAGCCGACGCTGGACGGCGCACTGGCGGGCGCCCTGTTCGGCGCGATGCACGGCGCGGCGTCCATCGCGCCCGAGCGCAGCGGCGAGGTGCGGGGCATCGCCCAGGTCCGGGATCTCGCCGCTCGACTCGCGGACCGCGACGGACGGTCGCCCGGCTGATGGCCGCGGGTGCCCGACGCAGGGAGGCGAAGCGCCGACCCGCGCGCCGGGAGCCGGCCTGGACCCGGCTCGACGACGAGGCGCTGCTCGACCTGCGCTTCTGCGACCTGCGCCTCGGCCTCAGCCGCTCGCGGCTCGAGCCGAGCATCCGCCGCCTGTACGCGGAACTCGCCGCCAAGGGCATCCGCTTCCGCCCGCACTTCTGGCTGTCGGAGGAGTGGTTCTCGCCCGACGGCATTCCCGGCATCGCGATCCCGTTCTATCTCGCCCACCCGCGCCTGCAGCGCCTCGAGCGCCGGTTCATGCACGAGGTGGAGGGCGGCAACGACAAGTGGCTGATGCGCATCCTGCGCCACGAGACCGGCCACGCGATCGACACGGCGTTCGCGCTGCGCCGGCGCAAGGGTTGGCGCCAGTCCTTCGGCAAGGCGTCGCGCAAGTATCCGTCGCAGTACTCGCCGCGACCCGGCAGCCGCAAGTTCGTGCTGCACTTAGGTCACTGGTACGCGCAGGCGCATCCCACCGAGGACTTCGCGGAGACCTTCGCCGTCTGGCTGCCGCCGCGCTCGCGCTGGCGCAGCCAGTACGCGGGCTGGCCGGCCCTCGAAAAGCTGGAGTTCGTCGACCGCACGATGCGCGCGCTCGAGGGACGGCGCGCGGTGCGCCTGGATCGCAGCCTCGTCGAGCCGCTGGCCGACAACACTCGCACGCTGCGCGAGCATTACCGCCGCAAGCAGCAGCGCTACCGGATCGACGCCGCGGACACGTACGACGGACGGCTGCTGCGCGTCTTCGGCCGGCCGGCGGGCAACGACCGCCGTCGCCTCGCGAGCCGCTTCCTGCGCGAGGTGCGGCCGCAGCTGCGTCGCCTGCTGATCCGGCGCGCGCGCATGCATCCCTACATCGTCAACCACGTGCTGCGCACCGCCATCCAGCGGGCGCGGCGGCTGGACCTGCGCCTCAAGCGCAGCCAGCGCGAGACCAAGCGCGAGGCGCTCGGCATGCTCGAGCGGATGATGCTCGACATGCTGCTGCGCGACCGGGAGAATTTCGCATTATGAGAAAGCTGCGCGTGCTGGTGCTCGTGCACGAGACGCTCGTGCCCCCCGAGAGCACCCAGGGATTCACGGACCAGGAAATCGACGAGTGGCGGACGGAGTACGACGTCACGACCAGCCTCAAGGCGATGGGCCACGACGTGCGCGTGCTCGGCATGGGCGACAACCTCTCGGACCTGCGCGCGTCGATCACCGACTGGAAGCCGGACGTCGCCTTCAACCTGCTGGAGGAGTTCCAGGGCATCGTCACCTACGACCAGTACGTGGTCGCCTTCCTCGAGCTGATGAAACTCCCGTACACCGGCTGCAACCCGCGCGGCATGATGATCTCGCGCGACAAGGTGCTGTCGAAGCAGATCCTCGCCTACCACCGCATCCCGACGGCGCGGTTCGCGCTGTTCCCGCGCAAGCGCAAGTTCGTCGCGCCGCGCAAGCTCAAGTTCCCGCTGTTCGTGAAATCCGCCACCGAGGACGCCTCGCTCGGCATCGCCCAGGCCTCGATCGTCCACGAGACCGCGCGGCTGAAGGAGCGCATCGAGTTCATCCACGAGCAGACCAGCTCGGACGCGCTGGTGGAGGAGTACGTCGAGGGCCGCGAGCTCTACATCGGCGTGCTCGGCAACGAGCGGCTCACCACGTTCCCGGTGTGGGAGCTGAGCTTCGGCACCCTGCCGGACGTGATGGCCGGCATCGCCACCCGCAAGGTCAAGTGGGACCGCAAGTACCAGAAGAAGCACGGCATCGGCACCGGCCCGGCCCGCGAGTTGCCGGAGGGGATGGCGTACAAGGTCGCGCAGGCCGCCCGCCGCATCTACCGGGCCCTCAGCCTGAGCGGCTACGCGCGCATCGACATGCGCCTCACGCCCGAGGGGCAGCTCTACGTGCTGGAGGCGAACGCCAATCCGAACCTCGCGCAGATCGAGGACTTCGCGACCTCGGCACTGGCCTCGGGGCTCGGCTACGACAAGGTGCTCGAGCGCATCGTGCAGCTCGGCCTCGCGTACGACGCGGCGTGGCGCGAGACCTGAATCCGCCTCAGGCGTGGTCGGACGGGCGGCCCTCGGCCGCCACCTCGTGCCCGGCGTCGCGGATCCAGCGCTGCAGCAGCGGGTCGGCGAGCGCCGTGTCCGCGTAGTCGCGCGCCTCCGCCGACAGCACCGCGCCGTAGCTGCGAAAGCGCAGCACGACCGGGGCGTACATGGCGTCGGCGATGCCGTAGCGCCCGAACAGCCAGGGGCCCGACTGCGCGTAACGACCACGGCAGTCCGACCACAGGGCATCGATGCGCGCCAGGTCCGCCTCGGCCTGCGGCGTGAGCGGCGCCTGCAGGCCGCTCACGGCCGCGCGCATGCTCCACGTCGTGCGCAGCGCGGCGAAGCCCGAGTGCATCTCGGCGCTCACCGCGCGGGCATGGGCGCGCGCCCCGGGGTCGTCCGGCCAGCATTTCCCGCCTGCCAGCTCGTTGACGTACTCGCAGATGGCCAGCGAGTCCCAGATGCGCCGTTCGCCGTCGAGCAGCACGGGCACCCGTCCCGCCGGCGAATAGCGCGCAACCTCGGTCGGGAATCCCGGCGTGTCGAGCTGCAGGCGGACCTCGGTGAATTCGAGGCCGGCGTGGTGCAGCAGCAGCCACGGGCGCAGCGACCACGAGGACAGGTTCTTGTCGCCGATCACGAGGCTGAGCATGGGGCCCTCCGCAGGGTAGACCGGGCCTGCCCGGCAGGATGACGACCGGACCGGCCACTGACAACCGCCCGCGCTTGCAACGCGCCGCGGCGTCCGATTAGGCTGACATCCGCAGCCTCATACAAGAACCCAGGGCGCATGTCGACAATCCGCGTGCCTCGATCCCCCGCACGACCTCTCCGGACGTGGCTCCTGGCCCTGGCGGTCACGGCGGGTTCGGCAGCCGTCGGCCCCGTGGTCGCCGACGTGATCGAGTCGCCGGATGGAACGGAGAACGATCCGGCGACGCTCGTCATCGGCAATCGACCGATCCTGGAACTGCGCGCGGAGGTCCTCGGTGCGAGCCCGGCGGAGCGGGCCGAGGCCATCGAGGACCGCGCCCGACTGCTGGTCGACCGGGGCGGGCCCCTGCGCCTGACCACCCGGCCGGTGGGCGAGGGGATCCTCGTCGAAGTCGACGGCCGCCCGCTGATGCGCGTGATGCCGGGCGACCTAGACGCGGAAGCCGGCGAGTCGCTGCAGCAGGTGGCCGCGGCGGCGGCGGCGCGTCTCGACACCGCGCTGGGCGAATTGCGCGAGGCACAGCAGGCGCGGACGCTGCTCCCGGCAGCGGGTCGTGCCCTGTTCGCGACCGCGCTGCTGGCGGTCCTGGCGTGGGCGACCTGGCGAGCCTACCGGGCCCTGCGACGGCGGCTGGTGGCCGTGGTGCAGCGCCGGACCGAACAGGTCACGCCGTCCTGGTTCCGGCAGGTCTTCGGGCCGTCGCTGCCCGTCGCGATGGTCCAGGTGCCCCTGCGGATCGTCGCCCTGTCGGTGCTCGCGCTGGCCGCCTACGAGTGGGTGGCGTTCGTCCTGAAGCAGTTCCCCTATACCCGGCCCTGGGGCGAAACGCTCGCGAGCAATCTCATCGCCGGCCTCGGGCAGTTCGGCGGCGCGATCCTGCGCTCGCTCCCGAACCTGCTGTTCGTGCTGTTGATCGTCGTCATGGCACGCATGGTCGTGCGCCTCGTGCGGGCGTTCTTCCGCGCGGTCGCGGAGCGGCGCATCGAGGTCGGCTGGTTCGACGAGACGACCGCCCGCCCGACCGAGCGGCTGGTCACGATCGGGATCTGGCTGCTCGCGATGGTGGCGGCCTACCCGTATTTCCCGGGCAGCGGCAGCGAGGCGTTCAAGGGCATCGGCGTGTTCGTCGGGTTGATGCTCTCGATCGGTTCCTCGGGAATCGTCAACCAGGCCGTCAGCGGACTGATGCTGATGTACACGCGATCGATCCGGCCGGGCGAGTGGGTGCAGATCGGCGAGACCGAGGGCGCGGTCACCGCGATCGGGTTCCTGAACACCCGGTTGCGCACGCTGCGGCAGGAGGAGATCAGCATTCCGAACGCCGTGATCGCGAGCAGCGTCACGCGCAACTTCTCCCGGCTCGCGGCCGAAGGCGGGCTGCGGGTCGCAACGAAGGTGACCATCGGCTACGACACGCCGTGGCGCCAGGTCGAGGCGATGCTGGCGATGGCCGCGCAGCGGACCAGCCTGGCGGCGCCGGATGCGAAGTCCAAGGTGTTGCAGTCCGCCCTGCAGGACTTCTACGTCGAGTACACGCTGGTGGTGCCGGTCGCCGATCCTGCGCGGCGCGCGGACCTGCTCGACGAACTGCACGGGCACATCCAGGACGTGTTCAACGAACACGGCGTGCAGATCATGTCGCCGAATTACGAGGCCGACCCCGCGCAGCCGAAGCTCGTGCCGCCGGACGAGTGGTACCGGTCGCCCGCCACGAAGTGAACCGGAGGCCTGCGCCGCGCGCCGGGCGGCGCGCGCGACTCAGAGCGTATGGCCCTGGCGAGTGTAGTGGGTGCGCTCGTGGACGCTCTGGCAAGGGAAGCAGCGGGTCGCGAACGGCGCGGCCTGCAGGCGCTCGAATTCGATCGTCTGCCCGCACTCGGCGCAGCCGCCGTACCGCCCCTCGGTCATGCGCCGCAGCGCCGCGTCGACGGCACGCAGTTCCTCGAGGTCGCGATCGATTTCCGCGAGGTTGACGTCGACCATGAGGTCCGCGAATGAGTCGTCCTCGAGGTCGTGGACCTCGGCGGCGATCTGCCGGTACTGCTCCGAGTCGCTGCGCACGAGCGCCGCGCGGATCTCCTCGCGCAGCTGCGCCGCGCGCTCCACGAGGCTCCTGTGCAGGGCCTCCATCTGCCGGGGCTCGATCCGCTTGGTCATGGCAACGCTCCCAGCCGCCTCACGACCCAAGGATTGCCGCCGCGCCGCCCCGGGGAAATACGCGGAAGGCGCAGCTTTGCGCGGCTTCTTCCCGCGCCTCGACTCAGTCCGGGAGCGCGCCGGGGCCGTCCGGGAACAGCACGTCCTCGTAGCCGAGGTCCCGCAGGTCGGCGATGCGCATCGGATAGAGGATGCCATCGAGGTGGTCGACCTCGTGCTGCACGACGCGCGCGTGGAAATCCTCGACGGTGCGGTCGATCGGCAGGCCGTGCAGGTCGTAGCCGCGGTAGCGCAGCCGCCGGTAGCGGGGCACCTTGCCGCGCAGGCCCGGCACGCTCAGGCAGCCTTCCCAGCCGTCCGCCCGCTCCTCGCCGAGGGGCTCGAGCACCGGGTTGACGAGGAACGTGCGCGGCACCGCGCCGGCCTGCGGGTAGCGCGGGTTGCCGGCGACCTCGAACAGGACCACCCGCAGCGACACGCCGATCTGCGGGGCCGCGATGCCGGCGCCGTTCAGCGCGCGCATGGTGTCGAGCATGTCCTCGGCCAGGGCCTCGAGTTCGCGCGTGCCGTAGCGCTCGACCGGCGCGGCCACCTGCTGCAGGACCGGGTGTCCCATGCGCAGGACGGGTCGGACGGCCATGGTTCACGCTCCGGGGGTGGTCTGGGGTCGCCGCAAGGTTAGACTATGCGCCCCGATTGGCAAGGAGCGGGCGATGGACCACGGGCTGCATTGCTGGAAGTGCGGCGCCTCGCTGGCGGACTACAGCCTGCCGCTGCGCCGCACCGAGGAGTGCCGGTCCTGCCGCGCGGAACTGCACGTCTGCCGGATGTGCGAATTCTACGACACCGGCAAGGCGAAGCATTGCCGCGAGCCGATCGCCGACGAGGTCAAGGACAAGACCGCCGCGAATTTCTGCGACTACTTCAGGGCCACGCCGCGTGCCTGGCAGCCCGGGGCCCGCTCCGCGGCCGACCAGGCGCGCGCGGACCTCGAGGCCCTGTTCGGCCGCAAGTAGCGCCGCCCGCCGCACACAACAGGAGACCGACCATGCGATTGCCCCTTGCGCTGCTCGCCGCCGCCGTGACCGCCGCCGCTGCCGGGATCGCCGGCGCCGCCGAGCCGCCCGCGCAGGTAGCCCCCGTCCGGCCCGAGATCTTCGCGCCCGTCACGCTGACGGCCGACCTGTCGGCGCTCAGCGAGAAGGAACGGCGCATGCTCGGCCTGTTCATCGAGGCCGGCCAGATCATGGACGAGCTGTTCTGGCGCCAGACCTACGGCGACCGCGAGGCCCTGCTGAAGGGGATCACGGACGCGCGCACGCGCGACTTCGTGATGCTGAACTACGGGCCGTGGGACCGCCTCGCCGACAACGCGCCGTTCGTGGCGGGCGTCGGACCGAAGCCGCCCGGCGCCGAGTTCTACCCGCACGACATGACGAAGGAGGAGTTCGAGCGGGCGAACCTGCCCGGCTCGCGCAGCGAGTACACGCTGCTGCGCCGCGACGCGAAGGGCGCCCTGACGGTGGTGCCGTATCACGTCGCCTATCGCGCCGAGGTCGAGCAGGCCGCGCAGAAGCTCGAGGCGGCGGCGGCCCTGGCCGAGGACCCGGCCCTGAAGAAGTACCTGACCCTGCGCGCGGGCGCGTTGCGCACCGACGACTACCGCGACAGCGACCGCGCCTGGCTGGACATGAAGTCGAACCGCATCGACGTCGTCATCGGCCCGATCGAGACCTACGAGGACGCCCTGTTCGGCTACAAGGCGGGCTACGAGTCCTACACGCTCATCAAGGACATGGAGTGGAGCCGCCGGCTCGCGCGCTACGCGGCCATGCTGCCGGAACTTCAGCGCGGCCTGCCGGTGCCGGACGCGTACAAGGCCGAGCAGCCCGGCACCGACTCCGACCTCAACGCCTACGACGTCGTCTACTACGGCGGCCACTGCAACGTCGCGTCCAAGACCATCGCCATCAACCTGCCGAACGACGAGCAGGTGCAGCTCGAGAAGGGCACGCGCCGCCTGCAGCTCAAGAACGCGATGCGCGCCAAGTTCGACCGCATCATGCTGCCGATCGCCGAGGAGCTGATCGTGCCCGAGCAGCGCCGGCACGTGACTTTCGACGCCTTCTTCGCCGACACGATGTTCCACGAGGTGGCGCACGGCCTCGGCATCAAGAACACGGTCGACGGCAAGGGCACGGTGCGTGCGGCGCTCAAGGAGCAGGCCAGCTGGCTCGAGGAGGGCAAGGCGGACGTGCTCGGGCTGTACATGGTCACCCGGCTGCACGAGAAGGGCGAGCTCGGCGGGTCGCTCGAGGATTACTACGTCACCTTCCTCACCGGCATCTTCCGCTCGGTGCGCTGGGGCGCCGCCGAGGCGCACGGCCAGGCCAACATGGTGCGCTTCAACTATTTCGCCGACCGCGGCGCGTTCGCGCGCGACGCGAACGGGCACTATCGCGTGGACATGGCGAAGATGCGCCAGGCGATGGACGCGCTCTCGGCGGACATCCTGAAACTGCAGGGCGACGGCGACTACGCCGGCGTGCTGAAGATGCTGGACGAACTCGGCGTCATCCATCCGCAGCTCGCCGGCGACCTCGCCCGGCTCGGCCAGCGCAACATCCCGGTGGACGTGCGCTTCGAGCAGGGCAAGGCAGTGCTCGGACTGAAGTGAGCGGTCCCCAGGGCGCCGTCGAGAGGGTCATCGAGGGCCGGGCGCGCGACCTCGGCGGCTTCGCCGTGCGGCGCGTGCTGCCGGCCCCGGCCCGCCAGGCGGTCGGACCGTTCATCTTCTTCGACCACATGGGCCCCGCGGTCTTCGCGCGCGGGCAGGGCGTGGACGTGCGCCCGCACCCGCACATCGGGCTCGCGACGGTCACCTACCTCTACGACGGCGCATTCCTGCACCGCGACAGCCTCGGCTCGCACCAGGTGATCCGGCCCGGCGACGTCAACTGGATGGTGGCCGGCCGCGGAGTGGTGCACTCGGAGCGCACGCCCGACGAGTTGCGCGCGTTCGACGGGTCGTCGCGCGCGCACGGCATCCAGACCTGGATCGCGCTGCCGCGCGAGCACGAGCAGGCCGAACCGTCGTTCGAGCACCACCCGGTCACCCGCCTGCCGAAGATCCGCCGGCCCGGCGCGCAGCTGCGCGTCATCGCCGGCGATGCCTGGGGCAGGCAGTCGCCGGTGCGGGTGTTCTCGCGCACGCTCTACGTCGACGCCGCGCTCGAATCGGGCGCGACGCTCGAGCTGCCCGACGATCACGCCGAACGTGCCGCCTACGTCGCCGTCGGCACGGTCGTGTGCGACGAAGTCGCGTACGGCCCGGGCCAGATGCTCGTGTTCGCCGCGGGCGCCGCCGCGCGCCTTGCCGCCGCCGAGCCCTCGCGCCTGATGCTGCTCGGCGGCGATGCCCTCGACGGGCCCCGCCACGTGTGGTGGAACTTCGTCGCGAGCGACCGCGGGCTCATCGAGCGGGCTCGCGCCGACTGGCGCGAGGATCGCTTCGCGCCGGTGCCGGGCGATGCCGAGCGCATCCCCCTGCCCGAGGACTGAGTTCCGCTCAGGGCTGGACCTGCGTGCCGCAGCCGCGGTACTCGCGCCCGCCGAAGGCCACGACCACGCGGTATTCGAACGGCTCGCCGGACATGTCGTCCTGGCAGGCCGTCTTCGTCACGGCGATCACCAGCGGGCCGGCCGCGTCGGCGCCGGAGTAGGTCTGGGTCCCCGCCGCGTCGACGGTCACGGTGGGCGTCGCCAGCTCGTGGCGCTCCTCGCCGTATCCCGTCACCCACGCCAGCCGGTCGCCGGGGCCGATCTCCAGCGTCCAGCCCGGCTCGTTGCCGCGCCCGCTGTAGCGCACGCCGCGCAGGCGGGCGTCCTCCAGCAGCGACTCCGCGCGCACCTCGCCGCACTGCCGTGGCTTCTCCCAGGGCGTCTCGAGCGTGGCGGCGCCGCCCTTGGTGAAGAGGGTCACCGAGCCGTCGGTGTACTTTGCGCCGGAGGCGCTCGGCACGTTCAGCAGCTTGTGCGTGCCGTCGTGCAGGTCGACGGCGATCGCGTTCTCGCGCCAAAGGTTGCGCGCACGGATCTTCGTGCCGGCGCAGTCCCAGACGTACGCGCGCAGCACGCCCTCGGGCGGCGTGTCCTCCGGCACTGTCGGGACCGCGGCTGGCGTCGTGGTCGCCGGCGCCGGGGCGGGCACGGATTCCGCGGGTGCCGGCGGCGGCTTGCGCTGGCAGGCGGCGAGCAGCGCGCAGGCGAGGGTCACCGTCAGGGCGAGGGGGACAGGGCGGATTCGCAGCACGGGTCGCTCCATCGTCGAGGCTGGAAGGTGGCGGCAGGACCGGTCGCCCGCGGACTGCATGGCGCTGCCCGCCGGCGGCCGGCCGACGCGAAGTCTAACCGCGCGCCGCCGCCTGGCGCGGCCCGCGGGCCGTGCCTGTGTCCCATTCCCGCGGCGCGCCAGTGGCACGGCCGCCCGGAATCCTGAAAACTGTCGCGGCACCAGCGACTTGGAACGGTTTCGGCGCAAATGATTGCTGCACTGCCGCAAAAGTCGTGCTAAGTTCTGGTGCAACCGCCGGCCTCACGGCCAGCCGGACGCCCGCGTCGCTGTCGAGTCTGCCGAGGTAGCCACCATGAACGCAGTCACGCCGATGAATCCCGCGACCGCCCCGGACCGCCTGCTGCGCGACCAGAGTGTCGCCAAGCAACTGCTGCTGGGCTCGATCCTCGAGGAGAACCTCTTCCCGTACCCCGCGATCGGCGAACGCGATCGCGAGGTGCTCGGCATGATCGTCGAGTCGGTCGACCGCTTCCTCGACGGCAAGGATGCGGAGTTCGCGAAGTGGGACCGCGAGGCCCGCCAGCCCGCGGAATTCGTGCAGTCTCTGCGCGAGCTCGGCCTGTTCGGCCTGATCATTCCCGAGGAGTTCGGCGGTCTCGGCCTCTCGAACGCGGCGTATGCGCGCGTGCTGTCCGCGACCAGCGGCCACGACAGCTCGATCTCCCTGACGATCGGTGCGCACAGCTCGATCGGCATGAAGGGGCTGCTGCTGTACGGCAACGACGAGCAGAAGGCCCGCTACCTGCCGAAGCTCGCGAGCGGCGAGATGATCGCGGCGTTCTGCCTCACCGAACCGGGCGCCGGCTCCGACGCCGCGGCGATCCGCACGCGCGCGCAGCGCAACGCGGACGGCAGCTGGACGCTGAACGGCGAGAAGGTGTGGATCACCAATGGCGGCATCGCCGACTTCTACACGGTCTTCGCGCGCACCGACGGGCCGGAAGGCAAGATCACCGCGTTCCTCGTCGAGGCCGCGTGGCCCGGCGTCAGCCACGGCGCGCACGAGGACAAGATGGGCATCCGCGCGTCGTCGACCACGACGGTCGCCTTCGCGGACGTGCGCGTGCCGCCGGCGAACGTGCTCGGCGAGGTGGGCAAGGGTTTCAAGGTCGCGATGGGCATCCTCAACAACGGCCGCACGGGGCTCGGCGGCGGCGCGGTCGGCGGCATGAAGGCGCTGATCCGCCGCTCGGTCGCGTACTCGCAGGAGCGCCGGCAGTTCGATCGCCCGATCGCGGAATTCGGCCTGGTGCGCGAGAAGATCGCGCAGATGACCGTCGACTGCTTCGCGGCCGAGAGCGCCGTGTGGATGGTGGCCCACTACATCGACGCCGGCAGCACCGACTACTCGACGGAGGCCGCGATCACCAAGGTCTTCGCCAGCGAGGCGATGCAGCGCACGGCCTACGAGGCCCTGCAGATCGCCGGCGGCAACGGCTACATGCGCGACCTGCCCTACGAGCAGTACGTGCGCGACGCGCGCATCCTGCCGATCTTCGAGGGCGCCAACGAGATCCTGCGCCTGTTCATCGCGCTGAGCGCGCTCAAGGACGTCGGTGCTTCGCTGTCGGAGCTGAAATCCGCGCTCGGCTCGATCTTCAACGAGCCGATCAAGGGCTTCGGCGTGCTCTCGGGCTATGCCGAGCGGCGCTTCGCGCGCGCCACGGGGATCGGCGGCGGCGGACTCAGGGCCCCGCTCGCGCCGGAGCTGCGCCCGCTCGCGGCCGTGTACGAGAACTATGCGCGCGCCGCGGCGCGCACGGCCGAGGCCGCGTTGCGGCAGTACGGCAAGGGCATCTCCGAGCGGCAGTACGTGCAGAAGCGCATCGCCGACCTGCTGATCGACCTGTTCGTCGGCCTGTGCGTGATCTCGCGCGCCGACGCGCTGCTCGCGAGCCGGCCGGAGACCCGCGCCCAGGTGCTCGACATCGCCCGCATCTTCACGCAGCAGGCGCGCCGCCGCATGGTGCGCAACATCCGCGGCGCGGCGCACAACGAGGACGACGCGGTCGATTCCCTGGCGGGCGCCGTGCTCGGCCAGGGCAGCTATCCCTGGGACGTGATCTAGCGCCCCGGCCGGCTCAGCAGCCGGACTCGCGCACCGCCGCGCGCGCCGTGCGCCAGCGCTGCCAGAGCTGCGCCGCCTGCCGCGCCGGGTAGCCGGCGCGCATGCGGTCGTCCACCTCGTCGAGCGCTTCCTGCAGGCGCTGGCACTTCTCCGCCGCCTGCTGCAGTTGGCGCGCCTCGCGATCGCGCGCGGCCGGCCGGGTGGCGACCTTCGCCGGTTCGGCGATCGTGGTCGGCGGCCGTCCGTCCTGCGGCGGCGTGTAGACGTCGAGGCTGCGCGGCGGTGCCGTCTCGCCGCACGGGCGATCGGCGTAGACGGGAACGTCCTGTTCGCGACAGGTGTAGACCAGGCGGCGTGCGTGCGTGCCGCGCGCGGCCGGCTGTGCCAGGCGCGGGCCGGCGCCGGCGGCCGGCGGTGCGGCGGCGGCCGCGTCCGGCGGCCCGGTGG
>JBPOHK010000107.1:0-8888 GCA_052035645.1 Pseudomonadota bacterium
GGACCTCGGGATTCTCGGCTAAGACTCCAAGGGCCGCGGGCGCCTCGTACAGCTCGGCGGCGATCTCGGGGGCTATGACCTGCAGCGTGGCGTGAGCCTCCTCGACGCTGGCCAGTGTCTGGGGTCCGGTGCTCACGTCGCGCCTGGCGGGGTGTGTCTCAGCCGACGCCGCCCGCGCGCCGCGGCCGCTCGCCCGCGTCCGCGTCGTCGGCGCTCAGGACCGGGTATTCCCCGGTGCTCGTGGTGCGCGCGCCGGGCGGCAGGCGGAAGCCCGTCACCGACTTGCGCAGCTGCGTGGCGAGCTCGGCCAGCTTGCCGATCGAGCTCGAGGTCGCCGAGGTGCTCTCGGCCGTCTGCGAGCTGATCTCGCGCAGCACCTGCATGTTGCGCGAGATGCTCTGCGACACGCCCGCCTGCTGGCGCGCGCTCGCGGAGATGTTCTGCACCAGGCTCGCGATCTGGTTGGAGACCTGCTCGATCTCCTCGAGCGACGCGCCGGCGTTCTCGGCCAGCAGCGCCCCGCCCACCACGTCGGTGGTCGTGCGCTCCATCGAGACGACCGCCTCGTTGGTGTCCGCCTGGATCGTGCGCACCAGCACCTCGATCTGCTTGGTGGCGTTGGCCGCGCGCTCCGCCAGCCGCTGCACCTCGTCGGCGACCACCGCGAAGCCGCGCCCCGCCTCGCCGGCCATCGAGGCCTGGATGGAGGCGTTGAGCGCGAGGATGTTGGTCTGCTCGGCGATGTCGTTGATCAGCTCGACGATGTTGCCGATCTCCTGCGAGCTCTCGCCCAGGCGCTTGATGCGCTTGGAGGTCTCCTGGATGGTCTCGCGGATGGCGTTCATGCCGTCGATCGTGCGGCGCACCGCGTCGCCGCCCTTGTGGGCGATGTCCACCGAGTGGCGGGCGACGTCGGCGGCGCGCTCGGCGTTGCCGGACACCTCCTCGGTCGAGGACGCCATGGCGGTGATCGACTCGGACGCCGAGCCGATCTGCTTGGACTGGGCCGAGGAGGCCTTGGCGAGGTGCGTGGAGACCGCCTGCGTGGAGCGCGTCGCGGCGTCCAGCTTGATCGCCGAGTCGTTGATCGTGACCACCAGCTCGCGCAGGGCCTCGATCGCGTAGTTGATCGAATCGGCGATCGCGCCGGTGATGTCCTCGGTGACGGTGGCCTGCACGGTGAGGTCGCCGTCGGCGAGGCTCGACAGCTCGTCGAGCAGCCGCAGGATCGCCTGCTGGTTGCGCTCGTTCTGGCGCGCCTGGTGCTCGGCCGTCTGGCGCAGTGCCGCCAGCTCGCGCTGCAGCCAGAGCGCCGCACCGACCGCGAGCAGGGTCACCACGACGAAGCCGAGCGGCACCCAGGGGCTCGCGATCCAGCCGGCCAGCCCGCCGCCGCGACCCGCCTCGGCCTTGCCGAGGCTCGCGTACAGCGAAGCACCGCTCTCGGCGAGCGCATTGCGCGCCGCCTGCATCTGCTCGAGCCGGTCGCCGAGCGCGATCACCGACTTGACCTGCTCGGACTCGCTGCGGAACAGGGTGGCGAGCACGCGGGCGGCATCCGCCGCGGGACCCGCCGGCGTCGCCTGGAAGCCCGCGCTGGTGCGCTCGCCGGTGAGCGCCGCCGTCACCTGGCCCATGAACGACAGGTTGTCCGTCAGCCGGCGCGAGGCCGCCTCGACCGAGGCGGTGCCGTCGGCGAGCGCCGAGAGGTCCTGCTCCACGGCCTGGGCCTTGAGGTCGAAGCGCTCGAAGGCGCTGTTCACCGCCGCGTCGCGCAGCGGGCCCATCGCCTTGGCCGTCGCCGAGGAAGCGGCCAGCAGCTGCGGGGTGAGGTCGCGCACCGAGGCGGCGGCCTTCTGCGCCTTGAGGGCCGCGTCGCGACCGTCGAGCACGGACTGGGACTGCTCGAGCAGCGCGGGCCAGCCGGCCTCTCCGCCGAGCACGCGCGCGCTCGGCGACGCCAGCATGCCGACCGCCGAGCGCCCGGCGTCGATTTCCTTCAGCACGCGCTCGAGACGCGCCCGCGAGTCTGCCAGCGCGTCGAACGCCGGCGCCGAGCCCCGCACGGCGGCGCCCGCCTGCAGCGGGATGTTCTGGGAGAGCGAGCCGAGCGTGGCCACGTGCTCGCGCAACTGGGCCTGCTGGCCGCCGGAGCGGCCCGAGAACGTCAGTGCGAACACCGCGAGCAGCGCCGAGGCGAGCGCCACGCCCAGCAGCAGCGGCTGCAGCCTGGCGGCGTCGATTCTGTTGGTCATGTCGTCACCCGATCGTCGATGCGCTACCCGGGCGGCCTACGAGGCGGCCGCCTGCAGGAATTGCGGGCTTTCCAGCAGCGTTCGCACGCTGAACACGGGCCAGACCTCCGCGCCGCGCTTGAACGCGCCGGCGAGGTAACGCTCGCAGCGCAGCAGCGTGGGCGGCAGGTCGGCCGAGAATTCGCTTTCGTAGAACCGGCGGAACCCCATCACCTCGTCGACCACGAGCCCGGCCGGGATCTCGCGGTGGTTGGCGATGAGCACGCGCGTGGTGCGCCCGACGGTGGTGCTGCCCGAACCGAGGAAGGCGCGCAGGTCGATCACCGGCAGCAGCTGGCCGCGCACGTTGGCGAGACCGCGCACCCAGGCGCGCGCCCCGGGCACCCGCGTCACCGACCCCGGGTAGCTCATGACCTCGCGGGTTTCCTCGCGGGCGAGCAGGAAGGCCTCGCCGCCGAGGCGGAAGGCGATGCCGACCCACTCGTTGCCGCCCGCGGCCGCCTCGGGCTGGCCCTGGGCGGCGGCGCGCGCCCGCCGGTCGAGTTCCTTCAGGAGCTCGAACGGCCGGTCGCGCAGCGAGCGCAGCGTCGGGTCGCCTGCCATGTCAGCCGGCGAGCGCGGCCTGCGCCTTGCGCACCAGCTGCTCCGTCGCCACCGGCTTCACGATGTAGTCCACCGCGCCCTGGCGCAGGCCCCAGACCCGGTCCGATTCCTGCGACTTCGAGGTGACCATGATGACGGGAATGGAGCGCGTGTCCGGGTCGTTCGCGAGCTGGCGCGTCGCCTGGAATCCGTTCACGCCCGGCATGACGATGTCCATCAGGATGAGGTCGGGGCGCAGCTCGCGGGCCATCCGCAGGCCCTCGCCGCCGTCGGCCGCCGCCGCGGTCCGGAACCCGTGCTGCTCGAGCGCCTGCTGCATCACGTGAACGTCGGTCGGGGAGTCGTCCACGATCAGTACCAATGCCACGGCTTCAGTCCTCCGAGTCGTCCGGCGTCAGCGGCGCACGTGGGTCTCGATCGCGCCGAGCAGCTCTTCGCGGGTGAAGGGCTTGGTGAGGTAGTGCTCGGACCCGACGATGCGGCCGCGCGCCCGGTCGAACAGCCCGTCCTTGGACGAGAGCATGATCACCGGGATGTTGCGAAAGACCTTGTTGTGCTTGATGAGCGAACAGGTCTGGTAGCCGTCGAGCCGCGGCATCATGATGTCGACGAAGACGATGTCCGGCTGGTGGTCGGCGATCTTGGAGAGCGCGTCGAACCCGTCCACCGCGGTGAAGACCTCGCAACCCTCGCGCGCGAGCAGCGTCTCCGCCGTGCGCCGGATGGTCTTGCTGTCGTCGATGACCAGCACCTTCAGCCCCGCCAACCGTGGCCGGCTGCTGCTGCTGGCTGCCGTGTTGTCCATGCCCTCGAACCCCCGGATGGGAAGTTGCATCGCCCAGGGCGATGCTGAAGCGCGAGGCTACCGCTCGCGAGGGGGTTTTAACATATTGGACAGCCCCCTGCCATTGGCCGCTTTCGATACCATGACGTCCATCACAGGCGGTCCGCGACGGGCCGCGCGACCCCGGAGCATGCATGGCTGACCCACGCGTTCGCATCGCCGTCGTGATGGACCCGATCGAGGACATCAAGCCGGCCAAGGACACCACGCTCGCGATGATGCTCGCGGCCCAGCGACGCGGCTGGGAGCTCGCGTACCTCGAGCTGCGCCACCTGGGGCTGCGCGACGGCGTGGCCTTCGGCCGCGCGCACCCGGTGACCGTGCGCGACGACCCGCGGGACTGGTACTCGCTCGGCGAGCCGCAGGTGACGAGGCTCGGCGAGTTCGCCGCGATCCTGATGCGCAAGGATCCGCCGTTCGACACCGAGTACGTCTACAGCACCTACATCCTCGAGCGGGCCGAGGCCCAGGGCGCGCGGGTCGTGAACCGGCCCCGGGGCCTGCGCGACATGAACGAGAAGGTGTACACGGCGTGGTTCCCGGAGTGCTGCGCGCCGACGCTGATCACCCGCGACATGGACGACATGCACGCGTTCCTGCGCGAGCACGGCCGGATCGTCTGCAAGCCGCTGCACGGCATGGGCGGGCGCTCGATCTTCGTGGTCGACCTCGGCGACAAGAACGCGAACGTCGTGTTCGAGACGCTGACCGACTACGGCCAGCGCTACGCGATCGTGCAGCGCTACCTGCCCGAGATCGTCGAGACCGGCGACTCGCGCGTCATCCTGGTCGACGGCGAGCCCGCGCCGTACGCCCTCGCGCGCATCCCCTCGGCGTCCGACAACCGCGGCAACCTCGCCGCGGGCGCCAAGGGCGTCGGCCGGCCCCTGAACGATCGGGATCGCTGGCTCGCCGAGCGGATCGGCCCGGTGCTGCGCGAGCACGGCATGCTGTTCGTCGGCCTGGACGTCATCGGCGGCTACGTGACCGAGATCAACGTCACGTCGCCCACCGGCGCGCGTGAACTGGACCGGCAATTCGGGCTCGACGTCGCGGGCAGCCTCATGGACGCCATCGCCCGGCGGCTGTAGCCTCCCCGCACATGGCCCTGAGGCTCACCCGAGGACAGGACGACCCGCTGGCGCTGGCGATCTTCGCGGCCGCGCTGGCGCACGGCCTCATCATCCTCGGCGTGCGCTTCACCGCGCCGCCCGTCGACGACCGCCAGCTGCCCACGCTCGAGGTGCTGCTGGTGCCGGACGGCGAGAACGAGTCCGCCAACCCGGACGCGGGCTACCTCGCGCAGCGCAACCAGCACGGCCACGGCACCACGCAGGACCGCACGCGCACCTCGCTGCCGGAGGCCACCTCGAGCGTGCTCGAGAACGAGGGCTCGCCGGACGGCGACAGCCCCTCGGCCCAGCTGGCCGACGAGACCATGGGCGGCTCGCCCGTGCTCTCGAGCCGCAATTTCGCGAAGCAGCGCGCCGACGTCGGCACCGACGCCGACCGCGCGACCCGGTTCTACGCCGTGCCGCGCGAGTCGCGGCCGCTGGAGCAGATCGGCGTGAACGCCTCGGCGGCCTCGCGCGAGCTGGCGCTGCGCGGCGAGACGTCGCCGGACGACACGCTGCTCGCGGACACCCGCGAGACGGTCATCGCGGGCTACCTCGACGGCTGGAAGCGGCGCATCGAGCGCGTGGGAACGCTCAACTTCCCGAACGAGGCCCGCCGGCGGTCGATGTCGGGCAACCCGGTCCTCGAGGTCGCGATCCGCGCCAACGGCACGCTCGAGTCCGTGCAGGTGCGGCGCTCGAGCGGCCACCGCGAACTCGACAACGCAGCGGTGAACATCGTGAAGCTCGCCTCGCCGTTCGACCCCTTCCCGACCGCCATGCGCGCGAAGTACCCGGTGCTGCGCTTCGCCTACGAGTGGCAGTTCCTGAACGGCCGGCTCGGCGACAGCACGGTCTACTCCGACGGCCGCTAGCGGAGGGGAACCGAGCGATGGCCACGCCCTTCCTCACCAACCAGTTCCTGATCGCCATGCCGGCGCTGGACGACCCCAATTTCGCCCAGACGGTGACGCTGGTCTGCGAGCACGGGCCGCAGGGCGCGCTCGGCATCGTGATCAACAAGCCGCTGCCGATGAACCTCGCCGAGGTCTTCGCGCAGCTCGACCTGGACGCGAGCCGCTCGCGGCTCACCCTGCAGCCGGTGCTGCGCGGCGGCCCCGTGCAGACGGACCGCGGCTTCGTCCTGCACACGCCGCAGGGCCGCTGGGAGTCGTCGCTCGCGTTCTCGGAACGGGTCCACCTGACCACGTCCCGGGACATCCTCGACGCCCTGGCGCGCGGCGAGGGGCCGCAGGAAGCGGTCGTCGCCCTCGGCTACGCCGGCTGGTCGGCCGGGCAGCTGGAGGACGAGATGGCGGCCAATGCCTGGCTGACCGTGCCGGCCGACGAGCGGCTGATCTTCGACACCCCGCTCGAGGACCGCTGGCAGGCGGCCTGCCGCCTGCTGGGCGTCGACCTGCTGCACCTCAGCAGCGACGCCGGGCACGCCTGAGCCGGCCTTGGGCGCCCGCGCGGAAGTGGTGCTGGCCTTCGACTACGGCAGCCGCCGGATCGGTGTCGCGGTCGGCCAGACCCTGAGCGGCACGGCCAGCCCGGCCGGCGCCCTGCCCTCCTCCGACGCCGGCCCGGACTGGGCCGCCGTCAAGCAGTGTTTGCAGCAATGGGGACCGTCCCGCCTGCTGGTGGGCCTCCCCTATAATATGGACGGTTCCGACACGGTCCTGACCTCGACGTGCCGCGCCTTCGGTGACGAACTGGCGCGGCGCTCCGGCCTGCCGGTGGAATTCGTCGACGAACGCCTGACGTCCCGTGCCGCAACGGACGAGTTGCGCGAGGCACGACGCTCGGGCGCGAAGCCGCGGCGAGTCCGCCCGCAGGACATCGACGCCAATGCCGCACGCCTGATCCTCGAGACCTGGCTGCGCGAGCGGCGCTGACGGGTCCGGCCGGGGCCCGATCGACCCGACCTGCCTGCGTTTCCCCTGGGAGCGAACCCTTGAAGACCGACACCGGCGTCACCCAGCAGCGCGACCCGCAAGGGCGGCTGCGGCACCTGCTCACGCTCGAAGGCCTGTCGCACGAGGAACTCACCCACCTCCTCGATCTCGCGCAGTTCTACGTGCGCACGCCGGGCGACCTGCCGGCCCGCGACGGAGCGCTGCTCGGCCGCACGGTGGCCAACCTCTTCTTCGAGCCGAGCACGCGCACGCGCGTGTCCTTCGAGCTGGCCGCGAAGCGCCTCGGCGCCGACGTCGTGAACCTCGACCTGCACTCCTCCTCGCGCGTCAAGGGCGAGACGGTGCTCGACACGATCTACACGCTGCAGGCGATGATGGTCGACGTGTTCGTCATGCGCGACTCGGAGCCCGGCCTGCCGGCCTTCGTCGCCAGCCACGTGCAGCCGCACGTCAGCGTGCTGAACGCGGGCGAGGCCAACGTCTCGCACCCGACCCAGGGCCTGCTCGACGTGCTCACCATCCGCCAGCGCAAGGGCGAGGTGCGGGACCTGTGCGTCGCCATCGTCGGCGACATCAGCCACTCGCGGGTCGCGCGCTCCACGGGCACGGCGCTGCAGACGCTCGGGGTCGGCGAGCTGCGCTTCGTCTCGCCGGCGCACCTCGCGCCGGAGCCGCACGAGTTCCCCGGCGCGAAGCGCTACGACGCGCTGGCCGAGGGCATCCGCGGCGCGGACGTGATCATGGCGCTGCGCATCCAGAAGGAGCGCATGGACGCCTCGCAGGTGCCGGACGTCGACGCGTTCCTCAAGGAATGGGGCATCACGGAGAAGAGCATCCGGGACGCGAAGCCGGACGCGATCGTGCTTCACCCGGGCCCGATGAACCGCGGCATCGAGATCACCAGCGCCATCGCCGACGGTCCGCACTCCGCCGTGCAGCAGCAGGTGCGCAACGGCGTCGCCGTGCGCATGGCGGTGCTCGCGACCATCGTGCGCAACGTGCAGATGCGCAACGTCGAGGCCGGCCGGAGGGCGGGATGAGCGATCCGGCGCGCCCGCACCGCGGCACGATCTTCGTCGAGGATGCCACGCTGCTGGCGCGGCAGGAGTACCCGGGCCGCCAGTACGTGATCCGCGTGCAGGCACCGAAGTGCGCGGCCGCCGCCGTCCCCGGCAGCTTCGTGCACCTGACCTGCGACCCGCAGGTCCCGATGCGCCGGCCGCTGTCGATCATGCGCGTCGACGCCCGCGCCGGCTGGGTGGACATCCTCTACAAGATCGTCGGGCCCGGTCTCGAAGCGCTCTCGCAGCAGCCGGTGGGCGCGACGATCAGCGTGATGGGGCCGATCGGCCAGGGGTTCACGCCGCACGCCGGGCGTCCGCGCACGCTGCTGGTCGGCGGCGGCGTCGGCATCCCGCCGATGGTGTTCCTCGCCGAGTCGCTCAAGGGCCGCCAGGACGCGCGCTGGCAACCGCTGGTGCTGATGGGCTCGGAGATCGAGTTCCCGTGCCGCGCGCGGCCCTCGACGATCGTGGTGCCGGGCATGCCGCCGGAAGCGATCGCCTGCATGCCGCTGCTCGACGACTGGGGCGTGGCGAGCCGGCTCGCGACGCTCGCGGGTTTCCCGGGCTGCTTCGCGGGCTACGTCACCGACCTCGCCGCGGCGTGGCTGGGATCGCTCGATGCGGCCGCGCTCGCCGAGGTCGAGGTGTTCGCCTGCGGACCGACGCCCATGCTGCAGGCCACGGCCCGCGTCGCGCGGCGCTTCGGCGTGCCCTGCCAGGTCTCGCTCGAGGAGTTCATGGCCTGCGCGGTCGGTGGCTGCGCGGGTTGCGCGGTGCCGGTGGTGCAGCAGGACGGCTCGCTCGCGATGAAGCGCGTCTGCGTGGATGGGCCGGTGTTCGACGCCAATGCGGTGTTTCCTCCTGCAGCAGCTTAGCCGTCGCGCTGCGCAGGCCTGATCGGCCGGGATGTGCCCGAAGCGCGGGGCACAGGCGGTCGATTCGGGGTGTCTTTCGCCCCGCGAAGAAGAAATGCGGGGCAAAGACACCCCGAATAGACCGCCCGATGACGGGCCCCTGAGCCAGTGCCGGCCGGAGGGGCCGAACGTCGCACGGAGCATGCCTCGGCACCCCCAGTCGGACCCCCCGTG
>JBPOHK010000183.1:0-5642 GCA_052035645.1 Pseudomonadota bacterium
CCGCGCTGCTCCTGCGAGAGCGTGACGCTCGTGGTCTGCTGGACGTACATCAGCATGCGCTGGAAGCTGACGAGACTCTCGCGCGCCTTCGAGACGAGGTCGCCGTTGGCGCCGATCTTCTGGATCATGGCGTGCAGGTCGCTGCTCGAGGGCGCACGGCCCCCGGCCCGGGGAAAGATCGTCAGCGAGACGGCGTCGAGTTCGCCCTGCACGCGCTCGAGCAGGTCGGCGATGCGCTCGACGAAGCTCTCCAGCAGGCCCGCGAGGAGCGTGGCATTCGAGGTGCAGGCGGCCGGCGAGCGCTCGACGTGCTGCATGAAGCGCTTCACCGGCGTCGGTTCGACGTAGCGGTTCGTGATCAGCCGGCCGTTCGCGAGGATGAAGGTGATCGCACTCGATTCCGGGCGGTCCGAGTCGAGCCTGCTGCCGACGGTCGCCGTCATGTAGACCGCGCCGCTCTCCTCGTAGAGGCGGTTCGAGGTCTCGATCTCCTTCATCTCGTCGCGCGTGGGCACGTCGACGGTGAGCAGCGCCTCGACGGCCTTCTCCTCGTCCTGGGTCGGCTCGTACAGGTCGGCCCAGAGGAACTCGTCCGGGAACGGCGCAGGCGGCGCGTGCTCGACCCACGTGTATCCGTTGCCGGTGGGAATGAGGAGGCGAAGCATGCGTACCGTCCCGGAAATCTGGCCGCCGTTTTAGCACAGACCCGGCGCGCCCGGCGCGCCCGGAAGCAAAAAGCCCCGCACGGGGCGGGGCTTTCGGGCAGTCAAGGCCGGCGGGCCGTCAGCGCTTCTCGCGTGCGGCGAGGGCGTTGATGACCTCGAACAGCTTGTCCTCGGAGCCGGCCATGCCGACGTCGGTCACGTACTTGCCGGCGACGATGAAGGTCGGCGTGCCGGTGATGCGGTAGCGACGGTTCAGGTCGTCCGCCCGGCGCAACTTGCCGTCGACGGCAAACGAGGCGAAGGCCTTCTGGAACTCGGCCTTGGGCACGCCGTGCGTGACGAAGAAGGCCTCGATGGCCGGCACGTTGTCGAGTGCCGCACCGCGCAGGTTCATCTCGCGGAAGACCTCGTTGTGCAGCTGCGGCTTGCCCAGCAGCTCGACCGTATAAAAGATGCGGGCATGCGTCTTCAGCATGTCGTTCCAGGTGGCCGGCTGGCGCACCAGTTCGACGAACCCCGGCTTGCCCGACCGGGCCCAGCCCTCGACCTTGGGCTCGATCGCGTAGCAGTGGCTGCAGTGGTACCAGAAGACCTCGACCACCTCGACCTTGCCGGCCGGCGTGCTCTGCGGCACCGCGGGCTCGAGCGTCTTGTAGTTGACGCCTTCCTTGAGCGTGATGGCGGCCTGGGCCGGCAGGGCCGGGACCAGGAGCAGGGCGGCGGCCGCAAGCAGGGCGGACCGCGCAAGGGTGCGCAGGTGCATCATGAAAGCCTCAGACCCGGCTCAGGCGCCGAGGTTCAACGCAGGCCCTGGACGTACGACGCGACCGCGTCGATTTCTTCCTCGGACAGGCCGGCGGAGATCGTCCGCATCATGGCGGACGGGTCGTTGGCCCGGGTGCCCGTCTTGTAGGCGCGCAGCTGCAGCGCCACGTAGGTCGCGTGCTGGCCGCCGATGCGCGGGTAGACGGCGGTCGGGATGCCCGCGCCGGCCGGGCCGTGGCAGGCCGCGCACGCCGGCACCTTGCCGGCCACGTTGCCGGCGCGATAGACGCGCTCGCCGAGCTTGAGCTTGGCCGGGTCCGTTTCCGCCGCCTGCGTCAGCTTCTGCGAGGAGAAGTACGCCGCGAGGTCCTCGAGGTCCTGGTCCGTCGCGACCGCCATGGCCATCGGCGTCATCAGGGGATTCGCGCGCTCGTTGGCCTTGAAGTTCTTCACCTGCTTCACGATGTACGAAGCGTGCTGCGAGGCGAGGCTGGGCCACTCCGGGTTGAGGCTGTTGCCGTCCATGCCGTGGCAACCGCCGCAGACGAGGGCCTTGGCCTGGCCCGCTTCCACCGAACCCGCGGCCGAGGCCGAGCCGCTCCAGCCGAGCACAGCCACCAGCGCGAGGGTGGCGACGAACTTCACGGTCATGTAACCCACTCCGAGTGTTAGGGCACCGGCGGGCCGCTGCTTGGTCACAGGGGGCGGCCCGACGAGCCGTAAATTGTACACTAAGCCGCCCGCCGGCATGCCCGCGCCGCCCCACCCGAGCCCCCGTGTCCACCTACCCGCAGATCCGCTTCCTGACCAGCGCCAATGCCGTGGCCCAGCTGCCGCCCGACCAGGGCGCCGAGGTGGCCATTGCGGGCCGCTCCAATGCGGGGAAGTCGAGCGCCATCAACACGATCACCCAGCGCAAGGGGCTGGCCCGCACCAGCAAGACCCCGGGCGCCACCCGGCTGATCAATTTCTTCGAACTCGCGCCGGGGCGCCGGCTCGTCGACCTGCCGGGTTACGGTTTCGCGGCGGTGGCGGGGACGATGCGCGACCACTGGGGCGAACTGCTGCAGGCGTATTTCGCCCGCCGGCAGGCGCTGCGAGGGGCGCTGGTGGTGATGGACGTCCGCCATCCGCTGACGCCGCACGACCAGGCCATGCTGGACCTCGCGCTCGGCCGCGGCATCCCCGTGCACATCCTGCTCACCAAGGCCGACAAGCTGGGCCGCGGGGCCGGCGCGCAGGCGCTCGCGGCCGTGCGGCGCGCCGTCGCCGGCACGCCCGCCGTCACGGCGCAGCTCTTTTCGTCGCACGACGGCACGGGTCTCGCACCGGCCCGCGCGGCGCTCGAACGCATGCTCGACGGACGACCGGTGGAAAAAGAAACCCCGGTTGGACCAGCGGATCCAACCGGGGCAAGATGACCCGGTGTTGGGGGATGACCGGGCGGACGCGGGCCCAGGGAGGTAGGCCGGCGTCGAGCGTACAGGACGCTCGAAAAGTTAGAGGCCGTCCCCCGGGGAAAGTTCCACGCCCGCGGCGCGAAATCTCGACCCGGTCCGCCGCCCGTCAAAAATCCTTTTGATTCAATATCTTGATTGACCCTGGACGCTCAGAAGAACGTCCAGGTCACGCCCAGGCTCGCCATGTCGACGGTGTCGATGTCCGAGATGTCGAAGCGCTCGTACTCGGCCCGCAGGCTCAGGCTCCAGACGCGGAACTGCACCCCGACCCCGTAGGTGAGGTCCGTGCCGTCGTCGCTGGCCTTGATGTCGAGCGCCGGACTCTTCACGTCGGCGTTCCAGTAGACCGCGCCGCCGCGCGCGTACAGGTCGACCGGGCCGACGGGCAGCAGGAAGAGCGCGGACAGCGTGACGCCATCGATGGAGGTCTCGAACTTCTCGCCCCCGATGCGGTCGTCGCCCGAGCCGAGGTCGACGTAATTGCCCTCGACCGCGAGCCAGTCGAGGATGCGCCAGCCGCCGATGACCTTGAAGGCGGTCGCGTCGGCGTCGTAATCGAGGTTCAGTTCGTCGAATTTCACGGCCGACTGGCCGGCACCGGCGCCGAGATAGATGCCGTTGTCCGCCGCCTGCGCGGGCAGGGCGAGCAGGGCGGCGGCGAACGTGGCTGCGAGCAGTGTCTTGCGCATGGCGGTGTCCTTTCGCGAATGAGTCCGAGTCGCCGATTCTACGCAGGCCGGTGCCCGAAAACGAACGGCGGGGAACCGTCCTGCGACGATTCCCCGCCGGAGTTGCGACGAGTGGCGTGCTTTCAGAACTTCCAGTAGCCGCTGATCGTGTAGAGATCCGCGCTGTCCGTGTCCTCGACGTCCACGCGTTCCCACTCGATCCGCGTGCCGAAGTGGTCGCCGAAGCGATAACCGCCGCCGATCCCGAAGAACAGGTCTTCGCCGTCGCCGCTGCCGAGACGGTCGACGTCCAGGTCCCACCACGCGTAGCCCAGCTTGGCGAACACCTCGCCGCGCTCGCCGATCGGCAGGATGCCGCGCAGCGCGAGATCCCAGCTCTTCACGCCGACGTCGAAGCCGTGATCGCTCGGGCTGCCGCCGTCGTTGTATGCGGCCTCGACACCGAAGTACCGTAAGAAGTCGTAGCCGCCGAACACCTTGAACGCGAAGTCGTTGCCGCTGAACTGTCCGGCCGACAGGTCGCTCATGCCGACGCCGACGCCGGCGTAGAAGCCCGATCCTTCCGGAGCAGCCCATGCGGGATTGGCGAGCAGCGCTGCCGCCGCCGCGATGATTGCGAATCTGAATCTCATGACTGCCACCTCCTGGTGCCGGTCAGGGTGTTGCCGGAGGGCAACATCCGCTGGGTCTTCCCAGTGAGTTCATGCTCGCGCCTGCAGGCGCGACGCGACAGTCGTCAACAATGCCTAGCTGAAAGCGAAGCGCTCTCGCTCTCGATGTGCGCGCTCAGTGCGCTTCGTCCCAGTTCGCGCCGGTGCCGGTCTCGACCTTGAGCGGCACGCGCAGTTCGGCTGCACGCGCCATGCGCTCCTCGAGGCCGCGGCGCACGGCATCGACGTGATCCTCGGGTACTTCGAGCACGAGTTCGTCGTGCACCTGCATCACGAGGCGGGCGCCGTGCTTCGACTTCGCGAGCCACGCGTGCACCTCGATCATCGCGCGCTTGATGATGTCGGCCGCGGTGCCCTGCATCGGCGCATTGATCGCGCTGCGCTCCGCGTACTGGCGCATCTGCGCATTGCTCGAGCGGATGTCGGGCAGGTACAGCCGGCGGCCGAACACCGTCTCGACGTAGCCCTGCTCGCGTGCCGCGGCGCGCGTCTCGTCCATGTAGCGCTTCACGCCGGGATAGCGGTCGAAGTAGAGGTCGACGTAGGTCTGCGCCGCGCTGCGCTCGATGCCCAGCTGGCGCGCGAGGCCGAAGGCCGACATCCCGTAGATCAGGCCGAAGTTGATCGCCTTCGCGGCCCGGCGCTGGTCGGCGCCCACCTGCGCCGGCGCGATCCCGAACACCTCGGCGGCCGTTGCCTGATGGATGTCGCGGTCCTCGGCGAAGGCCCGCAGCAGGCTCTCGTCGCCGGAGAGGTGCGCCATGATGCGCAGCTCGATCTGCGAGTAGTCGGCGGCCATGAGCACGTGGCCGTGCGGCGGCACGAAGGCCTGGCGGATGCGCCGGCCCTCCGGCGTGCGGATCGGGATGTTCTGCAGGTTCGGGTCGGTCGAGGACAGGCGCCCGGTCGCGGCCACGGCCTGGTGATACGAGGTGTGCACGCGGCCGGTGCGCGGGTTCACCTGGCCCGGCAGCTTCTCGGTGTAGGTCGAGCGCAGCTTCGCGAGCCCGCGGTACTCGAGGATGATCCGCGGCAGCTCGTAGTCGGCGGCGAGTTCCTCGAGCACGTCTTCCGCCGTCGACGGCTGGCCCGACGGGGTCTTGCGCTTCACCGGCAGGCCGAGCTTGCCGAACAGCACTTCCTGCAGCTGCTTGGGTGAGTCGACGTTGAACGACTGGCCGGCGACCTCGTGCGCCCTCCGCTCGAGTTCGACCAGGCTCTTCGCCAGCTCGCCGCTCTGCCGGCGCAGCATCTCCACGTCGATGAGCACGCCGAGGTGCTCCATGTCGAGCAGCACCGGCACCAGCGGCTGCTCGATCTCGCGGTACAGATTCGCGAGCGCGGGGATGGCTTCGAGCTGCGGCCACAGCGCGCGGTGCAGGCGCAGCGCGA
>JBPOHK010000050.1:0-79636 GCA_052035645.1 Pseudomonadota bacterium
GACGTGAGCGCCTACGACCCGGTGGGCGTCAACCAGAACAAGCTGCGTTTCCTCGAGGCGTTCGCGACCTACTGCGCGATCGCCGACGAGCGGCCGATCGAGGACGCCGAGCAGGACGAACTCGACGGCAACCACGCGCGCGTGGCGCGCGAGGGCCGTGCGCCCGGACTGCGTCTGCGCCGACAGGGCCGCGACGTGGCGCTCAGGGACTGGGCGCTCGAGATCATCGACGGCATGCGCGGCGTGTGCGAGCTGCTGGACGAGGGCGATCCCCAGCGCCCGTACGCCACGGCGCTCGAGACGCAGGCGGCCAAGGTGTCGGACGTGTCCCTCACGCCGTCGGCCCGCACGCTGGCCGAAATGCGCACGAACGAAGAATCCTTCTTCGACCTCGCGCTGCGCATGTCACGACTGCACAAGGCGTATTTCCTGGATCTTTATTCGCCCAACGAGAGCCGGCAGGACGAATTTGCGGCGGAAGCGCAACAGTCGCTCGAGGCCCAGGCGCGGCTCGAGTCGGAAAATGTGACGCCGTTCGAAGTTTATCTGCAGAAATTCTTCGCATGAGGCCACGGGCAGGGGTACCATTACATCCAATTCGGATATAACCGCCTCAAGAGAATTCCAGAGGCGACGACCGTCCGGGCGGTCAACCCGGTCGGTGTTTACATAACGAAGACAGGAACGTCGTCCAGTACACGGGAGTACGACACAGGCATGAGCATGCAGAGTGATTCGCAAGGGATGCGAGATGCGACTGTCCCCGCGTCGAACGCGACGCAGTCCTGGGATCCGTATGACGTGTGGCTGAACCGCGTCAAGCGGCCCCGGGACGGACGGCGCGTGACCGCGCAGCCCACCCCTTCGCAGGCGGCCCAGGCGGCTGCCCTGCGCCTGCCGGCCGATCTGAGCGAAACCGCGCGCATGCGCGCGCTGACGCTGCCCGCCGGCTGACCTACCCTGGCTGACGAACGCTGCCCGCGGGAGCGAACCGCTCCCGCGCCAGTGCCGCGTGCGCGCGATCCACGCGTGCCAGCGCGCCCACGCAGCGGGCGCCCAGGGCGAGCGAGGCGAGTTCCACGGTGCAGTGCCGCCCCGGCAGGGCGAACCCGATCGAGCGCGTGTCCGGCTTGCAGCCGACCTCGAGACCCGCCGGCGGTGCCGACAGGCCGACGCCCAGCGCCTTCAGGCAGGCTTCCTTGCGCGTCCAGCAGGCCAGGAAGGCGCGCTGGTGCTCCTCGCCCGCGAGTCCCGCCAGCTCCGCCTGCTCGGTGGACGTGAAATGCCGTCTCGCGAGCGCCTCCGCATCGGCCACCGGCTTCACGACCTCGATGTCGACCCCCACCGGGTGACCGTCGCCGATCGCGACGAGGCAGTCGCCGGCGCTGTGGCTCAGGTTGAACTCGAGGAACGCCGCATCGCGCAGCCGCGGCTTGCCGAAGGCATCGGCGGTGAAGTGGAGCGTCGCCGCGTCACGTTGCAGCACGCCGCCGAGCAACGCCCGCAGCGCCCGCCGCGATGCCAGGTAGCGACGCCGGTCCGCCGCGTACACGAAGCGAGCGGCACGGGCTCGCTCGTCCTCCGGCAGGTCCGCGCCGTCGTCCGGGCCGCGCACGAGGTCGAGGTCGACGTGCCAGACGCGCAGAGCGGCCGACAGCGGCTGGGCGAGCGGCACGATCCCGGGTCCGCCCGGCCGAGCCGCCCCTGTGCCTGTGTGCGTGTCCACGACTTGAAGTATTCCACAGAAGCGAGCGGCCGCCGGGCCCGCGTGGCGACGGCGCGACCGCCCGGCCCGCATAATTCACGGTCGTCGCTTCGAGCGAGTCACCATGGCCCACCCTGAGTGCAGCTTCCTGCTGCATGCCGACTTCGACGCGCAGGCGAGCCGCACGCCCGGTGCCGTCGCGCTGCACGAGGGCGGGCGGCAGGTGAGCTATGCGGAACTGCAGGCCCGCACGCTGCACCTCGCGGCCGCGCTGCATCGCGCCGGGCTCGGCCGGGGCGCCAGCGTCGGGCTGCACCTCGAGCGATCCATCGATTACTACGCCGTGGTGCTGGCGCTCCTGCGCCTCGGCGCCGCCGTCGTGCCCTTGCCGCCGTCCTACCCGGGGGTCCGCATCCGGGAGATCCTGGCGCACGCGCGCCTCGATGCGGTCGTCGCCCGCGGCGCCGTGCCGCAACCCCAGGCCGGCGACACCCGCGTCCTGCAACTCGACGAGCTCGACGCGCAGCCGCCCGGCCCGCTCCCGCCGCCGGCGGACGACCCGGCCCTGCCGGCCTTCGTGCTGGCCTCGTCCGGCTCCACCGGCACGCCCAAGCTCATCGTGCGCAGTCACCGCTCGTTCTACCACCGGCTCGCGTGGACGTGGTCGCAGCACCCGTACGGCGAGGGCGAGCGCTGCGTGCAGAAGTCGGCGATGACGACGACCCACTCGCTCTACGAGCTGTTCGAGCCGCTGCTGCGCGGCGTGCCCGTCTGGATCCTCGGCGATGCCGAGGCCCGCGACCTGCGCGGGTTCTGGGACACGGTCGCCGCGCTCGCGATCACGCGCCTGCTGGTCGTGCCGTCCGCGCTGCAGGCGGCCCTCGACCTGCCGGAATTCGCGGCGCCGTCGGTGCGCGTGCTGGTGCTGATGGGCGAGTACGTGCACGCGCGCCTCGCGGAGCGTGCGCTCGCCGCGTTCCCCGCCCCCGCCTGCGTCGTCTCCATCTACGGCAGCACCGAGGCGAGTTCGACGCTGCTGTGCGACCTGCGGGAGGCCTTTCGCCCGGGCGAGGAACTGCCGCTCGGCCGGCCGCTGACCGCGGAGGTCCAGGCGCACGTCCTCGATGCCAACGGGCTGCCCGTCGCGGCGGGCGAGACCGGCGTGCTGCACATCGGCGGCACGGCGCTCTTCAGCGGCTACTTCCGCGACCCCGACCTCACCGCGTCGGTGCGCGTGCGCGCGCCCGTGGCCTCGGCGCCGCTCTACCACACTCACGACCGCGTGCGGCGCGCGCCGGACGGACACCTCTACTTCGTCGGGCGCAGCGACCACACGGTCAAGGTGCGCGGCCACCGCGTGGACCTGCAGGAGGTCGAGCGGACCCTGCTGCGGCACGCCGACATCCGCCAGGCGGCCGTCGTTCTGCACGATGACGAGGACAGCGGAGCCACGCTGCTGGGCTTCTATGCACCGGCGAGCGTCGGCCGCGCGTCGGTGCAGCGCTTCCTCGCCGAACACCTGCCGTCGTACATGGCGCCCTCGGAACTCGTCGCCCTCGAATCGATGCCGCGCACCGCGAGCGGCAAGACCGACCGTCGCCGACTGCTCGAGGACCACCGCTCGCGACTCGAGCAGGGCGCCGGGGCGCCGCCGGATCCGGACGGCTGGCGCTCCGGCACCGAGCGCGAGGTGGGCCGGCTCTGGGGACAGTTGCTGAAGCGCGCGCCGGTCGATCCCGACCTGAGCTTCTTCGACGTCGGCGGCACCTCGCTCACGGCTTTCGCCGCGGTGCAGCGGTTGCGCGAGGCTTTCGGGCTCGGGCGGGACCGCCTGCCCGACCCGGCGGTCTTTCGCGCCCCGACCGTCCGCGAAATGGCCGCGCTCGTCGACGAGGCGCGCTCGGGCGGTCCGTCACGGAACCCGGCCCCGGCGACGGACGAGGTGCTGTTCCGCATGCGCGGCGGCGACGCGCAGCGGCCGCCGGTGTTCCTCGTCGCGTCGGCCGGCGGCACGCTCGGTGCGTACGAGAAGCTGGCCCGCAGCCTGCGCACGCCGCGCGAGGTCCTCGGCCTGCGCGATCCGTACGTCTGGGGCGGGCGGCCCGCCACGCTCGGGTTCCGGGGCTGGATCGATCTCTACCTCGATGCGATCCGCCGGCGACAGCCCGCCGGTCCCTACCACGTCGTGGCCTACTCGTCGGCCGGTGCCTTCGGCTACGAGATCGCGCGTCGCCTGCGACTCGCCGGCGAGTCCGTCGCGCTGCTGGCGCTGATCGACCCGCTGAGCCTCGACCGGTCGTCGCCCACGGGCTTCGGCTTCCGGGCCATGCAGTCGCGCTGGGGCCGGCCCTGGCATCGCGCGGCGATCCGGCTGGAAGGCTGGTGGCGGCAGCGGTCCGCGCTCGCCGCGCCGGCCGATGCGTCCCGGGACGAGCCGGTCGAACTGACCGTCTCCGAGGCGGAGTTCCGCGCCCGCGTGCAGCGTGCCCGCACCGCGCCCGGCGAGGTGCGCAGTTTCGCCACGCTGCTCGAGCTCGGATCGGGCATCGCCTTCGGCTTCCCGGACGCCGAATTCGCGGCGCTCTCGCCCGAGCGCTGCTTCCCGGCCTTTCTCGAGCGCGTGCGGCAGGTGGCTCCGGAGCTCGACCCGGACACGGTCGAGCGCATCTTCGACCAGTACGTCGCGTTGCAGCTGCCGGCGCAGCAGGCCTACCCGCTGCGTCGCTACGACGGCGAGACCCTGCTCGTCGAGCCGCGCGGGCCGGCCTGCGGGCTCATCGCCGCGCAGCTCCGCCCGCACGTGCCGCGGCTGCGCGCGATCGGCCTCGCGATGGGTGCGCAGAGCCCGCAGGTGGACGCGCTGGCGCGCGGACTCTCGCCGCGGCTGCGCGAGCACTATCTGTGCATGCGCGACGATGCGTTCGTCGCGGCACTCGCGGCGGAACTCGACCGCGCGCTCGACGCGCCGGCCCGCTGATCAGTCCTTCAGCAGTCCCGTCCGGAACAGCCCGTTCGAGTCCATCGCGCCGCGCAGCATGCCGGCCGAGTTGAACGGCATGGCGATGGAGCCGTCGCGGCCGAGCGCGATCACGCCGCCTTCGCCGCCGAGCCGCACCAGCTGGCGCATCACGACCTCGTCCGCCGCCGCCGCGACGCCGAGCCCTCGGTAGCGCATCAGCGAGGCGATCTCGTGCGCGACGGCCGCGCGGATGAAGTACTCGCCGTGGCCGGTGGCCGAGACGGCGCAGCAGTCGTTCGCCGCGTACGTGCCCGCGCCGATGATCGGCGAGTCCCCGACGCGACCGTAGCGCTTGCCCGTCGTGCCGCCGGTGGACGTGGCGGCGGCGAGGTTGCCGTGCTGGTCGAGCGCGACGGCGCCGACCGTTCCCATCAGTGACTCTTCGCCGGCGGCGGCGAGTCCGGCAAGGTGCTTCTGCAGCTCGCGTTGCCGACGTTCGGTGACGAAGTGGCTGTTCGGCACCGGCGCCATGCCCTGTTCGAGCGCGAACTCCTCGGCGCCGGGCCCCGCCAGCATCACGTGCGCGGAGTGCTCCATCACGCGCCGCGCCAGCTCGATCGGGCTGCGCACGTGGCGCAGGCCCGCCACGGCGCCCGCCCGCAGGTCGCGCCCGTCCATGAGCGACGCGTCCAGCTCCGCGACGCCGGCCGCATTCAGCACGGCCCCGCGGCCCGCGTTGAACAGGGGGTCGTCCTCGAGCGCCTGCACGGCCGCGACGACGGCGTCGAGGCTGGCGCCGCCGCCGGCCAGCACGTCGAAGCCGGCGCGCAGTGCCCGCTCGAGTCCCTGCCGGTAGGCCTGCTCCCGTTCGGGCGTGAGGTCGGAGGGGGCGAGGGCACCGGCACCGCCGTGGATCGCGATCGCATGCATGGTTGGGTCCTGATTCTTTTGCGTTGCGGGAAATCCGCTGGAGTTGTGACATTATCGGCGCAGGCCCTTCCGCCTGCATCCGAGTCCCGGCCGGCCATGCGACAGCACCGCAAGATCAAGACCCTGCTCGTCGCCAACCGCGGCGAGATCTCCATTCGCGTCATGCGGGCCGCGCACGAGCTCGGCATCCGCACGGTCTCGATCTATTCGCAGGAGGACCGCTTCTCGCTCCACCGCATGAAGGCGGACGAGAGCTACCTGGTGGGCGAGGGGAAGGGGCCGGTCGAGGCCTACCTCGACATCGAGGACATCGTCCGCGTGGCCCTCGAGGCCGGCGCCGACGCCATCCACCCGGGCTACGGCTTCCTCTCGGAGAACCCCGACTTCGCGGACGCCTGCGACGCCGCGGGCATCGTGTTCATCGGCCCGACCTCCGACATCATGCGCCGGCTGGGCAACAAGGTGACCGCCCGCGACCTCGCGCAGGCCGCCGGCGTGCCGGTGATGCCGGCCACGCCGCCGCTGCCGAACGACGACGCCGAGGCGCTCCGCCTCGCGGGCCGGATCGGCTACCCCGTGATGCTCAAGGCGAGCTGGGGCGGCGGCGGGCGCGGCATGCGCGTCGTCGAGAACGACGGGCAGCTCGTCGAGATGGTCGCCGCCGCACGTCGCGAGGCGAAGGCCGCCTTCGGCAACGACGAGGTCTACCTCGAGAAGCTCGTCCGCCGCGCGCGCCACGTCGAGGTGCAGATCCTCGGCGACCGGCACGGCAACCTCGTGCACCTCTACGAGCGCGACTGCACCGTGCAGCGCCGCAACCAGAAGGTCATCGAGCGGGCGCCCGCGCCGTTCCTCGACGACGCGCGCCGCCAGGAACTGTGCGAGCTCGGGCTGCGCATCGGCCGCGCCGTCGACTACCTCAATGCGGGCACCGTGGAGTTCCTGCAGGACGCCGACACCGGGCAGTTCTACTTCATCGAGGTCAACCCGCGCATCCAGGTCGAGCACACCGTGACCGAGATGGTCACCGGCATCGACATCGTCAAGGCGCAGATCCGCATCGCCGAGGGCGCGGCCATCGGCACGCCGGCGAGCGGCGTGCCGGCGCAGGACGGCATCCGCATCGGCGGCCACGCGATGCAGTGCCGGGTGACGACCGAGGATCCCGAGAACAACTTCATCCCCGACTACGGGCGCATCACCGCGTACCGCAGCCCGGCGGGCTTCGGCATCCGGCTCGACGCCGGCACCGCTTACACCGGGGCGTTCATCACGCGTTCCTACGACTCGCTGCTGGTGAAGGTGACGGCCTGGGCCCCGAGCGCGGAGGAGACCATCGCCCGCATGCACCGCGCGCTGTGGGAGTTCCGCGTGCGCGGCGTGGTGACCAACCTGCGCTTCCTCGACCAGGTGATCGGCCACCCGCTGTTCGAAAACGGCGAGTACACGACCAAGTTCATCGACCAGACGCCCGAGCTGTTCCGCTTCGCGCGCAAGCGCGACCGGGCGACGCGCCTGCTGCGCTTCGTCGGTGAGGTGATCGTCAACGGCAATCCCGAGGTCGTCGGTCGCGCGCGGCCGGCGCGGGTGGTCGATCCCCGGCCGCCGAAGCTGCCGATCTCCACGCCCCCGCCCGGCACGAAGCAGAGGCTCGACGAGCTGGGCGCCGTTGGCTTCTCGAAGTGGATGCTGGCGCAGCAGGGCGTGCTGCTGACCGACACCACCTTCCGCGACGCGCACCAGTCGCTGCTGGCGACGCGCTTCCGCACGCGCGACATGGTCGCCATCGCCCCGGCCTACGCGCGCCTCGCGCCCGAGCTGTTCTCGGTGGAGTGCTGGGGCGGTGCGACGTTCGACGTCGCGATGCGCTTCCTGAAGGAGTGCCCGTGGGAGCGGCTGATCGCCTTCCGCGAGGCGATGCCGAACCTGCTGCTGCAGATGCTGCTGCGCTCGGCCAATGCGGTCGGCTACACCAACTACCCCGACAACGTCGTGCGCTACTTCGTCGAACAGGCGGCGAAGCACGGCGTGGACGTGTTCCGCGTGTTCGATTCGCTCAACTGGGTCGAGAACATGCGCGTCGCGATGGATGCCGTGTGCGGGACCGGCCGGCTCTGCGAGGCCGCGATCTGCTACACCGGCAACCTCAGCGATCCCCGCCAGACCAAGTACGACCTCAAGTACTACGTCGGCATGGCGAAGCAGCTGGAGAAGGCCGGCGCGCACATCCTCGGCATCAAGGACATGGCGGGCCTGTGCCAGCCGCGCGCCGCCTACGACCTCGTCAAGGCCCTGAAGCAGGAAGTCGGCATCCCGGTCCACTTCCACACCCACGACACCAGCGGCATCGCCGCCGCCAGCGTGCTCGCGGCCGTGCACGCGGGCTGCGACGCGGTGGACGGCGCGCTCGACGCCATGAGCGGCCTCACCTCGCAGCCGAACCTCGGCTCCATCGTCGAGGCGCTGCGCCACGGGCCGCGCGAGTCCGGCGTGAATCCGGACAACCTGCGCGTGCTGTCGAACTACTGGGAGCAGGTGCGCCACGGCTATGCCGCGTTCGAGAGCGACATGCGCTCGGGTGCCTCCGAGGTCTACGTCCACGGCATGCCGGGCGGCCAGTACACCAACCTGCGCGAGCAGGCCCGCTCGCTCGGCATCGACGACACACGCTGGCACGAGGTGGCCCGCGCCTACGCGCAGGTGAACGAGATGTTCGGCGACATCGTCAAGGTGACGCCGTCCTCGAAGGTCGTGGGCGACATGGCGATCATGATGGTCACCAGCGGCCTCACGGCCGGCGACGTGGTCGACCCGAACGTCGAAGTGGCCTTTCCGGAATCCGTGGTATCGCTGTTCCGCGGCGACATCGGCCAGCCGGCGGGCGGATTCCCGAAGGAGCTGCAGAAGAAGGTGCTCGGTTCGCAGGTGCCGGACGCTTCGCGGCCCGGCGAGCGCCTCGCGCCGACCGACCTCGAGCAGGCGCGCGCGCAGCTGCAGGAGAAGATGCCGCGCGCGATCACCGACTACGAGTTCGCCTCGTGGCTCATGTACCCGAAGGTCTTCACCGACTACATGGCCGACCGGGTGCACTTCGGCGACACGAGCGTGCTGCCGACGCGCACGTACTTCTACGGCATGGAGGCCGGCGAGGAAATCACCGTCGATCTCGAGAAGGGCAAGCACCTGATCATCCGCTACGTCGCGACCAGCGAGGCCCACGACGACGGCACGCGCACCGTGTTCTTCGAGCTGAACGGCCAGCCGCGCTCGGTGAAGGTGCACGACCGGACCAAGGTCGCGAAGCGCCCGCCGCGGCGCAAGGCCGAGGCCGACCACCCGAACGAGGTCGGCGCGCCGATGCCGGGCACCATCGCGACGGTCAACGTCGTGGTCGGCCACAAGGCGGTGAAGGGCGAGGTGCTGGTGACCATCGAGGCGATGAAGATGGAGACCAGCGTGCGCGCCGAGCGCGACGGCGTGATCAAGGAAGTGGTCACGCGCCCGGGCCAGCAGGTCGATGCCAAGGACCTGCTGATCGTCCTCGAGGACGCAGCGGGATGAACGCGGTCGCCGTCGACGAGGTCCGGCGGCTGTATCCGGCCCTCGCCGGTCTCGGCGAGCGCGCCTTCGCGGGGCTCATGAGCCAGGCGCAGGTCGTCGACCTGCCGGCCGGCACGCAGCTGTTCGCCGAGGGCGCGGTTTGCCGGCAGTTCCCGCTGGTGCTCGCCGGTTCCATCCGCGTCGCCAAGGTCGGCGCCGAGCGCGAACTTCAGCTCTATCGCGTCGGGCCGGGCGAGAGCTGCGTGCTCACCAGCAGCTGCCTCGTGGGCGGCAGCGACTACCCGGCGAACGGCGTCGTGGAGAGCGACGTGCGGCTGGTGGTACTGCCGCGCGCGACCTTCGAGCAGCTGCTCGCCACGCACGCGCCGTTCCGCCAGTACGTGTTCGGGCTGTTCGCCGAGCGCCTCGCCGACATGATGAGCCTCGTCGAGGCGGTCGCGTTCCACAAGCTCGACCGGCGCGTGGCGACGGCGCTGCTCGGTCGCGGGAAAGTGATCGAGGCGACGCACCAGCAACTCGCGGACGAGCTGGGCAGCGTGCGCGAGATCGTCACGCGCGTGCTGCGCAGCTTCGCCGACCAGGGCCTCGTGCGCCTCGCGCGAGGGGCGATCGAGGTGCTGGATGCGCCCGGCCTGCGGAAGATCGCGGCCGGCGAGTGAGCGGCGCCACTACTGCTGGGCGACGAAGGCCAGCAGCAGCGTGAAACCGGTGATCGCGACGGTCACGTGGACGATGAGCGCCGTGTTCATGATCGGGCGCGACTGCCGGCCGATCAACGGCGCGAGCAGGCCGGTGAACATCGCCGCCAGCACGCAGGCGGCCGCCGCCGTCATCAGGCCACCCCCGGGAACGATCTGTCGATCCGGTGTGCCGTGCAGCAGCATGGCCATGACCTCGAGCCCGCCGCCGCCGAGCAGCAGGTGAAAGCCGATCATCACCGGCTTGCTGCGGACGCCGCGCAGGTAATTGAGTCCGAGCAGCGTGCCGAGGATGGCGGCGCCGGTCAGCAGCAGCAGGGCGGGCAGGGCTTGCATCGTGGTTCTTGCGGTCGGTGGAACCCGGGGCGATCCTAGCAGGCGTCCACCGGGGGGAGACAACCATGCGTCCTGCGTCCGCCATCGTCGCCACGTTCGCGATTGCAGGTCTGGCGCACGCCGCAACGACGCCTCCGGCCGAGCCCGCACCGGTCCCGACCGTCGTGGCGCCGGGCCTGTGGTGGATCCCGGGCGGGATCCGGGCCGGCCACCAGCCGGACGGCAACAGCGTCGTGCTGGAGGCGCGGGACGGACTCGTCGTCGTCGACACCGGTCGCCACGCCTGGCAACGCGAGGCCATCCTCGCGCTGGCGCAGGAACGCCACCGCCCGATCGTGGCCGTCGTCAATTCGCACTGGCACCTCGACCACGTGAGCGGCAATCCGGCGTTGCGCGCGGCCTATCCCGGGCTGAAGGTCTACGCCAGCCGCGCCATCGACGGGGCACTGGCCGGGTTCCTCGCGAAGAGCGAGCGCGAGTCGGCCGGGTATCTCGCCGACGAGTCGATTCCCGCCACGATGCGCGACGACATCCGCGCCGATGCCGAGACGATCCGCAACGGCGCGGCCCTCGAGCCCGACGTGCCGATCACGTCGTCGGCGACGATGTCGCTCGGCGGACGCAAGGTGCAGGTGCACCTCGCGGCGAATGCGGCGACGGCCGGGGACGTGTGGCTGTATGACCCGGCGACGCAGGTGGCCATCGTCGGCGATCTGGTCACGCTGCCCGCGCCGTTCCTCGACACGGCCTGCCCGGATGGCTGGCAGCACGCGCTGGGTGATGTGGCGGCGTCGAAATTCGAGAAGGTGATTCCCGGGCACGGCGCACCGATGGATCGCGCGCAGTTCGAGTCGTATCGCGCGGCCTTCGCGGGCTTCGTCGCGTGCGCCGCTTCGACGAGTGCGAAGGAGGCGTGCTCCGCACAGTGGGCCGATGCCGTGCAGCCGTTGCTCGGGGACGACGCGAAAGAGCGCCAGCGTGCGGAGGCGTATGCGGCCTATTACGTCGACCTGCTGCGGGCGAACGGCGGCCGCAGTGAGTACTGCTCGTCGGGAAAGGCCGCGGGGTAGGGCGCGGGGATCGTGGTGCCGGTGAATGCCGTGACGCGTGCCGGACGTTTCCGCGGAAACGTCAATCTCAGGTTGGCAATGGGCCGAGATGGCTCGCGGCGAAAATCGAGCCGAAGCAGCCCCTTGGCACCGATTCAACAACTAGTGCAATGGGCGGCGAGGCGTTCATCGGCGTAATCGGCTCCTCGATCTGACGCGATGCGCCAGTCTGCGCACGCCCCCGACAAGTCTCCGAGTCGATGTTTCGAATTGCCGCGATTGAACCAGGCCCGCGTCTTGGTCTCTTCGTCGGCCGTCGACTCGAGCACGCGGTCATAGTCCGCGATCGCACCGAGAGGGTCGCCGTTGTCGTCTTTCAGGGCGCCGCGATTCAGAAGCGCACTGGGAAAGTCGGGCGCGAGGCGCAAGGCCTCGTCGTAGTCCCGCATGGCCGCCTTCCAGGTGTGCAGCTCGCTGCGGACGATGGCGCGGGAGTACCACGAATTCGGGTCACTCGGGGCGGCAGCGATCGCGGCGGAAAAGCCCAGCTGCGCCGCGGCCCGGTCACCGACTTCGTATCGTTGCAGGCCCCAGTCGAACCAGTAGTCCGCCCGACCCGGGCTCACGTCTGCGGATTGACCCGATTCCGGGTCGGCCGGACCGCCGTACGCATCGAATCTCGCGTCGTGCTCGTAGCCACGCAGTGCGAGATCGAGCGCCCAGTACAAGAGCGAATCGGCGGTAATCGGAATCGGCTGCGTCGTACCCGAGATCTCCCAGAGCTCGCCGCACTGCATCGGCTCCGTGACGGAATATCCGTAGGTCTCCGCAAGCAAGCGCCGAAGTCGATCCAGGCCATCAGGCTGGTCGGACACGAAATTGAAATCCAACGGGACCGGGTCCCAGTCCTTCAGGCCGCTCCGCACCATCCCGTCGTGGACTTCGCCTGCGATGCGCATTTCGGCACCGAAGTTGTCGACGAAGTCGTTCCAGGTGAAATATCGGTTGGTCACTGGATGCCTGCGTCCGTCATTGGACTCAATGGCTTTCTTTGGCAGACATCATTCTCTGTGGCCGGCGGCGTCCGACGCAAGCCGGTCACTGATCACTTTCGATTCGCGTCAGCCTGTACAGCTCAGGCAAGTCCTCTGCACCTTGAATGTTAAGGGGTGACGAACGACGACCAATCGTAAGTTGGAACGGCTCCTTGCCACCCAGGTAAAGCAACCAGACGCGACTCACCGGCGCCGCGCGGCCATTCTTGTCAACGATCCATCGAGGGCTGTTGACTGCGCTGATGCCACAGTTCGCGTTCCAGATCGTCGTGACGGTCTCAATGTGAGCACCGGGCACGAGACGGCCCTTCCATGCCTCAAGCACCAGAAACTTCGCATTCTCCCGGGTGCCGCCTTTGTACTCTCCATCGGGTATCGGAACACTTTCCAGCGATTCCAAGTAAGCGAGTGCAACCACGTTTGAGGACTTCAGTGACTCGCCAACACTGTTCATGATTCGCAGATCCGGCGAACAAGCGAGACAGTCACCGCCTACAAGCGACGACAGCACAATGGCAGTGCCTGCGATCAGCCGTGAACCAAAGCACCGTTGGGCGGTCGGCATCATCGTCTCCGTCGGTCGTTCATCGCAGCCAGGCTTCCGGCTGGCCATGACCTGTCTCGGCCAAACGGTATCACGGCGATACGCGACCCAGCTGACCGGCTGTTCGCGACCGACTCGAGACGTTTCCGCGGAAACGTCAACTAAATCTCGTCAATCGCGCGACAGTCGCAAGTCGACCCACTACGGACGGTCGCCGGTTGAGCCAGATCCCACGAGGGCCGCGGCCTCAACCAACGCCTTGATGGCCCGATCAAGTTGGCTCTCGTACTCCCGCCACGCCTTTTCGCCGATGCCGCGCCAACCGTCGCGAGCGGGCTCATGCTCGATCAAGTCGACCAAGTCCCAAGTCACTCCATCCTTGGATTCGCCGAAGTCTCGCATGAACTCCTGCCACGTAATCCGCTTCGCTCGATAGGCCGTCGCCGCATCGACGACACGCAAGATTCGTTCGTGTTCAGCATCGTCGATCAAGATACAGCTCTCCGTCTCTCTTCGACCCAAAGCAGTCAGTCATTCAAGACTGCGAGAAGATAAACCGCCAGCCCTTGAAGCAAGCAAAGAGCGGCTAGCGCTGTGAACACCACATTACGCGTCGTGCGAGTGTGTTCGTTTGAGTACAAGCGCCAGATCGCAACAGGCACAACCATCAGCTCTATGACGGCCGCGACAAAGTACACCGCGATTACCAGACTCATCCACCGAGAACGTGGTTCGAGAAACTGCGTAGCGACGAACGCAAGGAAATACGCGGTCGCCGGAATGATCAAACCGCATTGAAGCGCCGCGGAAAATCCGGCAACTCGGCCGGAACGGGGAATCATTTGCGCTGCCATTGTGCGTTCCACCGTAGTCCCTAGGCCTTACCCGCGCTCTCGGGCTTCCGTCGCCCGTCCGTGTCCGGTCAATATTACCGCTCTGCGACAGGCTTAAACCGACCCACTCCGGTCACTCGGCCCTTCACGGTTAGGATCGAATCCGATCCAAATTCAGCCAGGCGGCGCATGCAGGCCGCAGACTGTAGCGCCACGCCAGATGAACACATAGTGCCCATGTGCCGAGGATGAAGAGCAACACGCCATTGATCACCTCGACAGATGGGGTTGGCGATTCATCGACGACCGTGACCGATGCGGTTGCCAATGAGCGCGGCACCACGACATAGGTTCGCCTGTAATTCCCTGCGTCCACACTTCCGCTGACGGCCACCAGAAGCGCAACTTCTCCCGGTCCGATGCGAAGGGAGTTCAAATCCTCCGCTCGTGGGCTCAAGAGGCCATAGAAAACGATGAGCGGCAACGCGAGGGCCATGGCCAATGCCCACGGCCTCGTGAATACCCACCAGAGGATCCGTCCGAGAGACCTGTACCACGGGTCGGTCACTCAAATGCTCTCCCTGCGATTCGGTTTACGCATTGCCAAACTGCGTCGCGACAGGCGTAATCCGACCCGAAGCGGCCAGTCGCGGCGCGCGAGATCCCTCGCCATTCCCGATGGCTCGATTCACAACAACACCGCGAAGACCACCCAGGCAACTACCCCGAAGCCGACGCCCTTCGCAGCAAGTTCGATCAGTGAGCGTCGCCATTGCGCGTTCGAGCGATCATGGTTCGACCATCCTCCCGGCGCGTCATCGTCAAGTGTCACGAGATGACCGACAAAAACCCATCCGCTCACGAACACGAGCGGGAGGCCGAGGACAGCCGCAGGGGTTCGCATGCCGCCAAGCAGTACCACGACGCAGCCCGCAACATAAGCTATCGCGATCCGTTTGTACGACCCCAACCAGCGTTTGACCACGGCGTCTCCCTTCATTGCGACGGGCTCAAACCGACCCGAAACGGTCATCGCCGTTAGCTGCCCTTCGCCAAGTAGGCATTCACCAAGTCCGAGAGCGGCTCGGCGTACGTGAAGAATTTCGTGTCAAGCGGCTCCAATGCATCCGCAACGTCGTCGAGGTCAGCGAGTTCCGCCTGCACCTGAACGACGTCCGATGGATATCCATTCGGAAACGCTATCGTGACTGCCTGCTCGAGCAACCGGCGAGTCTCGTTGGCGCCAATGGCTGTTAGCGCCTCAAGGGTTTCAGGTACGAGCTCGCCTGACGAATTCAGGAAGAACTGATGGAACCCACCATTGTTGACCTCGGCCTCTAGCCGATGGAGACAAAGCGCAACTCGATCCCTCTGGGGGTGAGCCAGAAGATCATTCTGGCCGCAGACAACGATGTCGTCGAAGTCGTCGGGGTATCGCATCGTCTCCACCTGGCAGGCCGTGTCGGCCGCTTCTCTGATCGCAACGAATGGCCGAAAGTGGCCGAAAGCAGCCTAACGGCTGCATGGCCCGTTGCACAGCCCGCTCGTGCATGCGGCTGCTCCCCGCCACCCACGCCATGCTGCACCGCGGAACCCCTGGGTGACTTTGGTTACTGAACGGCGCCCCGCCGGCCGGTAGGATTCGTTCCGAACCGGTCCGGAGGGACCGGGCCAATCAACCAGAGGGGATCACCATGACGGCCAATGTCGGTGGAATCGACCGGATCCTGCGCATCGTCGCCGGAATCGCCATCCTGTCGCTGTTCTTCGTGCTCGAGGGCAACGCGCGCTACTGGGCGCTGATCGGCATCGTGCCGATCCTGACCGGCACGTTCCGGTTCTGCCCGGTCTACCCGATCCTCGGGATCAACACCTGCTCGAAGGGCTGACGCCCGCCGGCCACCCTCTCCCGCCTCAGCGGGAGAGGGCCTCGGCCAGCCAGCGCTGCAGCCGGCCCGCGTCCATCGCGCCCGACTGGCGAGCGACTTCCTGGCCGCCGCGGAACACCACCAGCGTCGGGATGCTGCGGATGCCGTAACGCGCCGCCGTCGCCTGCGCCTCTTCCGTGTTGAGCTTTGCGAACCGCGCCTGCGGCTCCATGCGCTGCGCCACCGCCTCGTAGGCGGGTGCCATCATCCGGCACGGCCCGCACCAGGGCGCCCAGAAATCCACCACCACCGGCAGGTCGCCGTCGCCGACGTGCCGGCCGAAGCTTGCATCGTCCAGTTCGACGGGGTGGCCGTCGAACAGCCGCGTGTGGCACTGGGGGCACTTCGGGCCGTCGCCCAGGCGCTCGGACGGGACCCGCACGGTCCGGTGGCAGTGCTGGCAGACGACGTTCGAGGTGGCGGTGGCCATGGGAATCTCGGTGGGGGGCAGACCCCGTGCATGGGGCCGCCGGTGCGGGACTCAAGCCCGGCCCGTCGCCCCCCTTGAGGCGGGCGCCGTCCGCCACCACATTCGGGACATCGGCAAGGTCCGCGGCGTAAGGCCGCAAGGCCAGGCATACCCCATGCGGTTCAAGGACTATTACGAAGTGGTCGGCGTCCCTCGCAGTGCGAGCCAGGACGAGATCAAGCGCGCCTACCGCAAGCTGGCCCGCAAGTTCCACCCGGACGTCAGCAAGGAAAAGAACGCGGAGGAGCGGTTCAAGGAGCTGCAGGAAGCGTACGAGGTCCTCAAGGACCCGGAGAAGCGCGCGGCCTACGACCAGCTCGGGGCCAACTGGAAGCAGGGACAGGAATTCCGTCCGCCGCCCGACTGGGGCAAGGGCTTCGAGTTCTCGCGCGGACGCACGCGCGGCGGCGCGGGGCCGACCGGCGACTTCAGCGACTTCTTCTCGCAGCTGTTCGGCGAGGGCAGTCCGTTCGGCGGCATGCGCGGCGGAACCATGCACTCCGGCCGCGGCTTCGCGTCGGCCGGCCAGGACCACGTTGCGCGCGTCGAGATCGACCTCGAGGACGCCTACCGCGGCGCGTCGCGCACCATCGAGTTGAGCGCGCCGCAGATGACCGCGGACGGCCACGTGGTCGTGCAGCCGCGCACGCTGCGCGTGAGCATTCCGGCCGGCGTGACCGACGGCCAGCAGATCCGGCTCGCCGGGCAGGGCAGCCCGGGCAGCGGCGGCGGGCCGCCGGGCGACCTGTATCTCGAGGTCAATCTGCGCAAGCACCCGCTCTTTTCGGTCGAGGGCCGCGACGTCACGCTGACGCTGCCGGTCGCGCCCTGGGAAGCGGCGCTCGGCGAGACGGTCGCGGTGCCCACGCTCGGCGGCTCGGTCGACATGAAGCTGCCCGAAGGCGCGCGCGCGGGACAGAAACTGCGCCTGCGCGCTCGCGGCCTGCCCGGCGCGCCGCCGGGCGACCAGTACGTCGTGCTGCAGGTCGTGCTGCCGCCGTCGGGTCCGGAGGCGCGGGCGCTGTTCGAGCGCATGAAGCGGGAGTGCGCGTTCGATCCGCGCGCGGAACTGCAGCGCCTCAGCTGATCGCGGCGCCGAGCCAGTGGCCGATGAGCCAGGTGGCGACGCCCGCGCCGCCGCCGATCAGCACCATGCGCAGCCCGCCGGCGAGCGCGCTGCGACCGGTGAACAGGCTCAGCGCAGTGCCGACGCCAAACAGCGCCACACCGGCGATGCCGGCCGAGGCCAGCACGGCCCGCTCGAGCGGCAGGCCGAGCAGGAACGGCACCAGGGGCGCGAGCGCACCGACCGAGAACGCCAGGAAGGAGAAGATCGCGGCGCCCCAGGGCGAGCCGAGGTCGTCGGGGTTGAGGCCGAGTTCCTCGCGCGCGAGCGCGTCGAGCGCAGTGTCCTCGTTCTTGACCAGTTCGCGCGCCACGCGCCGCGCCTCCTCGAGCTGCATGCCTCGCGCCTGGTAGATCAGCGCGAGCTCCTCGGCTTCCTCTTCCGGGTACTCCTGCAGTTCGTCGCGCTCGAGGCCGATCTGGTACTCGAACATCTCGCGCTGCGAGCGCATCGACACGTACTCGCCCGACGCCATCGAGAGCGCGCCCGCGAGCAGGCCCGCCACGCCGCTCGTCAGCACGAAGTCGCTGCCGGCGGCGGCGCCGGCGACACCCATGATCAGGCTGGTGTTGGAGACGAGGCCGTCGTTGACGCCGAACACGGCCGCGCGCAGGTTGCCGCCGCCGTAGCCCTTGTGCCGGGCGCCGATCTCCGAGACCTGGGTCGGCATGAGGTGGCCGGCGAGCGAGCGCCGGGCATCGTAGGCGGAGATGCCGCGCACCTTCATGGCCGCCAGCATCGGCTTGATCCGCCGCGGCCCGATCGCCCGCGCGAGCATCACCGTGATGCGCGCGCGCAGCGACGGCGTGAAGGGCGGCGGGGGCTCCGTGGAACCGGCGCGCCACTTGTCGGCCTGGAATTCCGCGGCAGCCGCGAGCGCGCCGAAGAGCTCGACGATCTTCGGGTCAGGCTCGCAGCGCGCGAGCTCGCGGTACAACCACGCGGATTGCCGCTCTTCGAACCAGCTTTCTTCTTTGCTCATGGCCGGACGGCCAGAGTATCACGCGCGCGCGGACTCCCGTCCCTTGCGCAGCAGCTTCTGCACCTGGCGCAGCACCGCGACGTTGACGTACGGCTTCTCGATGAAGTCGCTGGCGCCCTCGCGCATCGCCGCCACGGCCGTCGGCACGTCCGATTCGTCGGCGAGCAGCACGACCGGCGTGTCGTTGCCGCTCTTGCGCAGCCGGCGCAGGAACTCGAGGCCCGACATGCCCGGCAGCAGCAGGTCGACGATCAGGCAGGAGAGGTGGCGGCCGTTGGCCGCGAGCAGGTAGCTTTCGGCGCTGTCGAACGTCGAGACGTCGACGCCCACGCCGTGCAGCAGGCTCCTGAGCCCCTCGCGCGCCACCGGGTCGGGGTCGATGACCCCGACGACTGGCGGCGATTCCTGAACTGGGACGTTCTCGGACATGGATGAAATGGACGCGACCACAGGACCCGGCCAGCTCAAGGTGAGCCGCAGGGAGGATCGGATGCGGTGAACTGCGCTGCGCACTGTGGTCGCATGGCCGCAGTGTTAATGGCGGACGGTCGCCCCGAGAATTGGGGTTTATACGTAAATTGAAACTTACGTCTTCAGTGTCTAGTTAAGTTGACACTCGAAGTGTCACTTCCATGATCCGTGCTGCGACGCAGCAAGCTTACTCCTCGGGGCGCTCCACTTCCAGCACCATGCGGACGAGGTGCGCGAGGGAGTGTGCTTCCATCTTCTCCATCACGCGGGCGCGGTGGATCTCGACGGTGCGCTGGCTGAGGTTCAGGTCGCCCGCGATGACCTTGTTCGCCTTGCCGGCGACGACGAGGTCGAGCACTTCGCGTTCGCGCGGCGTCAGCGACTCGAGGCGCTTGCGGATCATGTTGCGCTCCGCGAGCATCCGCCGGCTGCCGGCATCCTTCTCGAGCGCCTGGTTGATGCGATCGAGCAGGTCCTGGTCGCGGAACGGCTTCTGGATGAAATCGACCGCGCCGGCCTGCATGGCCTCGACTGCCATCGGCACGTCGCCGTGGCCGGTGATGAAGATGATCGGCAGGATCGAGTGGCGCTCGTTGAGCTTGCCCTGCAGCTCGAGGCCGCTCATGCCGGGCATGCGGATGTCGAGCACGAGGCAGCCGGGGCGGTCGTCGCGCTCGGCGTCGAGGAATTCCTGGCCGGACTCGAACACCTCGACCGGCAGGCCCACCGACTTCAGGAGCATCCTGAGCGAATCTCGCACCGCGGCATCGTCGTCCACGACAAACACGGTGGGCTTCGTTTCCTTGATCACTCTTCTCTACTCCTCGTTGGCCGCCGGGGCGATCGGCAGCGTGAAATGGAAGCGCGCCCCGGACCCCTCGTTGGGAGTGTGCCACAGCCTGCCGCCGTGGGCGCGCACGATCGAGCGGCTGATCGCGAGGCCGAGGCCCGTGCCGCCCGACTTGGTGGTGAAGAACGCGTTGAACAGGTGCTCCGTCGCTTCGGCGGCGAGGCCCGTACCGTGGTCGGCCACCGTCACCTCGATCTCGCCATCCTCCGTGCGCCGCGTCGACAGCACCACCTCGCGCCGGTGTTCCGGCACGTCGGACATGGCGTCGATCGCATTGCGCACGAGGTTAAGCACGACCTGCTGCAGCTGGATCGGGTCGGCGTAGACGGTCGGCAGCGTGCCCTCGGACTCGATGCGCAGCCAGACGTTGTTGAGCCGCGCATCGGTCTCCGCGAGCGTGCGCAGGTCCTCGAGCAGGCGGTTGCAGTCGACCGGCTCGCGGGTGACCTCGCGGTTCTTCACGAAGTTGCGCAGCCGGCGGATCACCTCGCCGGCGCGCAGGGCCTGCGCGTTGATCTGCTGCAGGGCCTCGATCACGTCGTCCGGGTCGTGCCCGGGCAGGCGGATCATGCGCTGGCAGGCCTGCGCGTAGGTCGCGATGGCGGACAGCGGCTGGTTGATCTCGTGCGCGAGGCCGGCCGCCATCTCGCCCATGGTCGACAGGCGCGAGAAGTGCGTGAGCCGCTCCTGCAGCTGGCGGGCCTCGTCCTCGGCGTGCCGGCGCTCGGTCACGTCGTGCACGGTGCCGATGTGCTTGGTCGCCTTGCCCGTGATGTCGTACACGGCCTGCGCGATGTGGTGCAGGTGGCGCGTCGAGCCGTCGCGCAGGATCACCCGGTACTCGATGTCCATCGAGCCGCTGCCGTGGTCGAGCTCGTCCATCGCCTCGCGCAGCTTCGCGACGTCGGCCGGGTGCACCCAGTGCTCGAGGTATTCGCCGATCGCGCCGATCGACGCGCCGGCGTCGCTGCCGAGGATGCGGAACATCTGCGGCGAGTAGTAGTCGGGCTCGGAGGCGTCGAGGTGCACGACGTAGTTGCCGAGGTTGGCGAGCTCCTGCGCGAGGCGCAGTTCGGCTTCGCTGCGCTTCAGCTGCTCGTCCGCCAGCTTGCGCGCGGTGATGTCGCGGATGAAGCCGACGAAGCGCGGCGGGCCCGCGGCCTCGACCCGGCCGACGGCGAGGTCGCAGGGGAACGTCGTGCCGTCCTTGCGCCGCGCCCGCACCTCGCGGCCGATGCCGATGATGCGGGCCTCGCCGGTGCGGTTGTAGCTGTCCACGTAGCGCTGGTGCGCCTCGTGGTAGGGCTGCGGCATCAGCAGGCTGACGTTCTGGCCGACCACCTCGTCCGGGCGGTAACCGAAGATGCGCTCGGCGGCGAGGTTGAACTCGTCGATGCGGCCGGTGTGGTCGATGACGATGATCGCATCGACCGCGGCATCGAGCAGCGCGCGGAAGTAACCCTCCGCCGCCGATGCCATCGTCCCTGGTGCCGCACCGCTTCCCGTCGAAGATGTGGTCGACTGTTGCGTCATTGTCTGGCGCGATGAAACGGAATGCGAATCGTAAGGGATGACGGGCGGCGCGACTAGGTATTACTGGAGAGAGGCCTGTGCATGCCTGCGAATCCGGGCCCGTCGGTGCCGGGAGCACAATGGATTCGGCCCCCCCGGGGCCGCCCGGGGGGCGCCTGGTACCACGTGGAGCAATCCGAGGAGGGCGCCATGAGACTCACACGCTGGGAACCGTTCCGCGAGATGGACGAGATGCTGAAGGGCTTCGCGCCGATGCTCGGCCGCCTGCCCATGGGCCGGACGGCGGAGGGGGGCTATGACTTCCTGCCGCCGGCCGACATCGTCGAGCACGAGAAGGAATACCTCGTGAAGATCGACCTGCCCGACGTCAGGAAAGAGGACGTGAAGGTCCTCTGCGACGAGGGTGTCCTGACCGTACGCGGCGAGCGCCGCGTCGAGAAGGAAGAGAAGGGGGAGAAGGTACACCGCACCGAGCGCTTCTACGGCAGCTTCGAGCGCAGCTTCATGCTGCCCGAGGACGTCGATCCGAAGCTGATCCGCGCCGAGGCGAAGGACGGTGTGCTGACGCTCACGCTGCCGAAGGGCGCCACGCCGAAGGCGAAGCCCGTCGCGATCAGCGTGCAGTGAGGGAGCCACGGCGCCCGGCGGGCGCCCAAGGGCCGGGACGGGGTCGTCCCGGCCTTTTTCGTTCCCGGCGGGCTACATCGCCATGTGGTGCTGCGCGTGTCCGCCGCCCGCCGCGCCCATGTACAGCGCGTCGCCCGCGGTCCACAGGCCGAAGCCGAGCAGCAGCACGCCGGCGATGTTGCGCAACGTGGCGCGGCGGCTCAGGGTGGACGCGATCCGCTCGAAGGCCACCGTCGCGGTGACCATGGAGGGCAGCGTGCCGGCACCGAACGCCGCCATCAGCGCGGCGCCGGAGGCCGCGCCGCCCGTCATGCCGGCCATCATCAGCATCGAGTAGGTCATTCCGCAGGGCAGCCAGCCCCAGGCCAGCCCGAGGCCGATCGCCCCGCCGAGGCCGCCCGAGCGGCCCTGCCGGCCGGCCCAGGGCATCACGCGTCGCCAGAGGCCGGCGCCGGCGGCTTCGAGCGGATCGAGCACGCGCCAGCCGAAGAGCAGCCGGCCCGCCACGAGGATCATGACGAGCCCGGCGGCGACTCGGAACGCGATGCTCAGGGCCTTCACGTCGAACGAGTGCAGCACGAGGTGGCCGAGCACGCCGACGATCGCGCCGGCGAGCGCGTAGCTGCCGACGCGTGCGAGGTTGTAGGCGAGGCCCATCGCCAGCTTCGAGCCGGAGCCCGAGCGCTGCGTGCGCATCGCGAACGCGCCCGCGATGCCGCCGCACATGGAGGCGCAGTGTCCGCTCGCCGCGAGTCCCGCCACGAAGGCGGCCCAGAGTCCCAGTTCGCCCATGCCGCCCATGTCAGTCGTTGCCTCCGTGTGGGTCGCCCGGGGGATTCCGGGGTTGCCGGCCCGGGCTGTCCTCGTCGAGGACCGTCCAGCCCGGACTGTCGAGATCGTCGAACTGGCCGTCGCCCACGGCCCAGAAAAAGGCCCACAGGCCGAGACCGACCAGCACCAGGCCGAGCGGGATCAGCAGGTAGACGATGCTCACTTCAGGCCACCTCGGCGGCGCGTGGCGTACGCCAAGTGCGGCCCTGCGGGTCCGCGGGCGAGCGCGCCAGCCGCATCGCGTTGAGCACCACCGCGACCGAACTCAGCGACATGCCGATCGCGGCCAGCCACGGCGGGACGAGCCCGAAGGCCGCGAGCGGCAGTGCCGCGAGGTTGTAGCCGATGGACCACGCGAGGTTCTGGCGCACGATGCGCTGCGTGCGTCGCGCCAGTTCGATCGCTCCGGGCAGCTCGTCGAGCGAATCGCGCACCAGGATCAGGTCGGCGCTGGTCTGCGCGAGGGCCGATCCCTCGCCCATGGCGACCGCGACGTCGGCGCCGCGCAGCAGCGGCGCGTCGTTGATGCCGTCCCCGACGGCGACCACGACGGCGCCACCGGCCTGCAGTGCCTGCAGCCGCGCGAGCTTCTGCTCCGGCCGCAACCGCGCCGCGAACGCGCCGATGCCCGTGCGCTCGGCGATGCGCGCCACGGCGCTGGCCTCGTCGCCGCTCGCGATCTCGGAAGGCAGCCCGAGCTGCGCGAGCCGCGCCACGCAGGCGCCCGCTTCCGGGCGGAGCTGGTCGGTGAGCCGGAACGCCGCGAGCAGCCCCTCGTCGCTTCCGAGGCAGACCCAGCTCTCGCCGTCGAGGCCGGCCGGCACGGCCGTATCCGGCGCGAGCGCGGCCGCGAAGGCCGGCTCGCCGATCCGCAGCCGCCGTCCGTCGACGGTGCCCTCGAGTCCCTGGCCCGCAACCACCCGGACCTCGCCCGCGACGGCATCGCCGGTGGCGGAGGCGAGGAACGCCCGGGCGATCGGGTGCTCGGACATGCGCTCGAGCGCCACGGCCCACTGCAGGCACTCGTCCGCCGCAGCGCCCGCGAGCGGGCGGACCTCCTCGACGCGGACCAGCCCGCGGGTCAGCGTGCCGGTCTTGTCCCACAGCACGTGCGTGGCCTTCGCGAGCGTCTCGAGCGCGTCGGAGTGCGCCACCAGCACGCCGCGACGGGCGAGGGCCGCCGTGGCCGCGGCGATCGCAGCCGGCGTGGCGAGCGACAGGGCGCAGGGGCAGGTGACCACCAGGACCGCGAGCGCCGACGGGAATGCCCGGGCGGGGTCGACGAACCACCAGATCGCGAACACGGCGGCCGCGCCGAACAGGATGCGCCCGAGGAACCACGCCGCCGCCCGGTCGGCCGCCTTGGCGAGCCGCGGACGCTCGGCCTGGGCCCGCTCCAGCAGCGCGACGATGCCCGAAAGCACGGTGCGGTCGGCGACGGCCGTCACTTTCACGCGCAGCGGCGCCCCGAGGTTGTGGGTGCCCGCGTGCACGATGCTGCCCGGGGGCTTGGCGATCGCGGTCGACTCGCCGGTCAGCATCGACTCGTCCACGCGCCCCTCGCCGTCGGCCACCGTGCCGTCCGCCGGGAACACCTCGCCGGTACGCACCAGCAGCTCGTCGCCGACCTGCAGCTCGACGGCCTGCACGTCCTCGGCCTGGCCGTCGCGCAGCCGCCGCGCGGTCACCGGCGCGAGCCGTGCCAGCGCGTCGGCGACGCTGCCGGCGCGGTGTCGCGCGATCATCTCGACGTAGCGGCCGAGCGCGAGGAAGAACACGAACATCGTCACCGAGTCGAAGTACACCTCGCCGTGGCCGCGCAGCGCGTTCCACACGCTCGCGCAGAACGCGAGCACGATGCCGAGGCTCACGGGCACGTCCATGCTGACGCTGCGCGCGCGCAGCGCCTGCCACGCGCCCTGGTAGAAGGGCCAGCCGGCGTACAGGGCGACCGGCACCGACACCAGCATGCTCACCAGGCGCAGCAGCTCGCGGATGTCCGCCTCCATGCCGGAGCCCGCGCCGATGTACAGCGGCACGGCGAACATCATGACCTGCATGTTGCCGAACCCCGCGACGGCGAGGCGCTTGAGCGCGGTGCGACGCTCGGCGATGGCGAGCTGCTCGGCCGGTTCGCCGGCCAGCGGGTGCGGACGCAGGCCCACGTGCTCGAGCACGCGCAGCAGGTCGCCGAGCCTGACCTTCGCCGGGTCCCACACCAGCCGGGCGCGGGCCGTCGCCGGGTTGACGCTCACGTCCAGCACGCCGCTCTGCAGGTGGAGCGCCTTGTCGGCCAGCCAGCTGCAGGCAGAGCAGCGCATGCCCTCCAGCAGCACGGTGATCGAGCGCGCGCCGTCCGCCTCCGGGCGGCTCAGGCGCTCGACGAGCTCGGGCCGGTCGTAGGCCGACCAGCGGTCGGTCCGCGGGATCTCGTCGGCGCGCGCCGCGGACTGGTCGCGGTACCGGTAGTAGTCGTCGAGGCCCGCGCCGGTGATGAACTCCGCCACCGCCTTGCAGCCGTGGCAGCAGACCGGCTCGTCGCGATCGTGGACGTGCGCGAGGATGACGGTCCCGGACGGGATCGCCTCGCCGCAGTGGAAGCAGGGTGCGCCCCCGCGCGTCATGGCTGACGCGATTGGGCCTTCTCAGCGCACTTCATCGTGACGCCGTCGCGGACGCACGACTGGTCCACGAGCGCGTCGGGCCGGGTCACGGCGAGGTACAGCGTGAGCGCGCCCCCGATCACGGCGGCGAGTGGCGGAACGATGAGCAGCCAGGGCCACAGCTGCCGGTACCAGGGACGCGGGGTCGGGGTGCTCATGGGCGCAGCGTATCAGTCCGTGGGCGCGATGAACCGCGCCTTGCCGCTGGCCCGCAGCTCGGGGCGGTCGGTCGCCTCGATCGCGACCTCGATGTCCGCGCCGCCCGCGACCTGGTCGCGCGGCACGCGGATGCGCACCGGCACGCCCTGCACGGCCCCGGCGCCGACCCACACGGTCGGTCCGGCGTAGTCCACCACCAGGCCCGGCAGGCCGCCCGCCGTGATGCGGAACTCGTGGTCGTCGCCGTCCTTGTTGAGGATCTTGACGTTGTAGACGTTCTCGATGAGGCCGTCGCTGCGCTCGCGGAACAGCGCGTTGCGGTCGCGCAGCACGTCCACGCCCACGAAGTTGCGGTGCGTGATGGTGTAGGCGAGGCCGAGCACCAGGCCGGTGAGCAGGGTCGCGTAGACGATGGTGCGCGGGCGCACCACGTGCTTGGCCTTGCCTTCGAGGCCGTGCTGCGTGTCGTAGCGGATCAGGCCCTTCGGGTAGCCGACCTTCTCCATCACCTCGTCGCAGGCGTCGATGCAGGCGGCGCAGGCGATGCACTCGTACTGCAGGCCCTTGCGGATGTCGATGCCGGTCGGGCAGACCTGCACGCACATCGTGCAGTCCACGCAGTCGCCGAGGCCCTTCGCCTTCGGGTCCGAGCCCTTCTTGCGGGCGCCGCGCGGCTCGCCGCGCGACTGGTCGTAGGTGATGACCAGCGTGTCCTTGTCGAACATCGCGCTCTGGAAGCGCGCGTACGGGCACATGTACTTGCAGACCTGCTCGCGCATGAAGCCCGCGTTGACGTAGGTGGCGCCGCCGTAGAACAGCACCCAGAACGTCTCCCACGGACCCGTCGTGAGCGAGAGGATCTTGCCGGCCAGCTCGTGGATGGGCGTGAAGTAGCCCACGAACGTGAAGCCGGTCCACAGCGCGAAGGCGACCCACAGGAACTGCTTGGCGCCCTTGCGCAGCAGCTTGTTGGCCGACCACGGCGCCTTCGCGAGCTTCATCTGCTGCGAGCGCGTGCCCTCGACCAGGCGCTCCATCCACAGGAACGTCTCGGTCCAGACCGTCTGCGGGCAGGCGTAGCCGCAGAACAGGCGCCCGGCCAGCGCGGTGAAGAAGAACAGCGACAGGGCCGCGATGATCAGCAGCCAGGTGAGGAAGTAGAAATCCTGCGGCCAGAGCGTCAGGGCGAAGATGTGGAACTTGCGCGCCGGCAGGTCGAACAGCACCGCCTGGCGCCCGCCCCAGGGGATCCACGGGATGGCGTAGAAGATGCCGAGCAGCACCCAGGCCGCGATGGTGCGCAGCCGCTGGAAGCGGCCGTCGATCTCGCGCGGATAGATTTTCTGGCGGGCTGCGTACAGGCCGCCATCCATGGTCTCGACGGGTTCGGTCATTCGGGGCTCCGCCCCTGTCCGTCCGTTGCGTCGGTGTCAGGGGGTTCCGGGTGCGCGGTACGCACCAGGTACAGGGTCAACAGGCTCGACAACGAAGACACGAGCCAGAAGAAGAAGAACCCGACCGCGTAGCCGGTCATGCGCGTCGCGAAGCCGGGCGGGGGGTAGTCGTCGTTGCCCACCAGCAGCGGGTCGATGAACGCGAAACAGACCATGGTCGCGACGCTCGCGACCAGGAACGAGGGCCAGAGGACGATGGCCACGTCCTGTCCCAGACGTGGCCATCGCAGCGTGCCTGTGTACTCGTCAGACGGGACTCGAAACACCCTTGGCTCCGGTCATGAGCCCGAGCCCGCCATCTTCATCACGTACGCGGCCAGCAGCCTGACGCGCTGCTCGCCGAGTCGCTCGCCGAAGACGGGCATCTGGCCGTTGCGACCATTGGTCACGGTGGCCGTGATCGTAGCCTCGTCGCCGCCATAGAGCCAGATGTCGTCGGTCAGGTTGGGCGCGCCGACCAGCGGGTTGCCCTTGCCGTCCGCGCCGTGGCAGGCAGCGCACAGGGTCTCGAAGGTCTGCTTGCCCGCCGCCGCGAGGCCCGGGTCGGCCTGGCCGCCGGAGAGGGTCTGCACGTAGGCGACCACGTTGCGCACGCCGTCGGCGCCCAGCTGGGGGCCCCAGGCCGGCATGGCCGCGATCCGGCCGTTGGTGATGGTGGCGACCACGGTGTCCGCGTCGCCGCCCCACTGCCAGCTGGCGTCGGTCAGGTTCGGGAAGCCGCGGGCGCCGCCGCCGTCCGAGCCGTGGCACTGCGCGCAGTTGTTCTGGAACAGGTTGCGCGCGGTGGACATCGCCTTGCCGTCCTCGGCCAGCTGCGCGACGGTCATGCTGGCGAACGGCGCATACCACTCCGCCGCCTTGGCCTCGACCGCCGCCTTCTCCGCGTCGTACTGGCCGGTCTGCGACCAGCCCTTGATGCCTGCGATGTTGCCGAGACCCGGGTACAGCGCGAGGTACAGCACGGCGAACACCACCGTGATGTAGAACACCCACAGCCACCACTTGGGCAGCGGGTTGTTGTACTCGCGCAGGTCCTTGTCCCACACGTGGCCCGTGTCCGCGCCGCCGCCGATCTTTTCGCCGGCCGACTTCGGCTTGGACGTCCAGCGCAGCAGCCATACGCAGGCGCCGATGTTGATGATCGTCAGGATGATGACGAAGAGACTCCAACCGCTAGTCATGGGGTCTTGCTCCCTTGTTCATTCTCGGTCGGGAATTCGCGAAACGGCATCTGCGCCAGTTCGTCGAAATCCGCCTTGCGACGCCTGCTGTAGGCCCAGTACACCAGCCCGACGAACGCGAGCATCACGAACAACGTGACGATCCCGCGATACGTGCCGATGTCCATGGCTCAGCCGCCCGTCTTCGCGTTGATGCCGAGGCCCTGCAGGTACGCGACCAGGGCATCGAGCTCGGTCTTGTCCTGCACCGCCGCGGCGGCGCCGTCGATCTCGGCCTGCGAGTAGGGGACGCCGACCTTGGTCAGCGCCTCCATCTTCCGGCCGACCAGCGCGCCGTCGACCTTCGCGTCCGCCAGCCACGGGAAGCGCGGCATGTTGGACTCGGGCACGACGTCGCGCGGGTTGATCAGGTGCACGCGGTGCCAGTCGTCCGAGTAGCGGCCGCCGACGCGGGCGAGGTCGGGCCCCGTGCGCTTCGAGCCGAACTGGAACGGATGGTCGTACACCGACTCGCCGGCGACCGAGTAGGGACCGTAGCGCTCCGTCTCGGAGCGGAACGGGCGGATCATCTGCGAGTGGCAGGTGTAGCAGCCCTCGCGGATGTACACGTCGCGGCCGGCGAGCCGGAGCGCGTCGTACGGCTTCACGCCCGGGGCCGGCTCGGTGCCGGCGCCCTGGAAGTAGAGCGGGACGATCTCGACCAGGCCGCCGATGCTGATCACGAGCGCGATCAGCACGCCCATCAGGCCGACGTTTTTTTCGACTGAATCGTGGTTCATGCGGCTTCTCCCTCAGGCCGGCTGGACGACCGGCTGGTCCGCGGTGCTGGTCCGCGCAGCGATCGTCTTCCACACGTTGTAGGCCATCAGCAGCATGCCGACGAGCACGAGCGTGCCGCCGAGCAGGCGCACCGCGTAGTACGGGTACGTCGCCTTGATGGACTCGATGAAGGCGTAGGTCAGGGTGCCGTCGGCGTTCTGCGCGCGCCACATCAGGCCCTGCATCACGCCGGCGATCCACATCGAGGTGATGTAGAGCACCACGCCGATGGTGGTGATCCAGAAGTGCACGTCGATGAGCTTGACGCTGTACATCTGCTCGCGGCCGAACAGCTTCGGGATCAGCGCGTACATCGTGCCGATCGAGATCATCGCCACCCAGCCGAGGGCGCCGGAGTGCACGTGGCCGATCGTCCAGTCGGTGTAGTGCGAGAGCGCGTTGACCGTCTTGATCGACATCATCGGACCTTCGAAGGTCGACATGCCGTAGAAGGACAGCGACACGATCATGAACTTCAGGATCGGGTCGGTGCGCAGCTTATGCCAGGCGCCCGAGAGGGTCATGATGCCGTTGATCATGCCGCCCCACGACGGCGCGAGCAGGATCAGCGAGAACACCATGCCGAGCGACTGCGCCCAGTCGGGCAGCGTCGTGTAGTGCAGGTGGTGGGGGCCCGCCCACATGTAGATGGAGACGAGGGCCCAGAAGTGCACCACCGAGAGGCGGTAGGAGTAGACCGGCCGGCCCGCCTGCTTCGGCACGAAGTAGTACATCATGCCGAGGAAGGCCGCGGTCAGGAAGAAGCCCACCGCGTTGTGGCCGTACCACCACTGCACCATCGCGTCGACCACGCCCGGGTAGGCGGAGTACGACTTGGTGAGCGTGACCGGGATCTCCATGCTGTTGACGATGTGCAGCACGGCGATCGTGATGATGTAGGCCCCGAAGAACCAGTTCGCCACGTAGATGTGCTTGACCTTGCGCATCACGATCGTGCCGAAGAACACGATGGCGTAGACCACCCAGACCACGGCGATCAGCAGGTCGATCGGCCACTCGAGTTCGGCGTATTCCTTGCCCGAGGTGATGCCGAGCGGGAGCGTGATGGCCGCCAGCAGGATGATCAGCTGCCAGCCCCAGAACGTGAACGCCGCCAGCTTGTCCGAGATCAGCCGGGTGTGGCAGGTGCGCTGCACGATGTAGTAGGAGGTCGCGAACAGCGCACTGCCGCCGAACGCGAAGATCACCGCGTTGGTGTGCAGCGGTCGCAGCCGGCTGTAGCTCAGGAAGGGGAGTGGCGGGAGCAGGTCAGGCCACAGCAACTGGGCCGCGATCAGGACGCCGACGAGCATGCCGACGATTCCCCAAACCACGGTCATCACTGCGAACTGCCGCACCACCTTGTCGTTGTAGTAGGAGCCCGTGTTCATGCGGTCGCCTCTATTTTTGAGGTAGTGAATGGATCCATTCCGGATGCAACCCGTGTGGCGGGCACACGAGCCCCCGGAATGCTAAAGACCGGGGGGTCGGCAAGCGAGTAGGGACTCGGCCGTCGCGGGGTAGGTATTTCCCGCAGGGCCTTCCCCCAATTGTCCGGACCAGCCCGCCGTCGCACAGTACGAACAGGCGCGACCCGCGCCGCGTCCGGAGGCGAACGACCATGCAGCGCCTCGATCGCATCCTCGCCGTGGTGGACCCCACCGTCGACGCGCAGCCGGCCGTCGCCAAGGCCGCGCGCCTCGCCCGCGCCACGGGCGCCGTGCTGGAACTGCTGATCTGCGACTACGACCCGGCCCTGAGCGGGTGGCCGCTGGCGGAGACCGACGCGGTCCGGGCGCTGCGCGACGAGTTCCTGGACGAGCGCGGCGAATTCCTCGACGCGCTGGCGGAGGAACTGCGCTCCGGCGGCCTCCTGGTGGAGACGCACGTGCGCTGGGAGAACCCGCTGTACCGCGGCGTCCTGCGGCGGGTCGCCGAGACCGCCCCGGACCTCGTGGTCAAGGACACCCATTACCACTCGCTGCTGCGCCGCACCCTGCTCACCAACACGGACTGGAACCTCCTCAGGGCCTGCCCTGCGCCCCTGCTGCTCGTCCGCTCGGGCGGCTGGAGCGTCGCGCCGCGCGTGCTGGCCGCCGTCGACCCCGGGCACGGGGGCGACGAGTCCTCGGCGCTCGATCACCACATCCTCGAGGCCGCGGGCGTCCTGTCCGGCGCCCTGTCCGGCGAGCTGCACGTCCTGCACGCGTTCCTGCCGGCCGCGCTGCTCGCGCTGACCACCGGCCTCGGCGGGCTGCCCCTGGGCGGCACCGCCTCGGTGGAGGACGTCATCGCGGCCGAGCGGCAGCGCGCCGGCGGCCGGGTGCACGAGCTGGCCGGCGCGCACGGCGTGCCGACGGGGCGGGTGCACCTCGTCCAGGGGTCGGCGGCCGACGTGCTGCCCGAGGCGGCGGGCGAACTGCGCGCCGACGTCGCCGTGATGGGCGTCATCGCCCGCAGCCGCCTCGAAGAGCTGTTCGTCGGCAGCACGGCCGAACGCGTGCTCGACCGGCTGCCGGCGGACGTGCTGGTCGTGAAGTCCCCGGATTTCGTGGACCGGGCGGCAGGCTGAGCCGGCGTTCACGGGCGGGCGCTCCGTCCTGCGTGACCGGTCGCACAGTTCGCGGCGGGGGCCGCCGTATACTCGGTCGGTCATGTCCTCTGCCACCGTCCTGCTGGTCAGCGCCCGGCCCGACGACCTGTCGCGGGTCCGCGAGGCGCTGGCTTCGATCCGCGGCCAGCCGTACCGGCTGGAGGCGACGGCGACGCTGGCCGACGGCCTCGCGCGGATCCGCCAGGCGCAGGTCGACGCGCTGATCCTCGACTGCAACCTGCCGGACAGCCAGGGCCTCACCACTTTCCTGCGCATCCAGCCCAAGGCGACCCAGTTGCCCATCGTGGTGCTGGTGGAGGAGGACGAGGAGGATCTCGGCCGCGACGCCACCTCGCGCGGCGCGCTCGACTACCTGGTCCGGGACGCGCTCACGCCGCAGCTGCTCGAGAAGACCCTGCGCTACGCGACCGAGCGCACCCACACGCTGCTCGCGCTGAAGGCGTCCGAGCAGCGCTACCGCGAGCTGTTCCAGAACGTCACGGCGGGCGTCTTCCAGACCACGTCGGACGGCAAGTTCATGGCCGCGAACCCGGCGCTGGTGCGCATGCTCGGCTACGACAGCGAGGACGAGCTGGTCGACCTCGACATCGCCCGCGACGTCTACATGGACCCGGACCACCGCCAGAACTGGGTGCGGGCCATGGCCGAGGGCGGCGAGGTCCACAACGCCGAGCTGGTGCTCAAGCGCAAGGACGGCAGCAAGATCGTCGTGCTGGAGAATTCCCGCGCGGTGCGCGACGGCGACGGCAAGGTGCTCTTCTACGAGGGCACGCTCACGGACATCACGGCCGCGCACGAGCTGTCGCAGCAGCTCTCGTACGACGCGAGCCACGACCCGTTGACCGGGCTCGTCAACCGGCGCGAGTTCGAGCTCAAGCTGCAGCGCGCGCTCGAGCTGGCGCAGACCGCCGGCACCACGCACGCGGTCTGCTACATGGACCTCGACCGTTTCAAGACGGTCAACGACATCTGCGGCCACGTCGCGGGCGACGAGCTGCTGCGCCAGCTCGGCCACGTGCTGCAGCAGAAGGTGCGCACCGCGGACATCGTGGCGCGGCTCGGCGGCGACGAGTTCGCCGTGTTGCTGCACAACTGCGCGGTCGGCGACGCGCTGCAGGTGTCGCAGAACCTGCTGCGCGCCGTGCAGCAGTTCGAGTTCATCTGGGGCGCGCACAAGTTCGTGCTCGGCGCCAGCATCGGCGTGGTCGCCGTGCACGGCGGCTTCAAGCGCATCGCGCAGGTCATGAACGCGGCCGACACGGCCTGCTACGCGGCCAAGGACTCGGGCCGCAACCGCGTGCACGTCTACCAGGAGGAGGAGACGAACCTGATGCGGCGCCACGGCGAGCTCGACTGGGTCGCCCGGGCCAAGCGCGCCCTCGCCGAGAACCGGCTGTTCCTCGAGGCGCAGGAGATCCGCCCGCTGGCCGCCGGGACCGACGACAAGCCGCATTACGAGTTGCTGGTGCGCATGCGCGACGAGACCGGCCGCGTGGTGCCGCCCGGCGCCTTCCTGCCTGCCGTGGAGCGCCACAACCTCTCGGTGCGCTACGACCGCTGGGTGATCGCGGCCGCCATGACCTGGCTCGGGCGCCACCCGGAGGTGTTCGGGCGGGCCGCGCGCTTCTTCATCAACCTGTCGCGCGATTCGATCAACGACCCCGAGACGTTCGCCTTCATCCGCCAGGCGATCGCGGCGGAGGGCGTCGACCCGAAGCACGTCGGCTTCGAGACCGCCGAGTCGGTCGCGATCGGCAACCTCGGCAAGGCGAACCAGCTGATCGCCGAACTGCGCCGGCTCGGCTGCGCCTTCGGGCTCGACGATTTCGGCAGCGGCGTCTCCTCGTTTGCCTACCTGAAGGCGCTCGGCGCCGACTACCTGAAGATCGACGGCATGTTCGTCGCCAACATTCCGCGCGACCGCATTGACCACACGATGGTCCGTTCCATCAAGGAAATCGGCCACGTGATGGGCAAGAAGGTCATCGCCGAGTCGGTCGAGAGCGAGGCCGTGGTCGAGAAGCTGCGCGAGATCGGGGTCGACTACGCGCAGGGCTTCGCCATCGCCGCCCCGCGTCCGCTCGACGAACTCGTCACAGTCACCGTCGCCGACCTGCTCGGCTGAACCCGCACCGTCCGGTCGGGTGTCTCGCGTGGGTCGGGGTTGTAATTAATCGGACGGTTGATTAATATCTGCCCATGTGCCCTCCGACCTCGCCGACGCCCAGCCCGGCCACCCGGCTCCGACGACCCGGCCGGCCGCCCGGCGGCGGACCGGCCGTGCGCGAGGCGTTGCTCGACGGGGCGCGCCAGCTGTTCCTCGCGCGCGGCTTTGCCTCGGTCACCATCCGCGAGATTGCCCGGGCGGCGGGCACGTCCACCGCGACCATCCACTACCACTTCGGCGACAAGCTCGGCCTGTACCGGGCGATGCTCGAGGACGCGATTGCGCCGGTGCTCGAGGCGCTGCAGCGCCTGGGCTCGCCGGATCACGCCGCGCAGGTGGAGCTCACCGAAGTCGTCGGCCTGTACCAGCAGATGCTCGCCCGCAACCCGTGGGTGCCGGCGCTGATCGTGCAGGAGGTCCTGACCGAGGGCGGGCAGTTCCGTGCGCAGTTCATCGAGCACTTCGCCGGCCGGCTGGCCCCGCTGGTGATCCGGATCATCGCGCGCGAACAGGCGCGCGGCGCCCTGCGCGCCGACGTCGACCCGCGGCTCGCCGCGCTTTCGGCCATGAGCCTGACCGTGTTTCCCTTCCTCGCCCTGCCCGTCGCGCGGCAGGTACTCGGGCTCGACATTGCGGGTGCCGACCTCGAGACGCTGACGACGCACACGCGCCGGGTGGTGCTGGCGGGCATCGGAGCGCCGGGAGCCGCCGCATGAACGGGTACCTGCCGATGCGTTGCGGCGCGCTGCTGCTCGCGGGCGTGGCGCTCGCCGGTTGCGGCCCCGAGGGCAATGGGTTCGAGGTCCACGGCACGCTCGAGCGCGACCGCCTCGAACTGGTGGCCGAGTCGAACGAGCGCATCGTCGAGGTCGCCGTACACGAGGGCGACCGGGTCGCCGCCGGCGCCGTGCTGCTGCGCCAGGAGGCGGGCACGATGCAGCCGCGCCTCGACCAGGCGCGCGCCGGCGTCACGGAGTCGGAGCGGCGCCTCGAGGAACTGCAGCACGGCCCGCGCGCGCGCGAGATCGACGAGGCGCGTGCGTCCGCAGCCGGCGCGCAGAGCACCTACGACACCGACCGTCGCGAGTTCGAGCGGGTGAAGTCGCTCGTCGAGCGCCGCCTGCTCGCGGAGTCGCAGCTGGACCAGGCCCGCGCCCGCCGGGACGCGTCGGCCGCGGCGCGCGACCGGGCCCAGGCGCAGTTGAGGCTGCTGCTCGAGGGCACGCGCTCCGAGCAGGTGCAGCAGGCGCAGGCCGCCGTGGCGCGCGCACGGGCGGCGCTCGCGGAACTGGAGACGTCGGCCGTGCGCTACGAAGTGCGCGCGCCGCGGGCAGGGCGCATCGAGGCGCTGCCCTACAAGCTCGGCGAGCGGCCGCCCGCCGGGGCTCCCGTGGTCGTGATGATCGCGGACGGCGCGCCCTATGCGCGGGTCTACGTGCCGGAGCCGCTGCGCGTGCGTTTCGCCGCCGGGCGCGCGGTCGAGCTGACGGTCGACGGCGTCGCGGAGCCGCTGCACGGCACCGTGCGCTACGTCTCCGCCGAGGCGGCCTACACGCCCTATTACGCGCTGACGCAGAAAGACCGCAGCCGGCTCAGCTACCTCGCCGAGGTCACGGTCGACGATCCGCGTGCGGCCGACCTGCCGGTGGGCGTCCCGGTGCAGGTCCGCGTACCGGCGGCCGACTAGGGTCCGCCCGTGCAGTCGCCCGCATCCGCCATCGTCGCGCGCGGGCTGACCCGCGACTTCGGTCGCGTGCGGGCGGTCGACGGCGTCGACCTCGACATCCCGCGGGCGCGCATCTACGGGTTCCTCGGGCCCAACGGCTCCGGCAAGTCGACGACCATCCGCATGCTGTGCGGCCTGCTGCGGCCGACGGCCGGCTCGGTCGCCGTGCTCGGCCACGAGATGCCGCGCGACGCCGAGCGCCTGCGCCGCAGCCTCGGCTACATGACCCAGAAATTCTCGCTGTGGGACGACCTCACGGTGCGCGAGAACCTCGAGTTCATGGCGCGCATCTTCGGGCTCGATCCGGCCCGTCGCCGCGCCCGCATCGATGCGGCGAGCGAGGAGTATGGCCTGCACGCGCTGCTCGGCCAGCGCGCCGGCACGATGAGCGGCGGCCAGCGCCAGCGCCTCGCGCTCGCCGGGGCGACGCTGCACGAGCCGGAGCTGCTGCTGCTCGACGAGCCCACCAGCGCGGTCGACCCGCAGAGCCGGCGCGACTTCTGGGAGAGCCTGTTCACGCTGGTCGAGCGCGGCGTGACCATCCTCGTGTCCACCCACTACATGGACGAGGCCGAGCGCTGCCACCGGCTCGCCATCCTCGCCGAGGGCCGGCTGGTGGCCGAGGGCGAGCCGAAGCGCCTGATGGCGGACATCCCCGCCAGCGTGGTCGAGATCGAGGCCGGGGACATCGCAGCCGCGCGGACCGCGCTGCAGGCGGACGGGGCCGTGCGCAGCGTCGCGCAGCTCGGCACGCGGCTGCACGCACTGCTCGATCCCGCCGTGGCGGAGCCGGCGGCGCGGGTGAGCGCAAGACTGCGCGACGGCGCCGTGGCGGCCGAGGTCGCGCAGGTGCACGCGAGCCTCGAGGACGTGTTCGTCGCGGCGACCGGCTTCGGCAGGCCGGCGGCGGGGGGCTGAGCCATGTTCGAGCGCGTGCTCGCGATCATGCTCAAGGAAGCGCGCCAGCTCTCGCGCGACCGCCTGACGTTCGGGATGATCGTCGGCATCCCGATGATGCAGATGCTGCTGTTCGGCTACGCCATCAACTTCGACGTGCGCGACCTGCGCGCCGCGGTGGTCGACCAGGCGCAGACCAGCGGCTCGCGCGCGCTGGTGGCCGACCTGCAGGCGAGCGGGGTGATCCGCTTCGCCGCGCCGAGCGCGAGCATCGCGGAACTGCGCCGGCGCATGCGCGTCGGCGAGGTCAGCGTGGGCGTGGTGGTGCCGGCGGACTTCGAGCGTCGTCGTCTCGAGCGCGACCGCGCCGCCGTGCAGCTGCTGGTCGACGGCTCGGAGCCGATCATCGACAGCGTGGCGCGGGGGCTCGCGGCCGTGCCGCTGCCCGGGCGCGCCGGCCGCTACGCCTCGCGCGTGCAGGCCTACGAGGTGCGCACCGAGTACAACCCGGAGCGCCGCACCGCGGTGCAGGTGGTGCCGGCGCTGATCGGCGTGATCCTCAACATGACCATGGTGATCTTCACGGCCGGGGCCATCGTGCGCGAGCGCGAGCGCGGCAACCTGGAGCTGCTGATCACGACGCCGATCCGTTCGTGGGAACTGATGGCGGGCAAGCTGCTGCCCTACGTGCTGATCGGACTCGTGCAGACGACCCTGGTGCTGGTGCTGGGCGCGCTGCTGTTCGACGTGCCGGTCAACGGACGGCTGCTCGACCTGTACGGCGCGGCGATTCTGTTCATCGCCGCGACGCTGACGCTCGGACTGGTGGTGTCGACGTTCGCGCAGACGCAGTTCCAGGCGTTCCAGCTGGCCTTCGCGACCCTGCTGCCGTCGATCCTGCTGTCGGGCTTCATGTTCCCGTTCGACGGCATGCCGCCGTTCGCGCAATGGATCGCGCAGGTGCTGCCGCTCACGCATTTCGTGGTGATGGTGCGCGGAATCATCCTGCGCGGCGCCGCGCTCACCGAGCTCTACCTGCCCGCGGCCAAGCTCGGCGTGTTCCTGCTGGTGGCGCTGGCCGTCGCCACGCTGCGCTTCCACAAGCGCCTGGATTAATAGGGGACACTCACTATTTTTTCAGCGGGGACTGTCCCCTCTCTGAAAAAATAGTGAGTGTCCCCTATTTTATTTTTCGAGGACGTATTCGCCGGGGGCGTCGCAGAGCGGCTTCAGGCCCTGCTTCGGCGCACCCATCTTCGGCGGGGCGACGCGGGTCTTGCTCGAGTGCTGCTCCAGCCAGGCGGCGAACGTCGGCCACCACGACCCCGCGTGCAGTGCGGCCTTCTCCAGGTACTTCTCCTGCGACAGAAGCCGCGCACCCGCCTTGGTGTGGTGCACGCGGTGCCGGCGCTTCGGGTGCTGCGGGCCGCTGATGATGCCGGCGTTGTGCCCGCCGCTCGTGAGGCAGAAGGTGTAGTCCGCCGAGCGCACCAGCCGGCCCACCTTGTAGACCGACTGCCACGGTGCCACGTGGTCGGTCTCGGTGCCGACGACGAACATCGGCAGGGTGACGTCGGCGAGGTTCAGCGTCTCGCCGAGCGCGACGTAGCGTCCCTCGGCGAGGTCGTTGTTCAGGTAGAGCTGGTAGAGGTAGTCGGTGTGCATGCGATACGCCATGCGCGTGCCGTCGGCGTTCCACGACATCAGGTCGTTCATGCCGAGTCGCTCGCCCTTGAGGTAGGTCGTCACCGACGGCGACCACAGCAGGTCGTAGGTGCGCAGCATCTGGAAGGCGCCGCCCATCTGCCGGCTCTCGAGCACGCCTTCCTTCCACATCATCGCCTCGAGCATGGCCAGCTGCGCCGGGCTGATGAACACCGACAGTTCACCGGGCTCGCTGAAATCGGTCTGCGCCGCGAACATCGTCGCCGTGGCGAGGCGCTCGTCGTCGCGCGCCGCGAGCGCCGCGGTCGCGATCGACAGCAGCGTGCCGCCGATGCAGTAGCCGACGCCGTGCACTTTGCGCTTCGGCACGATGGCGTTGATCGCATCGAGCGCGCCGAGCACGCCGAGCGTCAGGTAGTCGTCCATCGTGACGTCGCGGTCCTCGGCGGTCGGGTTCTTCCACGAGATCATGAACACCGTGTGGCCGAGGTCGGTGAGGTACTTCACCAGCGAGTTCTTCGGCGACAGGTCGAGGATGTAGTACTTCATGATCCACGCCGGCACGATCAGCACCGGCTCGGCGAACACCGTACTGGTGGTCGGCGAGTACTGGATCAGTTCCATCAGCCGGTTGCGCAGCACCACCTTGCCCTGGCAGGTGGCCGTCTGCTCGCCCACGCGGTAGTGCTCGGTGCCCACCGGGCCGAGTCCCTTGAACATGCGCTGCACGTCCTCGGCGAGGTGCTTCGCGCCGCGCACGAGGTTCTGGCCGTTCTCCTGCAGCGTCTGGTTCACGAGCTGCGGATTGGTCGGCAGGTAGTTGTCCGGGGCCAGCACCTCGAGGCCCTCGCGCACCGTGAACCCGACGAGGTTCTCGGCGGACTCGTCGGCGCCCGGCACCTCCCTCACGGCCGCGCGCGCCACATCGGCGGCGGCGAGGAACGACTGCGCCAGCACGTTGAACGGGAACTTCTGCCAGGCCGGATCGGCGAAGCGATGGGCGTAGGGGGTGCCCGCGGCTGCCGGCGGCGGGGCCTCGCCGCGCAGTGCGGCCCCGGTGAACTGCGCGAGCGCGAGGGACTTCTGCAGCACGTCCCCGGCGAGCGTCGCCTGGCGGCCGGGCGCCCGCGCGAGATGGGAGAGCACGTTCATCCAGGCGCCGCCTAAGGCCTGCGGCGACATGCCCGCGGTCCACTGGCCGAGCGTCGCGAGGAATTGCCGGGATGCGTCGTCCGAGACCAGCGTCCTGCCCTTGCGTCCTTCGCCTGCCGCCATGGTCGTGCTCTCCCCGGGGACGGATACTGCAGTGCAAAATGTCCGGCCAGTATAGCGACCGGACCCCTCCCCGCAAGGCGGCGAGCCGCCCCGGGGTCGTCAGAGCGTCTTGAGGTCCACGGCCGGATCGGCCAGCTTCGCCGGGTCGGGGTGCTTGCGCTCGCCGATCCACTTCCTGCCGGTCATGAAGTCCTTGGGCGAATTCACCGCGTCCACGGCCAGCAGCTCGCCGCCGCCGAGGTAGTACAACGCGAACCTGCCGCTGTCGGGGTCGCCGCGCACGACGCTCTGGTCGTAGCCCTGCGACAGTCCGGCGATCTGCAGCTTCACGTCGTACTGGTCCGACCAGAACCACGGGATGTGCTCGTGCCGGGCCGGCTTGCCGCAGATGTTCGAGGCGGCGACCCGGGCCTGCTCGACGGCGTTGTCCACCGACTCGAGGCGCAGCTTGCGGCCGTAGCGCACGCTCGGGTGGAAGGTGCAGTCGCCCGCCGCGTAGACGTTCGGGTCGGAGGTCCGGCATTGCTCGTCGACGACGATGCCGTTCTCGCAGCGGATGCCGGCCGCGGCGGCCAGCGAGACCTCGGGCAGGATGCCGACGCCGACGATCACGATGTCCGCCGGGAACTCGCGCCCGCCGCAGACCACGGCGCGCACCCGGTCGTCGCCGCGGAAGGCCGAGACCGAGGTGTTGCAGTGGATGCGCACGCCCTCGCGCTCGTGGCGCCGCGTGTAGAAGGTCGACAGCTCCGGCGCGACCACGCGATTGAGCGGCCGGTCCGCCATCTCGAGCACGTCGACCTCGAGCCCGAGGTGACGGGCCGAGGCCGCGGCCTCGAGGCCGATGTAGCCCGCGCCGACCACCACCATGCGCTTCGCGCCCGCCAGCTCGGCACGGATGCCCTCGACGTCGGCGATCGTGCGCAGGTAATGGATGCCCTTGAGGCCGTGGCCCGGCACGTCGAGCAGGCGCGGCCGGCCGCCGAGGCACAGGATCAGGTGGTCGTAGTGCAGTTCGCCGCCGTCGCTGAGGCGCAGCCGCCGGTCGGCCCGGTCGAGCGCGGTCGCGCGGACCCCGAGCCGCGTCTCGGCGTGCGCCTGCTCGTAGAACTGCGGGCTGCGCAGCAGCAGCCGCTCGCGTTCCATCTCGCCGGACAGGAACTTCTTCGACAGCGGCGGGCGGTTGTACGGCAGGTGCGGCTCGTCGCCGACCAGGACGACCGGCCCGGTGTGCCCTTCCCGGCGCAGGGTATCGACGGCCTGGACCGATGCGTGACTGGCTCCGACGATGACGACCGTACCGGACATGGACTGACTCTCTCGCAGCGCCCGCCGAGGGACGGGCATGTCGGTCGGCTTTATAACCGCACGCGGGGGGGTCCGACAAAGAAGTCGAGCGGTCACGGGCGGCTCTGGCTATCCTTGGCCACGCACCATGGGCGGGCGGAGCGGGCCGGTCGCCGCTCCATGCTGGTGCGAAAAGGGCGGTCCGGAAGCCAAAACCCGCCGGCCCCGTGGGTCGGCACGGTTTCTGCATAGGTGTGCCGGAGACCCGGGCGTTCCCTGCGGACGGGGCAGATCGGCTGACTCTCGGTTTCCACGGAGCGTGGACCCGCCGCCGGCCGCCGGACAATGACCAAGAGACGAGGAGCCAGACCCCATGAAGCTGATCAGCGCAATCATCAAACCCTTCAAGCTGGACGACGTGCGCGCCGCCCTGTCGGAACTCGGCGTGTCCGGCATGACGGTGACGGAGGTGAAGGGGTTCGGGCGCCAGCGCGGCCACACGGAGCTCTACCGCGGCGCGGAGTACGTCGTCGACTTCGTGCCTAAGACGCGCATCGAGGTCGCGGTCAAGGACGCGCTGGTCGACCAGGTGGTCGAGGCCATCGTGAACTCGGCGCGTACCGGCAAGGTGGGCGACGGCAAGATCTTCATCTCCGAACTCGAGCGCGCCATCCGCATCCGCACCGGCGAGGCGGACGACCAGGCGCTCTGACGCCCCGGCTTTTGGCGTAGGATCGCGCCCCGGGCCCCCAGGGATCCCGGAGCGATCCTAGCCATGTCCGATGCCACCACGCGCGAGGCGCTCGCCGGCGCCGTCGCGAAACTCCAACTGGGCAGCCAGCGCCGCCACGTCTTCCTGTGCGTGGGCGGCGGCAAGTGCGCGAAGGACGAGCGCTCCCAGGAGAGCTGGGACTACCTCAAGCGCCGCATCAAGGAACTCGGGCTGCACGACGTGCCGGGCGGGGTGATGCGCACCCGGGCGCAGTGCCTGCGCGTCTGCGTCGACGGACCGGTCGCCGTCGTCTATCCGGACGGCACCTGGTACCGAAAGTGCACGCCCGAGAACCTGGAGCGCATCCTCCAGGGGCACTTGTTGAACGGTCACGTGGTCGAAGACCTCGTGATCACCGAGGCGCCGCTGCCTCCCGTCGACTGAGGAGCGACCATGCCCCACGCCATCCGCATCCACGCCTACGGCGGGCCCGAGGTCATGCGCTGGGAGGAGGTCGAGCCGCCCGCGCCGCGCAAGGGCGAGGTCCTGCTGCGCCACACGGCCATCGGCCTCAACTTCATCGACTGCTACGAGCGCACGGGCCTGTATCCCGGCGCCCTGCCGCTGATCCTCGGTCGCGAGGGGGCGGGCGTGGTGCTGGCCGTCGGTCCGGGCGTGAAGGGCGTGCAGGAGGGCGACCGGGTGGCTTACGCGGCCGGCAGCCCGGGCGCGTATGCCGAGCAGCGCGTGATGCCGGCCGACCGCCTCGTGCCGATCCCCGACGGCGTCAGCGACCGGCTCGCGGCCGCCGCCATGCTGAAGGGCATGACGGCGCAGTTCCTGCTGCGGCGGACGTACCGCGTGAAGAAGGGCACGGTCGTCGTGATCCACGCGGCTGCGGGCGGTGTCGGCCTGATCGCCGCCCAGTGGGCCCGCGACCTCGGCGCCACCGTCATCGGCGTGGTGGGCAGCGAGAGCAAGGCCGCGCTCGCGCGCCAGCACGGCTGCCACGAAGTCGTGGTCACGGGCCACGAGGACTTCGCGGCGCGGGTGAAGGCGATCACCCGCGGCAAGGGCGCCGACGTCGTGTACGACTCGGTCGGCAAGGACACCTTCTTCGGTTCGCTCGACTGCCTCAGGCCCCTCGGCATGATGGTCACCTACGGCAACGCGTCCGGGCCCGTGCCGCCGTTCGCGCCCCTCGAGCTGTCGAAGCGCGGCTCGCTGTTCCTCACGCGCCCGACGCTCTTTCACTACGTCGCGAAACGCGCCGACCTCGAGCGTTCGGCGCGCGAGCTGTTCGAGGTCGTCGGCCGCGGCGCGGTGCGCATCGAGATCGGCCAGACCTACCCGCTGCGCGACGTCGCGCAGGCGCACCGCGACCTCGAGGGACGACGCACGGTGGGCTCCACCGTGCTGCTGCCTTGAACCCGGGCCGGCCCCTGCGGCACCTCGCCGGCTGGCCGGTCGCGGTGCTGCTGGCCGCGGGCCTCGGACGGGCGGCCGCGTCACCGCTGCCGACGCCCGAGGAACTCGAGGCGGCGCATGCCGTGATCGGCCGCGTCGCGGTCGAGGCCGGCGACGTGTTCGACAACGCCATCCCGGGGGAGGGCGGCTGGCTCTATCGCACGGCCAACGCGCTGCACGTCCGCACGCGCCCCGCGAACCTGCGGGCCCAGTTGCTGTTCAGGCCCGGCGACCCCTACGTGCACCGGCTCGTGCAGGAGACCGAGCGCATCCTGCGCGCCAACGACTACCTGTACGACGCGACCATCGAACCGGTGGCCTGGGACGGCCGCACGGTCGACCTCGTCGTGCGCACGCGCGACAACTGGACGCTCAACCCGGGCATCAATTTCAGCCGCAAGGGCGGCGAGAACAAGTCGTCGCTGCAGATCGCCGAGAAGAACCTCCTCGGCACGGGGCAGCAGCTCGAGTTCGACTGGGGCAGGAACGTCGATCGCGACTTCCTGACGTTCGACTACGCCAATCCCCACTTCTTCTCGCCCTGGGTGAAGCTCGGCGTCACCTATTCCGACGCCAGCGACGGCGCGACCAAGGTCCTGCGCCTCGAGCAGCCCTTCTACGCGCTCGACACCGCCCGCGCGGCCGGCACCTGGCTCGCCGACGGCGAGCGCAACGATTCGCGCTACGTCCTCGGGCACGAGACCGGGCAATTCCGTCACCGCGAAGAGCACTACGAGGCCTGGGCCGGCCGCTCGAGCGGCTGGCGCGACGGCTGGGTGACGCGCTGGACGACCGGCGTGAGCTTCGAACGCAACCGCTTCGCCGTGCTGCCGGGCGAGCCGCCCGGCGGCCCGCTGCCGCCCGACCGCACCCTGGTCTACCCGTGGCTGGGCTGGGACCTGCTCGAGGACCGCTACCAGGAGCGCGTCAACCAGGACCAGATCGCGCGCACCGAGGACGTGCTGGTCGGCTGGCGGGCCGGCGCGCGGCTGGGCTACGCCGCCGAGGCGTTCGGTTCGACCCGCGACGCGGTGATCTTCAGTGGCTACCTGCAGGACGGCGTCGACCTGCGGCCCGACGAGTCGCTGTTCGGCAGCGCGAGCGCGTCGGGCCGGCTCGAGGGCGGCACGCTGCGCGACGGCGTCCTGTCGGCCGAGTTGCGCTACTACCGGCGCACGTCGAAGCGGTTCAAGTTCTTCGCGTCGGCCGGCGGCACGGTCACCGGGAACCTCGATCCCGAGCAGCAACTGCTGCTCGGGGGCGACAGCGGCCTGCGCGGCTACCCGCTGCGCTACCAGGCCGGCACCTCGAAGGCGCTGCTCACGCTCGAGGAACGCTACTACACCGACTGGTATCCGTTCCGGCTGTTCCACGTCGCCGGCGCGGTGTTCTTCGACATGGGGCGCACCTGGGGCACGGACGTCACCGGCGCGGGCAGCGACGGCCTGCTCAAGGACGTCGGCATCGGCCTGCGGCTCGGCTCCAGCCGCTCGGCCTTCGGCAACGTGCTGCACGTCGACCTCGCGTTCCCGCTCGACGGCGATCCGTCGATCTCGAACGTGCAGTTCGTCGTGGAGACGAAGGGACAGTTCTAGCCGGCGAGGACGGCGATGCGGTCGATCTCGAGCGCGAACGGCCCCGCCTGCTTCTCGCTGATCATGAGGCCCAGCGCCCGCACGCGCGCCGGATCGAGCGGCGGCGCGCCCGGCACGGCCCGGCCGCGAAAGCTGGCCACGAACGACGCCAGGGGCAGCGTGCAGTCGTGCCACTCGCCGGCGGGCGGCGTGAAGCGCGCCTGGTACTGCACGCCGTCGTAGCCGTCGTCCGTGCGCAGCGTGAACTTGTAGGTCCGGCCGTCGCCGCGCACGCGCAGCACGAAGGCGCTCGCGCCGGCTGCCGGCCAGGCCCGCGCGAGCGTGCGGCAGGAGGCGAAGCCGCCGCCGAAGTCGAGCGACACGCGGCCGGCGAAGAGCGCGACGCCCGGCGCGGCGCGCTCGAACCTGCTGCGGGAGACTCCGCCCATGACGACGTCGTCGACCGCGCCCCACGGCGCGAAGTCGTCGCCGGAATCGAAGTCCAGCAGGGGGCGCAGTTCCGCCGCCATGTCGCCTCAGCCGATCTCGATCACCTGCCGGATCGAGGCGCCGGCCGCGAGCCGGTCGAACGCGACGTTGATGTCGGCGAGCCGGATGCGCTCGCTCAGCAGCAGGTTCACGGGCAGGCGGCCCGCGCGGTACCACTCGACGAACTGCGGGATGTCGCGTTCCGGAACGCAGCTGCCGAGGTAGCTGCCCTTGACGGTGCGCTCCTCGGCCACGAGGTTGACGTGCTGGATCGCGAACGTCTGCTGGGGATGCGAGAGGCCGGCCGACACGGTGCTGCCGCCGCGCCGCGTGATCCGGTACGCGAGCTCCATCGCGCGCGCCGAGCCCGCCATCTCGAAGGCGAAGGCCACGCCGCCCCTCGTCAGCTCGCGCACCTGCTCGATCGCATCGGGTGCCGAGGCGTTCACGACGGCCGTCGCGCCGAGCTCTCGTGCCGCCGCCAGCTTGCCCTCGTTGACGTCGATGGCGACCACGTGCGGCGCCTCGAGCATGCGGCCCGCGAGCAGCGCAGCGAGGCCGACGCCGCCGAGGCCGACCACTGCCATCGAAGCGCCGCGCGGCATCGCCGCGGTGTTCACGACCGCGCCCACGCCGGTCATCACCGCGCAGCCGAACAGGGCCGCTTCGGCGAACGGCAGCGAGGCGTCGATGCGCACCAGCGAGCGGCGCGACAGGGTCGCGTATTCGGCGAAGCCCGAGACGCCGAGGTGGTGCTGCAGCGGCGTCGCCGCCTGGTGCAGCCGACGGGCGCCCGACAGCAGCGTGCCCGCGGTGTTGGCGGCGAGCCCGGGCTCGCACAGCGCGGGCCGGCCGCCGCTGCACGGGTCGCAGTGTCCGCAGCTGGGCACGAACGCGGCGACCACGTGATCGCCGCGCCGCAGGTCGTCGACGCCCGCGCCGATTTCCTCGACGACGCCGGCGACCTCGTGACCGAGCACCATCGGCAGCGGCCGCGGCCGGTTGCCGTCGATCACCGAGAGATCGGAGTGGCACAGGCCGGCGGCGCGCACCCGCACCAGCACCTCGCCGGGCCCCGGCGCGTCGAGTTCGACGGCCTCGATGCCGAGCGGCTTCGACTCGGCGTACGGCGCAGGCAGGCCGGACTGGCGCAGGACGGCGGCTTGGATCTTCATGCCGCGAGGGTAACGGAGCGTGCTTTCGCGCGCGAGTGCGATTAATGTCGCAGGCCCGACCCGCCGCAAGCGATCCGCCGATGACCGCGCCCGCCCGCGAACTGCCCACGCGCCGCGACGAGTTCCGCGTCCTGCGCACCATCACCACGCGCTGGATGGACAACGACCACTACGGCCACGTGAACAACGTCGTCTACTACTCGTACTTCGACACGGCGGTGAACGGCTTCCTGATCGAGGCGAGCGGCACCGACGTCCGGGACCTGCCGGCGATCGGCATCGTCGCCGAGACGAGCTGCCGCTTCCTGAAGGAGTTGAGCTTCCCCGAGACCGTGCACGCGGGGCTGGCGCTCGAGAGGCTGGGCAACTCGAGCGTGGTGTACCGCATCGGGCTGTTCCGCAACGAGGAGCGCGAGCCCGCGGCGCTCGGCCGCTTCGTGCACGTCTACGTCGACAGCGTCACGCGCCGGCCGGTGCCGGTGCCGGCGCCGATCCGGGCCGCGCTCGCCGCGCTGGACGACGGCGCCGTCGGCACCTCGCCGCTGCCCTGAGGGCCTCGCCCGGGCTCAGGACTCCAGGACTTCCTTGCCCTTCTGGATGGCGAGCGCGCCGCTGCGCACGACCTCGAGCACCTCGCCGAAGTTCGACACCTCGGCCACGAAGCGGTTGATGTCCGCCTCGCTGCTGGTGAGCTCGATGGTGAAGCTGTCGGCCGCGTCCCACAGCACGCGGCCGCCCGCCCGCTGCGTGGCCGCCCACAGCGAGCCCACCTGCGTCGCCTTGCCCTTGAGCTTGATGAGCAGCAGCTCGCGCTCGAAGTGCTCCTCGCGCGTGACGTCCTCGACGTCGACCACGTCGACCAGCTTCAGGAGCTGCTGCGAGATCTGCTGGATGACGGCCTCGCTGCCCGTGGTGACCAGCGTGAGGCGCGACACCGCCGGGTCGTCCGTCGGCGCGACCGACAGCGACTCGATGTTGTAGCCGCGGGTCGAGAACAGGCCCGCCACCCGCGTGAGGGCGCCGGACTCGTTCTGCAGGGTGATGGCGATGATGTGTCGCTGGCGTCGCACGGCGGGCTCCGGTCCTGTCCCGTCGGGCTGCCGGGACCATAAGTCAATGATTCGTATTGGGATTACGGCGACGGTCGGCCGCCACGGCCCGACCCAAGAATAGGGGATCGCCCCCCGATCGCATAGATGGACGCTGGGAAATCAGGCTGTTAGGCTCCGTTGCATCGCAACACGACAATTCACCGACCCTGCCAGGCCCGCCGCCGTGAAAACGAGCCACGCCGCCGCCCGTCCCGCTGCGCACCCGCGCGCCGGCCAGATCCTGACCGGTGCCGAGACCATCGTGCAGGTGCTGGTCGACGAGGGCGTGGACGTCATCTTCGGCTACAGCGGCGGCGCCATCCTGCCCACCTACGACGCCGTGTTCCGCCACAACGTGGAACAGGCCGCCGCGGGCCACGGCCACCCGATGCCGCTGATCGTGCCGGCCAACGAGCAGGGCGCCGGCTTCATGGCCGCCGGCTACGCGAGGGCCAGCGGCAAGGTCGGCGTCTGCATCGTCACGTCCGGACCCGGCGCCACCAACACGGTCACCCCGGTGCGCGACTGCGCCGCGGATTCCGTGCCGATCGTCGTCATCTGCGGCCAGGTGCCCACGGCCTCGATCGGCAGCGACGCGTTCCAGGAAGCGCCGGTCAGCAACATCATGGGCGCCGTCGCCAAGCACTGCTTCCTCGTCACCGACCCGACCCGCCTCGAGGCCACTGTGCGCACCGCGTTCGAGATCGCGCGCACGGGCCGGCCGGGACCGGTCGTCATCGACGTGCCGAAGGACGTGCAGAACTGGCAGGGCGCGTTCCAGGGCGAGGGCCACCTGCCCGCGCGCGGCTATCGCCAGCGCATGCAGCAGGTGCTCGAGAGCGCGGTGGACGAGCCGGAGTGCGCGAAGTTCTTCGCCATGCTCGCGGAAGCGAAGCGGCCGCTCGTCTACGCCGGCGGCGGCGTGATCCACGGCGGGGCCGCCGACGAGCTGCGCGCGTTCGCCGACGAGTTCGGGCTCCCGGTCGTCACCACGCTGATGGGCATCGGCGCGGTCGACACCACCAGCCCGCTGTCGCTGCGCATGCTCGGCATGCACGGCGCGGCCTTCGCCAACTACGCGGTCGAGGACTGCGACTTCCTCATCGCCCTCGGCGCGCGCTTCGACGACCGCGTCGCCGGCGTGCCCGCGAAGTTCGCGCCGAACGCGAAGCGCATCGCGCACATCGACGTGGACGGCTCGGAGATCAACAAGGTCAAGCGCGTGCAGTGGAACCACGTCGGCCTGATCCCGCCCGCGCTCGCGGCGCTGCGCGCTTACGGCCGGCGGCAGGCGTTCCGCCGCGACTGGTCGGAGTGGCACGGCCACCTCGCCACGCTCAAGCAGAAGTACGCGATGAACTACGATCGCGACAGCGAGCAGATCCAGCCGTACTACGTGATCGAGGAGATCAACCGGCTGACGAAGGGCGAGGCGGTGATCGCCACGGGCGTCGGCCAGCACCAGATGTGGGCCGCGCAGTACTTCGACTTTCGCGAGCCGCGCCTGTGGCTCACCTCCGGCAGCATGGGCACGATGGGTTTCGGCCTGCCGGCGGCGATCGGCGCGCAGTTCGCGCGGCGCGACAAGCTGGTGATCGACATCGACGGCGACGCGAGCATGCGCATGAACCTCGGCGAGCTCGAGACCGTCACCACCTACGACCTGCCCGTGAAGGTCGTCGTGCTGAACAACTTCGGCGACGGCATGGTGCGGCAGTGGCAGAAGCTGTTCTACAAGGGCCGGCACGCCGGCAGCGACAAGTCGCTGCACAAGAAGGACTTCGTCAAGGCCGCGCAGGCGGACGGCTACCGTTACGCCGTGCGGCTCGATCGCAAGGCCGACGTGCCTCGCGTCGTGAAGGAGTTCATCGAGTTCGACGGCCCGGCGTTCCTCGAGGTCATCATCGACACGGAGGCCGGCGTGTATCCGATGGTCGGCCCCGGGCAGTCCTACGACGCGATGATCACCGGCGATCACATTCCGTCGCGCAGCCTGCGCGACGTGCCGCCGCCGTCGCCCGACACCACCGAGATGTTCTGACAGGGGACACTCACTATTTTTCCGTCGCGGAAAGATAGCGAGTGACGCCGGTCCCCACTTTCCGGGAGGCCGCCCGCTTCTGGGTGCGGCTCGGCTTCATCTCCTTCGGCGGGCCCGCCGGGCAGATCGCCATCCTGCACCGCGAGGTCGTCGAGCGACGGCGCTGGCTGGACGAGCGTTCGTTCGCCGATGCACTCAACTTCTGCATGCTGCTGCCCGGGCCGGAGGCGCTGCAGCTCGCGATCTACCTCGGCTGGCGCCTGCACGGGACGCGTGGCGGCCTCGTCGCCGGCCTGGCGTTCATCCTGCCGGCGGTCGTGCTGCTGCTCGTGCTCTCGTGGATCTACGCTGCGTACGGCCACGTGCCGACGCTGGCGGGCGTGCTGCTCGGATTGAAAGCAGCGGTGCTGGGCCTCGTGCTGCAGGCGCTCGAGCGCCTCGGCCGCCGCGCACTGCGCACTCCCGTCCACTGGGCGCTCGCGGCCGGCGCGCTGGCCGCCATGCTGACCGGTGGACTGCCGTTTCCGTTCCTGATGCTCGGCGCGGCGCTCGCAGGCTGCCTGCTCACGCCGCGGTCCGCGGCGATGGCGGCACCGCCCGTCCCCGTGGCCCGGATGCGCGGCGTGCGCGTGCTCGGCACGGCGGGCGCCCTGTGGCTGGCGCCACTGCTGCTCGTCGCAGGCGCGCTAGGGCTGGACTCGATCTTCGCGCGCCTCTACCTGTTCTTCAGCAAGGCGGCGCTGGTGACGTTCGGCGGTGCCTACGCCGTGCTCGGGTACGTCACGCAGCATCTCGTGCACGACCTCGGCTGGCTCACGCCTGGGCAGTCCGTCGCCGGACTCGCGCTCGCCGAGACCACGCCGGGCCCGCTGGTGATCGTGCTGCAGTTCATGGGCTTCATGACGGGCTGGAATCAGCCGGCGCCGTTCGCCGCCGGTGCGGCCGCGACTCTCGCCGCGCTGCTCGCGGCGTGGGCGACGTTCCTGCCGTCCTTCGCCTTCATCTTCGCCGGCGCGCCGTACGTCGAACGTCTCGCGCACGCGCCGCGCATCTCCGGTGCGCTCGGCGCGATCACGGCGGCCGTCGTCGGCGTGATCGCGGCGCTGCTGGCGCAACTCGTCGTCGCCGTCGTGTGGCCGCACGGCATGGCCGCCGGAATCGACGTGCCCGCGCTCGTCATCGCGCTCGTCGCGGCCCTGCTCCTGCGCACGTCGCTCGCGCTGCACTGGGTGCTCGCGCTGTGCGCGATCGCCGGCGTCGTCAGCGGCACGTGAATATTTAGCGCAATCCCGTAGCGTCTTTCGCATTCACTTTGAATGCGAATGCAGCGCGCGCGACATCGATTCAATTCGGTTTCGATCGCGCGTGGCGAAGTGTGAGTCAATTCCTCTCCACTTCTGTTCGATCGCGCGCCGCGGGAGAACACTGGCGCCGTCAATTCACCAAGGGCAAACCCGTCGCGAGGCGGGGACGCAAAGCCTCCGGTCCACCGGCTGAGCCGAGGGATAGCGGGGTTACCGAGAGAGGGCCTCGTCATGCTCCGCCGCAGATTCCCGCATGCGTTGATCGCAACGTTCGTCACCGCCCTCGCGGTCGCCACCGCGCCCGTCGAGGCCCGCACCCGCAACACGGCGCCGGTGATTTCCGGCACGCCCGCCACCGCCGCGGTGGTCGGCGCACCCTACGGCTTCACGCCCAGCGCGTACGACGCGAATGGCGACCGCCTGAGCTTCAGGATCGCCAACAAGCCGGCCTGGGCGTCGTTCAGTTCAGCCACGGGCGCGCTCACCGGCACGCCGACGACCACCGGCACGTACAGCGGCATCGTCATCAAGGTCTCCGACGGCAGGACGACGGTCTCGCTGCCGAAGTTCTCGATCCAGGTGACCAGCCCGGCGATCGTCAACCACGCGCCGACCATCGGCGGCACGCCGGCGACGTCGGTCGTCGCGGGCTCGGCCTGGGCGTTCACGCCGGCCGCCAGCGACGCGGACGGCGACGCGCTCACCTTCAGCATCGGCAACAAGCCGGCCTGGGCGAGCTTCAGCGCCAGCACCGGCGCGCTGTCCGGCACGCCCACGACGGCCGGCACGTACGCCAACGTCGTCATCAGCGTGAGCGACGGCCGCGCCACGGTCTCGCTGCCCGCGTTCTCGATCGCGGTCGCGTCGGCCAACCGCGCGCCGGTGATCTCCGGCTCCCCGGCGACCTCGGTGACGGCCGGCTCGGCCTGGGCGTTCACGCCGACGGCCTCCGACGCGGACGGCGACGCGCTCACCTTCAGCATCGGCAACAAGCCGGCGTGGGCCACCTTCAGCGCCAGCACCGGCACGCTGTCCGGCACGCCGACGACGGCCGGCACGTACGCCAACGTCGTCATCAGCGTCAGCGACGGCAAGGCGAGTGCATCGCTGCCCGCGTTCTCGATCGCGGTCGCGTCGGTCAATCGCGCACCGGTGATCTCGGGCACCCCGGCGACCACGGTCATGGCCGGCTCGGCCTACGCGTTCACGCCGACGGCTTCCGACGCGGACGGCGATACGCTCACCTTCAGCATCGGCAACAAGCCGGCGTGGGCCACCTTCAGCGCCAGCACCGGCACGCTGTCCGGCACGCCGGTCACCGACGGCTACAACGGCAGCATCGTGATCACCGTGAGCGACGGCAAGGCGAGCGCATCGCTGCCGGCGTTCAACATCACGGTCAACCCGGCCAATCACGCTCCCACCATCGCCGGCACCCCGGCGACCAGCGTGCCTGCGCAGTCGCCCTACGTCTTCCGGCCGACCGCCGCGGACGAGGACGGCGACACGCTGGGCTTCAGCGTGCAGAACAAGCCGTCGTGGGCGAGCTTCGACAGCCGCACGGGCGAGCTCTCGGGCACGCCGACGACCCTCGTGACCCATTCGAACATCGTCATCGCGGTGACCGACGGCCGCGCCAGTGCGTCGCTGCCGGCGTTCTCGATCACCGTGACCGAGGCCAACCACGCGCCGACGATCTCGGGCTCGCCGACGACCTCCGCGACCACCGGCACGGCGTGGTCCTTCACGCCGACCGCGGCCGACGCCGACGGCGACGCGCTCAGCTTCAGCGTCAGCAACAAGCCGGCCTGGGCCACCTTCAGCGCGAGCACCGGCACGCTCTCCGGCACGCCGACGACCGCCGGCACGTATTCGAACGTCGTCATCGCGGTGAGCGACGGGCAGGCGAGCGCCTCGCTCCCGGCCTTCGCGATCACAGTGCAGTCCGCGAACCACGCACCGACGATCTCGGGCTCGCCGACGACCTCCGCGACCACCGGCACGGCGTGGTCGTTCAAGCCGACCGCGGCCGACGCCGACGGCGACGCGCTCACCTTCAGCGTCAGCAACAAGCCGGCCTGGGCCACCTTCAGCGCGAGCACCGGCACGCTCTCCGGCACGCCGACGACCGCCGGCACGTAGTCGAACGTCGTCATCGCGGTGAGCGACGGGCAGGCGAGCGCGTCGCTGGCCGCCTTCTCAGTCGTCGTGACCGACCCGGTCGTCAACCACGCGCCGACCATCACGGGCGCGCCGGCCGGCACCGTCGCCGCGGGCACGCCCTATTCGTTCAAGCCGACCACGTCCGATGCCGACGGCGACACGCTCACGTTCAGCGTCAGCAACAAGCCGGCCTGGGCGAGCTTCAGCGCCAGCACGGGCACGCTGTCGGGCACGCCGTCCACCGCCAATGCGGGTACGTACTCGAACATCGTCATCTCCGTGAGCGACGGCCAGGCCACCGCGGCGCTGTCGCCCTTCGCGATCACGGTCACGGTGCCGAACCGCGCGCCGACGATCTCCGGCACGCCGGTCACTGCCGCCCAGGCCGACCAGCCGTACTCGTTCCGCCCGACGGCGTCGGATCCGGATGGCAACACGCTCACCTTCAGCATCGCGAACAAGCCGTCGTGGGCCACGTTCGAGAGCGCGACGGGCCTGCTGTACGGCACGCCGACCGCGGCCAACGTCGGCACGTTCTCCGGCGTCGCCATCACCGTCAGCGACGGACAGCTCTCCGCGCAGCTGCCGGCGTTCGCGATCACGGTGTCGCCTGCGCCGACCCGGTCCGTGACCCTGACCTGGAGCGCACCGACGAAGAACACCGACGGCACCAGCCTCGGCAACCTCACGGGCTTCAAGGTCTGCTACGGCACGGCCCCGGGCCAGTACGCCACGTCGCTCAACCTTCCGGACGCCGGCCTGAGCTCGGTGGTCATCGAGGGACTGACGGCGGGCAAGTGGTACTTCGCGATCAAGTCGGTCAATGCCTCGGGTGTCGAGAGCGCGTACTCGGGAGAGGTCAACGCCACGCTGTGAAGTTCCCCCGGTCTTCCCCGCCCGTCCCTGGGGCAGTCCCTCTCCTGCCCGGCGCAGGGTGGGCGGGGAAGCGGATCCTCGACGCATCCGTCGAGCCCTTGCGGGCGATCCTCACGGGTCGCCCGCTTTTCTTCGCCGCCGGGTAACATCCGGGCCTGCGCACACCGGGAGGCCCGCATGAAGTACCTGCACACCATGGTCCGCGTCACCGACGTGGCGACGTCGCTCCGGTTCTACTGCGACGCGCTCGGCCTCAGGGAAGTCCGCCGCTACGAATCGCAGGAAGGGCGCTTCACGCTCATCTTCCTCGCGGCCCCGGGCGACGAGGACGCGCAGGTGGAGCTCACCTGGAACTGGGATCCGGAGCAGTACACCACCGGCCGCTCGTTCGGCCACCTCGCCTACCAGGTGGACGACATCTACGCGGCCTGCCAGCGCCTGGTCGACCACGGCGTCACCGTCCTGCGTCCGCCGCGCGACGGCCGCATGGCGTTCGTGCGCTCGCCGGACGGCATCTCGGTCGAGCTGCTGCAGAAGGGCGGGGCGCTGGCGAAGGCCGAGCCCTGGGCGAGCATGCCGAACACCGGCAGCTGGTGAGCGCAGGGGTTCCGCGCAGCGACCCTCAGAGCGTCGCGCCGACGATCCTCGGTTCGGCCTCGAGCGTGACGCCGAAGCGCTCCTGCACCGAGGCCCGGACCCGTCGCGCCAGTGCCAGCAGCTGCGCTCCCGTGGCGGATCCATGGTTCACCAGCACCAGGGCATGCTGCGCGGAGATGCCCGCGTCGCCGTCGCGGTGGCCGCGCCAGCCGCACTGCTCGATCAGCCAGGCGGCCGACAGCTTGCGATCCGGCCCCGCGGGGTAGACCGGCAGGCGCGGATGTGCCGCGAGCAGCGCCTCGGCGTGCGCGGCGGAAACCACCGGGTTCTTGAAGAAGCTGCCGGCGTTGCCCGCGACGCCGGGGTCCGGCAGCTTGCGCCGGCGAAGTCGACGCACGGCCTCGGCGACCTGCACGGGCTGCGGCTCGGCGCCCATCGCTGCGAGTTCCTCGGCCACGCCGGCGTAACCGAGCACCGGCGCGCGGTGCCGCGGCAGGCGCAACTCCACGGCGCAGACGATCCAGCGGGCCGGGTCGGTCTTGAACAGGCTGTCTCGGTAGCCGAAGCGGCACGCCGCCCGGTCGATCCGCACCAGGGCGCCGTGCTCCCGGTCGTACGCCTCGACGCAGGCGACGAACTCGCCCACCTCGACGCCGTAGGCGCCGATGTTCTGGATCGGCGCCGCGCCCGCCAGGCCCGGGATCAGCGCGAGGTTCTCGAGGCCGCACAGCCCGTGGCGCAGCGTCCAGTCGACCAGCGGGTCCCAGCGGCAGCCCGCATCGACGCGCACGCAGGCGCCTTCGCCGTCCTCCCCGACGATGCTCACTCCGTCCGCGGCCAGGCGCAGGATCAGGCCCGGGTAGTCGCCCGCGAACAGGACGTTGCTGCCTTCCCCGAGCACCATCGCCCCGTCGCGGGCCTGCGGCAGCGCGAGCACCTCGCCGAGGACCTGCGGATCGTGGACCGTGGCGAGGTGCGCGGCGGCCACGTCGAGGCCGAAGGTGTTGAGGGCCCGCAGCCGGACGTTCCCGGCCAACGAGTAGGCGGCTGCCATGCAGTGGTGTACGAAGTGAGAGCCGGTGGAGGCGTGACGCTATGCCAGCGCGACGCACGAATCAACCGGACGGCCCCGCGCTGGGGCGTGAAGATCAGGCGCGGCCGAGCTCGAGGCCGCGGCCCTGCACCTTGCGCTGGCCGCCCGAGCCGTAGGTCGGCGCGGCCGCGTTGGTGCCGCCGCGCAGCTGCACCAGCAGCGACTCCACCCGGCGCAGCTTGGCGCTGACGATGGCGCCGTTGCGCTCGTTGCGGTCCTTGCAGCGGGCGGCCGCCGCCAGGCCTTCCTGCCAGAGCCTGCGCAGCGCGCCGTCGGTGTCGCACTTCTCGAGCAGGGCCTCGAAGTGCTCGCGATCCTCCGGCAGGCCCTGCATGCGGCACATCACGCGCCGCTCGGAGTCGATCCGCATCAGGGCGCTGACGCAGCGATGGCGTTGCGCGCCGATGCGCTCGATCTCGGGCACGTCGTCGCTCGCGAGGACCTCCGCCTCGTGCACCAGCAGCGTATCGAGCTGGGCGAGGAGGCGGGCCTCCTCGTCGAGCATGCCGTGGAGGTGGTCGCGCAGCAGTTGCGGGTCCATGGGCGTGGTTCGCCTCACTCCTTGGGCAGGGCCGAGCCCAGGCTGCGCTCGAGCTGCACGAGCTTGGCCGCGATGCGGCGCGAGTCGACGGTGTACTCGCCGGACTCGATCTCGTCGCGCACGGCCTCGACCCGGTCCATGTCGACGTCGGGCACCTTCGCGATCGCCTTCTCCAGCGCCGCGAGCTGCATCGCCGAATCCGTCAGGCGGACGTGGGACGACTGCGCGGCGCCCTGGGCCGGCGCTTCCGGAGCCTTGCCGCGCGCGCGGTCGGCGCCGCCCTTGCCCGCGACCTGGACCGGGCGGGGGTCATAACCAGAGATCTTGTTCGTCATGGATCACTCCTGCACGGTCCATTCAGGGGAGTTAACGACCGGGGCGGCGCCAACTTTAGCCCGTCCGCTCACGGCCGGGTCCAGAGGGTGCCGTCGGCGCCGACCACCCCCTCCACGATGCGCCCGGAGGACAGGCTGCGCGCCCGCACCCGATCGCCGTGGCCGCCGGCGTCGAGGGCGACTCCGCTGGCACGGACGGCGATCCCGGCCCCCTCGGCGACGAGGGTGACCTGCTGGCCGCGTTCGACCAGCACCGGTGCGGCCAGGATGTCGGCGCGCAGCGGCTGGCCGGCCGCGACCGGCTGTCGCAGCCGCCGTCCCCCGATATCGGCCCCGGGCGCCAGGAATTGAGTGCCGAGCCCGGGGACGCGGCGCAGGTCGGTCGCGAGGTCGCCGGCCGCCGGCATCTCGCCCCGCGCGAGCGGGCGTCGGGCGACCAGCAAGGGCAGCTCGGTCGCCACTTCCACCGGGACGACCAGCGACCAGCCCCCGGCCTCGGCGCAGCGCACGGTGACCGCGATCCGGGGCCGGATCTCGGCGCCCGGCGGCAGCGAGGGCGTCAAAACTCCGGCGCAGGCCGGCAGGGCGAGGCGGGGGTCGAGGCGGGCGGCGGTCGCGTGCACGGTGCCGCCCGGCGGGCCGAGTCCATTCACATAGTGTTCCGCAAGTGCCCGGATCTGCTCGGGATCCGCGCGGGACGCGGCGACCGCCGGCGCGCCCGGCGGGGCCAGCGCGGCGGCGACGATCAGTCCCGGCAGAAAAAGGCGGCGCATGCTCTCAACCTCCGGCGTCGAACGCCGATAACACTGCTAGCAAGGGTCGTGCCAGCGGCAATCCCCTGCCGCCGGCGGCAACAAACTGCCGCCCGGAGCGTCCCGGGGACATCCGCCCCCCCTGCCTTCCCGGGACTCCGCGCCGGAATTCCGCCGTGGCACGGCCCTTGCAGCTACCTCCGCAACGTCTGCTTGCGGAGGCACTGTGCCCATCGATCTCAACAGCCATCTCGGCGTCCTGCCCCAGGCGCTCAGCCTGCAGGCGCGTCGCACCGAGGTGATCGCTGCCAACCTCGCGAACGCGGACACGCCGAACTTCAAGGCGCGCGACCTGGACTTCCGGGCCGTGCTGGCCGAAGCCGGCGCGCCCGGGTCGCCGCTGCCGCTCGCGGGCACCAGCCCGCGCCACATCGGCACCGCCGGCGCGGCCGCCGGCAACGAGGCGCCCCTGCTGTACCGCACGCCGCTCGCGCCGGCGCTCGACGGCAACACCGTCGACGCCAACCTCGAGCAGTCGGCCTTCGCCGAGAACGCCGTGCGCTACCAGGCGACGCTCACCTTCCTGAGCGGCAAGTTCCGCTCCCTCATCACGGCCATCACCGGCCAGTAAGCGAGGCACCGACATGCCGTCGTTCAAGATCTTCGACATCGCCGGCTCGGGCATGAGCGCCCAGTCCGTGCGGCTCAACACCACGGCCAGCAACCTCGCGAACGCGGACAGCGTGAGCGGCGACCCGCGCACGGTCTACAAGGCGCGCCACCCGGTCTTCACCGTCGCGCAGTCCGCCCCGGGCGCCGCCCAGGGCGAGGGCTCCGCCGTGCAGGTCGCCGGCATCGTCGAGTCGAACAAGGAGCCGGTGAAGCGCTACGACCCGGGCAACCCGCTCGCCGACGCGCAGGGCTTCGTCTACGCGCCCGGCGTCAACGTGGTCGAGGAAATGGTGGACATGATCTCCGCGTCGCGTTCCTACCAGAACGACGTCGAGGTCATGAAGACGGCGCGCGACATGCTGCTCGCGACGCTGCGCCTCGGCCAGTGAGCCCGGAGACCGACATGAGTACCGTCGACCCGATCGGCACCAGCGCCTCCGCCGCCACGACGAAGAAGGCCAACCAGCTCAACCAGCAGGACTTCATGGAGCTGATGGTCACGCAGTTCCGCAACCAGGACCCGTTCAAGCCGCTCGACAGCTCGCAGTTCCTCGGCCAGCTCGCCCAGTTCAGCACGGTGAGCGGCATCGCGGACATGCAGGCGTCGCTCGCGACGCTGGTGTCGAGCCTGCAGGGCGACCGCATGCTGTCCGGCTCGGCGCTGGTCGGCCACGAGGTGCTGGTCCCGGCCAGCAAGGGCTTCATCGGCGCCGAGGGCAGCCTGCGCGGCGCCATCGACGTGCCCGAGGGCACGCAGCAGGTCGTCGTGAACGTGCGCGACTCCGCCGGCCAGCTCGTGCGCCGGTTCACCGCGCCGGCCACGTCCGGCACCATGGATTTCGCGTGGGACGGCACGCGCGAGGACGGCACCCGCGTCCCCGCCGGCCAGTACGCCATCGAGGCCCACGGCGTGACCGGCGGCGCCACCGAGTCGCTGGACGTGCTGCTCGTCGACCGCGTCGAGAGCGTGACGCTCGATGCCTCCACGCAGGCCCTCGTCCTCAACACATCCACCCAGGGCACGGTGTCGCTCGCCACGGTGCGACGCATCTCCTGAACCCAACGAACACCTCCCGGAGCACCGAACCATGACCTCGAGTTCCCGCATCGCGCTGAGTGGCCTGAATGCCGCCTCGGCCGAGCTCGCCGTCACCTCCAACAACATCGCCAACGCCGCGACCACGGGCTTCAAGAACTCGCGCACCGAGTTCGCGGAGATCTTCGCGGCCTCGCCGCAGTCCGCGGCCGCCACCGCCAGCGGCGGCGGCGTGCGCGTGACCAACATCTCGCAGGAGTTCTCGCAGGGCAGCATCGAGTTCACCGAGAACACCCTCGACGTCGCGATCAGCGGCGACGGGTTCTTCGTGGTGAGCGACGGCGGCAGCCTGTCGTACACGCGGGCCGGCGCCTTCGAACTCGACCGCGAGGGCTACGTCGTCAACTCGGCGGGCAACCGCCTGCAGGTCTACCAGCCCATCGCGACCGGCGGCTTCAACACCGGCGCGCTGTCCGACCTGCAGCTGGTCACGACCGAGAGCGCGCCGTCGCCCACGACCTCGATCGACCTGACCGCCAACCTGCCGGCGACGGCCGCCCTGCCGGGCACGCCCACCTTCGACCCGACCGACCCGACCAGCTACAACAACGCGACCTCGCTGACGGTCTACGACTCGCTCGGCGCCGCGCACACCGGCACGCTGTACTTCGTCAAGGACGCCGTGGCCAACCAGTGGAGCGCGAGGCTCTACGTGGACGGCACCGCGGTCGGCGGGGCGCAGACCATCACCTACACGGACACCGGCGCGCTGGCCACGCCGGCGACGGGCGACCTCGCGTTCCCGGCCTACACGCCGGCCACCGGCGCGGCCCCGATCACGATCACCCTCAACGTCTCCGACACTACGCAGTACGGCTCCGCCTTCAGCGTCAATTCGCTGCTCCAGGACGGCTACACCACCGGCCGGCTGGTCGGCATGCAGATCGACCAGAGCGGCGTCGCCACGGCGCGCTTCACCAACGGGCGCTCGGTCGCGCTCGGCAAGATCGCGCTGGCGACCTTCCCGAACGTGCAGGGCCTGCAGCCGATCGGCGACACCAAGTGGGCGGAGAGCTTCGACTCCGGCCAGGCCCGCCTCGGCGAGGCCGGCAACTCCGGCTTCGGCGTCGTGCGCTCCGGCGCGCTCGAGGCCTCCAACGTCGACATCACCGAGCAGCTGGTCAACATGATCACCGCGCAGCGCAATTTCCAGGCCAACGCGCAGATGATCACGACCAACGACCAGCTGACCCAGTCGATCATCAACATCCGCTGAGGCGGCTGAGCCATGGACCGATTCCTCTACGTGGCGATGACAGGTGCGAGCGAGACCCTGCGCATGCAGGCCGCCAACAACCACAACCTCGCCAACGCGTCGACGACCGGCTTCCGCGAGGACCTCGCCGCGTTCCAGACGCGCGGCGTGGCCGGCCCGGGCTTTGCGTCGCGCGCCTACGCCACCGCCGGCGAATCGGGCTGGGACGAGTCGCTCGGCGCCGTGCAGAACACCGGGCGCGAACTCGACGTCGCGGTGGCCGGCCAGGGCTGGATCGCGGTGCAGGGACCGGACGGCCGCGAGGCCTACACGCGCGCGGGCGACCTGCGCCTCGACGCGGACGGCCGGCTGGTCAACGGCGCCGGCCACGCGGTGGTCGGCGACGGCGGGCCGCTGCTCGTGCCGCCGCACGCGAGCCTCAAGATCGGCACGGACGGCACGGTCTCGGTCGTGCCGCTGGGCCAGGGCCCGGAGACGCTGGCCACCGTCGGGCGCATCAAGCTGGTCAATCCGCCGGTCGCCGCGCTCGTGAAGAGCGAGGACGGCCTGTTCCGCCTGCGCGACGGCACCGACGCGCCGGCCGACGCCTCGGTGCAGGTCGCGCCGGGCGCGCTCGAGTCGAGCAACGTCAACGTGGCCGACGCGATGGTGCAGATGATCGAGCTGTCGCGGCGCTTCGACCTCGAGGTCAAGGCGATGCGCTCGGCCGAGGACAACGCCGCCGCCGCCACCCAGCTCCTGCGCACTGCCTGACGCACAACCGAAGGAACCACCCATGAATCCCGCACTGTGGGCCGCCAAGACCGGACTCGACGCGCAGCAGACGCGCATGACCGTCGTGTCGAACAACCTCGCCAACGTCAACACCAGCGGCTACAAGAAGGGCCGCGCGGTGTTCGAGGACCTGCTCTACCAGAACGTCACGCAGGCCGGCGCCTCGACCTCGCAGGACACCGTGGCGCCGAGCGGCCTCTCGCTCGGCACGGGCGTGCGGGTGGTGGCGACCGAGAAGCTCTATACGCAGGGCAACCTCGTGCAGACCGGCAACGCCTTCGACATGGCGATCGAGGGCCGCGGGTTCTTCCAGGTGCAGCTGCCGGACGGCACGCTCGCCTACACGCGCGACGGCTCGTTCCAGGTCAGCTCGGAGGGCGAGCTGGTCACCTCGAGCGGCTATCGCGTGCAGCCCGGCATCACCATTCCCGCCGGCGCGCAGAGCGTCACCGTCGGCGCCGACGGCACGGTGTCGGTCACGCTGGCCGGCCAGACCGCGCCGCAGCAGGTGGGCAACCTGCAGCTGGTCGACTTCATCAATCCCGCGGGCCTGCAGCCGCGCGGCGAGAACCTGCTGCTCGAGACCGCCGCGAGCGGCACCGCGCAGGCAGGCACGCCGGGCCTCGACGGCCTCGGCACCATCGCCTCGGGCTCGCTCGAGAGCTCGAACGTCAACGTCGTCGAGGAACTCGTGAACATGATCGAGACGCAGCGCGCCTACGAGATGAACTCGAAGGCGATCCAGACCACGGACCAGATGCTCGAGTTCGTGACCAACCAGCTCTGAGCCGGGCCCAGCGCCGGAGTACCGCCATGACGTCCCTCGCCGCACGAATCGCCCGCCACGCCACGCTCGCCGCCGTCGCGCTGCTGGCCGCGTGCCAGACACCCATGGACTCCATCCCCTGGGACCAGCCGGCGCCGCTGGCGGAGCAGCCGAAGACGCAGGGCAACGGGGCGATCTTCCAGCCCGGCCGCGACGGCGCGCTGTTCGAGAACCCGACCGCCCGCCGCGTGGGCGACCTGCTGACCATCCGCCTCGAGGAGCGCACCAGCGCCACCAAGAGCGCGAAGACCTCGACCAAGAAGTCCACCAGCGTGGAGGTGCCGGCGCCGAAGCTGCTCGGCCAGCCGGCCACGCTCAACGGGCTGCCGATGGACACGTCGATCGCCGGCGACCAGGCGTTCGACGGCCAGGGCGCCAGTTCGCAGAGCAACCAGCTCTTCGGCTCGATCACGGTGACCGTGGTCGGCCGCGTCGGCAACGGCAACCTGCTCGTGCGCGGCCAGAAGTGGCTCGCGCTCAACCAGGGCAAGGAGCTGGTGCGCGTCGAGGGCATCGTGCGCCCGATGGACGTCGAGCCCGACAACTCGGTCGCGTCCTGGAAGGTCGCCGAGGCGCGGATCGCCTACGGCGGCCGCGGCGCGGTGCAGGACGCCAACGCCATGGGCTGGCTCGCGCGGGTGTTCAACTCGCCGGTCATGCCGTTCTAGGGAGACGGCCATGCGCAGACTCCAGATCCAGTTCCTCCTCTTCGCCGCCGTCGCGTTCCTGCTCGGCGCGGCCGTCGCGCACGCCGAACGGGTCAAGGACCTCGCGACGGTCCAGGGCGTGCGGCCGAACCAGCTCGTCGGCTACGGCCTCGTGGTCGGACTCGACGGCACGGGCGACCAGACCAGCCAGGCGCCGTTCACGGTGCAGAGCATCAAGAACATGCTCATGCGCTTCGGCGTGACCATTCCCGCCAACGCCAATCCGCAGCTCAAGAACGTCGCCGCGGTGACGGTGCAGGCCGACCTGCCGCCGTTCGCCAAGCCCGGGCAGACCATCGACGTGACGGTCTCCTCCATCGGCAACGCCAAGAGCCTGCGCGGCGGCGCGCTGCTGATGACGCCGTTGCACGGCGCCGACGGCGAGGTCTACGCCGTGGCGCAGGGCAACCTCGTGGTGAGCGGCTTCGGCATCGAGGGCAAGGACGGCTCGCGCATCTCCATCAACGTGCCGAGCGCCGGGCGCGTGCCGAACGGCGCCACCGTCGAGCGCGAGGTGCCGAACGACTTCGCCGCGCTGCCGCGCGTCACGCTCAACCTGAACACCTCGGACTTCACGACGGCCACGCGCCTCGCGGCCGGCATCAACAAGCTGCTCGGCGAGGGGTCCGCGGAGGCGATCGACGCCGTCTCGGTGCAGGTGCAGGCGCCCGTGGACGTGACGCAGCGCATCGCCTTCGTCTCGGAGCTGCAGGAGCTGGAGATCGACGCCGGCGAGGGCCCGGCCCGCGTGATCGTCAACTCGCGCACGGGCACGGTCGTGATCGGCTCGCGCGTGCGCGTGCTGCCGGCGGCGGTCGCGCACGGCTCGCTGTCGGTCACCATCACCGAGCGCCTCGATACCAGCCAGCCCGAGGCGTTCAGCCAGGGCCAGACGGTCGTCACGCCGCGCAGCGAGATCCAGGCCTCGCAGGAGCCGGCGCGCATGTTCGTGTTCGACGCGGGCGTCAGCCTCGACGAGATCGTGCGCGCGGTGAACCAGGTCGGGGCCGCGCCCGGCGACATCGTCGCGATCCTCGAGGCCCTGAAGGAAGCGGGCGCGCTGCGCGCCCAGCTGATCGTGATCTGAGCCATGACCGTCGACGCCGCCCGGGCCTCGTTGAGCGCCGACCCGCGCAGCCTCGAAGGGCTGAAGCGCAACGCGGCCGCGGGCGACCGCTCGCCGGAGACACTGCGCGCCGTTGCCCAGCAGTTCGAGAGCGTGTTCGCGCAGATGCTCATCAAGAGCATGCGCGCGACCAGCTTCGGCGACGGGCTGATGGACAGCGAGCAGAGCGACTTCTACCGCGACATGTTCGACCAGCAGATCTCGGTCGAGCTCGCCAAGGGCCGCGGGCTCGGGCTCGCGGACATGCTGATGCGCCAGCTCGCGGGCGTCGGCGGTGACGCGGCCGGGGCTGCGCAGGGCACGGCCGCCGCTGCCGCCCAGGCGCCGACGCCGGCCGCCACCACGGGCGATGCCGCCTGGCCGCCGAAGTCGCGCGAGGACTTCGTGCGCGAGATCTGGCCGCACGCTCAGGCGGCCGGCCAGCGTCTCGGCGTCGATCCGGCGACCATCGTCTCGCATGCCGCGCTCGAGACCGGCTGGGGCCGGTCGCAGCCGCGCGGCGCGGACGGCGAACCGAGCTTCAACCTCTTCGGCATCAAGGCCGGCGGCGGCTGGCGCGGGGCCGCGGTCAGCGCGCGCACGGTCGAGTACGCGCAGGGCGTGGCCGACCGCGTCGAGCAGCCGTTCCGCGCCTACGACTCGCTCGCGGCCGGACTCGCGGACTACGCGGAGCTGCTCGGCAGCAGCCCGCGCTACGCCGCGGCGCGCAACACCGGCAGCGACGTGACGGCGTTCGCCTCGGCGCTGCAGCGCGGCGGCTACGCGACCGATCCGTCCTACGCGGCCAAGCTGCAGGCCGTCGCGGCGCAGGTCACTGCGCTGGTCGGCGGCGGCGACCCACTCAAGACCGCGGCCGCGCGGCCGATAACGGCGTCGACCCGGGGTGCCACGTGAAGCGGCGGCCCGGTCGCGCCCGTCCAGGACTGAACCATGGTTGACATCCTCAACACCGCCATCTCGGCGCTGCAGACCTACCGGCGGGCCCTCGACACCACCAGCCACAACGTGGCCAACGTCGGCACGGAAGGCTACAGCCGCCAGCGCGTCGACCAGTCGACGCTGCTGCCGCAGCAGTACGGCTACGGCTTCGTCGGCAGCGGCGTGGGCATCAACGGCATCACGCGCAGCTACGACGAGTTCACGGCGCTGCAGTACCGCTCGACCTCGAGCAGCCTCTCGCGCGAGGAAGTGTTCGCCTCGCTCGCCAACCGCATCAACAACCTGTATGCGGACAGCACCACGGGCCTGTCGGCGACCCTGCAGCAGTTCGCCAACGCCGTGCAGAGCGTGGCGAGCGCGCCGTCCTCGATGTCGGCGCGCCAGAGCCTGCTGACCGAGGCCAACTCGCTCGCCTCGCAGATGAGCAGCTACGCGCAGTCCCTCGAGCAGATCGACGCCGAGGTGAACGGCCGGCTGACCTCGGCGGTCAGCGACATCAACTCGATCTCGACCTCGATCGCCGACCTCAACGGCCGCATCGCGATCGCCTACGGATCCACCGGCAAGTCCCCGAACGACCTGCTCGACCAGCGCGACCTGCTGCTCGACCAGCTGTCCGAGAAGATCGGCATCAGCACCGTCGCGATGGAGGACGGCACGGTCAACGTGCTGGTGGGCAGCGGCCAGGCGCTGGTGATCGGCGTCGACGCGATGCGGCTGTACACCCAGCCGGACCGCTACGACGGCTCGCGGCTGTCCATCGTGGCCGGGCTGCCCGCCGGGCCGGTGGACGTGACGCGCAACCTCACCGGCGGCGAACTCGGCGGCGTGCTCGATTTCCGCAACAAGATGCTCGACCCGTCCCGCAACGCGCTCGGCCAGCTGGCGGTCGGCATCGCCGGCCTCGTCAACGGCCAGCAGGCCGAGGGCATGGACCTCGACGGCCTCGCCGGCACGGACGTGTTCCGGCTCGGCGGCGTCGGCGTGCTGCCGGGCGCGGGCAATTCCGGCACGGCGTCCATCGCCGTCACGCGCGGCGACCCGACCCAGGTGACGCGCTCGAACTACCTGCTGGAGTACAACGGCAGCAACTGGTCGCTGCGCGACGCCGCCACCGGCGCCGCGGTGGCGATGACGGGCACCGGCACCGCGGCCGACCCGTTCGTCGCGGCGGGGCTCGAGTTCACCGTCTCCGGCGCCGCCGCGGCCGGCGACGGCTTCCTCGTCCGTCCCACGCAGGACGCGGCGCGCGGCATGGGCGTGCTGTTCACCGACCCGGCCAAGTTCGCGGCGGCCCTGCCCATCGCCGGCTCGGCCGCCTCGGCGAACACCGGCAGCGGCATCCTCGGCGACCTGACGGTGGTCGACCCGACGGATCCCGCGCTGCGCACCACCGCGACCATCAGCTTCCCGACCGCCGGCACCTACTCGGTCGACGGCGGACCGGCCCAGCCGTTCGCGCCGGGCACCACGATCGCGGCCAACGGCTGGTCGCTGGTGATCGAGGGCTCGCCCGCCGCGGGCGACAGCTTCACCGTCGGCAACAACGCCAACGGCGTGGGCGACAACCGCAACTTCCTGGCCCTGCACGACGCGATGTCGTCCGGCTACCTCGAGGGCGGCAAGCTCTCGGTCAACGAGTCGATCGGGCGCATCGTCTCGGACGTGGGCGTGCAGACCCGCCAGGCGCAGGTCTCGCGCGACGCGCTGCAGGTCGTGAAGAAGGACACCATCGCCACGCGCGACTCGATCTCGGGCGTCAACCTCGACGAGGAGGCGGCCAACCTGCTGCGCTACCAGCAGGCCTACCAGGCGGCGGCGCAGGTGGTGCAGGTCGCCAATACCGTGTTCGACACGCTGCTCGGAGCGATCCGGCGATGACCACGCGAATCTCCACGTCCGGCGCCACCTACCAGGCGCTGAACGCCATGCTCGAGGCGCAGGCGCGCCTCGCGAAGACGCAGCTGCAGGTGGCCTCGGGACTGAAGTTCTCGACCCCTGCCGAGAACCCGCTCGGCGCCATGCGCGTGCAGGACCTCTCGCGCCAGCTGTCGGCCAAGGACCAGTACGTCACCACCGTTTCCTTCGCGCGCAGCCGGCTCACGTTCGAGGAAGACACCCTCGCGAGCGTGGGCGAGTCGCTGATGCGCATCCGCGACCTGACGCTGCAGGCGGCCAACGACACCGTGAACTCCGGCGACCGCAGCGTGATCGCCACCGAGATCGAGCAGGTGCGCGACACGCTGCTCGATCTCGCCAACCGCAAGGACGCCCAGGGCGAGTACATCTTCGCCGGGCTCGCGGTGCAGACCAAGCCCTTCGTGCGCAGCGGCGGCTCGGTGCAGTACTACGGCGACCAGGGCCAGCGCCTGCAGCAGGTGAGCGAGACGCAGCGCGTCGCCGACGGCGACTCGGGTTTCGACGTGTTCGGGCGCATCGAGGAGGGCAACGGCACCTTCGTGACGTCCGCCGCGGCGACCAACGCGGGAACGGGCACCCTGTCGGTCGGCAGCGTGACCGACCGCTCGGCCTGGCCCGGCGGCGACTACACCGTGGAGTTCACGTCGGCCAATGCCTGGCAGGTGCTGGACTCCGCCACGCCGGTGCCGAACGTCGTCGCCTCCGGCGCCTACACGAGCGGCTCGGCCATCGACTTCCTGGGCGTGAGCGTCACCGTCAGCGGGGCGCCCGCGGCCGGCGACCGCTTCGTGGTGCGCGCGGCCGGCTCGACCGACCTGTTCGGGTCGCTGGACCGGCTGATCGCCGCGGTGCGCTCCCCGACCACGACCGAGCCCGAGGCCGCGCGGATGCGCACGGCGCTCGACGCCTCGCTGCAGCAGCTTGACCGTTCGCTCGAGCACGTCCTCGACGTGCGGGCCGGCGTCGGCGTGCGGCTCAACACGCTCGACAGCACGGAGTCGACGCTCGAGGACAACGGGATAAACCTCGAGACCATGCTGTCGGACGTGCGCGACCTCGACTACGCCGAGGCCGTGTCGCGCCTGAACCTGCAGTACGCCGGCCTGCAGGCGGCCCAGAAGGCCATGGCCCAGGTCGGCGACCTGTCTCTATTTAACTATCTCTGACGCCGCGTCCTCCCCGGGGCGGGCCGTTCGCGCGCCTGCGAGCGGCTCGCACGATTTTCGAGACCCGGAGCACAGATACCTCCAAAGCGGATGGAACCGCCGCTCAAGGTTGCCCCCGGCAACCCGATACAGGACCCCGAGAGCAGCGATCACACCGATCGGCAGCTCGCGCAAAGGAGGCTCCCGGCGCCGCCTGGGGCTCAACAAACTGAGGAGTGATTGTCATGCCCCAAGTCATCAACACGAACGTCCTGTCGCTGAATGCACAGCGCAACCTGAACACGTCCGGCTCGCAGCTGTCGACGTCCCTGCAGCGCCTGTCGTCCGGCCTTCGCATCAACAGCGCGAAGGACGACGCGGCCGGCCTCGCGATTTCCGAGCGGTTCACCGCCCAGATCCGCGGCCTGAACCAGGCTGCCCGCAACGCGAACGACGGCATCTCGCTCGCGCAGACGGCCGAAGGCGCCCTCGCCGAAGTCGGCAACAACCTCCAGCGCATCCGCGAGCTGGCCGTGCAGTCGCGCAACGCGACGAACAGCAGCACCGACCGCGCCGCGCTGCAGGTCGAAGCCCTCGCCCTCAAGACCGAGATCGACCGCGTCGCCACGACCACGTCGTTCAACGGCACCAAGCTGATCGACGGCTCGTTCAGCAACCAGGTGTTCCAGGTCGGCGCGAACGTCGGCGAGACGATGACGGTCAGCGGCATCGTGAACGCGCAGAGCTCCGCGCTCGGCTCGTCCTCGATCGCCCAGGTGACCGGCGCCGCCGCCTCCGCGTTCACGGCCATCACGGCCGGCGACTTCACGATCAACACCGTGAGCGTCGGTGCGATCGCCGCGGACACGAACGCCGCCAACCGCGCCTCGAGCGTCATGGCCGCCGTCAACTCGTACGCCTCGCAGACGGGCGTGTACGCGACGATCCTGGCCTCGGCGCCGACGCAGGTCGTGCTGTCGAGCTCGAGCGCGATCACCGTCGGCCTGGCGAACACCGCCACGACCGCGACCACGGGCCTGACCGCCGCCACGACGGCCACCTCGACCCAGACCGGCTTCGCCGCCCTCGACATCAGCACGACCGCTGGTGCGGACGCCGCGATCACCGCGATGGACGCGGCCCTCTCCGCCGTGAACACCGGCCGCGCCCAGCTCGGCGCCCTGCAGAACCGCTTCTCGTCGGTGGTCAACACCCTGTCGACCACGTCCGAGAACCTGTCGGCCTCCCGCTCGCGCATCCAGGACGCGGACTTCGCGGCTGAAACCGCGAACCTGACCCGCGCCCAGATCCTGCAGCAGGCCGGCACGGCGATCCTGGCCCAGGCCAACGCCGTTCCGCAGAACGTGCTGTCGCTGCTCCGCTGATCGGGTAGCAGCCCCGGACCGCCCTCGGGTCCGGGTCCGTAGAAGCGGCGGGTGACGGCTGGAAAGCTGTCATCCGCCGCCGTTTTCGAGCGGCGGGGCGAGGAGACGATTATGAGCATACAGGCGGTGACGACCGTGGAGGCGACCGGCGCGAAGCCGGAGTCTCTCCGTCAGCTCGCGGCGCAGGCCGGGGCGGCGGACGGCGGCAAGACCGCGCCGGCGACCGGCCAGCCCTTGCCGCAGCGTGTTTCCGTGCCCGAACCCCACCCCATGGCCGTGCCCGTGCAGGACGTGCACAAGTCGGCGGCGCAGATCGACGACTTCCTCAAGCGCAGCGGCCACCAGCTGAGCATCGTGGTCGACCAGGCCCTCGGCCGGTTCGTCGTGCAGGTGCGCGACCCGTCCACCGGCGACCTGATCCGCCAGATCCCGAGCGACGAGGTGCTGCGCATCGCGCGCAGCCTCGAGACCGCCGGGGCGGCGCTGATCGACGAGCTGTCCTGATGGGGCTGGCCCGCGACTTGCATTCCTGTGGGCAGGGCCGCCGGTTTTCCGCCGTGCGCGGCCGGGAGTGAATCATGGCTGGTATCCAGGCATCGGGCGTCGGTTCCGGACTCGACATCAACACGCTGGTTTCGCAGCTCGTGGCCGCCGAGCGCGCGCCGCTCGATGCGCGCGTCACCCGCCAGCGCAGCGCGGTCAACGTCGAGATCTCGGGCCTCGGCTCGCTCCGCAGCAGCATGTCGACCCTGCGCGACGCGCTGGCCGGCATCAAGGACATCGCGTCCTTCGCCGTGCGCACCGCGACGTCCTCCGACAAGACCATCTTCACGGCCACCGCCGACGACTCGGTGGGGCCGGGCAGCTACGAGATCGAGGTCGGCAACCTCGCCACGGCGCAGAAGCTCGCGTCGGGGCCGTTCGTGGCCGGCCGCGACGCGGTCGTGGGCACCGGCACGCTCACCATCGCCTACGGCGAGGACAGCTTCGAGGTCGAGATCGACTCGACCCACAATACGCTGGCCGGCATCCGCGACGCCATCAACTCCGCCGAAGGCAACGAAGGCGTCACGGCCAGCATCATCAACGGCACCGACGGCAGCCGCCTCGTGCTGACGGCCCGCAAGACCGGGGCCGACAACGCCGTCACGATCACCCAGGCCGGCGGCGACGGCGGCCTCGCGGCGCTGGTCTACGACGCGGGCAACCCCGGCGCCAATACCCTGACGCAGACCACGGCCGCGGCCGACGCCACGATCTACGTCAACGGCTACGAGTACCGGAGCGCCTCGAACGAGGTGACCGGTGCGGTGGACGGCCTGACCATCAGCCTGCTGAAGGCCGACCCGGGCACGACCTACACGCTCGACGTGGGCAACGACCTCACGGCGGTCACCACCCGCATCAAGAAGTTCGTCACGGACTACAACTCGCTGGCGAAGAACGTCGCCGGGCTGCAGGCCTACAACGCAACCACCGGCACGGCCGGCCCGCTGATCGGCAACGCCTACGTGCGCGGCCTGCAGCAGAACGTGCGCATGGGCATCTCGGACCCCGTGAGCGGGGTGATCGGCAGCTACGACACCCTGGCCTCGCTCGGCATCAAGACCGACGCGACCGGCCAGCTCGTGGTGGACGACGCCAAGCTGTCGGCGGCGCTCAAGGCCAATTTCGAGGACGTGGCCCGCCTGTTCGGCTCGGACGACGGCATCGCCGCGCGCCTGCACACGCTGCTCGACACCGAGCTCAAGAGCACCGCCCAGCTGTCCGAGCGCACCGCCACGCTCAACAAGAAGCTGACCGCGCTCACCCGCGAGACCAGCGACATCGACCGGCGGATGTCGATCATCGAGACGCGCTACCGGGCCCAGTTCACGGCGCTGGACACGTTGCTGACCCAGATGCAGACGACCAGCTCCTTCCTGTCGCAGCAGCTCGGCGGCTGAGCGCCCGGCGCCGCAGCTCAAGATGACCGCCGCCGCGCCGTTACACCTCACGAGGCGGCGCACGTCGCGCCGCGCAGCGAGGCGCATCATGGAAACGGCGGTCCGATACGGCGGCGCAGCGGCCTACAAGAGCGTCGCGGCCTGGGGCAGCGTCGCCCACGACGACCCTCAGCGCCTGATCCTCATGCTGTACGACGGGGCCCTCGAGCGCATCGCGGCCGCGCGCGGCTGCCTGCGCAACGGCCAGCTCGCCGAGAAGGCCCAGCTGCTGACGCGCGTCATCGCCATCGTGGGCGAGCTGCGCGGCTCGCTCGACCTGGTGCGGGGCGGGGCGGTGGCCGCCAACCTCGACGACCTCTACGACTACGTCACGCGCCGGCTCATCGCCGGCAACGCCGCCAACGACGCCGAGGCCCTCGACGAAGTGGCGGGGCTGCTGCGCGAGCTGCGGGACGCGTGGAACGCCATGGCCTACCGGCGTGCGGTCGCGCCCGCCTGACGACGACCGACATGTCCGACGACGGCGACACCACCCTGGTCTTCGAGGAGATCGCGTACGACGACCTCCTGCCGGTGGTCTGGACTCCGTCCGCCGAGCCCATGGACGACCTGGCGGCCCGCCGCTACGACGACGGCAACCACCGCCTGCTGCTCGCCTGCGCGGCGCTCGACGAGCAGCCCGTGCTGCCGCGGGACAAGCCGGACGACGGCTCGCCGGTGATGACCGAGCTCGCGCGGCTCGACTCCAAGCTGACGCTGGTGCTCGACCTGCTGGTCCACCTCGCCAGCCGCGACCAGCAGCGCCCGGGCGCGGTGCGGGTGCGGTTCAATTCCATCGGCGCGGCCATCGACGCGGACCGCTTCCCGTTCCAGGTCGGCGGCTGCGGCAGGCTTGACATATTCCTGCGCAACGCGCTCCCGCAGCCGCTCGCGCTGCCGGCGCGCGTCGTGGCCGTCGAAAAAGGCAAGGCGAAGCTTCGGTTTTTGCCGCTCGCGGAGCCTGTCGGTGACCTGATCGACAAATTTGCGTTCCGGAACCACCGGAGACAGGTCGCAGTTTCGCGACGTGTGCGTTGACACTCATCCGGGGGAGATCCATCCAAAAAGGAGTTTTCACGTCTCCACCCGCTTTGAATCTTTGGAAAGATGATCCGCGGGATACAACGAAAAGACGAGCGGAGCGAGAGGATGTCCACCCAAGGATCAGAAGTGTCGGCCACGGGGCGCTGGCGGCTGCCGAACTTCACCAACCTCGACCTGCCGTGCGTGGAGCGCACGAGCGAAGCACCGACGCGCGCGCGACTGCCGACCGGCACCTCCGGCGCGGTGCGCGAAGTCAACCAGCTCATCCGCCAGGTGGCGCGCCACGACAGCACCGTCCTGCTGCTCGGTGAGTCGGGCACGGGCAAGGAAGTCGCCGCCCGCGCGATCCACGACTGCTCGCCGCGCGCCGGGCGCCCGTTCGTGCCGGTCAACTGCGGCGCGATCCCGGCCGAGCTGCTCGAGAGCGAACTGTTCGGCCACGAGAAGGGCGCCTTCACCGGCGCCATCAGCACGCGCAAGGGCCGCTTCGAGCTGGCCGACGGCGGCACGCTGTTCCTCGACGAGATCGGCGACATGAGCCCGAACATGCAGGTCAAGCTGCTGCGGGCGCTGCAGGAGCGCACCTTCGAGCGCGTCGGCAGCCAGGTCACCCAGCGCTGCAACGTGCGCATCATCGCCGCGACGCACCGCAACCTCGAGGCCGCCATCCAGGCCGGCACCTTCCGCGAGGACCTCTTCTACCGTCTCAACGTCGTCCCGATCGAGATGCCGAGCCTGCGCAACCGCATCGAGGACCTCGACATGCTGGTCCACGACATGGCGCAGCGCCTGTCGATCGTGGAGGGCTCGCGCCTGCGCCTGTCCACCTGCGCCCTGTCCGCGCTGCGCCGCTATTCGTGGCCGGGCAACGTCCGCGAACTGCAGAACCTCCTCGAGCGCCTGGCGATCCAGTGCGGCGACCGCCTCGTGCAGGTCGGCGACCTGCCGGCGCGCTACCGGCCGGCCGGCTGGCAGCCGAGCCCGGCCGAACTCGAAGCCGATGCCCGCGAACTCGCCGGCGACGGCCGCCGCGCCGCCGACGTGCCGGTCGAGGCCGTCCTGCGCATCGAAGACGTCACCCCGGCCGCGGCCGCGTCGGCCGACGCCCCGCTGCGTCGCCTGCCCGACGACGGCATCGACCTCCGGGCGCACCTCGACTCGATCGAGCGCGAGCTGATCGAGCAGGCGCTGCAGCGCTCCGACGGCATCGTGGCGCACGCCGCCCGCCTGCTCGGGCTGCGCCGGACCACGCTGGTCGAGAAACTGCGCAAGTTCTCGCTGGTGTCCTCCGACGCCTGCGTGCCGGAAACTTGACGCCGAGACGGCCGCCGAGGCCCGTAACGGGCCCCTGAACCCCCCAGCGGCGGCCGGCACGGAACTTGCACCCAAAGCGTTAGCGCCACGCTTTGGACGCCAGGAACCGATGCCATGACCCAGACGCACTCCACGGCCACGACGGTCCCCGCCCCCGGGGCGGCCCGCGTCGACCGCGACCTCGTCGTCTGCGCGCCGGAGTCCCTGCGCATTGCCGAGACGGCCCGCCGCGTCGCCGCGAGCGACTGCACGGTGCTGATCGCCGGCGAGTCGGGCACCGGCAAGGAAGTGCTCGCCCAGTACGTGCACCGCCACTCCGCCCGTGCGGGCGGTCCGTTCGTCGCCGTGAACTGCGCCGCGATCCCGGAGACCATGCTCGAGGCCACGCTGTTCGGCTGGGAGCGGGGCGCCTTCACCGGCGCGCACGGCTCGCACGCCGGCAAGTTCGAACAGGCCCAGGGCGGCACGCTGCTGCTCGACGAGGTCTCGGAGATGCCGCTCGCGCTGCAGGCCAAGCTGCTGCGCGTGCTGCAGGAGCGCGAGGTCGAGCGGCTCGGCGCCCGCACGCCGATCGCCCTGGACGTGCGCGTCGTCGCGACGACCAATCGCCGCCTGCGCGCCGACGTGGCGGCCGGCCGGTTCCGCGAGGACCTCTACTACCGCCTGAACGTGTTCCCGCTCGCGCTGGCGCCGCTGCGCGAGCGCCGCGAGGACATCCTGCCGCTCGCGATGCGCTTCGTGGCCGCCCACGGCGCCGCCGGCGCGCGCGTGCCGGCGCTGTCCGCGGAGGCCGCGCACCTCCTGCTCACCTACCGCTGGCCCGGCAACGTGCGCGAGCTCGACAACCTCATGCAGCGCGCGCTGGTGCTGTGCAACGGCCCGCTGATCGAGGCCGCGCACCTGTTCTTCGAGCCCGAGATCGCGCCGGCCGAGGCCGCGCCCGCCGCGTCGCCCGGGGCCGGGTCCGCCGACCTCGCCAACCACCTCGCGCTCGCCGAGCGCGAACTCATCCGCCACGCGCTGCGCGCGTCCGGCACGCGCCTCGCGGCTGCGCGCCAGCTCGGCATCAGCGCCCGCACGCTGCGCTACAAGCTGGCCCGCCTGCGCGGGCTCGGCCTGCCGCTCGACGCCGAAGGAACCGCCGCATGAGCAGTCTCGCCATCGACCAGGTGCTCTCGCAGATCCGCGCGCTGCACGCCGCCCAGCCGGGCGGCCTCGCGCGTCCGGCGGCGTCCGCCCAGTCGCCGGTCGCCGGGCCTTCGTTCGCCGACGTGCTGAAGCGCGGCGTCGACCAGGTCAACCAGATGCAGCAGAAGGCGGACGGAATGGTGACCGCCTTCGAGCGCGGCACGCCCGGCGTCGACCTCGGCCAGGTAATGGTCGAGGTGCAGAAGGCCAACGTGGCCTTCCGCGCCACCACCGAGGTGCGCAACAAGTTCGTCGCCGCCTACCAGGAAATCATGAACATGCCGATCTGACGGCAGGTTCACCACGCTGAACGGACGAAGCAACCGCCATGGCCACCACCGCCGCCGCCGCACTTCCCGCCCCGACGCAGCTCGCGCGCCTCGGCGCCGGGCTGCGTCCCCTGCTCGTGCTCCTCGGCGTCGCCGCCGCCGTCGCGGCCGGCGTCACCGTGGCGCTGTGGTCGCAGGGCCCGAACTGGGGCCTGCTGTACGCCAGCCTCGCGCCGTCGGACGCGGTCGCGGTCGCGCAGGCACTCGAGGCGGTCGACATCAAGCACAAGGTCGACGCCACGACCGGCGCGGTCATGGTGCCGCAGGAGCGCATCAACGACGCGCGCCTGAAGCTCGCCGCCCAGGGCCTGCCGGCCGGCAGCGACGCCGGCTTCGAGCTGATCCGCAAGGATCCCGGCTTCGGCATCAGCCAGTTCATGGAGAACGCCCGCTACCAGCACGCGCTCGAGGTCGAGCTCGTGCGCACGATCACCAGCCTGCAGGCCGTCGAGGCCGCGCGGGTGCACCTCGCCTCGCCGGCGCCCTCGGCGTTCGTGCGCGACCGCCGGCCGGGCAGCGCGTCGGTGTTCGTCAAGCTGAAACCGGGCCGCCAGCTCGAGCAGGGGCAGGTGAGCGCGATCGTGCACCTGGTCGCCTCCAGCATCCCCGGTCTCGAGGCCGACGGCGTGACCGTGGTCGACCAGCAGGGCCGCCTGCTGTCCGCGCCGAAGTCGGCCGAGACGCGCGCCGCCGACGAGCGCGCCGAGACAGCGCGCCGCATCGAGACCACCTACATCGACCGCATCGAGGAGCTGCTGGCGCCGATGATCGGCGCGGGCCGCGTGCGCGCGCAGGTCACCGCCGAGCTCGACGCGAGCGCGGTGGAGACGACGCGCGAGAGCTACGCGCCGGACAGCCAGGTCGTGCGCAGCGAGCAGCTCGCCGAGCAGACCAGTCGCAACGGCGCGCTGAACGGCGGCGTGCCGGGGGCGCTGACCAACCAGCCGCCGCCCGCGGGCGTCGCGCTGCCCCCGAATGCCGCGCCGCCGGCCGCGTCGGCCGCCCCGGCGGCCCAGGGTGCGAACGGTGCGGCGGCGCAGGTGGCGGCCGCGCCGGCCGAGCCCGACAACGTCTCCAAGCAGAGCACGCGCAATTTCGAGATCGACCGGACGCTCTCCTACACCAACCAGCCCGCCGGGCGCCTGCGCCGGCTCACGGTCGCGGTGCTGGTGGACAACCTGCGCGTCGCCGGCAAGGACGGCAAGGTCGCGGCCCGGCCGCTGAGCGCGAAGCAGATCGCCGACATCACGGCCCTGGTCAAGGACGCGGTCGGCTACGACGCGTCGCGCGGCGACAGCGTCAACGTGGTCAATGCCTCGTTCGTGGACGAGTCGACCGGGCTCGACCCGGAGCCGGTGCCGATCTGGCAGCAGCCGATCGTGCTCACCGTCGCGCGGCTGGTGCTCGGCGCCGCCATCGCCATCGTGCTGCTGCTCACGGTCGTGCGGCCGCTGGTCAGCAGCCTGATCTCGCCGAAGGGCGCCGGCCGCGCCCCGCAGATCCCGGGCGGCGCGATGCCGAACCCCGGCGACCAGCTGCACGGACCGGCCGCGCGGGAGTCGCTGCCGGAGCCGCGGCACGCCGAGCATGCCGCGCCGGCCGCGCCGCGCATGTCCTACGAGAAGCAGGTCGAGGTCGCGCAGCAGCTCGTGTCGCAGGACCCGAAGCGCGTGGCGCAGGTCGTGATGAACTGGGTGAACACCGATGAGTGACCAGTTGCCGGGCAGCAACCGGTCGCGGACCGAGCAGGCCGCGATCTTCCTGATGACGCTCGGCGAGCGCAACGCGGCCGAGATCCTCAAGCACATGGGCGCCAAGGACGTGCAGCGCGTCGGCACGGCCATGGCCCAGCTGACCAACGTGTCGCGCATGGAAGTGGAGACGGTGCTCGATCACTTCACGCGCACGGTCGACAACCAGACCTCGCTCGGCGTCGGCTCCGACGAGTACGTGCGCAAGGTGCTGATCGACGCGCTCGGCGCGGACAAGGCCGGCGGCCTGATCGACCGCATCCAGCTCGGCCGCAACAGCAAGGGCCTCGAGGCGCTCAAGTGGATGGAGCCGCGCGCGATCGTCGAGGCGATCCGCCAGGAGCACCCGCAGATCATCGCGATCGTGCTCGCGTACATCGACCCGGACCAGGCCGCCGAGGCGCTGGCACACCTGCCGGACTGGCTGCGCGCCGACGTCGTCATGCGCATCGCGACGCTGGACGGCGTGCAGCCGTCGGCGCTCAGCGAGCTCAACGACATCATGGAGAAGCGCTTCGCGGGCAACGCCGTCGGGCAGTCGTCCAACCTGGGCGGCCCGAAGGTCGCCGCCGAGATCCTCAACTTCATGGACGGCACCAACGAATCGGCGGTGCTCGCCCACATGCACAAGGTCGACGAGCAGCTCGGCGCGCTGATCGAGGACCTGATGTTCACCTTCGAGAACCTGATCGAGCTGGACGACCGCGGCATGCAGGCGCTGCTGCGCCAGGTGCCGAGCGAGCGGCTGCTGATCGCCCTGAAGGCGACCGACGAGGGGCTCAAGGCGAAGATCTTCAAGAACATGTCGCAGCGCGCGGCCGAGATGATGATGGACGACCTCGACGCCAAGGGGCCGGTGCGCCTCGCCGAGGTCGAGACCGCGCAGAAGGAGATCCTCGCGATCGCCCGCAAGATGGCGGACGAGGGCGCGCTCGCGCTCGGCGGCCGAGGCGACGAATATGTCTGAGGCCCGGGCGACGGTCGTCCCCTGGGTCGCGCCGGAGATCACGCCGGCCGAGGCCGGCGGCGCCGACCCGGCGGCGGACCTCGATCGCATCCAGCGCGAGGCGTGGGAGAGCGCCTTCGCGCGCGGTCTCGAGGCCGGCCGGGCCGCGGCGCTCAGCGAACAGCGCCCGCACCTGCTGGCGCTCGAGGCGGGCGTCGAGCGCTTCGCCTCGATCCTCGACCTGCTGTCCGCGCCGCTCGCGGCCCTGGACTCGGTCGTCGAGGACGAACTCGCGGCGCTGGCCTGCGCCATCGCCCGCCAGGTCGTGCGGCGCGAGCTGCAGTCGGATCCCGGCCAGATCATCGCCGCCGTGCGCCAGGCCGTCTCGCTGCTGCCGTCGTCGGCCCGCGAGGTGCGCGTGCACCTGCACCCGGACGACGCCGCGCTGCTGCGCGAGCGGCTCGCCGAGCCGCACGCCGAGCGGGCCTGGATCCTGGTCGAGGACCCCGTGCTCGAGCGCGGCGGCTGCCGCGTGAGCGCCGAGCACTCCCAGGTCGACGCGCGGGTCGAGGCGCGCCTCGGCGCGGCCATCGCGGCCGTGCTCGGCGACAAGCGCACCCGCGGCGAGGCGCGCGCATGAGCGCGCTGCGCGAACAGCACGTCGCCCGCTGGTCGTCCGCGCTGGCGGCCCGTCGCGCGCATCTCGATCGCGTGCCCGACCTGCCCGTCGAGGGGAGGCTGACCCGCATGATCGGCCTCACGCTCGAGGCCGCCGGCTGCCAGGCCGCGATCGGCGACCGCTGCGACGTCATCGCGCTCGACGGCAGCCGCGTCGAGGCCGAGGTCGTCGGCTTCGGCAGCGAGCGCCTGTACCTGATGCCGACGGGCGACCCGCACGGGCTGCGCCCGGACGCGCGGGTGATCCCGCGGCCGCACGCCGGCCGGGTGCCGGTCGGGCGTCGCCTGCTCGGGCGCATCGTCGACGGCGGCTGCCAGCCCCTCGACGGCCGCGGGCCCATCGAGGCCGAGACGCGCGTGCGGCTCACCGGCGTGCCGCTCAATCCCCTAGCGCGCGCGCCGATCCGCGAGCCGCTCGACGTCGGCATCCGCGCCATCAACGGCCTGCTCACGGTCGGTCGCGGCCAGCGCATCGGACTGTTCGCCGGCAGCGGCGTCGGCAAGAGCGTGCTGCTCGGGATGATGGCGCGCTACACGAGCGCGGACGTCATCGTGGTCGGCCTGGTGGGCGAGCGCGGCCGCGAGGTGAAGGAGTTCATCGAGCGCATCCTCGGTCCCGAGGGACTGGCGCGCTCGGTCGTGGTCGCCTCGCCGGCGGACCACCCGCCGCTGATGCGCCTGCACGGCGCCTGGCTCGCGACGGCGATCGCCGAGTACTTCCGCGACCAGGGCCTGAACGTGCTCCTGCTGATGGATTCGCTGACCCGCTTCGCGCAGGCCCAGCGCGAGATCGGCCTCGCGATCGGCGAGGCGCCGGCCACCAAGGGCTATCCGCCGTCGGTGTTCGCGCGCCTGCCGCAGCTCGTCGAGCGCGCCGGCAACGGCGAGGAGGGCGGCGGTTCGATCACGGCGTTCTACACCGTGCTGGTGGAGGGCGACGACCAGAACGACCCGATCGCCGACGCCGCGCGCGCGGTGCTCGACGGCCACGTCGTGCTCTCGCGCCGGATCGCCGAGGGCGGGCGCTACCCGGCGATCGACGTGGACGCCTCCATCAGCCGCGTGATGCACGAGATCGTGGACGACGACCACCTGCAGTCGGCGCGGCTGCTGCGCCAGGCCAACGCGATGTACGAGGGCCACCGCGACCTGATCTCGATCGGCGCGTACCAGCGCGGCAGCGACCCGCGCGTCGACGCGGCCATCGCGCTCAAGCCGCGCATCGAAGGCTTCATGCGCCAGGCGCTCGACGAGCGCCGCGATTTCGCCGCCAGCCTGCGCGACCTCGAGGCGACCCTGCTGCCGCCCGGCCCGGGCGCGGCCTCGCGCGGAGGTGAAGGCTGATGCTGCGCTCCCGTCGACTCGAACCGGTGCGCGAAGTCGCGTCGCACGCGGAGGAGCAGGCCGCGCAGGCCCTCGGCGCGGGCGAGACCCGCCTGACCCAGGCGCGCGCCCGGCTCGGGGAACTGCAGCGCTACGAGCGGGAGTACCGCGTGGCGCTGCAGGAGCGGACCGCGGCCGGCATCGGCATCGGCGAACTGCGCGCCTTCCAGACGTTCATCGCGAAGCTCGGCGAGGCGGTGGCCCAGCAGGCCCTGCTCGTCGGCCGGGCGAGCGACGAGCGCGACGCGCTGCGCGAACGCTGGCTCGAGGCCTCGCGCCGGTCGCGCGCGGTCGGCAAGGTGATCGAGCACGCGGCGACCGACGAGCGCCGCGAGGCGGAGCGGCGCGAGCAATCCGACTGCGACGAGCGCGCGCAGCGAAATTTCGCGGCCACGAGGGCCCGGGAGTGATCCAGATGAGCCAGAGCGGCGTGGCGACCAGCGCGGCGGCCGGCGTGCAGGGCGCGAGCGGCAACACGGGCCCGGGTGCGACGGGCGGCCTGTCCGGCGACGAGTTCCTGGCGCTGCTCGCGCAGGTGATCGCGCCGCCGGCCCTGGCGGCGGAGGACGCCCCGCCGGCGCTCGCGGCGCAGGAAGCGGCCGGCGACG
>JBPOHK010000193.1:0-26304 GCA_052035645.1 Pseudomonadota bacterium
GGGGCGCCGCGGGAGCAGAGCGGGCGGCGCAGTCTCTCCGGGCGCGCCACGAAGCAGAAAAGGGGTCTTGCGCAAGCAGGGCCGTTTTTCGTTTCACCGGCACGACGCCCCGGTGAAGGCTTGAGAACTCACGGCGATCCTGCCACGCCGCCTCCATTGCATTGCCGGCCGCTTCCCGACACCATCGCTCCGAGATCACGCGCCACTGGCAGGGGTGACCCATGTCCCACGACCACGACCACGGCAAGCCGCACAGCCACGTACACGCGCACGGCCACCGGCACGACCACGAGCACAGCCACGAGCACGAGCACCGGCACGGCGACGTCGTGCACTCGCACCCGCACGCCCATGCCCACTCGCACGAGCACGAGCACCGGCACGAGCACGCGCACGATTCCGCGGCCCACACGCACGACGGGGAAGTGCATTTCGTGCCGGTGGGCGGCTCGCAGCACGCGGATCACTCGCACGCCGACCTCGGCGGCGACGCCCATGGACACGCTCCTCACGACCACGACCACGGCCACTAGGACGAGGACGGTCGCGACGGGGGAGCGCAATTGATCGACCGCAAGACCGGCCTGGTCCGGGATCGCTGCGTCGAGGGCCAGCACTGGACCGGATCGACCTGCCAGGCGGACGATCCGGAGGCCGTGAACCCCGGGCCGAGCCTCACCTACGCGCAGGCGCTGGCACTCGCTGCCGCGAGGGCGAACGACACGGAGCACTGGCGGATCCCGACCAGGTCCGAACTCCTCACTTTGCGCGAGCCCGGCTGCTACAACCCCTCGCTCAACCTGAACCTGTTCCCCACCGAGCCGGCGTGGTCGTCGGACGGATTCTTCTGGTCATCGACGCGTGAGGCCCAAGGCCTGTCGCAGGTGTCCGCGATCGGCACCAGCGATGCGTGGTCCACGACCGAGACGCGCAACGTGGCGCACCTGCGCCTCGTCCGCACGGCGCCCACGGAAGCGAAGTAGGTCACGCGTGGCGGGTCCCGCGCGCGCCGGCCTCTTCGTCTATGCAAGCGACATGGGGCGCGTCGCGCGCTTTTACGAATCCGTGGCCGGCATGCGTCGCCTCCACCAGTCCGACGAGCTGGTCGTCCTGCAGTCGGCGGACATCCAGTTGCTGGTCCACCGCATCCCGCCGCAGTTCGCCCGGGACATCGCGGTCACGACGCCGCCTCGGCGCCGCGAGGACACGGCGCTGAAATTCTTCCTCACGGTGCCGAGCCTGGACGACGCCCGATCCGTCGCGGCGGCACTCGGTGGCGAGGTGTTCGAGGGCCACTGGCGCGGTCCGGGCTTCGTCGCGTGCAATGCGATGGATCCGGAAGGCAACGTGCTGCAGTTGCGCGAGAGCCTCGACTGAGGGCGGCCGGCCCGGCTCGCGGGCGATCGCCGGCAGACAGGCGGCGGCCGGCTGACGCAGCATCCCGACGCCGCCCCGGCCGGTTCGCGGGGCTCGCGCGACGGGGGCCGCCATGTCCACAGGCGCGACGAACGCGGGTTTCGACGGTTCGATCCCCGAACTGTACGAGCGGTACATGGTACCGCTCATGTTCGAGGCCTACGCACGGGATCTCGTCGCGCGGGTGGCGCTGCACCGGCCGGCGAGCGTGCTCGAGATCGCGTGCGGCACGGGCGCGCTGACGCGCGAGCTCGCGCGGCGGCTGCCGGCCGTCTGCAGCATCGTCGCGACCGACCTCAACGCGCCGATGCTCGCGCACGCACGGCGCATCGGCACGGCACGGCCAGTCACCTGGCAGCAGGCCGATGCGATGCGCCTGCCGTTCCCGGACGAGAGCTTCGATGCCGTCGCCTGCCAGTTCGGCGTCATGTTCCTGCCCGACCGGTCCCTCGGCTACGCCGAGATGCGCCGGGTGCTGCGGCCCGGCGGGCATCTCGCGTTCAACGTGTGGGGCTGCATCGAGGCCAACGAATTCGCCCACGCCGTGAGCGTCGCACTGCGGAAGGTCTTTCCCGACGATCCACCGCTTTTCATGGAGCGCGTGCCGCACGGCTACTTCGACACCACGCGGATCGCCGCCGATCTGTCGGGTGGCGGCTTCACCCGCGGACCCGACGTCGTAGAGGTGTCTACCCGCAGCCGGGCGGCCACGCCGCGCATTCCGGCCATCGCCATCTGCCAGGGCACGCCGCTGCGCACCGAGATCGAGACGCGCCGGCCCGGTGCGCTGGAGCACGCCACCGATGTCGCGGCGGAGGCGATCGAACGTCGCTTCGGCCCGGGCCCGGTCGATGGGCGGATGCGGGCGCTGGTGCTCACGGTGCGGCGCTAGCGGCAGTCCGACGGTTGCCCGCGACGAATCGCTGCCGCGCGGGGCCGGTCCGGCAGCACGGGCCGGGCCGTTCGGCTAGCATGCCCGCCATCCGGACGGTCGTGGAGACAGGAATGCGCGTACTGCGTTTCATGGGTTGGCTGCTGGCGGGGGTGCTCGGACTCGCGATCGTCGCGCTCGGCATCGGCTACCTGAGGTCGGACAACGCGTGCGAGCTCGAAGGCCCCGCGCCGCAGGTGCCGATGCGCGCCGCGCTGCGCTGCGAATACGGCGGCCCGGAGTCGGTCCGCATCGCCGCGGTCGAGAAGCCCGTGCCCGGCCCGCACGACGTGCTGGTGCGCGTGCGCGCCGTCTCGGTCAATCCGCTCGACTGGCACACGATCCGTGGCACGCCCCGGGTGATGCGGCTCGACACCGGGCTGCGCAAGCCGAAGCAGACGCGGCTCGGCGTGGACTTCGCCGGCACGGTCGAAGCCGTGGGCGACGGGGTCACGCGGTTCGAGGTGGGCGAGGAGGTGTTCGGCGGCCGCTCCGGCGCGTTCGCCGAGTACCTGCTCGTGCCGGAGGACCGTGCGATCGCGCGCAAGCCGCCCGACCTGACCTACGAGCAGGCGGCGTCGATCGGCATCGCGGCGACCACGGCGTTGCAGGCGGTGCGCGACAAGGGGCAGGTCGGCCCCGGGACGAAGATCCTCGTCAACGGGGCGTCGGGCGGCGTCGGCACGTACGCCGTGCAGATCGCGAAGGCCCTCGGCGCGGAAGTGACCGGCGTGTGCAGCGGGCGCAACGCGGACATGGTGCGCCGGCTCGGGGCCGATCGCGTGATCGACTACACGCAGGACGACTACACCGGCGGCGACGTGCGCTACGACGTGATCGTCGACAACGTCGGCAACCGCTCGCTCGGCGAGAACCGGCGCGTGCTCACCGCGAACGGCCGCTACGTGCTCATAGGCGGCGGCGGGCCGTCCGACCATCCGTGGCTCGGCCCGCTGCCGGCCGTGCTCGGGGCCAGCCTCACCTCGCTCTTCGCCAGCCAGCACCTCGGCATGATGCTCGCCGAACTCAATCCCGCGGATCTGGCGACACTGGCCGCCTGGATGCAGGACGGCAAGCTGACGGCCGCCCTCGACCGCAGCTACCGGTTCGAGCAGCTGCCCGAGGCGCTGGCCTACCTCGAGAAGGGACGGGCCCGCGGCAAGGTGGTGGTCACGTTGCCCTGAGCGCGGCGAGTCAGGCCCGGGCCGGATCGGCGTCGCCGATCAGCCGGCGCAGGACCGGGATCAGCATAACCAGCACCACGCCGACCAGCAGGCTGCCGAGTCCGAGCGAGGTGAACAGCTGCGCGTACTCGGGGTTGGTCGCCAGCGCCGTCGTGCCCTGCGGCTCGGGGACCATGCCCGAGAAGTCGCCCGCGAACAGCGAGCCGAGCCCGGTGACCATCATCCAGCTGCCCATCATGATGCCCTGGTACTTCGCCGGCGCCAGGCGGCCGATCATCGCGTAGCCGATCGGCGAGAGCAGCAGTTCGGCCAGCGACTGCAGCACGTAGCTCGCGAACAGCCAGGCGAACGCCGACTTGCCGGCCTCGTCCGCGAGCGAGATGCCGAGCGGCAGGGCGAGGAAGCCGAGGCCCATCATCAGCAGCGACACGGCGAACTGCAGCGGGATGTCGATGGGCCAGCCGCGCCGCCGCCAGCGGGCGAACAGCGAGGCGAGGATCGGTCCGCCCACCACGATCGACACGGTATTGATGTTCTGCACCCACTGCGGGGCGATGACGTGGCCGAACGCCTCGAGGCGCACGTTGTTCACCGCGAACAGCTGCAGCCCGTTCGGGGCCATCATGTAGAGCGACCAGAACACGAGCGAGCCGAGCGTCAGCACGAGGTAGGCGGCCATGTTCCGCTGCTCGCGCGCGTCCGGGTGCTTCCAGGCGAGGAAGACCAGGCTCGCGAACACGCACAGCGCCGTGAGCTTGAGCGCCGCCCCGGTCGGGCCGGTGTACTGGAGCATGAACCACACGGCGACCGGCACGCCGAGCAGGATGGCGATGCCGGCCGCGAAGCGGCGACGGAAGGTCGCGCGCGGGACGGCGAGCAGCGGCGTGCGCAGGTCGGCGAGCACGCGCCAGTTGAGGACGGCGAGGACGATCGACAGGAAGTTGCCGACCGAGGCGAACAGGAACAGGCTGCGGTAGTCCTCGGTGAGCTGGAAGTGGCCGGCGGCCGCGAAGCCCGCGAAGAACCCGACGTTCATGCCCGCGTAGTTCCACAGGAACGCCGCCTCGCGCCGCTCGTCCTGCGGCGCGAAGCGCTGCGTCAGCATCATGTTGATGCAGGTCACGTTGAGGCCGCTGCCGGTGAGGAACAGGGCCAGGCCGGCGTACATCGCCTCGCGCGTGCCGAGCGCGATGGTGGCGCAGCCGATCACCTGCAGCAGCATCCCGCCCACGAACAGGTTGCGGTTGCTGAGGAAGCGTCCGCCCAGGTAGCCGCCGAAGAGGTGCAGGCCGTAATTGAACGCGCCGAACACGCCCATGGTGGCCGTCGCTTCCTTCACGCTGAAGCCCAGGTGGCGCGTCGAGTAGAGCACCAGGGTCGAGTACAGCACCGCGAACCCGAGCGTGGCGAAGACCTGGATGAAGAACAGCGCGGCGCTGCCCTCGGGGACGCCGGCGAGGCGGTCTTGCAGTCGTGGCACGGGCGCTTCCTGGCTCTGGTCCGCGTGGCGGGCGCTGCGCGGATGATAGCGGGTCGGGCGGGTTCCTCGCCGCCCCCAACGGCGCGCCGCCGCGCCGTGTCCGGATTCGCGCCGAACTGAACCGGCCTGAGCTGGCATGCGCCGCGGGCGGGGCACACAATCACCACTGAACGGCCGGCACGACTGCGCCGGCCCGCGGCTCCTTGGTGCGTGGCGACGGGGCGGTGTGCGGCGTTCTCCTCAGGCGCCCACACCGCCCGGACGTTCAGGTCAGCCGCCTCACCAGCGACGCGGCGTTCGGAAACTTCCCGAGCAATGTCGACTGCGTGCCGAGTTCGAAGCGAGCGAACTCGAAGCCCGGTGCCACGCAGCAGCCCACCAGCGCGTACGCGACGCCCGCTGCGGGCGCGGCGCCAAACCAGCGTCCGGCCGGCACCACGTGCTGCGGCACCTCGCCGTCCCCGAGGCGCGTGCCGAGGCGCGTCATGCGCGGTTCCGCCCGGGGCGCGGCCTCGTCCAGCTCGAAGATCTCGAGCGGCCCGCCGAGATAGAGGTGCCAGCTCTCGTCCGCGTCGATGCGATGCAGGCGCGAGACCTGGCCCTGCGGCAACAGGAAGTAGATGAGCGTCGCGGCGGCGCGCTCGCCGGGCGAGCGGGTGGCCGCCCGGTAGGTCTCGCGGTAGTAGCCGCCCTCCGGGTGCGGGGCGAGCTGCAGGGCGTGGATCAGGCTCTCGACGTCGGGCAGTGGCATGTCGGTGCTCGCGGGCGAGGTTGGCTCCGGCCGAGGCCGGGATTGTATAGTCCCGGCATGAGCGAGACCTTCGACTACCAGCGCATCCCGGACCTGCCGTCGTCCGTGTACGTCGCCCCGCTCAGGAAGCCGGCCGGCCTCGGCGAGGACTGGCTCGAGCCGGTCCAGCGCCGCTACGGCGCCGGGGAGCACCGCATCTGGGACGACCTGTTCGAGCGCCAGATGCAGCTCATGCCGGGCCGGGCCTGCCGCGAATTCCTGCACGGGCTCGATCGGCTGGAACTCGGTCGCGGCGGCGTGCCGGATTTCGGCGCGATCAGCGAGGAGTTGCGCAGCCTCACCGGCTGGAGCGTGGTGCCGGTGCCGATGCTGATCCCGGACCACGTCTTCTACTACCACCTCGCCAACCGCCGCTTCCCGGCGGGCAACTTCATCCGCACGCGAGAGCAGTTCGACTACATCCAGGAGCCCGACGTCTTCCACGACGTGTTCGGCCACGTGCCGCTGCTGACCGACCCGGTGTTCGCGGACTACATGGCCGCGTACGGGCGCGCCGGCTGGAAGGCGCTCAGGTACAACCGCCTGAAGGCGCTCTCCGCGCTGTACTGGTACACGGTCGAGTTCGGCCTGATCCTCGAGGACGACGAGCCGCGCATCTACGGCGCCGGCATCCTCTCGGGGCCGACCGAGACGGTCTTCTCGCTCGAGGGACGCTCGCCGAACCGCATCCACCTCAACGTCGATCGCGTCATGCGCACCGACTACACGATCTCCGACCTGCAGGCGAGCTACTTCGTGATCGAGTCGTTCCGCGAGCTGTTCCACATGACCGAGCAACGCGGCTTCGAGCCCATCTACGAGTCGATCGCGCCCGGCTTCCAGTACGCGAAGACCGCGGCGCTCGACACCGATCACGTCTACCACCGTGGCACGCAGGAATACGAGCTGCGCGGAGGGCGCGGCTCGGGGGCGACACCGGTCTAGGCCAGCAGGGCAGGCCATGCGGGGAGTCGAGGCGATCGTCGCGGGCGGCGGCCGGGCCACCGCGCGACTGGCGGCGGCGCCGATTTCCGGTCAATCTGTCCCGCAAGAACTTCTTGACCTCGGCTTCGACGCCGCGCTCGTGTCGCCTTCGCGACCGTCGCTGCAGCGGGCCGCCTGACGGGGGACGCCATGGCCGACAGCAAGCCGCTCAACCTGCTCGACCTCAGCTTCGTGCTGATGGAGACGCGCCAGACGCCGATGCACGTCGCAGGACTGCAGGTGTTCACGCCGCCGCCGGATGCGCCGCGCGACTACGGGCGGCAGGTCTACGAGTACCTGCGCAGCTTCCCCGTCACCGCCGCGCCGTTCAACTACCGGCTGCGCGGCCCCGGCTCCGGTCAGCTGGTGCCGCACTTCGAGGCGGTCGAGAAGGTCGACCTCGACTATCACCTGCGCCATTCGGCGCTGCCGTATCCGGGCGGCGAGCGCGAGCTCGGCATCCTGGTGTCGCGCCTGCACTCCAACCCGATGGACATGGACCGGCCGCTGTGGGAGATCCACCTCATCGAGGGCCTGCACGGCGGCCGTTTCGCGATGTACGGCAAGCTGCACCACTCGCTGGCCGACGGCGTGCGCGGCGTCGGCCTGCTCAATTTCTCGGACGATGCCGCGGCGAGCCGCACGCCGCCGATCTGGGCGGCGGAGCGCCCGGCGCGGTCGCGCTCGAAGGGCGGCGGGGCCTACGGCTTCGTGCGCTCGGCGCTGCTGACGCAGGCCCGGTCGCTGCCGAGCCTCGCCCGGGGCCTCGCGGGCGCGGCCAAGGCCGCGCTCGGGTTCAAGGACGACCCGGACTTCACCTCGCTGAGCGAGGCGCCGCGCACGATCCTGAACCAGAACGTCACGGCGCAGCGGCGCGTCGCCACGCAGGCCACACGCCTCGATCGGCTCAAGGCGATCGGCGAGGCGGCCGGCGGCAGCGTCAACGACGTGCTGCTGGCGGCCTGCAGCGGCGCGCTGCGCCGCTACCTCGCGGAGATCGACCGCCTGCCGCGCCGGTCGCTGGTCACCTCCATCCCGGTGGCGCTGGCCCGCGATTCGAGCGAGGCCGCGGGCAACGCGATCAGCTTCGCCAACGTCCGGCTCGCGACCGACGTCGAGGACGTGCGCGAACGCTTCGACGCGATCCGCCGCAGCAGCGCGGCGGGCCGTGCGTACCTGAAGAAGATGACCACCGCGGCGCTCATCGACTACACGGTGCTGACCAGTTCGCCGCAGATGTTCACGCGGCTGCCCGGCATCGGCTCGCGCGTGCCGCCCATGTACAACGTGATCATCTCGAACGTGCCGGGACCGCGGGGCAAGCTGTATTTCCTCGGCGCCGAGATGGAGGCCTACTACCCGGTCTCGGCGCTCGCGCACGGCCAGGCGCTCAACATCACGGTGATGAGCTACGCCGGAGGCCTCTACTTCGGCTTCACGGCCTGCCCCGACAAGGTGCCGAGCGTGCAGCGGCTCGCCGTGTACACCGGCGAGGCGCTCGATGAGCTGGAGCGTGTGTACCTCGGCCGGCGCAAGGCGGCCCGGCCGGCGCCCCGGGCCGCCCGCAGGGCGCCGCGCAAGGCGGCGGCCCAGGCGAGGAGTCCGAAGAAGCCGCGGAAGTCCGCCGCGACCTAGCGCCCGGGCGCCGGGGCCTGCGGAAAGTCGCTAGCCCCGTGCCCCGTTCCGGGTGTAAGAATATTGCCCGGATTCGTCCTACGCGGCCCCGGGTGCCTCCCGGCGGCGCCCGCGCGCAGGGGAGGGCAAGCGATGCACATGGCCGACGCACTCCTGTCACCCGCCGTCGGCGGTGCCATGGGCGTCGTTTCGGCCGCCGCCGTCGCCTGGTGCTCGCAGCGCCTGCGCCGCGGGGGCGACGATCGTCGCGTGCCGCTCATGGGCGTGCTGGGCGCCTTCCTGTTCGCCGCGCAGATGATCAACTTCGCCATCCCGGGCACGGGATCGAGCGGTCACCTCGGCGGCGGCCTGCTGCTCGCCATCCTGCTCGGCCCGGAGGCGGCGTTCCTCGTGGTCGCCTCGGTGCTGATCGTGCAGGCGCTGTTCTTCGCCGACGGTGGCCTGCTCGCGCTCGGCTGCAACATCTTCAACCTCGGCTTCCTGCCCGCGTTCGTCGGCTACCCGCTGTACCGGACGATCGCCGGGCGTGCACCCACGGCGAGGCGCGCCAGCGTGGCCGCGGTGGCTGCGGCCGTGGTCTCGCTGCAGCTCGGTGCGCTGGCCGTGGTCCTGCAGACGCTCGCCTCGGGCATCTCCGCGCTGCCGTTCGGCACGTTCGCGCTGTTCATGCTGCCCATCCACCTGGCCATCGGTGTCGTCGAGGGCCTGGTCACGGCCGCCATCGTCGCCTTCGTGCGCACCGCGCGCCCGCAGTTGCTGGACGGACAGCCGCTCGCCGGCGGCTCGCTCGCGGTGCCGGCCTTCGGCTTCCTCGCCGCGGCGCTGCTGCTCGGCGGCGTCGGCGCCTGGTACGCCTCCGAGGCCCCCGACGGCCTGGAGTGGTCGATCGCGAAATCCGCGCAGGCCGCCGAGGTGGCGCCGACGACGCCGCTGCAGGCGTCGCTCGGGCGGGTGCAGCAGGCGACGGCCGTGCTGCCCGACTACAACTTCCCGGCCGCGGCCGCCGCGGCGGACGACGCGCGCCTCGGCACTTCCCTGGCCGGCATCGTCGGCGGACTGCTCACGCTCGCCTTCGCCGGGTTGCTCGGGCTGGCGCTGAGGGTGCGCGCCGGGCAGCGCTGAACCCGTGTCCGCACCGGCGATCCTCGCCAGTCTGCTCGACTTCCGCCGGCTCGACCTCGTCGCGACCGGCGACTCCGCCGTCCACCGGCTCGACGCCCGCGCCAAGGTGCTCGCGACCCTCGCGTTCATCGTGTGCGTGATGTCCTTCGGGCGCTACGAGATCGCCGGGCAACTGCCGTTCTTCGCGTTCCCGATCCTCGTGAGCGCGCTCGCGCGGGTGCCCGCCGGCCTCGTGGCCCGCCAGGCGCTGCTCGTGCTGCCGGTCGCCCTGCTGATCGGCCTGCCGAACCCGCTGTTCGACCGCGCGCCCCTGGTGCACGTCGCCGGCGTCGCCGTGAGCGGGGGCTGGGTCTCGATGCTCTCGATCGTACTCAGGGCCGTGCTCGCGGCGGCGGCCAGCGTGCTGCTGGTCGCGGTGACCGGCTTCCCGGCGATCTGCGCCGCGCTCGAGCGGCTCGGCATGCCGAGGCCGCTCGCCGTGCAGCTGCTGTTCCTGTATCGCTACCTCGGCGTGCTCGGCGAGGAAGCTCGACGCATGAACGCCGCGTACGAGCTGCGCAGCAACGGCCGGACGCTGTCGCTCGCGCACTTCGGCTCGCTCGCCGGCCGCCTGCTGCTGCGCACCTGGGACCGTGCGGAGCGGATCTACCTCGCGATGTGCGCGCGCGGCTTCAACGGCGAGTTCGTCACGGGCCCGCGCGGCCGCTTCGGCGCGGCCGAGTGGCTGTTCCTCGGCGGGTGGGTCCTCGCCTTCGTCGTGCTGCGCACGCAGGCCGTCGCGCACGCGCTCGGCGGCCGGGTGCTGGGGCTGCTGCCGTGAGCCACCACCTGGTCGAGGCCGTCGGGCTCACCCACGTCTACGAGGACGGGACCGCCGCTCTGCGCGACGTGAATTTCCGCATCACGCACGGCGAGTCCGTCGCGATCATCGGCGCCAACGGCGCCGGCAAGTCGACGCTGCTGCTGCACCTGAACGGCCACCTCGCGCCCACGCGCGGCGAGGTGCGCATCGGCGAGACGCCGATCGCGCCGTCCACGCTCGCGACGATCCGGCGCACGGTCGGCCTCGTGTTCCAGGATCCCGACGACCAGCTGTTCATGCCGACGGTGTTCGAGGACGTCGCCTTCGGGCCGCGCAACCTCGGGCTGCCCGAGCCCGACGTCGAGCGCCGGGTGCGCGAGGCGCTCGAGAGCGTGGGCGCGTGGCACGTGCGCGACAGGCCGCCCTACCGGCTCTCCGGCGGAGAGAAGCGGCGCGTCGCCATCGCCGGGGTGCTGGCGATGTCGCCCGACGTGCTGGTCATGGACGAGCCGACCAGCGGACTCGATCCGCGGGCCCGGCGCCAGCTGATCGGGCTGTTGCGCGCGTTCAGCCACACGCGCATCTTTACCAGCCACGACCTCGACATGGTGCTCGAGCTGTGCCCGCGCTCGATCGTGCTGTGCGAGGGGGCGGTGATGGCGGACGGGCCGACGCGCGCCATCTTCGCGGACGACGCACTGCTCGAGCGCTGCCAGCTCGAGCGTCCGCTGGCCCTGCAGGGGCTGCGCTGATCGCGGGCGGCGAGGCGACGAGGAACCGATGGAACGCATCACGATGTCGATCGACGAGGAGCTCGCGAAGGCCTTCGACGAGATGATCGAGGCGCGCGGCTACACCAGCCGCTCGGAGGCGATGCGCGACCTGCTGCGGCGCGAGGTCGATGCGTTCAGGATCAAGGACGCCGCACGCGCCCAGTGCGTCGCGGCGCTCTCGTACGTCTACAACCACCACGTGCGCGACCTGTCGGAGCGGCTCAACGCGGCCCAGCACGATCATCACAGCCTCGTGATGTCGACGACGCACGTGCACCTGGACCACGAGCACTGCCTCGAGAGCATCTTCCTGAAGGGGCCGGTGGCCGCGGTGCGCGCCTTTGCCGACGGGATCCTCGCAGAGCGCGGTGTCTCGTACGGCCAGATCAACCTGATCGGCGTCGAAAGCGGCGACGACCACCACCGCCTCGCCGCGCCCCACCAGCACCACGGCCACATGCACCTGACGCCGCGGTCCTGAGCGGCCGCGGCGCCGCCTGCGCGGCTAGTCCGGGCGGCGCGCGTGCCCGAGCAGCCGATCGAGCTGGCCGCGCACGTCGTCCGGCCAGCCGCCCGCGTGACGTTGCAGGTCCTCGTCGCGTCCCGCGTAGAAGGCCCGCAGGACCTCCTCGTAATTCGGCCGGTCTCCGGCCATGACGCGCAGGTAGCGGTCGACGGCCTCCTGTGCCGCCGCAAGCCGGTCGCGTCCGCCGCTGTGGCGACGGGCCTCGTCGACCAGCCGGCGCAGGGTGGCCGACGCGCCGCCGCGCTGGGTCTTCAGCCAGTCCCAGTGGCGCGGCAGCAGCGAGACCTCGCGGGAGACGACGCCGAGGCGTGGACGGCCCGGGCCTGCGGCCCGCGTCGCGTCCGCGTCGGCCGGCGTCTGCGGCGGGGCAGGCGAAAGCCTCGCGACGATCTCGGCGTCCGTACCGCGCAGGTCGAGGTCGATCACCTCGGCCGTGACCGCGTCCATCGCGACCACGGGCCGGGTCTCGCCGCCGTCGAGCGCGCGGCGCACGGCCAGCGCAACTTCGGGCAGCGTTGCGTGTGCCAGCAGGGTGTCGCCCGCGAAGGCGAGGTGGGTCGGGGGGCTGTCGGTCATCGGGCGGGTCCAGCAGGGAAACAAGGACCCGTAAATTACCCGGGTAAAATTAGCCTGTCAATATTACCCGGGTAAATTATCCGACGTGCATCAGCCGCTCGATGTGCGCGACCGCGCTGGTCGCGAGGGCCGTGAGGTCGTAGCCGCCCTCGAGGGTGGAGACGATCTTCCCGCCGCAGTGGCGTTCGGCCACGTCGCAGGCCATGCCCGTCACCCAGGTGTAATCGCGCGTGTTGAGCGCGAGGTCGGCGAGCGGGTCGTTGCCGTGCGCGTCGAAACCCGCGGAGATGAACAGCAGCTGCGGCCGGAACGCGTCCAGCGCCGGCAGCCACTGCTCGCTCACCGCGGCGCGAAAGGCCTCGCTGCCGCTGCCGGGCGGCAGCGGGCAGTTGACGATGTGGCCGGGCACGCTCGGCGGGTTCAGGTCGGGATAGAGCGGGTACTGGTAGGAAGAGCACAGCAGCACGCGCGGATCGTCGCGAAAGACGTCCTCGGTGCCGTTGCCGAGGTGGACGTCGAAATCCAGCACGGCGACCCGCTCGAGTCCGTGGTGCTCGAGCGCATGCGCCGCGCCGACCGCCACGTTGTTGAAGAAACAGAAGCCCATCGCGCGGGCGCGCTCGGCGTGGTGGCCCGGCGGCCGCACGTTGCAGAACGCCCGCTGCGCCCTGCCGGTCATCACGAGGTCGGTCGCCAGCACGTTGGCGCCCGCGGCCCGCAGCGCCGCCTCGAGCGTGTCGGGGCACATGGCCGTGTCGGGGTCGAGGAAGGCGAGGCCTTCCTCGGGCGATTTCATGCTCACGCGCTCGATGTGCTCGCGCGGATGGACCCGTGCGAGCTGCTCGACGCTCGCGCGCGGTGCATCGTGGTGCACCAGGAAATCGTAGAGCCGCCGTCCGTGCAGCAGGTCCTCGATCGAGGTCACGCGCGCCGGCTGCTCCGGATGGCCGTTGCCCATCTGGTGCAGGCGGCAGGCCGCGTGGGTAATGAAGGCGACGGTCATGCTCGAATCCACCCGTTGCGGTGACTCAGGATGCGCGGGATTGCCGGCAAAGCTAGCATGGTCGGGCCCGTCCCGCTCCTCCCGGATTTCCGTGAGCAAGAACCGCATCGACGCCGCCTTCAAGCCGACCTCGGTCGCGCTGGTCGGCGCCAGTGAACGACCCGGAAGCCTGGGCAACCAGGTGCGGCTGAACCTCGCGGCCGGCGGCTTCGCCGGTCCGGTCCACTACGTCAACCCGGGCCACTCGACGGTGGCGGGGCAGCGCGCCTGGGCCCGCGTGCGCGACCTGCCCGGGCCCGTGGACCTCGCCGTGATCGTCACGCCGGCCGCGTCCGTGCCGGGCGTCATCGCGGACTGCGGCGAGCGCGGCGTGCGCGGCGCGGTGGTGGTGTCGGCCGGCTTCCGCGAACTCGGACCGGCCGGGCACGAGCTGGAGGAGGCCGTCCGGCGCGAGGCGCGGCGCACCGGCGTGCGCGTGCTCGGTCCCGGCAGCCTCGGCGTCGTGCGCACGGACCTGCACCTCAACGCGACCGCGGGGCCGGTCACGCCGCTGCCCGGCCGCCTGGCGCTCGTCTCGCAGTCGGGCGCGCTGTGCGCCGCGCTGCTCGACTGGGCGCACATGCGCCACGTCGGCTTCTCGGCCGTGATCTCGACCGGCAACGCGGTCGACATCGACTTCGGCGAGATCCTCGACCACCTCGTGCGCGACCCGGGCACGGACAGCATCATGCTCTACGCCGAGGGCATCGAGGACGCGCGCCGTTTCATGAGCGCCCTGCGCGCCGCCGCGCGCGTCAAGCCGGTGGTCGTGATGAAGGCAGGGCGCCACACCCGCCGTGCCGACGCCGCCGCCTTCCACACGGGCGCGCTGGTCGGCGCCGACGACGTGTTCGACGCGGCGATGCGCCGCGCCGGCGTGCTGCGCATCCGCGACTTCTACGACTTCTTCACCGCGACGGCGACGCTGGGCTCGGGCGTGCGCGTCAACGGCCGGCGCGCGGCGATCGTCTCGAACGCCGGCGGGCCCGGCACCATCGCCGCCGACCGCGCGATCGACCGCTGGCTGCAGCTGCCGCGCCCGGCCGACGCGACGCTCGCGCGCCTGAAGAACGTGCTGCCGCCGAACGTGCAGCCCGGCAACCCGGTGTTCGTGCGCGGCGAGGTCGAGCCGGTGCAGTTCGCCGGCGCGGTGGACGCCATCCTCGAGGACCCGTCCGTGGACGCACTGGTGGCGATCCTCGCACCCCACCGGCAATACGACCCGGCCGATTTCGCGCGCGCCGTGGTCGAGGCCGCGGCCAGGCATCGCCGTCCGGTGTTCACCTGCTGGCTCGGCGGCGATTCGATCGCCGAGAGCCGGCGCCTCTTCGCCGAGCGCCGCGTGCCGACCTACACGACGCCGGAGGCCGCGGTGGACGCGATCGCGGCCCTGGCGCTGTATTCGGCCAACCAGGAACAGCTGCTGCAGGTGCCCGAGCCGCTGGCGCTCGCCTCGACGCCGGACCGGGCCGCGGCCCAGAAGGTGATCGACGCGGCGCTGGCCGCGGGGCAGGAATGGCTGGATCCCGCGGAGTCCAAGACCGTGCTGGCCGCGTTCAACCTGCCCGTGCTGCAGAGCCGGACCGCGGCGACGGTCGACGAGGCGGCCGCGGTGGCGGCGCAGGTCGGCTATCCCGTCGCGATGAAGGTGCTGTCGCCCGACATCCCGCACAAGACGGACGTGGGCGGCGTGCGCCTCAACCTCGGCGACGAGGCGGAACTGCGCCGGGTCTACGAGATCATGCTGCAGCGCGTGGCCGAGGTGCAGCCGCGGGCGCGCATCGAGGGCGTGCTGATCGAGCCGATGTTCCGCCAGCGCTACGGCCGCGAGCTGATGATCGGCGTCGTGCGCGACCCGGTGTTCGGCCCGGCGATCAGCTTCGGCCTCGGCGGCACGCTGGTCGAGATCGTGCGCGACCGGGCCGTGGCCCTGCCGCCGCTCAACGCCTACCTCGCGAAGGAGCTGATCCGCCGCACGCGCGCGGGCCAGGCGCTGCAGCCGCTGCGCGGCGCGCCGGCCGCCGACGAGTCGGCGGTCGAGGAGATGCTGCTGCGCGTCTCCGAGCTGGTCTGCGAGATGCCGGACGTCGGCGCGATCGACCTCAATCCGGTCGTGGTGACCGACGAGGGCGCGCTGGTCATGGATGCGCGCATCGGCGTGCGCCGTGCTCCCGCCGGCGCGCGCCCGTACGAGCACATGGCGATCCACCCGTACCCGAGCGCCCTGGTGCGGCGCATCGAGCTGCAGGGCGGCATCGCGGCGACGCTGCGGCCGATCCGGCCGGAGGACGCGGCGATCGAGAGCGCCTTCGTGCACGGCCTGTCCGAGCAGTCGAAGTTCCTGCGCTTCATGTTCACGCTGCACGACCTCTCGCCGGGCATGCTGTCGCGATTCACGCAGATCGACTACGACCGCGAACTGGCGCTGATCGCCACGCTCCCGGCCGACGACGGCGAGGAGCAGATCGGCGTCGCGCGCTACATCACGCTGGAGGACGGCGAGACCTGCGAGTTCGCCATCGTGGTCGGCGACCGGTGGCAGGGCAAGGGACTCGCGCGCCAGCTCTTCGCGGCGCTGATCGAGGCCGCGCGCGCCACGCCGCTGCGGGTCATGACGGGCGTCACGCTGCGCGAGAACTCGCGCATGCTCGATCTCGCGCGGGCCAGCGGCTTCCGGCTGAAGTCGGACGAGGACGACCCGTCCCTGGTGCAGATGGTCCTCGACCTGAAGGCAGGTGCCCCGTGAATGCGGCAGCGATGCAGGAACCGGCCCGGCCGGTGCACGACGTGGCGATCCTCGGCGCGGGCTTCGGCGGCCTGTGCATGGGCATCAAGCTGCTGGAGGCCGGCAACCGCGACTTCGTGATCCTGGAGAAGGGCCACGAGGTCGGCGGCACCTGGCGCGACAACACCTATCCGGGCGCGGAGTGCGACGTGCAGTCGCACCTGTACTCGTACTCGTTCGACACTCGCCCCGACTGGTCGCAGCGCTACGCGGGCTGGCGCGAGATCCAGGACTACATCCTGTCCACGACCGAGCGGCACGGGCTGCGCCCGTTCATCCGCTTCGGCACGACGGTCTGCTCCGCGCATTTCGACGCCGGCTCCGCGACCTGGTCGATCGGCCTCGCGGACGGCACGACCGTGACCGCGCGCCACTTCGTGATGGCCACGGGGCCGCTGCACGTGCCGCAGGTGCCGGCGCTGCCCGGGCTCGAGAACTTCGCCGGCAAGGTGTTCCACTCCGCGCGCTGGGACCACGGCTACGATCTGGCCGGCAAGCGGGTCGCCTCGATCGGCACCGGCGGCAGCGCGATCCAGTACTGCCCCGAGATCGCGCCGAAGGTCGGGCGCCTGTACGTGTTCCAGCGCACGCCGGCCTGGGTGATCCCGCGCGACACGCGGCGTTACTCCGAAGGCGCCCGGCGCCGGTTCGCGCGCTTCCCGTGGTGGCGGCGGCTGCACCGCGCGCGCCTGTACTGGACCAACGAATCGCGCGTGTGGCCGATCTTCCACGCATGGCTCGCCCGGGCCGTGCAGCCGGTGGCGCGGGCGTTCATCCGCCGCGGCGTGGGCGACCGCGTGCTCGCCGCCAGGCTCACGCCCGACTACACGATCGGCTGCAAGCGCGTGCTGATCTCGAACGCCTGGTACCCGATGTTCCGCCGCCCGAACGTGGAGCTGGTGACCGAGGGCATCCGCGAGATCCGCGCGAACTCGATCGTCACGCGCGACGGCGTGGAGCGGCCCGTCGACTGCATCGTGCTCGGCACGGGCTTCGTGGTCGACCCGCGCATCTACATGCGGGATTTCCCGGTGACCGGGCTGCCGGGCCACGTGCTGGCCGAGGACTGGAAGGACGGCGCCGAGGCGTACTACGGCATCACGGTCTCCGGCTATCCCAACCTCTACCAGCTGGTCGGCCCGAACACGGCGCTCGGCCACAACTCGATCATCTTCATGATCGAGTGCCAGGTGCGCTACGTCCTCGAGTGCATGCGCGAACTGCGCGAGCGCGGCGCGGACTACCTCGACGTCGCGCCGCAGGCGCAGGCTGCGTTCAACGGGGCCGTGCAGGAGGCGCTGCGCGGCACGGTGTGGTCCTCGGGCTGCGTGAGCTGGTACCAGCAGTCGGACGGCCGCAACTTCACGATCTGGCCTTGGTCGACCTGGCGTTACTGGCTGCAGACCCGGCGGGTGCGGGCCGCGGACTACCGCTTCGCGAAGCGCGGAGCGCCGGGACCGGCATAGTTCAGGATTCCAGAATACTGAAATCGGACTAGACTTGTCTTTCAAGACAATGACCGGGCGTATCGTGCCTCCCATCGACGACGGAGGATCACGCCATGTTCACCTTCCCCACGCGCAACCACATGCTCGCCGGAGTGCTCGCCAGCCTGACCATCGGGGTCACGGTCGTGGTCGGCGTGATGCTGAACGCCGCGGCCCACACGCACGCGTACCTGTAGCGCGCCGCCTCGCGCTCGCGCTGGCCGCCCTGGCGGCCGGCGCGTGGCTGGCGGCGTGCGGCCCGGCCGGGACGCCCGAGCAGCAGGTGCGTGCGGTGCGGCCCGCCGGCGCGGCCGCGGCCGAGGCGCGCGACGTGCGAGCGCTCGTGGCCCTGATGTCCTCGCGCTTCGAGGATGCCGAGGGCGGCAGCGCGATCGAGATGAACCAGCGACTTCGCGGCTGGTTCCTGCTCTACCCGTCGGTGCACCTGCTGACGCGCGTCGAGGGCGTCGAGTTTCCCTACGCCGACATGGCGCGCGTGCGGCTCACGGTCGGCACGCTCGCCCGGCCGGCCGGGCCGGGCGACACCTTCCGTCTCGCCGCCGACGTGCACGACGTGCAGCTCGAGCTGCGGCTCGAGCGCGGCGAGTGGAAGGTCACCCGCGCCGCGTGGCAGCCGGCGGGCGGCTCCTGAGCCGCCTCAGAACGAGTACTTCGTCGTCAGCTGCAGACGGTCGAGCGTGCCGTCGTCGCCGTTCTCCAGTTCGCGGATCGCGTGGCGGAACTCGGCGCCGATGTCGAGCTTCGGCAGCGGCGAGTACCACAGGTTGCCGGTGAAGCTCGAGCTGGACTTGTTCACCAGCCCGCCGGTCAGCGAGGCCGGGTTGTCGTACTCCTGCAGCGCGTAGTACAGGTTCGTGCGCCACTTCGGCGACCAGACGTGGCGCCAGGCCACGTAGCCCGCCACGCCGTCGATCGAGTCGAGATTGCCGTCCGCGTCGAGCACGGCGTCGTTGGCGAAATTGAGTGCGACGTAGCGCCCGAGGTTGCCCGCGAGCAGCATGTAGCGGATGTCGTCCGACTTGCCGAGGTTGAACTTGCCCGAGAGGCTGCCGGACATCGACCAGGTGCTGTCGTCGATCGCGTTCGTGCCCGTGGTCTGGTACTTCAGCTCGCGGGCGAGTCCGGCGACGGAGACGTGTCCCCAGCCGCCCTTCCAGGTGTAGCGGGCCGTCAGGTCCGGCAGGCTGCTGTCGTCCGTGGTGATGCGCTGGTTGCCGCCGGTGCCGCCGAGATAGGGCGTGATGGTCGTCTCCGGGTTCTCGACCGCGAACGAGAAGCCGCCCCGCGTGTAGCGCACCTGCGGCTGGCGCACGAACACCGTGCCGTCGGTCGCGCCGATGAAGTCGACCGAGTCGACCAGCGCCGCGGGATCCTGGAAGTTGCTCCAGGTCTGGCCGACCAGCCAGTGCCGCCACTGCACGTAGGCGTGGCGCAGCACGGGCGCGTAGGTGTTGGTGATGCGCTGGTCGCCGAGGGCGGAGCCGAAGAAGTCGATCTCGAAGCGGGTGAGCAGCTTGTCGCCGCCGTCGAGCACCGTGTCCGTGCCGAGGATGATGCGCGACTGCTTGGCGTGCGCGTCGAAGTCCGGACTGCCCTCGTCCACGCCACCGACGGGCGTGCCGCCGGGCACGTAGAAGTCGCGGGCCGGGTTGCTCTCGGCCAGCTCGCCGTCCGACGTGTCGGACCACATCCCGTCGACCTTGAGGAAGCCCGTGAACAGGAAACTCGTGCCGGGCGCGGCGTTCGGCGTGATCGAGCCGGCCTGGACCGCCTTGGGATCGGGCTTCGGGGGCGCGGCGGCCACGGCTGCTCCGGCGGCCGGTGCCGGTGCGGCGGCTGCGACCGGTGCGGCCTGCTTCTCGGCCACCAGTTGCCGGACCAGCTTCTCCAGTTCCGCGACCCGGGCCTCCAGTTCCTTCTCCTTGGCTTCGTCGGCGAGGGCCGCGCCCGGCAGGCCGAGCACGGCCGCGGCCAGTGCGACGGCGATCGAGCGGGACAGCGCGGAGCGCGTGACGGAGTGGCGCGGCATGTGGGGTCCCCCAGTCCTGGTTGTCGATGCCCGGATGCTGCGCCCGCGGTGCCGCGAGGGTGAATTCGCCTTTCGTCGCAGGCTTTCGGTCAATGCCTGCGACGATGGTCGAATTGCGCGGCCCCGTGTAGTCTGCGCGGCCATGACGCGCGAGTTCATCGTCGCCGACGACCACCCATTGTTCCGCGAGGCGCTGAAGTCCGCGGTGGCCCGCTTCGACCGCAGCGTGCGGTTCGTGGAGTGCGACAGCGTGGCCGGCCTGCTCGAGGCGACGGAATCGCACGCGGCGGCCGACCTGCTCCTGCTCGACCTCAACATGCCGGGGGCGCACGGCTTCAACGCCCTGGCCCACGTCCGGGGCAGCCGTCCGCAGCTGCCGGTGGTGATCGTCTCGGCCGACGACGACCCGCAGACCATCGCCGCGGCGCTGCGCTACGGTGCGCAGGGCTTCATCCCCAAGTCCTCGGAATCCGGCCAGATCGGCCGCGCCGTCGAGACCGTGCTCGCGGGCGACCTGTACACGCCGCCCGGCTACCAGCCGCCGCGCAGCGTGCAGCCCGGCACCGAGGACCTCGAGATCGCCCGGCGTCTCGCCGAACTCACGCCACAGCAGTTCCGCGTGCTCGGGATGCTCTGCGCCGGCCTCCTGAACAAGCAGATCGCCTACGACCTCGACGTCTCCGAGGCGACCGTGAAGGCGCACGTGACCGCCATCCTGCGCAAGCTCGGCGTGACGACCCGCACGCAGGCGGTGCTCGCGGCCGGCCGGCTCGCCATCGACCGCGCGAGCGTCAAGCCGCCGCCGGAGGAGCCGGATTGATCAGGCCGCCAGCGAGCCGAGCAGCGCCCGCAGCGCGGCCGGCTTGACCGGCTTGCGCAGCACCACGTAGCCGAGACTGCGGGCCCGCTCGGTGACGGCGCTGCCGTGGTCCGCCGTGATGAGGGCGGCCGGCACCGGCCGCACGCCGCCCACGCGCAGGGACTGCAGCAGGTCGAGACCGTCGCATTCGGGGTCCCCGAGGCGGTAGTCCGCGAGCACCACGTCCGGCGACTGGGCGGCGAAGCGCTCGCGCGCCTCGGCGGGCGAGCGTGCCGTCGCGACGCGCATGCCCCAGCGCGTGAGCAGTGCCGTCATGCCGGCGAGGATCTCCTCCTCGTTGTCGATGCAAAGGACCAGCCGGTCGGCGAGCCCCGAGCGGTGGACCGCCATGCCTTCGTCGGGCGACGCCGGCGACGGCTGCGTGCCGGCTTCGGCACTGGCCGGCAACGTCACGCTGAACATGGAACCGCGCCCCGGCCGCGAGAGCAGCCCGAGTTGCAGGCCGAGCAGGCGCGCGATGCGGTCGCAGATCGACAGGCCGAGGCCGAGGCCCTTCTCGCCCCAGGGCGAGGGCTGCTCCAGGCGGTGGAACTCGTCGAAGATGAGCCGCTGGTGCTCCGCCGCGATGCCGGGCCCGGTGTCCCAGACCTCGACACGGATGCGCCCGCCCCGGCGGCGCACGCCGACCAGCACGCTGCCGCGGTGCGTGTAGCGCAGCGCGTTCGAGATCAGGTTCTGCAGCACGCGGCGCACCAGCACACGGTCGCTGTGGATGCGGTGGTCGCCGGCGCGCACGCGCAGGCGCAGCCCGCGGCGCGCGGCCACGGGCGCGAACTGCTGCTCGAGCTCCTCGAGCACCGGGCGCAGCAGGAAGTCGCCCGGTTCGGCGCGCAGCGCGCCGCTTTCGAGCCGCGCGATGTCGAGCATGTCGTCGAGCACCTCCTCGGCGGCGCGCAGCGAACTGTCGATGCGCCCGGCCGCCTCGCGCACGGCCACGTCGGCCGTCGTGTCCTCGAGGGCCGAGGCGAACAGCCGGGCGGCGTTGAGCGGCTGCAGCAGGTCGTGGCTCGCGGCGGCGACGAAGCGGGTCTTGGTCGCGTTGGCGAGCTCGGCCTGCTGCTTCGCCGCCTGCTGCGCCTCGAGCGCCTGGCTCAGCTCGGTCGTCCGCTCGGCCACGCGCTGCTCGAGCGTCTCCTTCGCCTCGAGCAGCTCGAGCTCGGTGCGCTTGAACTCCGTGATGTCGGTGTAGGTCGTGACGTAGCCGCCGTCCGGCATCGGCTGGCCGCGCATCTCGTACACGCGGCCGTTGCGGCGCGAGCGCTGGATCACGTAGGCCGTGCCGGCGCGCATGTGCGCGAGGCGCTTCTCGATCTGCTGCCCGGGCTGCGTGTCGCCGAACTCGCCGCGCAGCGCGTTCCAGCGGATCAGGTCGGCGACGGGCCGGCCGACGCAGACCATGCCTTCCGGGTAATCGAACATCTCGAGGTAGCGCCGGTTCCACGCCACGATGCGTCCGTCCGCGTCGGCCACCGAGATGCCCTGCGAGACGTTCTCCATCGTCGCCTGCAGCAGCTGCCGGCTGAAACGCAGCTCCTGCGAGGTCTCGTCCAGCAGTTCGGCGACGTCCTCGGCCGCGAGGCCGCGACCCTGCAGCGCGTGCGTGAACATGAGCCGCGCGGAGGAGGCGCCGATCGCGCCGGCCAGGACACGCTCCATGTGCTGCATGAGGCCGCGGTCGGCCGGCTCGCTCTCGCGGGGAATGCCGCGCCCGACCGTCGCGCAGTACTCGCGCAGCGCCTGCCCGGCGGCGTCCGCCCCGACGATGCGCTCGGTCACCGTGATCACGTCGCGCACGCGCGCACCGACGGTCGGGGCGGGGCGGGCACCCGGGCGGGCGTGGCGCACGAACGCCGTCGCGGCCATGCGCTCGCGCAGCGAGGTGCTGGCCAGCAGGGACACCAGGGCCAGGGCCGCGCAGTTGGCCCCGAGCGCGAGCAGTGCGCCGCGCGTGACGGGGCTGAAGGCCTCGATGCCGAACAGGAACTGCGGGCGCAGCCAGTGCACGCCCCACGGGCCGTGCTCGAGCAGGGCGGCGCCCACCAGTCCCCCGGCCGCGAAGTTCGGCAGCAGCAGCGTGTACAGCCACACCGCGTAGCCGGAGGCGAGTCCCCAGAGGACGCCCTGGCGCGTGGCGCGCCGCCAGTACAGCCCGGCGAGGATGGCCGGCGCGAACTGCGCGACCGCGGCGAATGCCAGCAGTCCGATCGCGGCGAGGCTGGCCGGTGCCGCCGTGTTGCGGTAGTACGCGTAGGCGAGCAGCGCGAGCGCGAAGATCGCGATGCGCCGCAGCCACAGGACCAGCCGGCCCACGTCGGCGCTGTCCGTGAGCCCGAGCCAGCGGCCGCGCCACAGCAGCGGCATCACCAGGTCGTTGGTGATCATGGTGGCGAGCGCGATGCTCGACATCACGACGATGGCGGTCGCCGCCGAGAGCCCGCCCAGGAACACGAGCAGGGCGAGCGCGGACGCGCCGCGCTCGAGGGGCAGGGTGAGGATGAACGCGTCCGGGTCGTGGCGTTCGCCGAGGCCGGCGCCGAGGCCGGCCAGCACGATCGGCACGACGAACACGGTGAACACCGCGAGGTAGGCGACGAACAGCAGGCGTGCGCGGCGCACGTCCGCCGGGTCCGCGCACTCGACGATCCCGACCAGGAACTGGCGCGGCAGGCAGAAGATGGCCAGCCCGGCGAGCAGCGTCGTCGTGGCGAAATCCCCGCCGAGCGCGTGCAGGGGCTCGGCGAGCGCCGTGCTCGCGAGCGGCGGGGCGCCGTCGAGGTGCGCCAGCGCGAACACGCCGACCGCGACGAAGGCCAGCAGCTTGACCACCGACTCGAACGCGATGGCCAGCATCACGCCCTCGTGGTGCTCCGTGGCGTCGAGCCGCCGCGTGCCGAACAGCGTCGCGAACAGCGCCATCAGCATCGCCACCCACAGCGCGGTGTCCGCATACCACGCGGCGCGCGACGTCGCCGACTGCGTGAGCGCGTCGATGCCGGTGCCGACCGCCTTGTACTGCAGCGCGAGGTAGGGCACCGCGGCCGTGAGCGCCATCACGGTCACCAGCGCCGCGAGCGCCGGGCTCTTGCCGAAGCGCGAGGAGATCAGGTCGGCGATCGAGGTGATGTTGTGCGCGCGGACCAGCGCGATCAGGCGCTCGAGGAACGGCGTGGCGAACAGGAACACGAGGGCCGGCCCGAGGTAGATCGGCAGGTAGGTCCAGCCGTCGCGCGCCGCCGTGCCCACCGCGCCGAAGAACGTCCATGTGGTGCAGTACACGCCGAGCGCGAGGGAATAGATGTACGGGCGCAGGCGGGCGCGGCCCGGGTACACCGACTTGCGCTCGCCGAAGAACGCGACCGCGAACAGCACCAGCAGGTAGGCGATGGCGAGGAACGACAGCAGCAGGCCGGAGACCATCGGCGCACTCTAGGGACAGCGCTCGGTCGGCCACAAGGGCCCGGCCGGGCGCCGGAATGTTGCGGCGCAATACGACCTGGCCGCGCCGCTGCGGGGATTACGCATGGACCGGCCTCGGGGATCCCCGATATGTATACGCGCCATGCGCAAGCACCCCCACGATCGCCCGGCGCAGTGCCATGCACGCACCGATCGGCGCTGCCGCGGCCCCGCACGCGGCGCTCCGGCGATCCCGCTCGACCGCAAGGTCTCGTAGGACCCTCATGACCGACTCTTCCACCGGCCGCGACGGCGGCCGCATCGCCCCGTCGTACCAGGAATACCTCGACCACGACTCGATCCCGGTGCCGCGCGTGCTGCGCGAGCAGTCCGTGCGCGACTTCGGCGGTGCCCCGCTGTCCGCCGAGCGCTACACCTCGCAGGCTTTCTTCGACCGCGTGGTCGAGCGCCTGTGGCCGCGCGTCTGGCAGATGGTGTGCCGCGAGGAGGAGATCGCCGAACCCGGCCAGACCTGCGTCTACGACATCGCCGGACGCTCGTTCCTGGTGGCGCGCTGCGACGACGGCTCGATCAAGGCGTTCTACAACTCCTGCCTGCACCGCGGGCGCAAGCTGATGGCCGAGAGCGGACGGGTCGAGCGCTTCCGCTGCCCGTTCCACGGCTTCACCTGGGACCTGAGCGGCTGCGTGCACTCCGTGCCCTGCCGCTGGGACTTCGAGCACCTCTCGGACGAGCAGCTGCGCCTGCCGGAGGCGGTGGTCGGCACCTGGGGCGGGTTCGTGTTCATCAATCCCGATCCGAAGGCCATGCCCCTCGAGCGCTACCTCGAGGTGCTGCCCGAGCACTTCCGGCGCTGGCGGCTCGAGAACTGCTGGAAGGCCGCCCACGTCGCCCGCGTCGTGCGCTGCAACTGGAAGGTCGCGATGGAAGCGTTCATGGAGACCTACCACGTCTTCGCGACGCACCCGCGCGTGCAGCCGGTGGTGGCCGACACGAACTCCCAGTACGACGTGTACGGCGACCACGTGAACCGCAATCTCGTCGCGCTGGCGGCGCCGAGCCCGTACTTCGCGCGCGGCACGATCAGCGACGCCCAGCTGGTCGACGGAGTGGTCGAACTGCTCGGGCGCAGGCACAGCGCCGGCGCGCGCGAGTTCCCGGCGGGCGCGAAGACGGCCCGGCAGGCGCTCGGGGCCGCGAACCGGCAGAAGTTCGCGGAGGCCTTCGGCGGCGACTATTCCGCGGTCACCGACGCCGAGACGCTCGATGCGATCGTCTACAACGTGTTCCCGAACTTCTCGCCGTGGGGCGGCTTCGCGCCGAACGTCGTCTATCGCTGGCGCCCGCACGGCCGCGACGTCGGCGCCTGCGTGATGGACGTGATGATCCTCAAGCGGCTCGCCGCCGGCGCGACGCGGCCGCAGCCCGTGCCGATGCGCTGGCTGCGCGAGGACGAACCCTGGTCCGCCGCGGCCGAGCTGCGCTCGCTCGGCACGCTGCTCGACGAGGACATGGAGCAGCTGCCGCTCGTGCAGGAAGGGCTGCTCGCCTCCGGCACCGGCGAGGTGCACCTGGGCAATTACCAGGAGATGCGCATCCGGCATTTCCACCGGACGCTGGACAAGTACCTCGCGGGCGGCCGCTAGGCCTTCGGCGGGCCCGGGAAGAACGCGTTGGTGCGCCGCACGTACTCGGCGTACTCGGGCCGGCGCCGGCCGATGTCGCGCTCGAGCAGTCGCACGCCCGAGACCTTCAGCAGCAGGTGCGTCATCAGCAGCGGCCCGACGAAACTCCACCATGCGCCGGCGCCGAGCGCGATGGCGTAGAACCCCCACCACACGCAGAAGTCCCCGAAGTAGTTCGGGTGGCGCGTGTACCGCCACAGGCCGCGATCCATCACCTTGCCGGCGTTGGCCGGATCGCGCTTGAAGCGGGCGAGCTGCCAGTCGCCGCCGGCCTCGAAGACGAGCCCGACGACACACAGCGCCGCGCCGAGGTAATCGAGCGGACCGAGCGGGCCGGGCACCGCCACCGCGCCGACCAGCGGCAGCGAGATCACCCAGGCCAGCACGGCCTGCAGGCCGAACACCAGGTAGAGGCTCTTGAACGCGAAGTTCGGCTCGTTGCGCCGGCGGATCGCCTGGTAGCGGCGATCCTCCTCGTGCCCGAGGTTGCGCCACGACAGATAGAGCGCGAGGCGCAGGCCCCAGGCGGTCACCAGCACGAGCAGCAGCGTGACGCGCGGGCCCGGCAGGTCGACGACGCGCGCATAGGTCCACGCGCCGAGCACGAACAGCAGCGACCACAGCGAGTCGACGATCGTCACGTTGCGCATCGCGACGCTCGCGAGCCACGTCAGGCCGGCCGCAGCCATCATCACCGCCAGTCCACTCAGCCAGGCGTCGAAATGCATCTCAGGCGTTC
>JBPOHK010000140.1:0-2606 GCA_052035645.1 Pseudomonadota bacterium
GCCTCGCGGGCGGCGATGGCGGCCTCGTCCAGCAGCTGCGCCGTCGGCGCCAGAGCGGCATCCAGCAGGACCAGCGGCCGCACGGCCGACTGGGCGCGTGCCAGCGCGGCGGTGGCGCCCCCGTCCTCCCCCGCGAGCAGGGCCTCGGTCTGGGCCGCGGCCTCCGCGAGCCGGCCGAGTCCGGCCATGCGCTTGCGCTCCTCGAGCAGTTGCGCGGCCTCGCCCTCGCGAGGTTCGAGCGCGTCGAGTTCGCGCACGTAGTGGCCCAGCAGTTCGAGGCGGTGCTCGCGATCCCGCGCGCGCTGCTCGAACCCGGCACGCTCCGCGTCCAGCGCGCGCCAGGCGCGGCACGCCTCGCGCACACTGGCGCTACGCTCCGCCAGGCCGCCGCAGCCATCGACCAGCTCGCGCTGGTACGCGCGCCGCGCGAGCGACTGGAACTCGAGCTGGCCGTGGATGTCGAGGAGCAGTTCGCCGAGCGCCCGCAGCGACTGCAGGGGGACGGCCTGGCCGTTCAGGTACGCCCGGCCGCGACCGTCCGCGCCGATCGTGCGCCGGACCAGGCACTCGCCCTCGTGCCCGATCGACTGCTCGTCCAGCCAGGCGAGCGCCGCCGCATTGCGGGTCACGTCGAAGGTGGCGGCGATCTCGGCGCGTTCGGCACCGTGGCGCACGGCGCCGCTGTCGGCCCGCCCGCCCGCGGCCAGCAGCAGGGCGTCGACGAGGATCGACTTGCCCGCGCCCGTCTCGCCGGTGAGCGCGGTGAAGCCGCCGTCGAATTCGAGTTCGACGGCCTCGACGATCGCGAAGTCGCGGATCTGCAGGTGGGTCAGCATGCGTTCAGGCCCCGGGCGGCTGGCCGTCGCGCGTGCCGCGTCCCCAGTGCAGCTTGGAGCGCAGGATCAAGTAGTAGTCGTGGCCGAGCGGATGCAGCAGGGTCGCGGCGACGCCGGCCCGCCGGATGCGCAGGCGCACGCCCGGTTCGAGTTCGCACAGCACGATGCCGTCGCAGACCACCTGGGCCCGCGACTCGAAGCGGTCGGACAGCTCGATCTCGATCACGCTGCCGCCGCCCACCACGATCGGCCGGTCGGAGAGGGTGTGGGGGCAGATCGGCACCATCGCCAGCGCATCGAGGCTCGGGTGCAGGATCGGGCCGCTGCACGAGAGCGCGTACGCCGTCGAGCCGGTCGCCGTCGCGACGATGAAGCCGTCGCCGCTGTGGGTGTTCACGTAGACGCCGTCGACCCAGGTACGCACGTCGACCATCCGGCCGGTCTCGCGCTTGGCGACCACCACGTCGTTGAGCGCCACGGCCGACACCGGCGACGGAGCGGCCGGCAGCGAGGCCTCGAGCAGCATGCGACGCTCGCGCTGGCAGCGCCCCGCGAGCGCGTCGTCCACCCGCTCGAGCATGTGCTCGGGCCCGACGTCCGCGAGGAACCCGAGCCGGCCGCGGTTGATGCCGAGCACCGGCACGTCCGCGGCGGCGGCCATGCGGGCCGCGTGCAGCATCGTGCCGTCGCCGCCGACCGCGACCAGCAGGTCGGCGCCGTGGGCGAGGCGGGCCTCGTCGACCGCGTCCACGCCGTCCTGCCGCAGGTCCGGCACGTCGTCGAGCACCGCGCGGACGGCGTGGCCCTGCTGGAGCAGGTGCTGGACGAGCGCCCGGATCGCTTCGGCCACGCGCGGCTCGGTGGCCCGGCCTGCGAGGGCGACGCAGCGGCGGTTGGCGTCGGGGGTACTCATGGATGGCCCGTCTTTTAGCACGCACGCGTGACGGCGGGCCAGCCGCATTCCGCGGGCGAGGGCGGTGAATCGCTGCCTTGACTTGGGCGAAATGGCCACGCTAGGTTTGCCCCCGACCCGGCGCGTCGATGCGCCCAGACCGTCTCGCATCCCATGACCGATGGCCCGGAGGACGTCCTCAGCGACCGCGCGCAGCACCTGCTCAGGGTGCTCGTGGAGAGCTATATCCGCGAGGGCCAGCCGGTCGGCTCGCGCGCGCTGAGCCGCGATTCGGGCCTGCAGCTCAGCTCGGCCACCGTCCGCAACGTCATGGCCGACCTCGAGGAGTACGGGTTCGTCGCCTCGCCGCACACCTCGGCCGGCCGCGTGCCCACCGACAAGGGTTACCGTTTCTTCGTCGACACGCTGCTGCGCCAGCGCCACCCGTCCGCGCTCGGCGAGGTCGTGGACGAACTGCAGCGGCGGCTCGACGAGGAGGAGGACCGCGACCCGAAGTCGCTGGTGGCCGTGGCCTCGCAGGTGCTCTCGTCGCTGACCCACCTGGCCGGCGTGGTGACCGTGCCGCGCCAGCCCCACCAGGCGCTGAGCCAGATCGAGTTCCTGCCGCTGTCGGACAACCGGGTGCTGGCGGTGATGGTCGTCAACGGGCGAGACGTGCAGAACCGCATCGTCCACCTCGAGCGCCACTACAGCGCCGAGGAACTGCGCCGGGCCGCGAACTTCCTGAACCAGCAGTTCGGCGGCAAGGAACTGGCCCAGATCCGCGCCGACCTCGTGGCCGAGCTCACGCAGACCCGCGCCTCGCTGAACCAGCTCATGCTCGACGCGATCAAGGTCGCCCAGCAGGTGGTGGGCGA
>JBPOHK010000073.1:0-47476 GCA_052035645.1 Pseudomonadota bacterium
TCGAGGTTGAACGAATAGCCGAGCGGCAGCACGAAGCTCGAGATGCGCTTCGAGGCGCCGAAGCGCTCGAGCGCCTCGAGCGTGCGCGGGTAGGCCGCTTCCGAACTGGCCGTCGAGAACGCGAGCAGGATCGGCTCGCGGATTTCGCGCACGAGGCGCGTCACCCGCCGGCCCAGCACCAGGCTGCCGAGCCCCATCAGCACCAGCCACAGCAGGCCGATCGCCAGGTAGAAGCTGCCGATGAACTTGCCGTAGGTGGCGAGGATGCCGAGGCCCTGGGTGGTCACGGTGGCCGCGACCGCGGCGAACACCGCGAGCGGCGCCACCAGCATCACGTAGCCGGTCACCTTCAGCATCACCTCGACCAGCCCGTTGATCGCCTGCACCAGCACCCGGCCCTTCTCGCCCACCGCCGCGAGGCCGACGCCGAAGAAGATCGAGAACACGACGATCTGCAGGATCTCGTTATTGGCCATCGCCTCCGCGGCCGACTTCGGCACGAGGTGCGTGATGAACTCCTTGAGCGTGAGGCCGGTGGTCTTGATGTCCGCCGTGGCGTCGGCCGGCGGCAGCGGCAGCGCGAGCGAGGCGCCCGGCGCGAAGACCGTGACCATGACGATGCCGAGCAGCAGCGAGATCACCGAGGCCATCACGAACCAGGCGAAGGTGCGCAGGCCGACGCGGCCGAGCGCCGCGGTGTCGCCCATGTGCGCGATGCCGACCACCAGCGTCGAGAACACCAGCGGCGCGATGATCATCTTGATCAGGCGCAGGAAGACGTCCGTGACGATCGAGAAATACCCGCCGAGCCTCGCGAGCGAGGCCGGGTCGGTGACGTTCTGGTGGAGGAGCCAGCCGACGACGACGCCGAGGGCCATCGCGGCGAGGATGTAGGACGTGAATCGCTTGGCCAACTCGAGGGCTCCCGGCGGTCAGGAGCCGCGACTGTGCCGGGTCCGCGCCGCAGGCGCAACGGGCGCCGCTCAGTCCTCTTCCCAGGGATCGAGCCCGGGCGGCTCGTCCGTCGCGGGCGTCGCCGTCGCCGCGGCCCGCAGGGCCTCCAGCGAGCGGAAATCGAACGCCGCGGTATCCGCGAGGTGCGACGGCGCCACGTGGCCCAGGGCCGAGAAGATCGCCTCCGTCCGGCCCGGGTAGTCGCGCTCCCAGTCCGCGAGCATCTGCTTGACCTGCACGCGCTGCAGGTTGGGCTGCGAACCGCACAGCCGGCACGGGATGATGGGGAACTGCCGCGCGCGCGCGTAGCGCGCGATCTCGCGCTCCGGCACGTAAGCGAGCGGCCGGATCACGATGTGGCGCCGGTCCGAGGACAGCAGCTTCGGCGGCATGGCCTTCATGCGGCCGCCGAAGAACAGGTTCAGGAACAGCGTCTCCACGATGTCGTCGCGGTGGTGACCGAGCGCGATCTTGGTGACGCCGTTCGCGGCGGCGTAGCGATACAGAGCGCCCCGCCGCAGGCGCGAGCACAGGCTGCACATCGTGCGGCCCTCCGGGATCACGCGCTTCACGACCCGGTAGGTGTCCTGCTCGATCACGTGCCAGGGCACGCCGAGCGCCGTGAGATACGCGGGCAGGACGTCGGCCGGGAACCCCGGCTGCTTCTGGTCGAGGTTGACGGCGAGGAGCTCGAAGCGGACCGGCGCGCTGCGCTGCAGGGACAGCAGCACGTCGAGCAGCGTGAACGAGTCCTTGCCGCCGGAGAGGCAGACCATGACCTTGTCGCCCTCGGCGATCATGCCGAAGTCGTCGATGGCCTTGCCGACCAGTCCGCGCAGCCGCGCCTGCAGCTTGCGGAAGGTGCTGGAGTCCGGGCGTGCACCCGCTGCCGGCGCCGGGGCCGGCACGCCGACGGCCTCGGTCGCCATCAGCCCGGTTCCTCGAGGTACTTCGCCTCGGCGTAGCGCAGCCAGGGCTGCGCGGAGAGTTCGCGGCCGGTGGCGTTGAGGATCAGCTCCTGCGCGTTCACGCGGGCGCCCACGCCGTGCACGTGTTCGCGCAGCCACTCGAACAGGCTGCCGAAGCGGCCCTCCGCGATCTCGTCGTCGAGCCCGGGAATGTCCCCGCGCAGGCTCTCGTAGAGCTGCGCCGCAATCAGCGACCCGAGCACGTAGGACGGGAAATAGCCGAAGGAGCCGATCGCCCAGTGCACGTCCTGCAGGCAGCCCTCGGCATCCGTGGCGGGCCGCAGCCCGAGTCGCTGGTCGAGGCCGACGCGAAATGCCTCGGGCAGGTCCCGGACGGGCAGCGAGCCGTCGAGGATCTGCTGCTCGAGTTCGAAGCGCACCATGATGTGCACGGGATAGGTGAGCTCGTCCGCGTCGACGCGGATGGCGCCGCGACGGACGCGGATCAGCGTGCGGTAGAGATTCTCGACCTCCCACTCCGGGCCGGTCACGCCGTAGTGCTTCTCGAGCAGCGGCCTGAGCCAGGTGAGGAACGGCCGCGAACGCGCGATGATCATCTCGAGCAGCAGCGACTGGCTCTCCTCCAGCGCCATGCCGCGATCGCGCCCCACGGGCTGGTCGCGCCAGGCGTCGGGCAAGCCGAGGTCGTACATCGCCTGCCCGGTCTCGTGCAGCACGCCCATCAGGCCGCTGAACGGATCGGTGAGGTCGAAGCGCGTGGTCACGCGCACGTCGCCCGGGACGCCCTCGGTCGAGGGGTGGTCGCTCTCGTCGAGACGGCCCCGGTCGAACGGGAACCCCACCTTGCGCATCACGTCGACGGCGAGCGAACGCTGCTTTGAGAGCCCGACCTTGCCCGCGATCGGCAGCGGCGGACGGCGCGCCTGCAGTTCGATGGCCTCGCGGATCAGGCCCGGCAGGCGGCGCCCGACCACGCGGAAGAGCTGGTCGATGTGCTCGCTCAGGAAGCCCGGGCTGAAGCCGTCGATCAGCGAATCGTAGGGAGACAGCCCGAGCGCCTTCGACAGCACGGCCGCCTTGTCGCGGGTGAGCGCGACGACCTCCTCGAGGTGCGGCGCGAAGATCGCGAAGCTGTCCTGCTGCTTGGCCTCCAGCCAGCGCACCTCCGCGTGCGAGGTCGCCTTCGCGAGCCGGGTGATCAGCGACAGCGGCGTGGCGATCGCGTGGTCGCGCTCGCGACGCATCTCGCGCAGGTTGGCGCGCTGCCAGTCCTCGAGCTGGGACTCGTTGGCCCGGGCGCGGTCCAGCAGCCGCGAGACCTTGGGCGAGGTGAGCAGCGCGTGGCACTCGGACTCCAGCACTGCGAGCTGCTCGCCGCGCACGTCGGCGCTGCCGCGCGGCATCATCACGGCGGCGTCCCAGCGCAGGACGCTCGCCGCGCCGCGGAAGGCGTGCAGACGACGGAACTCCTGCTCGAGTTGCTGGTATGGGGTCAGTGCCATGTGCTCGACCGCGGGCGTTCGGGGGCCGGTCGCGGCCGGTAGAGACGCACGACAGTCTAGCAAGCAGGCGCCGGCCCGGTCCCTCCCCGAGTCCGCCGGCCGGGGTAAATTCCATATTTTTCAGAGCTTTATATATTTTTTCGCGAACCCGCCGGGCGGGCGGCCGGCAGCCCGGCGGCCCGGCCCGCCGGCTCAGGCGGCCGGGGCCTCGGAACCGCGCAGGCGCTCGATCATGCGGGCGATCGCCTGCGGCGAGCGCGTGTTGCGGGCGGCCAGGGTGTAGACGGCGGGGACCACGCCGAGCGTCAGCACCACCGAGATCACGACGCCGTAGAACACGACCACGCCGATGGCCTGGCGCGACTCGGCGCCGGCGCCGGTGGCCAGCATCAGCGGCAGCGCGCCGAACGCCGTGCACAGGCTGGTCATCAGCACGGGCCGCAACCGGATCGCCGCCGCCTCGATCACCGCCTCGCGGTACTCGACGCCGCGGTCGCGCAGCTGGTTGGCGAACTCGACGATCAGGATGCCGTTCTTCGCCGCGAGCCCGACCAGCATGATCGCGGCGATCTGGCTGAAGACGTTGATCGACATGCCGTAGATCCACAGGCCGACCAGCGCGCCGATCACCGCGAGCGGCACGGTCGTGATGATCACGAACGGGTGCAGGAAGCTCTCGAACAGCGCCGCGAGCACCAGGAACACCACGATCAGCGCCATCAGGAACATGAAGTAGAGCTGCCCGCTCTGCTGCTTGAACTCGCGCGACTGGCCGTCGTAGGCGAGGCGCACCGAGTTCGGCAGGTTCTCCGCGACCATCTTCTCGACGTCGGTGAGCGCGGGGCCGAGCGTGTTGCCCGGCGTCAGCGCAGCCGTGACGGTGATGGCGCGCATGCGGTCGAAGCGGTTCAGCCGCGTCGGCCCGCCGCGCTCGGACAGCTGCACGAGGTTCGACAGCGGCACGAGGTCGCCGGTGCGGTCGGAGCGCACGTAGAGGTTGTCGAGGTCGGCCGGCGTGGCGCGGTCCTCGGCGCGGCCCTGCAGGACCACGTTGTACTCGCGGTCGCGATCGATGTAGGTGGTCACGATGCGCGAACCGAGCACCGTCTCGAGCGTGCGCGACACCGTCTGCAGGGAGACGCCGAGGTCGGCCGCGCGATTGCGGTCCACCGCCACGCGCAGCTGGGGCTGGCGCTCCTCGTAGTTCGACTGGACGTTGGCGAACTTCGGGTTCGCCTGCATCAGCGCCATCAACTGGTCGCGCCACTGCACGAGATCGGCGTATTCGGTGCCGCCGAGCACGACCTGCACGGGCGCGCCCGACCCCATGGTGAACCCGCCCGGGGCCACGACCTGCGCGCGCACGCCGGGCAGCTTGCTCAGCGGGCCGCGCAGCGACTGGGCGACCTGCTCCGCGCTGCGTTCCCGCTCGTCCCAGGGCTTCAGCACCATGAAGCCGCGCGCCTGGTTCATGTCCGACGAGCCCCAGCCGCCGGGAATGCGCAGGTTGGCGCGCACGATCGCCCCGTCGGCGTTGACCTCGCGCACGATCTGCTCGAACTGCCGGCCGTGGCGCTCCATGTAGTCGAGCGTGGCGCCCTCGGGCCCGGTCAGCGCGAGGAACAGCATGCCGCGATCCTCGGCCGGCGCCAGCTCGCTCGGCAGCACCTTCAGCAGCACGGTGGCGAAGGCCGCGGCGACCAGCGTCGAGCCGATCACCAGCCACGGGCGCCGCATCAGCCGGCGCAGCGAGGCCTCGTACGAGGCGGCCATGCGGCTGAAGAACGCGTCGACCACGTGCGAGAAGCGCGAGCGCGTCGTGCCGCCGGACAGCAGCTTGGAGCACATCATCGGCGTGAGCGTGAGCGCCACCAGCGCGGAGAACAGCACCGCGGCCGCGATCGTGAAGCCGAACTCGCGGAACAGCTTGCCCACGCTGCCCTGCAGGAACGAGATCGGCAGGAACACGGTCGACAGCACCAGGGTCGTGGCGACCACCGCGAAGCCGATCTCGCGCCCGCCGTCCACCGCGGCGATGAGCGGCGGCTCGCCGAGTTCCATGCGCCGGTAGATGTTCTCGAGCACCACGATCGCGTCGTCGACCACGAGACCGATGGCCAGCACCAGCCCGAGCAGGGTCAGCACGTTGAACGAGAAGCCGAGCGCCGCCATGACCAGGAACGCCGAGACGATCGAGATCGGGATGGTGACGGCGGGCACCAGCGTGGCGCGCAGGTTGCCGAGGAACAGGTAGATCACGGCCAGCACGAGCAGCATCGAGATCACCAGCGCGATCACGACTTCCTTCATCGACGCCTCGATGAACACCGAGCGGTCGAGGTTGATCTCGAGCCGCGTGCCCTCGGGCAGGTCCGGGCGGATGCGCTCGACTTCCTCGCGCACGTGGCGGGCGACCTCGAGCGTGTTGGCCTTGGAGATCTGCTCGACGCCGACGCTGATGCCCGCGACGCCGTTCGACCGCGACATGGTCCGCTCGTTCTCGGCGGCGAGGCGCACGTCCGCCACCTCGCCGAGGCGCACCAGGTAGCCGTCCGGCCCGCGGCCGATCACCAGCGCCTCGAAGTCCTGCGGCGTGTCGAGGCCCGTCTCCGTCCGCAGCGTCATCTCGCGCTGCGAGGACTCGAGCCGGCCCGCCGGGAGCTGCACGTTCTCGCGCCGCAGCGCGTTCTCGACGTCGGCGACCGTCAGCTGCCGCGCCGCCAGCGCCTCGCGGTCGATCCACACGCGCATCGCGTAGCGCTTGGCGCCGCGCATCAGAACGCGCGCCACGCCCGGCAGCACCCCGAGCCGGTCGACGAGCTGGCGCTCGGCGTAGTCGGTGAGCTGCAGCACGTTCATCGTGTCGCTCGAGAGGTTCAGCCAGACGACCGGCTCGCCGCCGACCTCGGCCTTGGCGATCTCGGGCGGGTCGGCCTCCTCCGGCAGGGCGCCGGCGACGCGCGCGACGCGGTCGCGGACGTCGTTCGCCGCCTCGTCGACGTCGCGCGAGGGATCGAACTCGAGGTTGATCGCGGAGCGCCCGTCCATGCTCTGCGAGGTGATCTTGACGATGCCCTCGATGCCCGAGACGCGGTCCTCGATGACCTGCGTGACCTTGGTCTCGACCACGTCGGCGGATGCGCCGCGGTAGTCCGTCTCGATGGAGACGACCGGGGTCTCGACGTCCGGCAGCTCGCGCACCGGCAGGCGCGTCGCCGCCATCAGGCCGACGATCACCAGCATCAGGCTGATGACCGTGGCGAAGACCGGGCGCTTGACGGAGATCTCGGTGAGCTTCATGGCTACGCCGCCCCGCCTCCGGCCGGCGCGCGCGCGGGCTCGCCCGCCTGCACGGACGCGCCGTCACGCAGTTTCTGCGTGCCCTCGGTGACCACCGTCTCGCCCTCGCGCAGGCCGTCGAGGATCTGCACCGACCCGACGCGCCGCTGGCCGATCTGCACCTTGCGCTTGGCGGCCTTGCCGCCGTCGACGACGTAGACGTAGATGTCGCCCTGCTCGGGCACCAGCGCCTCCTCCGGCACCAGCAGCACGTCCGCCTCGTTGCGCCGCAGGTTCACGGTCAGGAACATGCCCGGCTTCAGCTTGCCGAGGTCGTTCGGCAGGATCGCGCGGACCGTGACGGCGCGGGTCTGCGGGTCCACGCGCGAATCGACGCTCGCGACCTTGCCCGCGAACGACTCGCCCGGGTAGGCCGGGCTGCTCGCCTCGATGCCGAGACCCGCCACCACGGAGGCGAGATAGGTCTCCGGCACCGTGAAGTCGAGCTTGATGGGGTTCGTGTCGTCGAGCGTCGTGATCACCGAGCCCGGGTTGACGAGGCTGCCGACGCTGATGCGGCGCAGGCCGACGCGGCCTGCGAAGGGCGCTCGGATCACCGTGTCGGCGAGCCTGGCGCGTGCCGCGGCCACGCGCGCCTCGTTGGAGCGGAAAGTGGCCTCGATCTGCTCGATTTGGGCGTCGGACAGCACCTTGGTCGTGTACAGCTCCTGGCTGCGCTTGTACTGGCTCGCGCTCTCCTTGAGCGCCGCCTCCGCGACGGCCAGGTCGGCCCGGGCCTGCTGGCTGTCGAGTTCCACCAGCACGTCGCCCGCGCGGACCTGCTGGCCCTCCGCGAAGCGCACGGCCGTCACGAGGTTCGAGATCTTGGAGGTGACGTCGATCGACTCGTCGGCCCGGGCCGTGCCGAGCGCCTCGATCCCCAGGGCCAGGCGCTCGACGCGCGCAGGCGCGACCACCACGCCGACGGGAGTGCCGCCCGCGCCGGTCTTGCCGGCCGCCGGCGCCGGGGCGCCGAGCGCCTCCGGAGAGCGCTTCGCGCGCTCGCTCGCCGCGTGCCAGACGAAGACGACCAGCAACGCTCCGACCGCGGCGCCGAGCAGCAGCTTCTTGATGGAATCGGACATCGGATGTGGGGCGCCGGCGCGGCGCGGGCATTGGCAACGGGGCCGCGATTATTCCACCGATTCGCCATGGAGACGAGCCGGGATTCACGCGGCCCGCTCCGCGGCGGGCCGGGCCGTCCGTTTCGCCGGGCCGCGACGCCCGGCCGCTGCGGACCGTATCAGGGCTCCGGGTCGGAGCCCTCGGCGATGCCTTCGAACAGCGGCGTGGAGAGGTAACGCTCGGCGGTGTCGGGCAGCATCGCGAGTATGACCGAGCCCTGCGGCGCCTTCTCCGCCACCTTGAGCGCGGCGGCGAACGTGCCGCCCGAGGAGATGCCGCAGAAGATGCCCTCGCTCTTCGCAAGGGCGCGCGAGGCCGCGATCGACTCGTCGTCGGTCACAGGCAGGATCTCGTGCGGCACGGAGCGGTTCAGCACCTTCGGCACGAAGTCGGGCGTCCAGCCCTGGATCTTGTGCGGCTTGAACTCCGCGCCGGCGAGCAGCGATGCGCCCGCCGGCTCGGTGGCGACGATCTTCACCTCCGGCCGCGCGAGCCGGATCATCTCGCCCGCGCCGGTCAGCGTGCCGCCCGTGCCCCAGCCGGTCACGAAGAAGTCGAGCCGCCGCCCGGCGAAGTCGCCGAGGATCTCGGGCCCGGTCGTCTGGCGGTGGTAGGCCGGGTTGGCCGGGTTCTCGAACTGCCGCGCCAGGAACCAGCCGTGCTTCTTCGCGAGTTCCTCCGCCTTGCGCACCATGCCGCTGCCGCGCTCGGCGGCCGGCGTGTGGATCACCCGGGCCCCGAGCATGCGCATGATCTTGCGGCGCTCGACCGAGAACGTCTCCACCATCACCGCCACGAAGGGATAGCCCTTCGCGGCGCAGACCATGGCGAGCGCGATGCCGGTGTTGCCCGACGTGGCCTCGACCACCGTCTGGCCGGGCTGCAGCGCGCCGCTGCGTTCCGCGTCCTCGATGATGGCGATTGCGAGGCGGTCCTTCACGGACGACAGCGGGTTGAAGTACTCGCACTTGACGTACATCGTCACGTGCGAGGGCGCCAGCTTGTTGATGCGCACGATGGGCGTGCGGCCGATCGTCTGCAGGATGTTGTCGTAGATCATCGTGGATCCTTCGCCCGAAGGCTGTCGGTGCAGGCCGGGACTATAGCGAAGGGGCGATGCGGCCCTCATGCCGCGCGGGCATCAGGGCATTACCGCCGGATCGGGCGTCTAGAAATACGCCCGCATGATCGCTTCCGCAACGCAGGCCGGCTTCGCCTGCCCGTCGATCTCGACGGTGTACCGCTCGGTCATCTGCAGTCCGCCCGCGACCTCCTCGACCGCCAGCAGCACGCAGCGGGCGCGCACGCGGCTGCCCGAGCGGACGGCGTTCGGGAAGCGCAGCTTGTCGAGGCCGTAGTTGACGATCTGCCGCACGCCCTCGTAGAGCGGTTGGCCCTCGTCCACGAGCCCGCGCAGCAGCGGGTACAGCGAGAGCGTGTAGTAGCCGTGCGCGATGGTGGACTTCCACGGCGACTCGCGGGACGCCCGCGCCGGATCGACGTGGATCCACTGGTGGTCGCCGGTCGCCGCGGCGAAGGCATCGATGCGGGCCTGCGAGACCTCGAACCAGTCGCTCACGTGCACCTCCTGGCCGACCCGGGACTGGAGGCGGGCGAAGACGGCAGCCTGGGACATGGCGGGTTCCTGCGCGGTGAGAGACGGTCCGGCAGTGTAGCCACGCTGCGAACCGCCCGGCCACCGCCGGCCGGGCCGAAGCGCCGCCCCCACGGCCCGATTCATTTGCAATGCAAAATGACAGTTCGAATGCGAAGACTCACGCAGGCCTTGGCCTGTCGATTGGAGCTGCACGGCAAGTGCAAAGCCGCATCTCGACGCCCGGCAAGTCTCGACAGCCGGTCATGTTGCACTGCAAAATGATTCAGCCTACACTGCCGGCCATGTCACGCCGCAACCCCCGCAAGGACACGCCCATGGCCATCAAGCTCGACGACTTCAGCGCCTACACGGACTTTGCCAAGCGCGCTTTCGCGCCGGCCAACCGCCTGAACGAGACGGTGATCGGCAACTTCGAGGCCCTCGCCCGCTTCCAGTACGAGCTGGCCGGCGATTACCTGCAGCTGGCCCTGGAGCAGATGCAGGCGACGGCCAAGGCCAGGGACCTCGGCGCCCTGGTCGCCCGCCAGACCGAGATCGCCAGCAAGTTCGTGGAAAAGCAGACCCAGCGCCAGCAGGCGTTCGCCCGGATGGCGACCGACGCGCAGGCCCGGGTGGCCAAGGCGGTCGAGGAAGCTGCCACCCCCACCGGCCGCAAGGCCGCCTGACACCCCTCCCCCCGGGGGCGGTCGCCGGACTCCCCGGCGGCCGCCTTCGTACGCCTGGCCGGCCTGTCCCGCAGCGCATTTCGTGCGCCGCAGCATGGCTGGGGTACACTGCGCCCCATGACCCAGGAACGCCTGATCAAGAAATACGCGAACCGTCGCCTCTACGACGCCTCGCAGAGCCGCCACATCACCCTGGACGACATCCGCAACCTGATCGTCAAGGGCGAGAAGATCCGGGTGGTCGAGGACAAGACCGGGCACGACCTCACGCGCCACATCCTGCTGCAGGTGATCGCGGAGCAGGAGCAGTTCGGCCGGCCCATCCTCTCGACGCCCGTGCTCGAGGCGATCATCCGCTTCTACGGCAACTCGATGCAGGGCTACCTCGCGAGCTTCCTCGAGAAGAGCATCGAGACCTTCCTGCACCAGCAGGAGACGCTGCAGGCGCAGATCTCGAAGATGGTCGCGAGCACGCCGCTCGCCACCGTGGCCGACATGACCAAGGCCAATCTCGAGGCGCTCGCGAAGATGCAGGAGAGCGTGCTCTCCGCCTTCATGCCGAAGCGCGAGAAGAACCCGGACGACGAGAAGCGCTGAGCGAGCGCGCGAGTTCCCAGGCGAGCATCGCGCGCTTGCGCTCGAGGCCCCAGCGGTAGCCGCCGAGAGCGCCGTTCTTGCGCAGCACGTGGTGGCAGGGAATCAGCCAGGCCACCGGATTCGACCCCACCGCCGTGCCGACCGCCCGCGCCGCCTGCGGCCGCCCGAGCGCGGCCGCCAGCCCCTCGTAGCTGACCGTCGCGTCCGCAGCCTGCTCGAGCAGGGCGCGCCAGACCTGGATCTGGAAGTTCGTGCCGTGCACCCACAGCGCCAGCCGGCGCGGCGCGCGCCGCGCCACACCCCACACCGTCGTGGCGACGTCCCGCGCCGCCGCGGGATCGGAGCGCCACTGCGCGGCCCGCCAGGTCGCGCGGAACCCGGACCAGCCGGGAATCTCGCCGTCGGGACCGGCGAAGCCCAGGAACGCCGTGCCGCGCGTCGTGGTGGCGATTCGCGCCCGCCCGAACGGCGTGTCGGCGTCGCCGTAGAGAAAGGTGAGCCCCTCGCCACGCGACTTGAACTCGCCCGGCGTGACGGCCTCCAGGGAGACGAACAGGTCGTGCAGCCGGCCCGGACCGGACAGGCCGGCGTCGAGCGCCGCCTGCAGCACCGAGTCGCCGGCGCCGAGCGCCTGCTTGGCCGCCTCCAGCGACAGTCGCTGCACGAACTGCTTGGGCGAGATGCCGGCCCACTGGCGGAACACGCGCGCGAAGTGATACTCGCTCATGCCGGCCGAGGCGGCGATCTCGCGCAGCGCGGGCTGGTCCTGGAATCGTTCCGCGATGAACTCGATGGAACGCGCGATGCGGCGGAAGTCGCGGGCGGCGGCCGGGCGGGTCGGTGTATTCATGGCTGCGAGCATACGCAGGGGCGGCGCGCCCGCCACCCGGATCCTGCTGCGGCCGGCGCGCGCGACGCCAGCCACTGTCAAATCCACGGCCCGGCCCGGCGCCAGCCGGCGCGGCCGCTGTGGCAAACTTCGCGGATGCGCGTGTGCTTCCTGACGGCCGAGATTTCCCCGTTCGCCAAGACCGGCGGACTCGGCGACGTCTCGGCGGCCCTCACGCGCCACCTCGCGAAGCAGGGCCACGACGTGCGCGTGTTCGTGCCGCTGCACGGCCAGATGGAACTGCAGGGCGTGGACCGGCGCCCGGTCGAGGGGCTGCAGGGCCTGACGGTGCAGGTCGGCTCACGCGAGTTCCGCTACGACGTGCACACGGCGCGCGAGCCCGATTCCGACTTCTGGATCCACCTGATCGACTGCCCGGCGATCTTCGACCGCCCGCGCATCTACTCGGACGCGCCGGACGAGCACGTGCGCTACCTGATGCTCACGCGCGCCGCGCTCGACTGCTGCCAGCGCATGGCCTTCGCGCCGCAGATCGTGCATTGCAACGACTGGCACACCGCGTTCGCGCCGCTGCTGCTGCGCACGGCCTACGCCTGGGACGAGGCCATCTTCGGACGCACGCGCAGCGTCCTCACGATCCACAACATCGGCTACCAGGGCGCATTCTCGGCGGCGCAGGCGGCCGACGTCGGGCCCGGCGTGCCGATCGAGGCGCTGCACCAGGGCGACCTCGGCGAGGGCCGCGTCAATCCGATGCGCCACGGCATCCTGCACGCCCACGCCGTCACCACGGTCAGCCCGACCTACGCCTACGAGATCCGCACGCCCGAGGGCGGGGGCGGACTCGACGGCGACCTGCGCGCGCGCGGCGAGGCCGTGAGCGGCATCCTGAACGGCGTGGACTACGACGAGTGGAACCCGGCGACCGACCGCTACGTGCCGTACCGCTACGACGCGTCCAACCTCGCGGGCAAGGCGCGCAACAAGGAGGCGCTGCTCGACCTGCTGCGCATGCCGGCGGCCGCCACCACGCCGCTGATCGGCATGGTCACGCGGCTCACGCGGCAGAAGGGCATCGACCTGCTGTTCGAGACGCTGCCCGAACTGCTCGCCACCCGCGAGATCCGCTTCGTCGGCCTCGGCAGCGGCGAGCCCCACTACGAGCGCTTCATGCACGGCCTGCAGGAACGCTTCCCCGGCAAGGCCGTGTTCTACAGCGGCTACAGCGAGGAGCTCGCGCATTTCATCGAGGCCGCGTCGGACATGTTCCTGATGCCCTCGCTGTACGAGCCCTGCGGGCTGAACCAGATGTACAGCCTCAAGTACGGCACGGTGCCGATCGTGCGGCGCACCGGCGGGCTCGCCGACTCGGTCAGCCACTTCGACCCGGCCACCGGCACGGGCACCGGCATCGTCTTCAACGACTTCGACGCCGGCGGCGTGCGCTGGGCGCTGTCGACGGCGCTGGAGTGGTTCGGCTGGCCGAGCGTGTGGCGGCGCATGGTGCTGAACGGCATGCGCGAGGACTTCTCCTGGGAAACCCAGGGCGCGCGCTACGAGGAACTGTATCGGCGCCTCGCGGCGGGCTGAACCCGCCGCGTCCACGCACGGCTGCACCGCGAGCGGGCACCGCCTTCGTCGACTGCACCTCGAGCGCGCAGCGCGGAGTCGGGCCGCGACGCGCCGCGCGGCGTGCCGCGTGGCACGGCGATTGCAACGCACCGGCATGCACCGTCTTCGTCCGGCGTCCGTGCGCCACCTGCAGGTCTTCTGCCTCGCCGCGCGGCACTCGAGTTTCAAGCAGGCGGCGGCGGCGCTGTACCTGACGCCGTCGGCCGTCAGCCACCGGATCCGGGAACTGGAGGCGAGCCTCGGCGTCGCCCTGTTCGAGCGACGGCCACGGGCCGTGGAACTCACCGACGCGGGGCGGACGCTGTACGCCGAGGCCATGCCGCTGCTCGACGCGCTCGAGGAGGCGCTCGCCCGCACGACGCAACGCCTGCAGCGCGAGCGACTGAGGGTGACGGCACCGCAGTTCTTCGCGAGCGAGATCCTGATCCCGCGCCTCGCCGGGTTCGCGAACCGCTGGTCGCAGATCGACCTGCGGCTCGACACGACCCTGCCGCGGCCGAGCGAGCACGCCGCCGAGGCGGACGCATCCATCCTGCTCGCGACCGGGCGCCCCGAGGGCGTGCGCGCGATCGCGCTAGGCGAGTTGCGCGTGACCGCCACCTGCTCGCCCGGGTATCGCGGCGCGCTGGGTCCGCTCGGCGCGCGACTGCCGGCGGAGGCCGTCCTGCTCACGCACCGCTCCTGGCCCGAGGGCTGGCGGCGCTGGACCGAGGCCACCGGCATCCGCATCGCGCGCCAACCGCAGACGCTGGAGTTCGACACGATGTTCTCGCTCCTGCGGGCCGCGGAGCACGGGCTCGGCATCGCGCTGGCGCCGAGCCACCTGGTCGAGTCGTGGCTGCAGGGCGGCGCGCTCACGCGCCTCGACGGCAAGGACGTGCCCCTCGGCGACACCTACTGGTTCGCGGCGCGGCCGGCCGACCTGAAGCGTCCGGCCGTGCGCGCCTTCCGCGACTGGGTCCTGACCGAATTCAGCGCCCGATAGGTGAACGGCGCTCAGCCATGGGCGTGAGAAGCGCGCGTTTGTCGCGGTGCAACATCGCCGTTAACGTACGACCCGTGCCCGCTCGACGCGGGACGGTCGGTCCCGCAACCCTCCCCCGGTTGCGTTCCCCGGGGTGGCGGCACGGCCCCCGCCGTGTCGCCACCCGCTCTTCCAGGCATCAACGATCGGCCTTGCGGCCCGCGCGCGAGAAATCGACCTGGCCGTGGTCCTGGAACGGGATCTTCTTGATCATGCCCTTGTCGACGTAGACCGTGCCGACGATCTCGTAGTCGACGTTCTCGAGCTTGCCGCCGCCCACGCGGCTGATCAGGCGGCCGAGACTGCTCACGAAGTTCGTCGTGACGTTCATGTCGAACTCGGCCTCGCCCTTCGCCGGCAGCAGGAAGCGGTCGGTGCTGTTGCCCTCGGCGAAGCTGTCGCCCATGAGCAGGATCTGGTACTCGAGGCCCGTCACCTTCAGTTCGAGGTCGTTCGGGTTCTCGACCTTCAGGCGCACCTTGAACTTCTGCGCGAACATGTCCGTCGTGAGCGTCTGCACGCCCAGGATGGACACCTTCGGCGACTCGAGCTTCGTGCCGAGGCCGGCGCAGCCGGCGAGCAGGCCGACGGCGAGGAGCAGGCAGGCGGCGCGGCGCAGCATCACGGCCATCCGTGGGATCCCCCTGGCAGGACGAACTGGAAGACGAGGATACGATCAACCGCCGCGGGTTGCAGCCCTCAGCATCGTCGGCGTGACGAGCGTCACCCCGCCCTCGGTCACGTAGAAGCGCTCGGCATCCGCGGCGTGGTCCACGCCGATGCTCATGTCGTCAGGGACCACCGAACCGGAGTCGATGATCGCCCTGCGGATCGTGCAGCGCTCGCCGATGCGCACGCGCGGCAGGATCACCGAGCGGTCGATCTCCGAGTGGTCGTGCACGCGCACGTTCGAGAACAGCAGCGAGTTGGCGACGCGCGAGCCGGAAATGATGCAGCCGCCCGAGACCATGGAGTCGACGGCGATGCCGCGCCGGTCCTCGTCGTCGAACACGAACTTCGCCGGCGGCAGCTGCTCCTGGTAGGTCCAGATCGGCCACTGCTCGTCGTAGATGTTCAGCTCGGGCGAGACCCGCACCAGCTCCATGTTCGCCTCGTAGTAGGCGTCCACGGTGCCGACGTCGCGCCAGTAGTTCTGCGCCTTGGTGCGCACGTCCTCGAACGGGTAGGCGAACACGCGCAGCTTTTCGATCGCCGCGGGGATGATGTTCTTGCCGAAGTCGTGCGCAGAGGCCGGATTCTCCGCGTCGGCGCGCAGCAGGCGCTCGAGCAGGCGGGGATTGAAGACGTAGATGCCCATCGAGGCGAGCGCGACGTCGGGACGGCCCGGCATCGGCGGCGGGTCGCGCGGCTTCTCGAGGAAGCTGTGCACGCGATTGCCCTCGTCGACGGCCAGCACGCCGAATTCGCGCGCCTTCTCGAGCGGCACCTCGACCACGCCGACCGTGATGTCCGCCTCCTTCTCGACGTGGAAGCCGATCATCGGGCCGTAGTCCATCTTGTAGATGTGGTCCCCCGCGAGCACGAGCACGTGCAGCGGACGGTGCGCGCGGATGAGATCCATGTTCTGCCACAGCGCGTCGGCGGTGCCCTGGTACCACTCCGGCCCGAGGCGCTGCTGCGCGGGAATGATCTCGATGAACTCGCCGAACTCGCCGCGCAGGAAACCCCAGCCCTTGCCGATGTGCTGGATGAGCGAGTGCGCCTTGTACTGCGTCAGCACCGAGATCTGGCGGATGCCGGAATTGAGGCAGTTCGAGAGCACGAAGTCGATGATGCGGAATTTGCCGCCGAACGGCGCCGCGGGCTTGCAGCGGTCCTCGGTGAGGTGCTTGAGCCGCTCGCCGCGGCCTCCGGCCATGATGATCGCGAGGGTTCCCCGGGTCAGGCGGCTGAGGAAACGCCGCGGTGCGAAAAGACTCTTCGGTTCGGTCGACATTCCGTGCGCGCTCCGCCGCAGTCCCTGCCCGGATGTTACCCAGTGTGGGTGACGCGGCGCACGCGGGGTTTCCGACGGGGCCGCCATGGTCGGCGCGCGGGTCCCGTTCAGGCAATCGGACCGCGGGCGGTGCCGGCCGGACGCACGGGCCGGCGCGCAGACCGAACGCCTCGTCGTACTCTGTGAGCAATACTGTTGACTTGCTACTAGTATCTTGTTTCTAATACTACTCACGCACTACCACTGGGATATACGGCCATGGTCGACGATGAAGGCGGTCTGCCGCCCGCGGAAGCCTCCGCCGAGGCACTCGCCCGCAAGTTTCAGAAGGAACTGACGGCCGGACTCACGGCGCTGGTGCTCCTGTCGGTCCTCGCCTCGGCGGCCGAGGATCTCTACGGCTACGAGATCGCCAAGCGTCTCACGGCCCACCCCGATGCCAGCGCACCCTTCAAGCAGGGGGCGTTGTACCCCGTCCTGCGCAACCTGAGCGCCGCCGGCCTGCTCTCGAGCCGCGTGGTGCCGTCCTACGCCGGGCCGCCCCGCCGCTACTATCGGATCACGCCGCTGGGCCACGAGGTACTGGCGGCGTGGAGCGGGACGTGGAGCAGCACGCGCGATTTCGTCGACAGCATCGTCCGTCCCAACGACCACCAGGAGATCCCGTCATGACGGCCGCGAACCCGGGCACCGTGGCCCAGTACCTCGACGCACTTCGCGAGGCCCTGCAGGGCGCCGACCCGGCGCTGGTCCAGGATGCGCTGTTCGACGCCGAGGAACACCTGCGGGCCGAACTGGCGCAGCACCCGGACGAACCCGAGGCGACGCTGCTCGCCCGCGTGGTGACGACCTACGGCGCGCCGGAGGAGGTCGCCGATGCCTACCGGGCCAACGAGGTGCGCGTGCAGGCCGCGCTCAGGACGCCGCCGCCGAAGCCCGTGCAGGGCGGCGCGCTCGGGCGGTTCTTCGGCGTCTACCGCGATCCGCGCGCGTATCTCGCCCTGCTCTACATGCTGCTCTCGCTGGTGAGCGGGATCGTGTACTTCACCTTCGCGTTCACGGGGCTCGCGATGTCGGCCGGCCTCGCGATCCTGATCGTGGGCGTGCCGTTCTTCCTGCTGTTCATCGGCACGTCGCGCGTGCTCGCGCTGGCCGAGGGCCGGATCGTGGAGTCGATGCTCTTCACGCGCATGCCGCGCCGGCCCATCCACCCCGGCCCGCCGGGACCTTGGTGGCAGCGCATCCTCGACATGCTGAAGGACCCGCGCACCTGGGGCACGCTGCTCTACCAGCTGCTGATGATGCCGCTCGGGATCCTCTACTTCACGTTCGCCGTGACCGGCGTGGTCACCTCGATCGCGATGGTCGTCGCGCCGCTGGTGGTCCTGCTGCACTTCGGCGGCATGGTCACGATCGACGGCGAGATCCAGTCGCCGCACCCCGCATGGTTGCCTGTGATTTCGATCTTGGGGATAGTGCTGCTCACGATCACGATGCAACTCTCGCGGGGAATCGGCTATCTCCATGGGCAACTCGCCAAGTCGATGCTCGTTCGCGCGCCGCGCGGCGAGGACTGAGCCTGCACGCCGGCGTGCCGTCACGCTGCTGACGGCCGCCTGCCTCGCGGTGGCCGGCTGCGGCCACGCGGAGCCGACGACGGCCGAGCCCCCCGCGGCCGCCTCGCCGACGGGACCGGAGGGTGCGCTGTGCGTGCCCGCGGAACGCGGCTTCCTGCGCGCCCGCCTGCAGGGCGCCATCGACGCGAAGATCGACTGGGCCGCCGGTACGCCCCAGTGCCGCGGCGGCCGCCGCCCGGACGGGGACGGCGTGCGCCTGCTCTACAAGGGCCGCGTCGAGGGCGAGGGCGCGCTGCTGGTCGTGCTCGGCGCGGGGCCGCTGCGCGCCGGGGAGAGCGCGCGCAACGTCCCGGTCAACCTCACGGTGGTCCGCGAGGGCACGGGCCAGTTCTTCGCCACCCAGGGCAACGACAAGTGCGCGCTCGACGAGGTCCGCCAGGAACCTTTGCCGGACGCACCGGGTCAATACCTGCTCTCCGGCCGCGGCTACTGCACGCAGCCGGCCCGGGCGGTGGGCGGCGACGGCGCGGTCCTGCTGTCGCGCTTCGACGTCGAGGCCATCGTTGACTACGGCGAATGACCCCCCTGCGCATCCCTGCCCTGCTGACCGCGCTGCTCGCGCTCGCCGCACTGGCCCCGCCGGCGGCGCGCGCGGTCGACGCCGACAGCGCCGCCCCGCTCTCCTCGTTCCCGACCGAGCCGGTCGCGGTCGAGACGCGCAGCGCGCGCCGCCACGTGTTCCGCGCGTGGCGCGCCGAGACGGCGGAGCAGCGCGAGCAGGGCCTGATGTTCGTGAAGTCCATGGCCGAAGACGAGGCGATGATCTTCCTCTACGAGCCGCCGCAGTACGTGGCGATGTGGATGAAGAACACCTTCCTGCCGCTCGACATGCTGTTCGTCGACGCGCGCGGCTGCGTGGTCGGCGTCAAGGAAAGGGCCACGCCGCACTCTCTGGCCACGATCGAGTCCGGCGGACCGGTCGCAGTGGTGGTGGAGCTGAACGCCGGGACGGTCGCGGCCCGCGGCATTCGTCGCGGCGATCGCCTCTTGCGCCCGTCGGCCGGCTGGCCGCGCGACACGAACGCCCCCTGTCCCGCGCCGCGCTGATCCGCGGCCCCGCGACGCGGGCGCCCGTCCGGCGCCGGCCTGCGACGAGGCGTGCACGCCCCGCGCCCGGCGGCGGTGACTTCGCGGTACGATGTGTTCTGATGTCACCGATTGCGCGACCCGCCGCCGCCCGCATCGTCGCCTGCCTGGCGACCGCGGCCGGGTTGCTGGCGGGCGCGAGCGTCGCCTCGCCGCTGGACGACGACCGGCCGCCCACCGGCACCCGCCTGCCCCCGATCACCATCAACTACGGCCGCGACGACGCGCTCTACGCCGCGCCGACGCGCCTGGATCGCATCGGCCGCATCATGGCGCCGGTGATGGTGAACGGGCAGGGTCCCTTCCGCTTCATCGTCGACACCGGCGCGTCGCGCACGGTGATCTCGCCGCGCCTCGTCGAGCGCCTCGGGCTGAGCGCCTCGACCGAGCAGCCGCTCACGATCCACGGCGTCACGGGCGCCGGCTCGGTGCCCTCGGTGAAGATCGACGAACTGCGGGCGGGCGACATCGTGCTGCGCGACCGCCGGCTCGCCGTGATCGAGCCGCACGTGTTCGCGGGCGCCGACGGCATCCTCGGCGTCGAGGGCTTCGAGGGCATGCGCATCCGCGTGGACTTCGCGACCGACCGCATCGAGATCTCGAGGCCGCGCCGCTCGGTCATGGGCGGCGACTGGGTGCAGGTGCCGGTGAAGTTCCGGTTCGGGCGCCTGATGGTGGCCGACGCGCGCATCGGCAAGATCCACGTCAAGGCCGTCATCGACACCGGCGCCGAGCGCACGCTCGGCAACCTCGCGCTGCGCAACGCACTCGACCTCGACGCCGCCTCGGACGAGAAGGCGACGGAGCGCCAGGTGTTCGGTGCCACGGCACTGCCCGAGCTGGGCAACGCGCTCGAGTCCCCCGAGCTCTACCTCGGCAAGTCGGGCGTGCGGCGCATGGAGATCACGTACGCCGACCTGAACGTGTTCCGGATCTGGGGCCTCGACCAGGAGCCGGCGCTGGTGCTCGGCATGGACGTCATCGGCACCGTGCGCAGCATCGTCTTCGACTATCGCCGGCGCGAACTGCTGATCATTCCCTGAGCACGGCGGGCCCCAGCGCGGCCGTGAGCGGCGCGAGCTGGCGTTCGTAATGACGCCAGCGGCCCGACGAGCGCGCGTAGAGCGGTTCGCGCACCTGCCAGACGCTGGCGGTCTTGACCGCCGTCTCCGCGCGGTGGAACTCCAGGCAGCGCTCGTCCCACGCGAGTCCGCAGTAGTCGAGCAGGCGCGCGGTCGCCTCGCGCGGCGCGCGCACCATCGCGTCGTAGTCGAAGTCCAGGATCGAGTCGCCGTAGAGGCTGCGCCAGTGCGCCATCAACCGGCGGTACTGGCCGTAGTAGTGGCCGATGTCGCCGAGGTCCCCGGCGTACGCGACGCGCGGATCGACGCGCAGGAAGAACACCGAGAGGCAGTTGTCCAGCGGCTCGCGCGTCGTGTGCACGATGCGCGCCCGCGGAAACAGCGCCTTGATCAGGCCGACCAGCAGGAAGTTGTCGGGACGCTTGTCGGTGACGCGGTCCGCGGCCGGGAAGCGCCTGCGCAGTTCGTCCAGGTACTTCGTCGCGAGGTCCGCGAGGCGCGCGGCGTCCAGCCCCGCCAGCGACGCCGGGAACGGGCGCAGGTCCGTGGCGGCGAGGCGCGGCAACGTGTCGAGTTCGCCCCCCGAGGTCACCCGCGGGTGCGAGGCCAGGATCTGTTCGGCCAGGGTCGAGCCGGAGCGGAACATGCCGCAGACGAAGATCGGCTCGGCCGTGCCGTCGGACGCGTGCGTTCGCACCCATTCGGGCGAGAACGCCGCGATCAGTGCATCGACCAGGGCCTCCTGGCGGGCGCGGTCGTACGGCGGCAGGCCGGGCGGCGCCGCGGCGCGGCCGTCGCGATTCGCCGCGAGGTAGGCCTCGAACGCGGCGTCGTAGTCGCCGGCGGCGTCGAGCGCGCGTCCGAGCGCGAAGCCCAGCGCCGCGCGGTCGTCCGGCGCGCGGGCGTCGTTCGCAAGCGCGTCGCGCAGCCGTGCGATCAGCGGATCGTCGGGGCCCCGAACCGGCTCGAGCTCCGCGAGGCGCGCGAGCGCCTCCCAGTGACGCGGCTCCAGCACGAGCAGCTTCTGGTAGGCCCGCCGGGCCTCGTCGCGGTGCCCGAGATCGGCATGCAGGTTGCCGAGATTCAGCAGTGCGGGTGCGTAGCGCGGATTGCGCCGCAGTGCCGCGAGCAGCTCGCGCTCGGCCGCCTGCGGCTCGCGCAGGTCGTCCGCGTAGATCACGCTGCGGTTGAGGTGGACTTCCTCGGGCTGTCCGACGCCGTGCCGCAGCGCCTGCGCGTAGGACTCGAGCGCCGTGGCCGGCTGGCCGAGCCGGCGCTGCAGCCGGGCCAGGTTGTACCAGGTGTTCGGCAGGCGCGGCCGCAGCCCGAGCACCGCGCGGTAGGTCGCCTCGGCGGCCCCGAACTGGCCGGCCTGCACGAGCGCCTCCGCCTGGCGCAGCATGCCGCGCAGCGCGTCGTCGGAACTCATGCGCGGCCCGCGTTCGCCCGGTTCACGACGCGTCCGGCAGGTGGAACCAGCAGTTGAACGCGACCGTGATCCGCTCGCCCTCGCCCTCGAAGGGCTTCACGTCGTGCAGCACCCACGACGGGAAGAAGACCAGCTGGCCCGGTTCGAGCCGGAAGTGCTGGATCGACTGCGAGTACGCGCCGCGCAGGCGGGCGTTGGCCGGATCGATGTACATCGCGCCGATCACGCTCGGGCTCAGGAAGCTGAGCAGCCCGCTGTCCGGCTTGTCGGCGTCGTGCCGGCCGGGACTCACGCAGTACACGCCCGACCAGCTCGCCATCGGGTGGTTGTGCAGGCCGAAGAACCCGCCGCGGCGCGTGACGTGGAACCACGCGTCCGCGTGGATGACCATGCGGCGCAGGGTCGCGTCGTCGTACTGGTTGAGGTCGCCGATCAGCCGCATCAGGTGGCCATAGCAGAAGCGTTTCAGCTCCTGGATCGGCGCGTCGGGCCAGCGGAACAGGTCGAAGCTGCTCTCGAAGAGCTGGGGATTGCGCTGGGTGAACGGGCGCGGGTTGGCGAACTTGCGCCCCTCCGACTCGCGCTCGATGAACAGTGCGCGCAGGCGCTCGTTCAGCGCCTCGGGCTGGTCGAGTCGCGCGAAGCCGAAGGGCACGGCGAACAGCGGCTGGATGTCGGGCACTGGGTCTCCTCGAACCTCGCAGCGAGCGTAGCGGCACCCCGCCGGCCGTCAATGGCGGGCTGCCGCAGGCGATCGCCGACATGTAGGCTTATACTGACGGGCAAAGCCTACACCGCTGCCGCCGTCCCGGGGGACGCACGCGGTGGGCGGCAGGCGGAGGGAGCCCACGTGAGTACGATGCCGCCGCCGGACCTGCGGGTCCGCCAGCTGGTGGACGCCGCCGAGCGTGCGTTCGCCGCGGGCCGCGAAAGCGAGTCCGACCAGTTCCTGGACCAGGCCCGGCGCGAGGCGCCCGGCCACCCGCTGGTGCTCAACCAGGGCGGCTTGCGCGAGCTGCGGCAGGGACGTTCGCAGTCGGCCGTCGAGCTGTTCCAGCGTGCGATCGCGGCGGACGCGCGGCTGGTGGGCGCACGCATCAACCTGGCGACGGCCCTCGGCGACCTCGGCCGCGACGAGGAGGAACTCGCCGCGCTCGACGGGGCGCTCAAGGTCGAGCCGCGCAACATCCTGGCGCTGCTGCAGAAGGGCGCGCTGATCGAGCGCCGCGGCAACGCCCGCGACGCCGCGAGCCTGTACAACGACGCCCTCGCCTGCATCCCGCCTGGCGCACGCGTGCCGGCGTTCCTGGCGAAGCGCGTGGAGCACGCCCGGGGCGTCGTCGCGCGCAACCTCGCGGACCTCGAGCGGTACCTGGAATCGAAGCTCGCCGGGACCCGCGCGAAGTACGGTGCGGACGCGGCCTTGCGCTTCGATCACTGCATCGATGCCGCGCTCGGCAAGCGCCGCATCTACCATCCGCAGCCGACGTTCCTGCACTTCCCCAAGACGCCCGCGCACGAGTTCTACCCCCGCGAGCTGTTCCCGTGGCTCGCCGAACTGGAAGCCGCGACGGACGACATCCGCGCCGAGTTCCTCGCCGCGCGGTCCGGCGACGAGGCGGAGTTCAATCCCTACCTGAACCACCCGGAAAACCAGCCGCTCGACAAGTTCGCGGAACTCAACAAGTCGAAGCGCTGGAGCGTGTATTACCTGTGGCGCGACGGCCGGGCCGTGACGGAACACCAGGCCCGCTGTCCGAAGACGACGGCGGTGCTCGAACGCATCCCGCGCCTGGACGTGCCGGGCGCCGGGCCGGTGGCCTTCTTCTCGCTGCTGCAGCCGCGCACGACCATCCCGGGCCACGTCGGAGTCACGAATGCGCGGATGATCGTCCACCTGCCGCTCGTCATCCCGCCGGCCTGCCGCTTCCGGGTCGGCTCCGACACCCGTCCCTGGGAGCCCGGGACGGCGTGGGTCTTCGACGATACAATCGACCACGAAGCGGTCAACGACAGCGACCAGGAACGGGCCATCCTGATCTTCGACGTCTGGAACCCGTACATGACCGAGGCCGAGCGCGAGCTGTTCCGCATCGCCAACGTGGCGCTGCGCGAGTACTCGCCCGAGTCGTTCGACCGGCACCAGTGGGACAACTGACCGACGGGAGCAGCCGGCATGGGCAAGGTTCGGAACCCGCAGCGACGCATCGCCGTCGCCATCGTCCTCGCCTGCGCCGGGGCGCCGGCCCTCGCTGCCGAGAGCCTGCCCGAGTCGCTGCGCAAGTGCGCCGCGGTGGCGGATGCCGCGCAGCGCCTGCAGTGCTACGACCGTGCGGTCACCGCGCTCGGCGCGCCGGTCGCGGCGGGCGCCGCGCTGGCGCCGGCAGCCGCGACGGCCGTCGTGCCGGCCGCGCCCGCCCCGACCCCCGAGCAGAAATTCGGTGCGCGTGGCGAGGTGAAGGCGAAGCAGCAGCCCAAGGTGGAGGAACCCACGCTCGAGCAGTTGACCGCCGAGGTGAAGGCGATTCGGCGCGGCCCGAACGGCGAACTGATCCTCACGCTGGACAACGGCCAGGTCTGGCGCCAGCTCTCTGCCCAGCCGATGCTCGTCAAGACGGGCGACCGCGTCACCATCAAGTCGATGACGTTCAACTCGTTCTGGATGACCGACCCGTCGGGTCGCGGCAGCCGCGTCAAGCGAGTGCAATAGCCGGCGCCCGCCGACCGGCCCCACGGATGACCGAGCACGCCGGCCGCCTCAGGGCGGCCTTCCTGCCTGGCACGGGCCAGCAACAGGGTCCGTCACCCGACCGGGTGGGTGAGCGCGGGACGCACCGCCCGGATCGTGTGAGATGCGCCCCACCCATTGGGGCGAGCCATGCGGCAACCGGACCCATCGAAGTCCCCGCGCTGCAATTACCTCCCGGCTGCAGCCGCCGCCTCCACCGCCATCCTCTGCCGCACCGACAGGCCCGTCGACGTGCGGCATTCTTCCAGGTCTTCCTCGAGCGGCCGCGTCGCCTGGTCCCACTGCTTCAGGTCGTCGAGCATGCTCCTCATCTCGTTCGACAGCCGCTTCAGCGCATACCAGCGGGCCGTCGTCGCCGCCACTTCGTTGCGTGCCAGCGGCAGCAGCTCGAGCCGACGCGCACGGATGGCCTCGATCGCCCGGGCCAGATCCGGCTCGTCCGCCACGGCGGGCGCGACGATCGTCGGGTCGCGCGCATAGCCACGCAGGGGGTTCAGCTGCGGTTGCAATTGCGCGGGCAGCAGCTCGTTGACCACTTTCGGGTAGTCGCCCTGGATGCGCTCGGCCTGCGAGAACAGTAGGTCCGGGGCCTCGTAGATGGAGCCCAGTCGCAGCGTCGGGTGCAGCCGCCGCACCAGCCGCACGTTGCCCGAGTTCTGCAGCGCCTGGTACTGGTTGTCGACCAGCCACGGCAGCGAGGTGCCGCTGCTGCTGGCGAATTGCCCGAGGAACGCCATCGGATCTTCGACCCGGCTCTGCGGGTCGTTCAGGAACGCGATCACGGACTGCAGGTCGGCCAGCTTGCGGTTCACGTGCCGCTCGCGGATGCGCTCCACCGTGCACAGGTTGCCGCGCAGCTCGCCGGTCAGGTCGACCAGGTGATCGTACGCGATGCGGTTTTCCTCGCGGTCCTGGCGCCAGTCGTCGACGCCCAGCGCGATCAGCACGCCGAGCACGATGGTGACGAGCTCGGCTGCCAGCTTCTTCAAAGGCGCTAGAGTGGCTTGCATGCCAACTCGCCGGTCTTGCCGGTGTTCACGTCCAGCCACCCGTCGTGCTGGCCGCCAGCGGCCTTCGGCTCGGCGCGGACGGTCTGCCGGTCGTACTTGCCCGCGGCGCGCGCGCCCACCTGCCACGTCGGCCGCAGCTCGAAGCTGCGGGCGCAGTCGGGCGCGGGCTTGCTCGTGGCGTCCGCCACGCCGGGGCCAGCGTCGCAAGGACCCGCAACGATTGCGGCGGTGACCAGGTCGCTCCGGGTGTTGTTCTTCATGCGGCCAGGCTGCCCATCAGAGTGAGCGCAGGATAGCCGGGACTTGCACCGGCTGCACCCCGCGGCACGCCGGGAACAAGCAGGGACGGGGCCCCAATTGTCCGATGGGGCTCCTTCCCCGTTCGCAATTGCCCGGCGCCACGTCCGCCGGCGGTCCCTGCACCGGCCGCAGTCGCGATCCCGACCGTCGTTGCCGACGACAAAAAAAAAAACGGCGGGCCGAAGCCCGCCGTTCAGTGTCGCCTTGCAGCGATACGAGTCGTTTAGAAGTCCGCGGTCAGGCCGAGGAACACGTACCGACCCAGCGTGTCGTACACCTGCGCGTACGTATTGCCGTTGCAGATGCCGCTCGGGCAGTTGGTGCTGCCGGTGAGAGGCGGATCCTTGTCGAGCACGTTGTTGATGCCGAACCGCAGCGAGTACTTCTCCGCGAACGTCCAGCCCGCCCCGATGTCGAGGTAGTTGCGGGCACCGAGCTCCTTGTCGGAGTCACGATACGCGCTCGGGTTGAAGTTCGGGTTGTCGACCGTCGCGTCCAGGGCCACCTTGTCGAAGTAGGTCCACGCGATGGACAGGCTGATGCCCTCCCACGGAGTGGTCCAGGTTTCCTTCAGGGTGTGACGCCACTCGGGGTTCGGAGTGCCGCAAACCGTGCCGTACAGGCCCGCGCAGTCATACGACGACGGGTCGTTCGGCAGGGGCTGCGTCTCGAGCTTGTCGAGGTACGTGCCCATGAGGGTGGTGGTGAACGTGCCGAGCGAGTCGGTCTGCAGCGAGTAGCGCGCGTCGACGTCGACGCCGCTGGTACGCAGCTCGCCGAGGTTCTGCAGCGTGTCGATGATGTAGCCATCGCTGCTGCGCCACAGGGAGCCCTGCGCGTTGCGGTGGATCAGGCTGCAGAAGAACGGATCGCCCGTGTTCAGGCAGGTGTTGATCGCGAGGTCGGCGCCCACGCCGCTGATGACGTCCTTGATCTTGATGTCGAAGTAGTCGATCGCGATGTACAGGCCGTCCAGGAAGCGCGGCTGCAGCACGACGCCGAACGTGGCCGTGTCGGCGGTTTCGGCGTTCAGGTCGGGGTTGCCGCCCTGCAGGCCGTTGTACTGCGACGCGTTGTTCGCGGCGATGAAGCCGTACTGGCCCGGCAGCACGCCCGTGCGGGCGCAGTTCGCTTCGGTGGCGTTCGGGTTCACTGCCGCCGGGTTCGCGCCCGCGCAGGGATCCGTGCTGCCGTCGAGGCTGACCGACTGCGGGGAGAAGAGCTCGCCCACGTTCGGCGCGCGCACCGACCGGTTGAAGCCGCCGCGCAGGCGGACGTCCTCGATCGGGGCCCACTCGAGGCCGATCTTCCAGGAATCCGTGTCGAAGCCCAGGCTGTAGTCCGAGAACCGGTAGCCGAGGTCAGCCGACAGGCTGGAGGCCAGGAAGTGGTCCTGGATGAACGGGATGCGGCTTTCGATGAACAGTTCCTTCACCGAGTAGCCACCCTTCACCGGGTCGGTCGTGCCGCCCTGGCCGGTCAGGCCGCCGGTCTGGAAGATGTAGTCCGGCTGGAAGTTGGTCCGCTCGTCACGCCACTCGGCGCCGACGTTGACCGCGATGCCGTCCTTCGCCGTCGGGAAGGTGATGCCGTACTCGCCGAGGTCGCCGGTGAAGTTGGCGCTGATGACGCGCGTCGTCGCCGTACCGACCGCCACCGCCGGCACCTGCAGGAAGCTCAACGCGCCCGGCGTCACGCCGCCCAGCGAGAAGATGTTCCAGGGCTGGCAACCGCCGGAGGCGTCGCGGCAGACCAGGTTGCCGTCGCCGTCCAGCACGACGTCGAGGGCCTGCTGCACGCGGTCCTTGAAGAAGTCGTTCAGGTAGACGTTCGACAGTTCGGTCTCACCCTGCATGGCGTAGGTGTCGTACTGCCAGGCCTTGCCGATGTCGCCACGCACGCCGAGCACGGCGCGGTAGGAGTAGTGGGTCAGGTCGTTGACGCGACCACCGCCTTCGACGTTGCGGCGGCCGATGTACAGCTGGAACTCGTCCTCGCCAGCGAGGCCGTTCGCCGTACACCAAGTGCTCACCATGCTCGGGCTGAGCATCGGGTTGTCGCAGCGGATGTTCATGGTCGGGTCGAAGAAGATGCCCGACGGCGCGATCTGCGCCAGCGTGCGGTCCTTCATGTACATGAACTCGCTGTACACGTCGGCTGCTTCGCTGAACTCGTAGTGCGCGAACACGCCCGCGGTGTAGCGCTCGTCCGGACGCTGGTAGTAGTTCAGCGGACCGAAGTTGTACACGTCGTTGGACGTGAACGGACGCAGGACGTTGCCTTCGCCGATCGTGTAGGCATTCGGGTCGCCCACGAGCTCGAAGTAGCCCGGGTACGAGGTGCCCGAGCCGCCGCAGTTGAAGCGCTCGCCGTTGCCGGTGTACACGCCGCTCGAGTTCTTGTTCTTCGAGCTGAAGGTACAGGCCGAGTAGTCATACTCGCTCTGCAGCACCGGGTCGACCGAGCGGTAGCCCAGGTAGGCCGTGGCGTTGCCGCGGTCGTCGGCGAAGTTGCCGCCGAGCACCGCCATGATGTCGATCGCGTCGCCCGTGGTGATCTCACCCGGGGCGGCCGGGAAGCCACGCAGCTTGACGATCTTCTGCGCGGTCTCGTCGTGGTTGTTGTGCCAGTTGGTCGAACCGTTGATGTCGAGGCGCAGGCCCTCGAAATCCTTCTGCATGATGAAGTTCACGACGCCCGCGACGGCGTCGGCGCCGTACACCGACGAGGCGCCGCCCGTCAGCACTTCGATGCGCTCGATCATCGCGCCCGGGATCTGGTTGATGTCGGCAGCGCTGCCGCCCGTCGGCTGACCCGGCGAGAGGCGACGGCCGTTGACCAGCACGAGGGTGCGGTTCGAGCCGAGGCCGCGCAGGTCGACGGTGGCGGTGCCGTTCGAGCCGTTCGACACGGTCGAGCCTTGGGCCGCGAACACCTGCGGCAGATCGTTCAGGACGTCCTCGACGCGCGTCGCGCCGGTCGCCTTGATGTCGGCCGCGGTGATGGACGCCACCGGGCTGATCGCTTCCAGGTTGGGGATCGCGATGCGAGAACCCGTGACGACGATCTGTTCGATCTCGCCTTCCTGGGCAATCGCCGCGGTGCCGACCGCCGCTGACGTGATCAGCGCGATCTTCACTGCTCGAGTGAGTGTCGAATTTCTGGCCATCGTTTCCTCCGGAGGAGCCGTAGTCGAAGTTTTTTGCATCCTGCGTGCGATGCAATGTTTGTTGAATCAATAAAGCCGAACGCCGCCGCTGGCTTTAGTGGGGCCGCAGAATAACAACGGCGTCACACCCGCGCAACTGATGATGCGCCTGCGCAACGCGCGACCCCGGGTCCCCCGGCTGCGGAAAACCCGCACTTTTCAGGCATGGGGCGGGTCGTGTTGGATTCCGATGACGAACGACGGCGACCTCCGGCATGTGTTGCGGCCCAGCCACAATCGCCGGTCGGACCGGTCCGGCAACCCTGTCCGCGTTCGCGGTCAGGCCGGGATCGGCAACTCGGCGCCCTTGCGTACCACCCGGAGCGCGAAACTCGACTGGACGCGCGCCACGCCCGGCAGGCGGGTCAGGTGCTGGCTGTGCAGGCGCTCGAAGTCGGCGGGGTCGGAAACGACCACCCGCAGCAGATAATCCTGTTGTCCCGTCATGAGATAGCACTCCATGACCTCCGGGACGCGGGCGACGGCTTCCTCGAACGCGGCGAGGTCGCCCTGCTCCTGCCGGTTGAGCGTGATGCTGACGAAGACGTTGCCCGGCAGCCCGACCTTGCCCGGGTTCACCTGGGCGGCGTAACCCGTGATGACGCCGGCCTCCTCGAGGGCACGGACCCGGCGCAGGCAGGCCGATTCGCTGAGGTGCGCCCGCTCGGCCAGCTCGCGGTTGCTCAGGCGGCCGTCGCGCTGCAGGGCGGCGAGGATCAGGTTGTCGATGCGGTCGAGCTTCATTGGCAATTCCTGCCTTTATTTGGATTTCAGAGGCAATTTTCTGCTATTTTCGGGTTCCTTGCGCGCTGATTTTGCAAATTTCCGGTTCTGACGCCAACTATGCTTTGGCGATCCGGCCCGCGGCCGGACAACGAACCAACGAGCCAGTTTCGGGGAGAGCCTCATGCGCATCGGCGTGCCGAAGGAAATCAAGGTCCACGAATACCGCGTCGGTCTCGTGCCGGCCGCCGTCCGCGAACTGGTCGAGGCCGGGCACGAGGTCGTCGTCCAGACCGGCGCGGCCGCAGGCATCGGGTTCGCCGACGCCGACTACCAGCGAGTCGGCGCGAAGATCGCGGCGACGGCGGAAGAGATCTTCGCCGCGGCCGAGATGATCGTGAAGGTGAAGGAACCGCAGCCGCAGGAGTGCGCGATGCTGCGCAAGGGCCAGGTGCTCTACACCTACCTGCACCTCGCACCGGATCCGCAGCAGACCGCCGCGCTCGTGAAGTCCGGCGCCACCTGCATCGCCTACGAGACGGTCACGGCGCCGGACGGCTCGCTGCCCCTGCTCACGCCGATGAGCGAAGTGGCGGGCCGCATGTCGGTGCAGGTCGGCGCCTACTGCCTGCAGAAGGCGACCGGCGGCCGCGGCATCCTGCTCGGCGGCGTGCCGGGCGTGGCGCCGGCCAAGGTCGTGATCCTCGGCGGCGGCGTCTCGGGCACGCACGCGGCGGAAATGGCCGTCGGCATGCGCGCGGACGTGACCGTGGTGGACCGCTCGGTGAAGCGCCTGCGCGAACTGTCGTCGATCTTCGGCGCGTCGCTGCGGACCGAGTACTCGACACAGGAGCACATCGACGCGCTGGTCCAGGAGGCCGACCTGGTGATCGGCGCGGTGCTGGTCGCGGGCGCCGCGGCGCCGAAGCTCGTGACGCGCGAGATGGTGAAGCGCATGAAGGCCGGCTCGGTGCTGGTCGACATCGCCATCGACCAGGGCGGCTGCTTCGAGACGAGCAAGGCCACCACGCACGCCGATCCGACCTACGTCGTGGACGACGTCATCCATTACTGCGTGGCGAACATGCCGGGCGCGGTGCCGCGCACCTCGACGTTCGCGCTGAACAACGCCACCCTGCCCTTCGCCCGCAAGCTGGCCGACCTCGGCTGGAAGAAGGCCCTGCAGGCCGACCCGCACCTCGCGAACGGCCTCAACGTGCACGAGGGCCGGATCACCAACGCCGCCGTTGCCAAGGACCTCGGCTACGACTACCACCCCGTCGCCGACCTCCTGAAGTAGGGGACGCCTGAAATAGGGGACATTCCTCTTTAATTGGGGACACTCACTATTTTTCATCGACGGCCGTACCCTCGATGAAAAATAGTGAGTGTCCCCGATTTTTGTTTAACCTCGCGGCGTGAAGCACCTGCTGCTCATCACCGGGGGACACGCGGGCGGGCGGATCGAGCAACTCGCCGAGGCCGTCGCGGCCGGCGTCGCGGAATTCGCCGACGAGGTCGAGTTGCGGCGCCTGCCGGCGCTCGAGGCCACGCTCGACGACCTGCTGTGGGCCCACGCGCTCCTGATCGGCACGCCCGAAAAATTCGGCTACATGGCCGGCGCGGTGAAGGACTTCTTCGACCGCACGTTCTACCCGGCCGAGGGCAAGGTCGACGGACTGCCGTTCGCCCTGTTCGTCTCGGCCGGCAACGACGGCACCGGGGCCGTGAACTCGATCGAGCGCATCGCCCTCGGCTACCGCTGGACGCGGGTCGCCGAGCCGGTCATCGTCAAGGGCCCGCCCGACGACGGCGCGCTCGCGAGTTGCCGGGAACTCGGCCAGACGCTCGCGGCGGGACTGTCCCTCGGCGTCTTCTAGTGGGCCGGACGCGGCGAACGCGCTAGGCTCACGGCATGCGCAACCCTCCCTTCCGTTTCGACGGGCGCAGCGTCCTGGTGACGGGCGCCTCGAGCGGCATCGGCCGCGAGGCGGCGCTCGCCTTCGCCGCCGCCGGCGCCAACGTGGTGCTGGTCGCCCGCAGCGCGTCCACGCTGGCGAAGGTGGCCGCCGAGGTCCGCCGTCACGGCGTGCAGGCGCTGGCCGTGCCGACCGACGTGACTCGCCCCGAGGCCGTCGTCGCCTGCTTCCGCAAGGCCGTCCGCCGCTTCGGCCGCATCGACGTGGTGGTCAACAACGCCGGCGTGATGATCCCGGCGCGCGTCGAGGACATCCGCGCCGCCGACCTCCGCCGGATGCTCGACGTCAACCTGTGCGGCGCGCTGTGGGTGATGCAGGCCGCCCTCCCCGCGCTGCGCGCGCAGGGCGGCGGCCACATCGTCAATCTCGCCTCGCTCGCGGGCCGGCGCGGCATCTCGCCGCTCGGCGCCTATTCGGCGACCAAGTTCGCGCTGGTCGGGCTGACCGAGGCGCTGCGCACGGAACTCATCGGCGAGCCGATCAAGGTCTCGCTCGTGCTGCCGGGCGTGGTCGACACGCCGATGGCCGAGACTGCGCTGACCGACCCTGCCTCCGCGGGCCTGTGGCGCCGCTCGCTCAACATGCCGCCCGCGTGGGTGGTGTGGGCGATCTTCGCCTCCGTGCGCTTCGGCCTGACCGAGGTGGCGGTGCCGCCCGGCACGGCGGTGCTGGGCAAGCTCGCGTCCCTGGCGCCCGGCGCCACCGATACCCTGCTGCGCTGGGCGAGCGACGCGTCGCGCCGTGCCTCCGCCCGCGCGAACGACGACTGAGGAAGCGCCATGTCCTTCGAGAACCTGAGCATCGAGCGTGACGGCGGCGTGGCCGTCCTGTGGCTGGATCGCGCCGACAAGCTGAACGCCCTGCATCGCGCACTGTGGGACTCGATCCCGCGGGCCGTGGCCAGCCTCGACGACGACGAGTCGGTGCGCGCCATCGTGCTCGCCGGCCGGGGCAAGGGCTTCTGTTCCGGCATCGACCTGCTGGACCACGCCCAGGGCTTCGCGGGCGGCTCGCTGTCCGGCCGCGGCACCTCCGCGGCCGGCAAGCGGCGCGCGATGTACGACGACATCCGCCGCTACCAGGCCACGGTCAGCTCGTTCGCCCACACCAACAAGCCGGTGATCGCGGCGGTGCACGGCGTATGCCTCGGCGGCGGCATGGACCTGATCACCGCCTGCGACCTGCGCGTCTGCGCGGCCGACGCCGTCTTCTCCGTGCGCGAGACGCGCATCGCGATGGTCGCCGACGTGGGCACGCTGCAGCGGCTGACGCGCATCGTCGGCGACGGCGCCGCGCGCGAGCTGATCTTCACGGGCCGCGACATCGATGCCGCGCGCGCCGCGGCCATCGGACTCGTGAACGAAGTGCTGCCCGACGCCGAGGCGTGCATCACCCGCGCGCGGGCCGTCGCGGCGGAGATCGCGGCCAATTCGCCGCTCGCCGTGCAGGGCTGCAAGCAGGTGCTGGGCCATGCCGAGCGGCGCACGATCGACGCGAACCTCGACTACGTGGCGCTGTGGAACGCGGCCTTCCTGCAGTCGGACGACCTCGCCGAGGCCATGTCGGCCTTCGTCCAGCGCCGCCCGCCGCAGTTCAAGGGCCAGTAGGGGAACCCGCCCGGTCCGCGTCGCGCAGTTCGCGCCGCAGGATCTTGCCGACGTTGCTCTTCGGCAGGTCGTCGCGGAACACGACGTACTTCGGCTTCTTGTAGCCGGTCAGGTTCTGCCGGCAGAACTCCTGCACGTCGTCGACGGTCAGCGCCAGGTCCTTGCGCACCACGAACACCTTGACCGCCTCGCCCGAGCGTTCGTCCGGCACGCCGATGACCGCGCACTCGAGCACGCCCGGGTGGCTGGCGACCACGGCCTCGATCTCGTTCGGGTACACGTTGAACCCCGACACGATGATCATGTCCTTCTTGCGGTCGACGATGCGGATGTAGCCGCGCTCGTCCATCACGCCGATGTCGCCCGACTTGAAGAACCCGTCGGGCGTCATGACCTTGGCCGTCTCGTCCGGCCGGTTCCAGTAGCCCGCCATCACCTGCGGGCCGCGGATGGCGATCTCGCCCGGCGTGCCGGTCGGCACGGGCTGGCCCGCGTCGTCGAGGATCGCGATCTCGGTGTTCGGGAACGGGATGCCGATGGTGCCGTTGTAGGCCGTGGCGTTGGCCACGTTGGAGGTCGCCACCGGCGAGGTCTCCGACAGCCCGTAGCCCTCGATGATCGGGATACCGGTGATCTGCTGCCACTTGTCGGAGACTGCCTGCTGCACGGCCATGCCGCCGCCGTTGGCGACGCGCAGGCTGGAGAAGTCCAGCTTGCGGAATTCGGCGTTCTCGGCCAGCGCGTTGAACAGCGTGTTCACGCCCGGCAGCACGTGGAAGCGGTACTTCTGCAGCTCGCGGACGAAGCCCGGGATGTCGCGCGGGTTGGCGATCAGCACGTTGAGCGTGCCGAGGCGCAGGCCCGCCAGGCAGTTCACCGTGAGCGCGAACACGTGGTAGAGCGGCAGCGCGCAGATGTAGACGAACTGCTCGGGCACGGGCCCGCGGCTGCCGTCGTTCAGGGTCGGCGCCACCCACGCCTCCATCTGCAGCACGTTGGCGACGAGGTTGCGGTGCGTGAGCGTCGCACCCTTGGACACGCCGGTCGTGCCGCCGGTGTACTGCAGGAACGCGACGTCCTGCGGCGAGCGCGGCACGGGCTCGAGGCGCCGCCGCGCGCCCTCGTCGAGCGCCGCGCAGAACCGGGTGTGACCGGGCAGCGACCACGCCGGCACCAGCTTCTTCACCCGGCGCAGGACGAAGTTGACCAGCGCGCCCTTCGGGAATCCGAGCATGTCGCCGATGGACGCGACCACCACGTGCTTCACGTCCGTGCGCGCGACGACCTGCTGCAGCGTGGAGGCGAAGTTCTCGAGGATGACGATCGCCTCGGCGCCCGAGTCCTTCAGCTGGTGCTCGAGCTCGCGCGGCGTGTACAGCGGGTTCACGTTGACCACCACGCAGCCGGCGCGCAGCACGCCCGCGAGCGCGATCGGGTACTGCACCACGTTCGGCAGCATGATGGCGACGCGCGCGCCGGGCCGCAGCCCCCGGCCCTGCAGCCACGCGCCGAACGCGGCCGAATAGCGGTCCACGTCGGCGAAGCTGAAATAGCGGTCCATGAACGCGTAGGCGTTGCGTCGCGCGTACTGGCGGAAACCGGTCTCGAACAGTTCCACCAGCGACGAATACTGGTCCACGTCGACGTCCGCCGGCACCCCGGGCGGATACTGCTTCAGCCAGATGCGCTCCATGAATCTCCCCCTCGCCTGCCCGCACTACGTTGCCCGTTTCCCCGCGCGCCCGCAATTCGCGCGGCGAAGCCGCGCACCGCCCCGGGTCGCCGGACGGATCCCGCGGCGCAAAAAAATTCAGGGCTGCGGTCGGACGACCAGCGGCACGTTGCAGAGGTCGATGTGACCCGCCGGCACCTTGTACCAGTCGTCGCTGCGGTTGCGGCGCGACTCGACCAGCTTCGCGAACGTCGGCGTGTCGGTGCGCAGCACCTCCAGGCGCTCGCGCTCCGCGGGCGGCACGTCCGCCGCCAGTCGCACGGACTGGATCGGGGTGTACTGCGCGGGCTGCTCGTAGAAGCCGAGGGGCCCGGTGCCGCGCGGCAGGGTCGACAGCCGCTCCATGCCCTGCACCACGCGCCCGACCACCGCGATGTTGCGGTCGAGCTGGCGCGGCGACTGGCCGATGACCACGTAGAGTTCGGCGCCGTTGCCGCTGTCGGTCTCGTTGCCCCGCCCCGCGCCGACCATCGCGTAGCAGTGCGCGATCCAGGCCTCGCCCTTCGCCGGATCACGGCCCACCGGAAAGCCGTCGACGAATCCGACCTGCGGGGCGTAGCCGTCGACGTCCGGCATCGCGACGAACGGCAGCCCGCGGTCGGGCACGGTGAACTCGGGCGGCAGCCGGTCGCGCGCCGAGCCGAGCGGACGCTTGCCGTCCGGGTCGCCCCATTGCACGACGAAGTTGTCCTGCGAGCGCACGAACGCGAGCCCGTCGAAGTACTTCTCGCGCACCAGCCGGCGGATGTTCTCGGCGTGCGCGGGCGCCAGCGCAGGCGCCAGTTCGATCACGACGCGCCCGCTCGCGAGTTGCAGGTACAGCGTGTACTCGGGATCGAGGCTGCGCCAGTCGGACGGCTGCGACGCCGCCAACACCTCGGCCATCGTCGGCGCGCGCGGCGGCGCGTCGGCAGCCAGGGCCTGGCCGGAAATCAGCAGGCACGCAGTGAACAGGCGGCGGGTCGCACGCATGGCTCGTCTCCGCGGCTGGATTGCCGTCGCCCCGGAGTTTATTGTGGCGAATGGTGACGGTCGAGGACTGACATGAAGCTCGGTGTTCCATTCATGCAGCTGCCGCTGCAGTTCGACGCGTCGGTGCTCGCGGCCGAGGTGGCCGCCCTCGGCGAGTCGGCCTGGCGCCCGCACCCGCTCGGCTACCCGGGCAACGACGCGCTGGCGCTGATTGCGCGCGACGGCGATCCGGCGAACGACGCGGTCGCGGGCCCGATGCGCCCGACGCCGCTGCTGCTCGCCTGCCCCTACCTGATGCAGGTGCTCGACCACGTCGGCGCCACCTGGGGCCGCACGCGGCTGATGCGCCTGTCCGGGCAGGCCGAGGTCACCCCGCACGTGGACGTGAACTACTACTGGGCCGAGCGCGCGCGCGTGCACGTGCCGATCGTGACCCAGCCGACGGTGCGGTTCGTCTGCGGCCCGCACGAGGTCAACATGAAGGCCGGCGAATGCTGGATCTTCGACACGTGGACCGAGCACAACGTGATCAACGACCACGCGCTGGCGCGCATCCACCTCGTGGCCGACACGGTCGGCGGCGCGGGCTTCTGGGAGAACGTGCGGGCCGGCCAGCCGCACGATCGCCGCCTGCAGGGCTGGCAGCCGCGCCCATGCCCGCCGATCCGGGGTTACCGGCCGGAGCTCGACTACGAGTCGGCCAACTACCCGCGAGTGATGACTCCGTGGGAGATCCGCCTGCACTACCAGTTCCTGGTCGGGGAGGCGAAGCCGCATCCCGGCCTGCCGCTGATCCAGCAGCTGATGGTGGTGTTCGGGCACCGCTGGCAGTCGCTGTGGTCGCGCTACGGCGACGACCTGGCGGGCCTCACGCGCTACCGGGCGGAGATCGACTCGGTCCGCCAGGACCTGCACGTGCTCGGCGTCGACCAGGTCGTGCTGAAGAACGGGGTCGGGCTGATGGAGGCGCTGAACGCCTGGATCTTCACGCCCGCGCTGCCCGACCGGCGCAGCGAACTCGACGCCCCGGCGCTGGCGGTGCCGGCGGCCGCGCCGGACAGCCCGCCCGCGCCCGTCGACTTCGCGAGCGACGAGGCCGATCCGGACTTCGACCGGCCGGTGTTCATCGTCGGCTCGCCACGTTCGGGCTCGACGCTGCTGTTCGAGACCCTGGCGCAGGCGCCGGGCGTCTTCACCATCGGCGACGAGAGCCACGAGGTGATCGAGGGCATCCCGGCGCTCGGCGCCGAGGCCCACGGCTACGAGTCGAACCGTCTGCTGCCCGGCGAGGCGACGCCGGAGATCACCCGCCAGCTGCGCGAGCGCTTCCTCGCCGCGCTGCGCGACCGCGACGGCCAGGCGCCGGCGGCGGGCGGCCGCGTGCGCCTGCTCGAGAAGACGCCGAAGAATTCGCTGCGCGTGCCGTTCCTCGCCCGCGTGTTCCCCGAGGCGCGCTTCATCTACCTGCACCGCGACCCGCGCCAGGTGCTCGCGAGCATGATGGAGGCGTGGACGTCCGGCCGGTTCCGCACCTATCCGCGCCTGCCCGGGTGGACCGGCCTGCCCTGGTCGCTGCTGCTGGTGCCCGGCTGGCGTCGCGGCATCGGCCATTCCCTGCACACGATCGTCGCCCACCAGTGGAACACGATGACGCGCCTGCTGCTCGACGACCTCGAGCGGCTGCCGGCCGAACGCTGGACGGTCGCGCGCTACGACGCGCTGGTCGCCGACCCGCAGGCCGAGGTCCGGCGCCTGTGCGCCGCGGTCGGCTACGAGTGGGACCGCACGCTCGACGCGCTGCCGCTGTCGAAGTACACGGTCTCGCCGCCCGACCCCGCGAAGTGGCGGCGCCTGGCGTCGCGCATCGACGCCGTGCTGCCGACGATCCAGGAACAGGCGAAGCGCGCCGAGCGCGTCGCCGCGCGCCGCTGAGCCGCCGGCCGGAGACCACGCCATGAACCGACCGATCCCGACCGGGCGCGTGAGCGTCGAGCAGAGCCTCCAGATCGCCTTCGAGTTCCTGCGCTCGGGCCGGCTGGCCGAGGCCGATGCGCTCGCCCGCCGCCTGCGCGAGGTCGCGCCCGGCCCGGTCGTGAGCCTGCTGTCCTGCGACGTCGCCGAGCGCCGGGCGGGCCCCGCGGCGGCGCTCGAATTCATCGACGAGGGCCTGCGCCGGCACGGCCGGCGCGCCGACCTGCTGCTGCGCCGCGCGCAACTGCTGGTGCCGCTGCGGCGCCGGCCGGAGGCGGCCCAGGTTGCGCTGGAATCCGCGCGGCTCGGCGCCGGCGACGTCCGCATCCTGCAGGGCGCCGCCGCCGTGGTCATGCAGCACGGCGACCCGGCCGACGCCCGGCCGCTGCTCGAGCGCGCCCGCGAACTGCTGCCCGACAACCCGGGCCTGCTCTACGACAGCGCGGTCTGCCGTTTCTACCTCAACGAGATGGAGGAGGCCGAGCGGCTGCTCGACCGCGCGCTCGAACTCGCGCCCGGCCACGGCAATGCCATGCACGTGCGCGCGCAGCTGCGCACGCAGAGCGCCGGCTTGAACCACGTCGACGACCTGCGCCGCGCGCTCGAGCGACCCGACCTCGCCGCGCACGACCGCATCCTCGCAGGCTTCGCGCTCGCGAAGGAACTCGAGGACCTCGGCGACTTCGACGCGTCGTTCGCGGCGCTCGACACGGCAGCCGCGCTCAAGCGCGGCACGCTGAATTACGACGTGCAGGACGAAGTGCAGGCGATGCACGAGACCGTCGCGGCCTACGACCGCGAGGCGCTGGCGCGGATTGCAGAGGGCTGCCGCGACGCCAGCCCGATCTTCGTGGTCGGCATGCCGCGCACCGGCACCACGCTGGTCGAGCGCATCCTCGCCACGGACCCGGACACGATCCCGATCGGCGAGGCGATGGAGTTCCCGCTGGAAATGGGCACGCTCGCCGCGGCGACCGCGGCGCAACGGGCCGTCCCCGGGGAGACGCTGCTGCAGGCCTCGCTGCACATGGATTTCGCGGCGCTCGGCCGCGCGTACCTCGCCGCGGTGCAGCCCATGGCACGCGGCCGCCGCCGCACCGTCGACAAGCTGCCCTTCAACTTCCTCTACTGCGGCCTCATCCACCGCGCGCTGCCCGATGCGCGCATCGTGCACCTCGCGCGCGACCCGCTCGACACCTGCTACGCGATCCACAAGGCCTCGTTCGTCAACCTGTACCACTATTCCTACCGGCTGGAGGAGATCGCGGAGTACTACGTCGCGTACCGGCGCACGATGGATCACTGGCGCGCGGCGCTGCCCGGGGTGATCCACGACGTGTCCTACGAGCGGCTGGTCGCGGACCCGGAGGGCGAGAGCCGGCGGCTGATGGAATTCTGTGGCCTGCCCTGGCACGAGGGCGTGCTCGATTTCCACCGCTCGGCCGCGGCCTCCACGACCGCGAGCGCGGCGCAGGTGCGCCGCCCCATCTACCGGTCGTCGGTCGCGAAGTGGCGCAACGTCGCCCGGCAGATGCAGCCCGTGCTCGAACGCCTGCAGGCCGCGGGCCTCGTGGACGCCGACGGCCGCCCGGTGTGAGGGGCGCGAGGCTTCGACGGGCCTAGCGGGCGGGCCGGGCGGGGCCGAGGACCAGCCAGACTTCCTTGAGGTTGGCCGCCGCCTTGCGGCAGGCGTCGAGCGACTCCTCGAGCGCGTCGCGCGCCTCGCCGTCGACCTTGCCCGACTCGAGCATCATCTCGAGCTGCAGCACGGCGATCGACAGCTCGTCGTTCACGTCGTGCAGCAGCTTGCGCACCTGCGGCGTCTGGATGCGGTCGTCCGTCATTTCCTTCGACATGTCATCGACCTCGGCGGATTCAGCTGGAGCCGAGCGCGGTGCGCGCGAATCCCTCGAGGAACAGCTGCATGCGCGCCATGCCCTCGGGGGTCAGCTCGACGTAGGTGCGGCGGCGATCCGCCGGGTCGGGCACGCGGGCGGCGAGTCCGCCCTGGATCAGGTCCTCGATGCGCCGCAGCGCCGTCGTCATCGGGCTCTTGGACGACAGCGCGAGACTGGTGACGGAGAGGTGCTGGCCCGCCAGCTTGGCCCGCATCAGCTCGGCCAGCATCTCCCAGGCCGGCTCGGGCATGACGGCCTCGCCGAAGATGCTGTTGCGCGCTTCCTGCAGCTTCTGCAGCAGCTTGAGCGTGCGCAGGCTCGAATCGCCGGTCGCCGCGGCGGCGGCTTCGTTGCGCGGCCGGGCGGCGTCGAGTTCGATCGTGCGCCGCATGTCCGCCGCGAGCGCCTTGGCCGTGTCGGCGATCTGCAGCAGCTCGCGTGCCGCCGGCGAGTCCTGGGTCATGCCGCGCATGTTGCGGATGCTCTCGGCCCGCGCGAGCCCGTGCTGCACGGCCTCGCGCAGCGACTTCGGGTCGATCGGCTTGATCAGGTAGTCGCTCGCCTCGAGCCGCATGGCGGCGACCGCCGTCTCGAGCGAAGCCTGGCCCGTGACCAGCAGCAGCTGCAGCCAGGGCCGGTCCTCGAACTCGCGCCGGACGGTGCCGAGGAACTCGATGCCGTCGGTGGTCGGCATGTAGATGTCGCTCACGACCACGTCGTACGCGGGTTCGCGGCGCAGGTGTTCCATCGCCTCCGCGGCCGACTCGGCCGTGGTGCAGGCGATCCCGCTGCTGCCGAGCACCCGGGACATCAGGCGCAGGGCGCGGATCTCGTCGTCGACGACCAGGACTCTCGGTGGTTTTTGTAGGTCCATGCGCCTTACTTTACCGCGCCCCCGGGCGCAGTGGCGGCAGCTGGATGAAAACACGTATTCCCTGGGAAGCGCAGCCTCATCCGCCGTGAATGGAACCGAATTGACCCCAAACCGGCGGGTCGCGCCGCCGCCCTGCGGTAGTCTGAGTCCGGATCTTCGAGTGCCGGCACGGGAGACGGACATGAGGAACCTGGCCCTGCAGTCCGGCCGCCCGGACCCCTATGCGGACAAGCTGCCGCACTGCACCCCCTACCCGGCACAGTCGCCGCTCGCGAAGCTGCTGCCGGACCTGGTCGGCACCTGCCTGACGGTGGATGCCGCGGACCAGTTGCCCGACCGCTACGCGGTGGTGGTGGACTGCCTGCACACGTCGCGCAACATCGAGCCGGCCCGCGTGCGCCATCCCTGCCGGCCGGTCATCGCGGTGGTCGCCCGCCCGGACGCCGACGAAGTGCTCTCGGCCCTCGCCGCCAATGCGGAGGGCATCGTGTGCCTCAGCGACCCGCCGGCGATCTGGCGCGACTGCGTCAACGTCGTGCTCGGCGGCGGACGGTGGTTCGACGGGCCGGGCGTCGAAGTGCAGATGGAGAACCGCTACACGCGCTACGAGATCTCGCGCGGCGGCCAGCACCCGGGCGACCTCACCATGCGCACGCGGACCTACGTGCGCCAGGCCGTGCCGGAAAAGTTCTACCGCTGAAGCAGTCGCGCCAGCCCCGCGAGCAGTTCCATGCGTTCGAACGGCTTGGTGACCACGGCGTCCGCACCCGCCTCCCGCGCCTGGCGGCGGGTCTGCTCGTCGTCCATGCCGGTGAGCAGCACGAACGAGAGGGCGTGCCCCGACTCCGCTCGCGCCCGGCGGCAGAGCTCCAGGCCCGTCATGCCGGGCATCATGAAGTCGGCGATCACGAGTCGCGGTCGCTCGAGCGGCAGCAGGTCGAGCGCCGTGGCCCCGTCCGCGGCCGTCACCACGCGGTAGCCGGCGTGCTGCAGTATCAGGCGCATCAGTTCGATGGCCCTCGCATCGTCGTCGACGACGAGGACCGTCGCGGCCGCCTCGGCATTCATCGGAGGGTTCCCGGTGGCGTCGCCCGCAGGGCTACGTGCGTTACGGATTCTACGCGAGCGAATCCGGCCTACAATCTTCTCCGGCGGCTGGCTTGCGGAGTGCAAGCGATGGACGTGAGCCCCAGGGATCGCCTGCGGGACCTGCAGGCCGGACTGGCCCGGCATTCGGCGGTGGCGATGCTGCTCGAGGATGCGGCCGGACGCATCGTGGCCGCGAGCGACCGCGCCGCCGAACTGGTCGGCAGCACCCCGGACGCCCTGCTCGGCCGCGCATTCGATTCGCTGCGCCCCCTGGCCGAGGGCTCGAGCCGCAGGCTGCGGCGCGAACGCATCCCGCCCGCCGGCGCCCTGCTCGTCGAGTCGGAACTGTGGGCGGCGGACGGGCGTCGCCTGCCGGTCGAGATCCAGTCGCGCCGGGTGGAGATCGCCGGCGAGACGTGCATACACCACACGATCAGGGACCTGAGCAGCGCGCTGCGCGAACGCCAGTGGCAGCGCCTGTTCTTCGAGCTGCCGTTCATCGGCATGGCCATCGTCTCGCCCGCCACGCAGCGCTGGATCGCCGTCAACGACGAACTCTGCCGCATCCTCGGCCATCCGCGCGAGCAGCTGCAGGCGATGACCTGGCTGCAGCTCACCCACCCCGAGGACCTCGCGAGCGATCTCGACCTGTACAACGACGTGCTGGAAGGCCGCAGCGACGGCTACCAGAGCGCCAAGCGTTTCATCCACGCCGACGGATCGGTCATCCACGCGGCGATCGACGTGCGCGCGGTCCGCAAGCCCGACCGCTCGGTCGACTATTTCGTCGCCACCATCGACGACATCACCGGCGCGGTGCTGGCCCGGCGCGAGCTCGAGCGCTCGCGCAACGTGTACGCGACGCTCTCCGGCACGCACGCCGCGGTCGCGCGCATGCGCGAGGTGCCGGCGCTGCTCGACGAGGTCTGCCGCGTGGCGGTGCAGGGCGGCGGCTTCATGCTCGCCGTGGCGCACAGGGTCGCGGCCGACGGCACGCTCGAGCGCATCGCGGCACGCGCCGTCGACCCGGCTTCGATCCAGGAGACCAGCTTCGCCTCGCAGGGACTGAGCCTGGAGGCCGTGCGCACCGGACGGCTGTGCATCTCGAACCACCTCTCGCCCGGCTCACTCTCGGACACCTGGATCGGGCGGGTCCGCACCTCCGGCGCGCGCTCGGCCGCGGCCCTGCCCGTGTTCGGCGCAGGCCGCATCGCCGCGGTGCTGGCGCTGTTCGCGAGCGAGCCGGACTACTTCTCGCCGGCCCTCGAGCGCACCGTGGCGGAGATCGGCGACGGGCTGTCCTACGCCCTCGACTCGCTCGGGGCCCGCGCGGCAGTGGAGTCCTCCGAGCGCACGTACCGCGAGCTGTTCGACCACCACCCGATGCCGATGTGGGTGTACGAGCTGGCGACGCGCCGCATCCTCGCCGTGAACGAGGCCGCGGTGCGCCATTACGGGTACTCGGCCGAGGAGTTCACTTCCCTGCGACTCGAGGACCTGCGACCGGCCGCGGACGTGCCCGGCCTGCCGGACAACCTCGCGTCGGCGGACGCCGACAGCCCGGAGACCGGGCTCTGGCGCCACCGGCTCAAGGACGGGACGGTGATCGACGCCGAGGTTCGCTCGCACCCGATCGAGATGGACGGCCGTCCGGGCCGGCTGGTGATGGCGATCGACGTCACTGCCCGCCGCCGCGCCGAGACCGCGCTTCAGGATAGCGAGGGACGCCTGCGGGAGCTGAACGAGGACCTGGAGCGGCGCATCGAGACGCGCACCGCGGAGCTGCTGCTCGCCAAGGAGCGGGCGGAGGAATCGGACCGCGTGAAGAGCCTGTTCCTCGCCAGCGTCTCGCACGAACTGCGCACGCCGCTCAACTCGATCATCGGCTTCAGCGACGTGCTGCTCGCGGGCCTCGCCGGCTCGATCTCCGAGGAACAGTGCCGGCAGATCGGCATCATCAACGCCTCGGGCCGGCACCTGCTCGCGCTGATCACGGACTTCCTCGACATCTCCAAGATCGAGGCCGGCGCGCTGACGCTCGACCTGCACGAACTGGACCTGCACGCGCAGCTCGAGCAGGACGTGGCCGCTTACCGGCAGGCGGCGCAGGAGCGCGGCCTGCGCCTCGAACTGATGCTCGCGCGCGCGCCCGCGCGCGTCATGGCCGACCCGCGGCGCCTCAGGCAGGTGGTCGACAACCTCGTGTCGAACGCGATCAAGTTCACGGACGCCGGCTTCGTGCGCATCCGCACGGAGTGCACGCCGGAGGAGGTTCGCCTCGCGGTCGAGGACACCGGCATCGGCATCGAGCCCGGCGAGCTGCAGCGCCTGTTCGAGCCCTTCGTGCGGGTGGAGACGCGCAGCCGCCGGCCGCGCGAGGGCACGGGCCTCGGACTGGCGATCGCGCGGCGCCTGGCCCGGGCCATGGGCGGTACAATCGACGCGCACAGCCGGCCCGGCGAAGGCAGCCGGTTCGTGGTGACGCTCCCCCGGCTGGCGGCGAGGTAGGGTCGTGCGCATCCTGATGATCGAAGACAACGAGTCGAACGCCTACCTCGCGCGGTTCCTGCTCGAGCGCCGCGGCCACGAGGTCGTGGTGGCGACCACGGGCGGAGACGGCGTCGCCGAGGCCCGCGCGGGCCGGTACGACCTCATCCTGCTCGACCTGCGCCTGCCGGACGGCGACGGCTGCGAGTTCGTGCCGGGCCTGCTCGCCTCGACCCGCGACGGCCGGCCGCCGATCGTCGCCGTCAGCGCCCACGCGCTCGCCGCCGACCGCGAGCGTTCGATCGAAGTGGGTTGTCGCGCCTTCATCGAAAAGCCGATCGACGTGGCGACCTTCGCGGAGCGCGTCGAGGCCATCGTCGCGCAGGCCGGCTGAGGATCCCGAGATGGCCCGCATACTCGTCGTCGACGACCGCAACGAGGACCGCTACCTGCTCGCGACCATCCTCGCGAGCCGCGGCCACGACGTGGCGGAGGCCGCCAACGGCGAGGAGGCGCTGCGCATGCTGCGCCACCAGGCCCCGGCGCTGGTGATCACGGACGTGATGATGCCGGTGATGGACGGATTCGAGCTGTGCAGCCGCATGCGCGAGGACCCGGGGCTGCGCGAGATCCCGCTGATGTTCTACTCCGCCACCTACACTCGCAGCGAGGAGCAGGACTTCGCGCGCGCGGTGGGCGGCAACACCTACCTGCAGAAGCCGGCCGAGCCGTCGCGGGTCATCCAGCTCGCGGAGTCCCTGCTCGACGGCAACCCGAGCCCGACCGAGCACATGACGACCGAGGCGTTCTGGGAGCAGCACCGCAGCATCCTGCTCGGCAAGCTCGAGCAGAAGGTCGGCGAACTGGAGAAGGCGAACGCCGACCTGCGCGCGAGCGAGTCGAGCATGCGCAAGGCGATGGCGGCGATGGTGCAGACAATCTCGCGCATGGTCGAGTACCGCGATCCCTACACGGCCGGCCACGAACGCCGGGTCGGCATCATGGCCGCCGAGATCGGCCGCGTCATGGGGCTCGACGAACGCCGCGTCGAAGGGCTGATCTACGGCGGCTACGTGCACGACGTCGGCAAGATCGGCGCCCCCGCCGAGATCCTCACGCGCCCGGGCCGGCTGAACGACATGGAGATGGCGATCGTGCGCGCCCACTCGCGGATCGGCCACGACATCCTGCAGGGCATCGAGTTCCCGTGGCCGGTGGCCCAGATGGCGCTGCAGCACCACGAGCGCTGGGACGGGTCCGGCTACCCGGACGGCCTGAAGGGCGAGGAGATCCTGCTCGAGTCGCGCATCATGGCGGTGGCGGACGTGATCGAGGCCATGGCGACGCACCGGCCGTACCGCGCCAGCCTCGGCATCGAAGCCGCGCTGCAGGAGATCGAGAAATTCGCGGGCGTGCGCTACGACCCTGCGGTCGCGCGCGCCGCGCTGACTTTGTTCCGCGAACGGGGCTACCAGCTGCCACAATAGCGGCCCCGGATTTCGCGGACACCGTCGAATGATCGTCAACTTCTCCTCCCGCTTCGGGCGGATCACCCTGCTCGGAGAATCCGCGGTGCGCCTGCTGCAGCTCGCGGGCCACTCCGGCACGGTGCCGGGTGCCGTGCTCGCCGCCGACGTGCCCGCCTTCCTCGGGCAGCTGCGCGCCGGTCTCGCAACGCACGGCGACGAACTTTCGCCGCCGCCCGCACCGGCGCCGGCGGGCGACGACGCGGAGGAGCGCGAGCGCGAGCGACCGGCCTCGGTGAGCCTGCGCAAGCGGGCCGTACCGCTGCTCGACCTGCTCGAGACCGCGCGGTTGCGGCAGTCGGACGTGATGTGGGAGCGCGGCTGATGGCAGCGCTGCTGGCCCTGCCGTTCCTGGCCCTGCTGCTGCTGGCGGCCCACTTCGTCCACGCCGGACTCTGGATCGTCGCGGCCCCCTGTGTGGCGGCCGTCGCGCTGCTGTGGGTGCGCCGGCCGTGGGCCGCGCGCGTGCTGCAGGCGCTGCTCGGCCTCGGGGCCATCGAGTGGGTGCTCACGGCCGCGACGCTCGCCCAGGTGCGCATGGCGCACGACCAGCCCTACCTGCGCCTGCTCGCGATTCTCTGCACGGTCGCGCTGGTGACGGTGCTGGCGGCCCTCGCCTTCCAGCATCCGGCCCTCGCCCGCCGCTTCGGTCTCGCGCCGCCCGCCGATCGCGGTTGATCCCGGACGTGCGCGCGGGCAGGATGCCGCGCATCGAACGTGCCGGGAGAGACGATGCGTCGCAAGATTCCCTGGCTGGCCGGGCTCGCCGGCCTGCTGCTCCTGTCCGGGGCCGCCCGGTCCGCGGATGCGCCGGACCGATACTGGCCGCCGATCACCGACCCGCCGACCGCGACGCACACGCCGGGCAAGTGGGTCTGGGCGGAACTGGTGACCCGCGACGTCGGCCGGGCCGCCGGTTTCTACGGCAAGGTCTTCGGCTGGACCTTCGAGACCTACGGCCCGAGCGACGACGCCAGGACCTACACGGTGGTCTCCTCCGGCGGCACGCCCATCGCCGGCATGGTGTTCCTCAACCCGCGCGACCGGTCGATGAAGCCCGATGCCCGCTGGATCGGCCTCGTGTCGACGGGCGACGTCAAGGCGGTCGAAGGCCGCGTGACCGGCGCCGGCGGCAAGGTGCTGATGCCGGCCCGCACGCTCGGTGCGCGCGGCGACGCGGCGCTGTTCGCCGACCCGGAAGGCGCGCTGTTCGGCGTCATCGACTCGGCGACCGGCGATCCCGAGGACTACCTCGGCGAGGTGAACGGCTGGCTGTGGGCCGAACTGTGGGCTGACGACCCGGCGGCGATGGCGAAGTTCTACGCCTCGGTCGGCGGCTACGCGGTCGAACCGGGCGTGGTCGGCACCGAGGAGCGCGGTTTCCACCTGACCTCGGGCGGTTACGCCCGCGCAGGCATCCTGCCGAAGCCCCTCGCGAAAACGCCCACCGCCTGGATCCCCTACGTGCGCGTGCAGGACGTCGTCGCCACCGTCGCGCTCGCGCGCGAGGCCGGCGGCCGCGTCGCGATCGAGCCGCAGCAGGCGCACGGCACGCGCGTCGCGCTGCTGATCGATCCGACCGGCGCGCCGTTCGCGGTCGCCGAGTGGCCCGGGCGCTGAGGAGGCACGACCATGATGCAACGCATTCGTCGCGCCGGCCTCCCGCTGCTCGCAACCGTCGCCCTGGCGGGCTGCGCCTCCGGTTCCGGCGGCGACTACGACTACGCCACGCAGCTCAGTGTCGGCGTCGGCGTGGGCTACTACGACGGGTTCTACTACGGTTACCCGGGCTACTACTACCCGCCCCCGGTCGTGGTCGTGCCGCCGCCCGGCGCCCGGCCGCCGCCGGTCGAACGCCCGCCGGGTGGCGTCACGACGCTGCCGGCCCCGGCGCCCGGCGCCAAGCCGATGCCCCCGGCCCGGCC
>JBPOHK010000044.1:0-3945 GCA_052035645.1 Pseudomonadota bacterium
CCGCGGCACATCGTGCCCTCGTGCTGCATCGCGACCTGAAGCCGTCGAACATCCTGGTCACCGCCGAGGGCCACGTGAAGGTCGTGGACTTCGGCACGGCCACGCTGCTGCAGCCCGAGCGGCTGGCCACGACCTCGGTCGCGCCGCTCACCCCGGCGTATGCGAGCCCGGAACAGCTCACGGGACGCCCGGTCGGCACCGCGAGCGATCAATACAGCCTCGGCCTCGTGCTGTACGAGCTGCTGACCGGCGCCCCGCCCTTCGGCGATCGTCCCTCGCTGCTCGCGGCCATCGAGCGCGCCATGGCGGGCACGACCACGCGGGCACCGGCGACGGTCATCACCGACGCGGCTGCCGCGGTGCGTCAATCGTCTCTGGCGCGCCTGCGGCGTGTGCTGTCACAGGATCTCGGCACCATCGTCAGCAAGGCCGTGGCCGGCGATCCTCGTGCCCGCTACGCCAGCGTGCAGCACTTCGCCGACGACCTCGGCCGCTGGTCGCGCGGCGACGCGATCGAGGGACGCCCGCCGTCGGTCGCGTATCGCACGACGCGTTTCGTGCAGCGTCACTGGGCGGCGTCGCTCGTCGCGGCAACGTTGTCGCTCGGGTTGGCCGGCGCCACCGTCGTGTCGGTGCGGTCGGCCGAAGAGGCGCGGGCGCAGGCGGCGCGGGCCGACGCACAGAGTCGGCGCGCCACCCAGGTCACCAGCTTCCTGACGCGCATGCTGTCGTCAGCCGATCCCGGCGATCTCGGGAAGGACGTGACGGTGCGCGAGGTGCTGCAGCGCGCGTCTGCGGACGCGGCGAGCCTCGACAGCACGCCGGAACTGGCGTCGGAAGTGCGCGCCGTCATGGGCCAGACGTTCCGATCGCTCGGCGACTTCGCCGCGGCGGAAGAGCAGATGCGCCTGGCGCTGGCGGCGGATCGACGCCGGTCGCCGACCGGCAGCCCCGAGACGATTCGCCTTCTCACGCTGCTGAGTCACTTCCAGGAGTCGGCCGGTCGCATCGACGAGGCGAAGACGACCATGGCCGAGGCCAACGCGCTGCTGGCCCGACTACCGGACGCGCCCGTGGAGATCCGCTTCGAGGCGTTGGCGCAGGACAGTCGCAATCACTCGATGAATGGGGAGTTCGCACGTGCTCGGCCGATGCTCGAGTCGGCGCTGGCTCTCGCCAGGGCGACACCGCTGTCTGCCGAGGCGAGAACTCGCGCCGCCGCGGATCTCGCCCTGGTGCTCTCGAACCTCGGACGCAACGAAGACTCCTTGGCCCTGTACTCGGAGTCCATCGCCCAGGCGAAACTGGCCTTCGGTCCGGCGTCGGTCCAGGTCGCGGATCGGCTGTCGCCCTTTGCGAGCGCCTTGTGGTTCGCCGGCGAGCGCCAGCAGGCCCTCGGCGTCTACGAAGAAGCACTCAACCTCCGGCGCACGCTGCAGGGGCCCGAGCATCCGGACTACGCGTTCACCCTGGCCAACTATGCGGACTCGCTGGTCGTGATGGGTCAGTACGAACGCGCCTTGCCGATGGCGCGTGAAGTGCTCGCACTGCGCGGCAAGACCCTCGACGACAGTCATCCGATGGTGGCCTTCTCGATGTCGCTGCTCGGACGTGCCCTCGGTCCGCTCGGGCAGCTCGACGAGGCCGAGCGGTGGATTCGTGAAAGCTATGCGCTTCGGGCGCGCACGCTGCCGAAGGGCCACTGGCTGCTCGCCTCGAGCCGAAGCACGCTCGCCGCCCACCTGACGCTCGCCCGGCGCTTTCGCGAGGCCGAAGCCCTGCTGCTGCCCGCCGAGCGCGAGTTGACCACCGCACTCGGCGAGCAGGCGCCCGCGGTGATCGACGCGCGGCGCCGCCTCGTGGATCTCTACACGGCGTGGCAGCGGCCGGCCGAGGTCCGCGCCTGGCAGGCGAAGCTCGGAACACCCGCGTCGTAGCGCGGGTTCAGTCGGTCGGCGAATCCATCAGGTCGAGCCGCAGCCGCTGCGACAACCACACGCGGGCCAGGCGGAAGTCGCGTTTCGCGGTGGCGAGGGAGATGTCGAGCAGCTCGGCCGCTTCGGCGCGGCCGCAGCCGAGGAACACGCAGAGCTGCACCAGCTCGGCCTTGCGCGGGTCGAACGTGTTCAGCTCGTCGAGCGCCTGATCGAGGTCGAGCAGGAAGGCGGGACTCGCATCCACCAGCTGCAGTTCTTCGGTGAGCGGCACGCGCACCCGATCGGCGCCGCGCTTCTCGGCCTGTCCCTGACGGATGTGGTCGATGAGGATGTGCCGCATGACCCCCGACGCGAACCCGAAGAAGGCACGCCGGTTCGGAAAGTTCGCACGTTCCTGTTTCAGCAGGCGCACGTAGAGGTCGTGCACCAGCATCGTGGCCTGGATGGTGCTGCCGCGCCCGCCCCGCATGTAGCGCGACGCCATCGACCGCAGCTCCGGGTAGACGTCGGTCACGAGCTGGTCGAGCGAGCCGGCGTCGCCGGCCTGCCATCGCTGCAGCAGCTGGGTGAGATGGCCCGGGGGAGCCGGAACGTCGCCCATACGTTCCTGATGGTATGCCGTCGGGCCGCATTTCCGCGACCGGAACCGTGGCCGGACGGGCGAAGCCGGGCCCTGTCACAACGGCACCGCGCCAGGCGGCTATGCTATCGGCCATGCGATTCCGGGCCGGAATGTTCGTGCTGCTCGCCGCCGCCGCCCTCGCGGGCGCGCCGCTCACGGCGCGGCAGTCCAACCGCATCGACACCGTCACGCCGATGGCTCCGGACCTCGCCGCCTACGGCCCATCAGCGGTCGGCGTGCGGACGGTATCGACGGTGGACCGTGGCCGCGTCGACGTGTTGGGAACCATGGCGGGCGGCGCCACGGCGCGGGCCGACCGGTCGCTGACCCTCGAAATCTGGTACCCGGCCGCGCTGGCGGCAGGCCAGGCGTCCGGCGGTGAATACCGCACGATTGCCCGCGACCCGGCTATGCCGGTGGTGCTGCGCGGACGGGCCGTGCGAAACGCGGCACCGGCGGCGGGCGGGCCGTATCCGCTCGTCGTCATCTCCCACGGCTACCCCGGCAACCGCCTGCTGATGAGCCATCTTGGCGAGAACCTCGCCAGCAAGGGCTACGTGGTCGCGTCCATCGATCACACCGACAGCACCTACGCCGATGCGAAGGCCTTCGCGAGCACGCTCTACAACCGCGCCCTCGATCAGCACTTCGTCATCGACGAGATGGCACGCGTCGGCGCCGCCGGCTCGGGGCACCCGCTCGCCGGCCAGGTGGATGCCTCGCGAACGGTCGTCATCGGTTACTCGATGGGCGGCTACGGAGTGGTGAACCTCGTGGGCGGCGGCTATCGGCGCGAGGCCGCGTCGTTCCCGGGTGCGCCGCCCAATCAGTTGCTGCTCGACCGCGCCGCCGGAACTCCGGCCTACGAGGCGTCGCGCGACCCGCGCGTGAAGGCAGCGGTGGCCATCGGCCCGTGGGGCATGCAGGTCGGCTACTGGGACGCCGCCGGGCTGGCAGGCATCACCGTGCCGATGCTGTTCGTGGCCGGCAGCGTCGACTCGGTGTCGGGCTACGAGAAGGGCACGCGCGCCATCTTCGAACGCGCCGTGCACAGCAGCCGCTACCTGCTCACGTTCCAGGGCGCGAACCACAACGCGGCGGCACCGATGCCGGCGCCGGCCGAGGCGTACGCGTATTCCGAGGCGCTGAAGTCGTACCCGTTCGAACACTACGCCGACGCCGTGTGGGACACGGTGCGCATGAACAACGTGTTGCAGCACTTCGTCACCGCGTGGGTCGACCTGCACCTCAAGGACGACCGCGCGAAGCAGTCGTACTTCGACGTCGTGCCGCACGGTCGAGACGCCGTCTGGGCGACCGGACGCGATGGCACGCCGCAGCCGGCACACACCTACTGGAAGGGCTTCAAGCGCGGCACCGCGACCG
>JBPOHK010000144.1:0-25371 GCA_052035645.1 Pseudomonadota bacterium
GCTGTGGGGGCTGTGTCGTGGTTGGGCCCCTTGGGGGTGGTCGCCTCGGCAGGCGCCGCCACCGCGGCTCGCGTAATTTGGGTACACACTCGATTTTGGCTCCAGCTCGCGAATTTCGATCGTGTCCCCAATTTCCGCGAGCCGCGGTGGCGGCGCCTGCCGAGGCGACCACGCGCATGGGCCCGAACCACGTCACTGCCGCGACTGCCGCCGCTGCAGGAACAGGAGCTGCTCGAACAGGTGCACGTCCTGCTCGTTCTTGAGCAGCGCGCCGTACAGCGGCGGCAGCGACTTCTTCGGGTCGTCCGTGCGCAGCGCCTCCGGCGGGATGTCCTCCGCGAGCAGCAGCTTCAGCCAGTCGAGCAGCTCCGAGGTCGAGGGCTTCTTCTTGAGCCCCGGCACCTCGCGCAGCTTGTAGAAGGCGTTCAGCGCCTCCGACAGCAGCTCCCGCTTCAGGTCCGGGAAGTGCACGCCGACGATGCGCATCATCGTGTCCGGCTCCGGGAAGCGGATGAAGTGGAAGAAGCAGCGGCGCAGGAACGCGTCCGGCAGCTCCTTCTCGTTGTTGCTGGTGATGATCACCACCGGACGCTTCGCCGCCTTCACCGTCTGGCGCGTCTCGTGGACGTAGAACTCCATGCGGTCGAGCTCGAGCAGCAGGTCGTTCGGGAACTCGATGTCCGCCTTGTCGATCTCGTCGATCAGCAGCACCGCCTGCGTGTCGCTCTCGAACGCCTCCCACAGGCGGCCCTTGATGATGTAGTTGCCGATGTCGTGCACCTTGGCCTCGCCGAGCTGCGAGTCGCGCAGGCGCGAGACCGCGTCGTACTCGTACAGGCCGTGCTGCGCCTTGGTGGTCGACTTGATGTGCCAGCGATAGAGCGGCAGGCCAAGCGAACCGGCGATCTCCTCGGCCAGCTGCGTCTTGCCCGTGCCCGGCTCGCCCTTCACCAGCAGCGGCCGCGCCAGCGTCACTGCGGCGTTGACCGCCATCATCAGGTCTTCCGTGGCGACGTAACTGTCCGTGCCGGCGAACTTCTTCTGGCTCATTCGGTGACCTCGAGCAGCTTCATCGTGTTGGTGCCCCCGGACACGCCCGACAGCTCGCCGAGCGTGAGGATGATCTCGTCGCCCGGCTTGACGTGGCCGCGCTCGAGCAGCTCCTTCGAGATCGCGCGGTAGAGCTGGGCCGGGTCGGCGTGCGTGACGTCGAAGGGGATCGGGTAGACGCCGCGGTACAGCGCGACGCGCCGGCGCGTGCGCTCGTGGCGCGTGAACGCGAAGATCGGGATGTCCGAGCGGATGCGCGACATCCACAGCGGCGTCGACCCGGACTCGGTCAGCGCCACGATGGCCTCGAGCGCCATGTGGTTGGCCGTGTACATCACGGCGTGCGCGATGGCCTGGTCGAACGCCTCGACCATGCCCTCGAATCGGTCGCGGCGCCGGTAGCGCGCGAGCTGGTACTTCTCGGCGCCCTCGATGACCTCGGCCATCGCCTCGACGGCGCGCGCCGGGTACTTGCCGACCGCGGACTCGCCCGAGAGCATCACCGCGTCCGTGCCGTCGAGCACCGCGTTGGCCACGTCCGAGACCTCGGCGCGCGTCGGCACCGGGCTCTGGATCATCGACTCCATCATCTGCGTCGCGGTGATGGTCACGCGGTCGAAGCTGCGCGCCGTCTCGAGGATGCGCTTCTGCAGGCCGGTCAGCTCGGCGTAGCCCACCTCGATGCCGAGGTCGCCGCGCGCGACCATCACGGCGTCGCTCGCCCGCACGATCTCCTCGAGGCGCGGGATGGCCTCGCTGCGCTCGATCTTCGCGACGATGCGCGCGTCGCTGCCGGCGGCGCGCAGCAGCGCCCGCGCCTCCTCCACGTCCGCCGCCGTGCGCACGAAGGAGATGGCGAGGTAATCGACGTCGAGCCGCGCGGCCAGCTTGACGTCCTCGAGGTCCTTCTCGGTCAGCGCCTTCGCCGAGAGCCCGCCGCCGCGCCGGTTGATGCCCTTGTGGTCCGAGACCTCGCCGCCGGTGGTCACGCGGCAGTCGACCCGCAGGCCCTGCACCGCGGTGACGACCAGCTCGATCTGCCCGTCGCCGAGGATCAGCTCGTCGCCCGGCCGCACGTCCTTCGCGAGGTCGCGGTACGTCATGCCGACGCAGCGGCTGGTGCCGTCGTGGGGGTCGAGGTCCGGGTCGAGCGTGAAGGGGTCGCCTTCGTTCAGCGTCGCGCGACCGCCGGCGAAGCGCTCGATGCGGATCTTCGGTCCCTGCAGGTCGCCGAGCACCGCGACGTGCTTGCCGACCGCGGCCGCTGCACGGCGGGCGCCGTCCACGCGACGCGCGTGGTCGTCGGCTTCGCCGTGCGAGAAATTGACGCGGACCACGTCCGCGCCCCGGCGGATGACGTCCTCGAGGACCCCCGGCACGTCGGTGGCCGGGCCCAGCGTGGCGACGATCTTGGTTCTTCGCAGCATAGGGCCCGGATAGTGACGACGTAACGTCGCTTAGTAAAGGACGGGGCCGGCGGATCGCTCCGCCGGCCCCGTCATGGTGCAGGCGCGTGCGATCAGCCGGCCGCGCGCTGCTCGAGCATCTCCACGGCGGGCAGCTTCTTGCCCTCGAGGAACTCCAGGAACGCGCCGCCGGCCGTCGAGATGTAGGAGATGTCGGCGCCGATGCCGTACTTCTCGATGGCCGCGATGGTGTCGCCGCCGCCCGCGATGGAGAACGCCGGGCTGCGGGCGACCGCCAGCGACAGCACGCGCGTGCCCTCGCCGAACTGGTCGAACTCGAACACGCCGACCGGGCCGTTCCAGACGACGGTGCCGGCGCCGTTCAGGGCCGCCGCGAACTTCTCGGCGGTGTCCGGACCGATGTCGAGGATCATCTCGTCCGCGCCGACCTGGGCCACCGGCTTGACGTCCGCCTCGGCGGTCGCCGAGAACTCCTTCGCGACGACCACGTCGGTCGGCAGCGGGATCTCGACGCCCGAGGTGCGCGAACGCTCGAGCAGCGCCCGTGCGATCGGGATCATGTCGGGCTCGTGCAGCGACTTGCCGATCGGCTTCCCGGCCGCGGCCAGGAACGTGTTGGCGATGCCGCCGCCGACGATCAGCTTGTCGACCTTGCCGGCGAGGTTCTCGAGCACGGTGAGCTTGGTCGAGACCTTCGAGCCGCCGACGATGGCGACCAGCGGCCGCTTCGGGCTGCCGAGCGCCTTCTCGAGCGCCTCGAGCTCGTTCACGAGCAGGATGCCCGCTGAGGCCACCGGCGCGAACCTGCCGACCCCGTGCGTGCTCGCCTCCGCGCGGTGCGCCGTCGCGAACGCGTCCATGACGTACACGTCGCACAGCGCCGCCATCTGCTTCGCCAGCTCGTCCTTGTTCTTCTTCTCGCCCTTGTTGAAGCGGACGTTCTCGACGACCACGATCTCGCCCGGCTCGCAGCTCACGCCGCCGAGCCAGTCCTTCACGAAGCGCACCTTCACGCCGAGCAGCTCGGAGAGGCGCCCCGCCACCGGCTCGAGCGAGAACTCGGCGGCCGGCACGCCCTCCTCCGGGCGGCCGAGGTGCGACATCACGATCACGCGCGCGCCCGCCTTCTGCGCGGCCTGGATGGTCGGCAGCGAGGCCCGGATGCGGGCATCGCTGGTCACCTTGCCGTCGTGGATCGGGACGTTCAGGTCCTCGCGGATCAGCACTCGCTTGCCCTTGAGGTCCAGGTCGGTCATGCGCAGGACGCGAACCATGATGTCTTCCTTCGGCTGGATGCGTGGCTTACTTCGAGATGACCCGCGCCATCTCGAGCACCTTGCTCGAGTAGCCCCACTCGTTGTCGTACCAGGACACGACCTTCACGAAGGTGCTGTCGAGCGCGATGCCGGCCTCGGCGTCGAACACCGACGTGCAGCTCTCGCCGCGGAAATCCGTGGCGACGACCTTGTCCTTCGTGTAGCCGAGCACGCCCTTCATCGGGCCCTCCGACGCGGCCTTCATCGCGGCGCAGATCTGCTCGTAGGTCGCTTCCTTGTTCAGCTCGACGGTGAGGTCGACCACCGACACGTCGGACGTCGGCACGCGGAACGCCATGCCCGTGAGCTTCGTGTTCAGCTCGGGGCTGACCTTGCCCACGGCCTTGGCCGCGCCGGTCGAGGACGGGATGATGTTCTCGAGGATGCCGCGGCCGCCGCGCCAGTCCTTGTTCGACGGGCCGTCGACGGTCTTCTGGGTCGCGGTGGCGGCGTGCACGGTGGTCATCAGGCCGCGCTTGATGCCCCAGTTGTCGTTCAGCACCTTGGCGATCGGCGCCAGGCAGTTGGTGGTGCAGGACGCGTTCGAGATGATCGCCTCGCCCTTGTAGGCCGTGTGGTTCACGCCGTAGACGAACATCGGCGTCTCGTCCTTCGACGGGGCCGACATGATCACCTTCTTCGCGCCGGCGGCGATGTGCTTCTGCGCGCTCGCGGCGTCGAGGAACAGGCCGGTCGACTCGATGACGACGTCCGCGCCGATCTCGCCCCACTTCAGCTCGGCGGGATCCTTCACGGCCGTCAGGCGGATCTTCTTCCCGTTGACCACCAGCGTGCTGCCCTCGACGGCGATGGTGCCCTTGAAGCGGCCGTGCACCGAGTCGTACTGCAGCATGTAGGCGAGGTAGTCCGGCTCGAGCAGGTCGTTGATGCCGACGATCTCGATGTCGGCGAAATCGCGCGCCGCCGCGCGGAACACCATGCGACCGATGCGCCCGAATCCGTTGATGCCGACCTTGATAGCCATGAATGATCTCCCGGGAATGAAGACGAAAGTGTTACAGCAGCGCCCCGACGGTCCGGATCACGTTGTCCTTCGTGAAGCCGAAATGCTCGAACAGCTGCTTGGCCGGCGCCGAGGCGCCGAACGTGGTCATGCCGATGACGGCGCCCCGCGCGCCGACGTAGCGCCACCAGCCGTCCGGCACGCCCGCCTCGATCGCGACCGTGGGCACGCCGCGCGGCAGCACCGCGTCGCGGTAGGCGGCGGGCTGCGCGTCGAACGCGTCGGTGCAGGGCATGGAGACGACGCGCACGCGCCGACCCTTCTCCGCGAGGGCCTTCGCGGCATCGACCGCGAGCGCGATCTCGGACCCGGTGGCGACGAGCACGCACTCGGGCGCGCCCGCGCCGTCGACCAGCACGTAGCCGCCCCTGGCGATATCCGCTCTCTGCGCGTCCGTCCGTGACATCGGCGGCAGGGCCTGGCGGGTGAGGATCAGGCTCGTCGGACCGTCCTTGCGAGCCACGGCGTCCGCCCAGGCCACCGCGGTCTCCACCGTATCGCAGGGCCGCCAGACGCGCATATTCGGGATGATGCGCAGGCTCGCGACGTGCTCCACCGGTTGATGCGTAGGGCCGTCCTCGCCGAGGCCGATGGAGTCGTGCGTGTACACCAGCACCACGCGCTGCTTCATGAGCGCGGCCATGCGGGCGCCGTTGCGCGCGTAGTCCGAGAACACCAGGAACGTGCCGCCGAACGGCACGAAGCCGCCGTGCAGCGCGATGCCGTTCATCAGCGCGGTCATGCCGAACTCGCGCACGCCGTAGTGCAGGTAGTCGCCGGTCATGTCCTCGCCGGTGATCGACTTCGCGCCCTTGTGGTTGGTGTTGTTCGAGCCGGTGAGGTCGGCCGAGCCGCCGAGCATCTCGGGGATGGCGCCGCACAGCACGTTGATGACCTGCTGCGACGACGAGCGGGTCGCGATGGCGGCCGGCTTCTCGACGTTCGCGCGGATGAACTCGTCCACGGCCTGGCGCCAGTTCGCCGGCAGCTCGCCCTTCAGGCGGCGCTGCAGCTCGGCGGCGTGGTCGGGGTACGCCCTGGCATAGGCGGCCAGGCGCTCGTTCCAGGCCTGCTCGGCCTTCGCGCCCTTCGCCTTCGCATCCCAGCCCTGGCGGATCTCGTCCGGCACCACGAAGGGCTCGTACGGCCAGTCGATGGCCTTGCGGGTCGCGGCGATCTCGTCGGCGCCGAGCGGCGCTCCGTGGGTGGCCTCGGTGCCCTGCTTGTTCGGCGAGCCCCAGCCGATGATGGTCTTGCAGCAGATCAGGGTCGGCTTGCTCGTCTCGGCCTTCGCGGCCTCGATGGCGCGCCCGATGGCCGCGGCATCGTGGCCGTCGACGCCACGGATCACCTGCCAGCCGTAGGCCTCGAAGCGGCCCGGCGTGTCGTCGGTGAACCACCCGTGCACCTCGCCGTCGATGGAGATGCCGTTGTCGTCGTAGAAGCAGGTCAGCTTGCCGAGCTTGAGCGTGCCGGCCAGCGCGCACGCCTCGTGCGAGATGCCTTCCATCATGCAGCCGTCGCCGAGGAACACCCAGGTGCGGTGGTCGACGATCTCGTGGCCCGGGCGGTTGAACCGCGCGGCGAGGATGCGCTCGGCGAGCGCCATGCCCACGGCGTTGGCGACGCCCTGGCCGAGCGGGCCGGTGGTGGTCTCGATGCCGAGGTGCCGGTCGACCTCCGGGTGGCCCGCGGTGTGCGCGCCGAACTGCCGGAAGTTCTTCAGGTCGTCGATCGAGAGCGGGTAGCCGGTGAGGTGCAGCAGCGAGTACAGCAGCATCGAGCCGTGCCCGTTCGACAGGACGAAGCGGTCGCGGTCGGCCCACTCGGGGTTGCCGGGGTTGTGCTTCAGGTGATCGCACCAGAGCACCTGGGCGATGTCCGCCATGCCCATCGGCGCCCCGGGATGCCCCGAATTGGCCTTCTGAACCGCATCCATGCTCAACGCGCGAATGGCGTTGGCCAACTGCCGACGGGTGGGCATAGGGCTACCTCGTGGAAAGCCCCGTATTTTAGCGGCCCGGGTGGGCTGGATTCACCCTATTTCCCCGGCTTGTACTCGGTCCGGCATGAGGTTAAGGCGAAATCGTCACAGTTCCGGGGTCCCGGGATCGCTATACTTCGGGGTTCGAACGCCTCACGGAATGTCATAGATGTCAAACAGTTACCTCTTCACGTCCGAGTCGGTTTCCGAAGGCCACCCGGACAAGGTCGCCGACCAGATCTCCGATGCCGTGCTCGACGCGATGCTGGCGCAGGACAAGCGCGCGCGCGTCGCCTGCGAGACGCTGGTCAAGACCGGCGTCGCCATCGTGGCCGGCGAGGTTACGACGGAAGCCTGGGTCGACCTCGAGGAACTGGTCCGCGGCGTCATCACGGACATCGGCTACACGTCCTCGCACGTGGGCTTCGACGGCCGCACCTGCGGCGTGCTCAACATCATCGGCAAGCAGTCGCCCGACATCGCGATGGGCGTCGACCGCTCGAAGCCCGAGGAGCAGGGCGCCGGGGACCAGGGCCTGATGTTCGGCTATGCGAGCAACGAGACCGACTCGCTGATGCCCGCGCCGATCTGCTACGCGCACCGCCTCGTGGAACGCCAGTCCGAGGTGCGCAAGAGCCACTTGCTGCCGTGGCTGCGGCCGGACGCCAAGTCGCAGGTCACCTGCCGCTACGAGAACGGCAAGGTCGTCGGCCTCGACGCCGTCGTGCTGTCGACGCAGCACGACCCGGAGGTGAAGCAGGAGGACCTGCGCGAGGCCGTGATGGAACTGGTGATCAAGCACGTCCTGCCGAAGGAGTGGCTGAAGAAGGACACCAAGTTCCACATCAACCCGACGGGCAATTTCGTGATCGGCGGCCCGGGCGGCGACTGCGGCCAGACCGGGCGCAAGATCATCGTCGACAGCTACGGCGGCATGGCCCGCCACGGCGGCGGCGCGTTCTCGGGCAAGGACCCGTCCAAGGTCGACCGCTCGGCGGCGTACGCGGCACGCTACGTCGCCAAGAACCTCGTCGCGGCCGGCCTCGCCGACCGCTGCGAGATCCAGGTGTCCTACGCGATCGGCGTGGCCGAGCCGACCTCGATCACCGTCGATACCTTCGGCACCGGCAAGGTCTCGCAGCAGAAGCTCGAGCAGCTGGTGCGCGCGCACTTCGACCTGCGCCCGTACGGCATCGTGAAGATGCTCGACCTGGTGCACCCGATGTACCGCCCGACGGCCGCGTACGGCCACTTCGGCCGCGAACCCGTCCACATGACCTACAAGTGGAAGGAATTCATCGGCGGCAAGAAGGTCGAGAAGAGCGAGACCTTCACGGCCTTCACCTGGGAGAAGACCGACAAGGCCGAGGCGCTGCGCAAGGACGCCGGCTTGTGACATAAGCGGAAAAGGGGACATTCCTCTTTTCCGGCGTAGACAGGGGACACTCACTATTTTTCGCTTCGGGCGAAAAATAGTGAGTGTCCCCATTTTTTCCGCAGTTTTGTGGCAGAATTGCGCCTCGCCTGAGGAGCGCTGCAACGGACGCCCGTCCGCCAGGCTCAGGCCATTGGCTAACCACCAACCGCGCTCGCTGACCTCCGCGGAGGTCGGGCGGGCGAATCCATTGCATCGTTCCGTCCCGAACCGTCGCGGTCAACGAGAGAGGACCGTCCGATGAATGCGATCGTCAATCCCGATTCCCAGCACGAGTTCGTGGTCGCCGACCTGAAGCTCGCCGACTGGGGCCGCAAGGAAATGGTCATCGCCGAGACCGAGATGCCCGGCCTCATGGCGATCCGCCAGGAGTTCGCGAAGGAGCAGCCGCTGAAGGGCGCCCGCATCGCCGGCTCGCTGCACATGACCATCCAGACCGCGATGCTGATCGAGACCCTGAAGGCGCTCGGCGCCGACGTGCGCTGGGCCTCGTGCAACATCTACTCGACCCAGGACAACGCCGCCGCGGCGATCGCCGCGAACGGCACCCCGGTCTTCGCCGTCAAGGGCGAGACCCTCGACGAGTACTGGGAATACACCCACCGCATCTTCGAGTGGCCGAACGGCCAGCTGGCCAACATGATCCTCGACGATGGCGGCGACGCGACGCTGCTGCTCATGCTCGGCGCGCGCGCCGAGAAGGACGCCTCGGTCATCGCCAGGCCGACCAACGAGGAAGAGACCTGCCTGTACGCCTCGATCCGCAGGCGCCTCGAGACCAGCCCGGGCTGGTACTCCAAGCGCCTCGCCGCGATCAAGGGCGTCACCGAGGAGACCACCACCGGCGTCAAGCGCCTGTACGGCTTCGCGAAGCGCGGCGAGTTGCCCTTCCCGGCCATCAACGTCAACGACTCGGTGACCAAGTCGAAGTTCGACAACCTCTACGGCTGCCGCGAGTCGCTGGTCGACGCGATCAAGCGCGCCACCGACGTGATGGTGGCCGGCAAGGTGGCCGTGGTGTGCGGCTTCGGCGACGTGGGCAAGGGCTCGGCCGAGTCGCTGCGCGCCCTCTCCGCCCAGGTGTGGGTCACCGAGATCGACCCGATCTGCGCGCTGCAGGCGGCGATGGAAGGCTACAAGGTCGTCACGATGGAGGAAGCCGCGGACAAGGCGGACATCTTCGTCACCGCGACCGGCAACGTGAACGTGATCACCCACGAGCACATGAAGCGCATGAAGCACCAGGCGATCGTGTGCAACATCGGCCACTTCGACAGCGAGATCGAGATCGCGGCGCTGCGCCAGTACACCTGGGAGAACATCAAGCCGCAGGTCGACCACGTGATCTTCCCGGACGGCAAGCGCCTGATCATCCTGGCGGAAGGCCGCCTGGTGAACCTCGGCTGCGCGACCGGCCACCCGTCGTTCGTGATGTCGAACTCGTTCACCAACCAGGTGCTCGCGCAGATCGAGCTGTTCAAGCACGGCGCGAAGTACGACAAGCAGGTGTACGTGCTGCCGAAGCACCTCGACGAAAAGGTGGCGCAGCTGCACCTCGAGCGCATCGGCGTGAAACTGACGCAGCTCACGCAGGAGCAGGCCGACTACATCGGCGTGCCGGTGCAGGGCCCGTACAAGCCCGAGCACTACAAGTACTGAGCGACGACCGCCGGGACTCGGGGCAGGCATCGGCCTGCCCCGGGGCCCCGCCGGCCGACGGGCGGCCTCAGTGCGCGGCCTCGCGCTTCAGCGCATGGATCGCCTGCACCACCGAATTCGACGCCTTGGCGAACACCGAGGCGTTGTCCAGCATCCGCTCGGCCTGCTCGAAGTGCTGTTCGTTGATGACCCGCGCGATACCGCCGGCGGCGCGGTGGAAATCCGAGTGCGCCCGCACGCAGTCCTGGAAGGTCTTCGACGCACCGTACTGCCCGCGTCCCTCGCTCTTGAGCCACTTCCCGAACGCGCAGCAGTCGTCGCGCGTGAGCGAGTCGACGTTGTCGACGGTCGATTTCTTGATCAGCGCCGTGCGCAGCTTGATCTTCCACTCCGCGTGGGAGTTGATCGCCTGGATGAAGTCCATCATCGTCTCCTGACATTCCGGCGCGGGTGCCGGCTGACTGCATTGTCCCGCGGCGGTCGCCTGCGGTCCTGCGCAAGACCGCCGGGCGCAGCCGGCTTGAACCATTCTCGCCCGTGGACCGCGGGATTCAGCGCCTGCGCGCCAGCGTGAGCCCGTCGCCGACCGGCACGAGGCTGAGGTCCACGCGCGCGTCGCCGTGCAGCACTTCGTTGAAGTGCCGCAGCGCGACCGTGCTCTCGTCGGAGATCTCCGGATCGGCCACCCGGCCGCTCCACAGCGTGTTGTCGATCACGATCAGCCCGCCCGCGCGCACCAGCGCCAGGGCGCGCTCGTAATACGCCAGGTAGCGCGGCTTGTCCGCGTCGATGAACGCGAGATCGAAGGTGCCGGCGTGGCCGTCCGCCAGCAGCCCGTCCAGCGTCTCGAGCGCCGGCGCGAGCCGCAGGTCGACCTTGTCCTCGACGCCCGCGGCCTGCCAGTAGGCGCGCGCGACGGCCGTCCACTCCGCGCTGACGTCGCAGGCCACGATGCGGCCGTCGGCCGGCAGCGCGAGCGCCACGCACAGCGACGAGTAGCCGGTGAACACGCCCACCTCCAGGCAGCGCCGCGCGCCCATGAGCCGGACCAGCAGGGCCATGAACTGCCCCTGCTCGGGGGCGATCTGCATCGAGGCGTTGGGCAGTGCCGCCGTCTCCTCGCGCAGGTCGAGCAGCAGGCGCGGCTCGCGCAGCGAGACGGCGATCAGGTAGTCGTAGAGCGATTCCGTGAGGGAGATCGAACGATTCGTCATGGCCCTACCTCCGCGTGCGGCCAATCTGACATGATCGCCGCACGATGAACAGCGTCCGCCTGCTGCAGTTCAGCGACACGCACCTGCTGGCCGATCCGCACGGGCGGCTGCGCGGCGTGCCCACGCTGCCGCGACTGCAGGCCTGCCTCGCCCACGCCGCGCGGCGCCATTTCCCGGCGGATGCCATCGCGCTGACCGGCGACATCGTGCAGGACGACCCGACCGGCTACGGCACCGTGGAACTGCTGCTCGGCGGCAGCGCCTGCCCGGTGCTGCTGATCCCAGGCAACCACGACGTGCCGGACGAACTGCGCCGCCGGCTCGGCCGGCCGCCGTTCCGCATCGGCGGCGCGCATCGCCTCGGCGCCTGGCGGGTCGTGCAGCTCGAGTCCTGGTACGCCGGCGCCGCCAACGGCGAAGGCCGGCTCGGCGAGGACCAGCTCGCCGGGCTCGAACGCGCGCTGGCGGCGCACCGCGACACGCCCACGCTGATCCTCGTGCATCACCCGCCGGTCGTCATGGACGCGGCCGGCATGGACGCCCTGCGGCTCGGCGACGGCGACGCGCTGATGCAGCTGGTGGGGCGGCACCCGCAGGTGCGCGGCATCGCCTGGGGCCACGCCCACCAGTCGCTCGACGTCTTCCTGCCCGGCGGGCGCCGCCTGATGTGCGCGCCGGCGACCTGCATGCAGTTCCGCCCCCGCGATCCCGGGTTCGTGGTGGACGACCGTCCACCCGGCTACCGCGTGATCGACCTGCAGGACGACGGGGGCATCGCCACGGAGGTCGTATGGCTCGAGCAGCACCGGGACTGATGGGATGGCGTCGGCGGGCGGCGCTCGCGGCCTGCGCACTGGCCGCGGCCCTGGCTGCGCCGGCGGGCCAGGCGAGCGAGCGCCACGTGCTGTGGGCCGTCGAGGGCCGGCACAACACGGTCTACCTGCTCGGCTCGATCCACGTCCTGCGCGCCGAGGACGGCGGCCTTCCCGAGGAGGCCCTCGCCGCGTACCGCGACGCCGAGCAGCTGGTGATGGAACTCGACATGGACGACCTGCTGGCCAATCCCGGCTCCGTGGCGGTCGCGGCACAGCGTCTCGCCCTGCTGCCGCCGGACCAGTCGCTGCGCGGCATCCTCGGCGGGGACTACGCGGCCGCGTCGGCGCAGGCACGCGAGCTGGGACTCGACCTCGCGCTGCTCGATCGCTTCCAGCCGTGGTTCGTCGCCACCGCGATGCTGCAGCAGCAGCTCGAGAAGCGGGGTTTCGCCCCCGAGAACGGCGTCGAGGAGACGCTCACGCGCCGGGCCGTGGCCGATCGCAAGCCGATCCACGGGCTCGAGACGCCGGAGCAGCAGCTCGCCGTGCTCGCCCGCCTGCCGATGAGCGAACAGAAGCGCTTCCTGCGCATGACGCTCGACGAGATGGACGACTTCGACCAGGAGGTCGCGGCGATGCTCGGCGCCTGGCGCGCGGGCGACACGGACCGGCTCGCACGCGTGCTGGGCGAAGGCTTCGAGAAGTTCCCGGAGCTCTATCGCCCGCTCACCGAGGATCGCAACCGCGCCTGGGTCAGCTCGATCGCCGGCCTGCTGGACGACACCGACGACTACCTCGTGGTGGTGGGCGCGCTGCACCTCGTCGGGCGCAACAGCGTGGTCGACCTGCTCGAGCAGCGCGGGTATCGCGTGCGGCGGCGCTGAACGTCCCGTCCGCTCAGAGCTCGACCATCTCGAACGAGTCCTTGCTCGCGCCGCAATCCGGGCAGACCCAGTCGTCCGGTACGTCGGCCCACGCCGTGCCGGCCGGGACGCCGGACTCGGGATGGCCCTTCGCCTCGTCGTAGACGAAGCCGCAGTTCACGCACATCCAGGTTTTCATCGGGGTTTCACGCAAGGGCGGCCGGGACGGGTCATGGTACGTTGCGCCGCGGCCGCCCGCGAGGCGGCTGGTAAGATACCGCCCTCGCCCGGCCTGCATCGATGGAGCACCACGTGAGCCTGTACCAGGAAGCCTGCAAGTACATCCCCGGCGGCGTCAATTCGCCCGTGCGCGCGTTCCGCGGCGTCGGCGGCGAGCCGATCTTCTTCGCGAAGGCCAGGGGCCCGCACGTCTGGGCCGCGGACGGCCGCAGGTTCATCGACTACGTCGGCTCCTGGGGCCCGATGATCCTCGGTCACGCCGATCCGGCCGTGATCAAGGCCGTGCAGGAGAAGGCCGCGGACGGCCTGTCGTTCGGTGCGCCGACCGAACTCGAGACGGTGGTCGCGAAGAAGATCATCGAGCTCGTGCCTTCGATCGAGCTGGTGCGCATGGTCAGTTCCGGCACGGAGGCGACGATGAGCGCCATCCGGCTCGCCCGCGGTTTCACGGGCCGGCAGAAGATCGTCAAGTTCGAGGGCTGCTACCACGGCCACTCGGACTCGCTGCTGGTGAAGGCCGGCTCGGGCATGCTCACGCTCGGCGTGCCGACCTCCCCGGGCGTGCCGCCGGAACTCGCGTCGCACACGATCACGCTCTCCTACAACGATGCGGAGCAGGTGCGCGCGGCGTTCCGCGAGATCGGCGCGCAGATCGCGTGCGTGATCGTCGAGCCGGTCGCCGGCAACATGAACTGCATCCCGCCGGTGCCGGGTTTCCTCGAGTGCCTGCGCGAGGAGTGCACGAAGGCCGGCGCCGTGCTGATTTTCGACGAGGTGATGACGGGCTTCCGCGTCGCGAAGGGCTGCGCGCAGGCGCTCTACGGCATCAAGCCGGACCTCACCACGCTCGGCAAGATCGTCGGCGGCGGCATGCCGGTGGGCGTGTTCGGCGGCCGCAGGGACATCATGTCGCACATCGCGCCGCTCGGCCCGGTGTACCAGGCGGGCACGCTCTCGGGCAATCCGGTGGCGATGATCGCGGGCCTCACCACGCTGCAGGGCCTCGAGGCGCCCGGCTTCCACGCGCGCCTCGCGGCGTCCACCGACCGGCTGATCGACGGACTGCAGCGTGCCGCGCGCGAGGCCGGCGTGCCGCTCGCGACCAATCACGTGTGCGGCATGTTCGGGATCTTCTTCACGGACGCGCCGAAGGTGGTCTCCTACGCCGACGCGATGAAGTGCGACGTCGAGCGGTTCAGGAAATTCTTCCACGGCATGCTGGCCGAGGGCGTCTACCTCGCGCCGTCCGCGTTCGAGGCGGGTTTCGTCTCGGCCGCGCACGGCGATGCGGAGATCGACGCCACCGTGGCCGCGGCGGCGAAGGTGTTCCGCACGCTGTAAGCCGGGTCAGCCGCCGGCCGGCGCGCCCGGCAGCAGCCGGGTGATGCCCTCGAGCGCCACGTCGAGGCCGTTGCGCAGGTCGAGTTCGACCAGGCGCCCGCGCATCGCGTCGCGCGCGGCGTCGTCCTGCAGCAGTTCGAGTGCGGCCCCGGCGAGCGCGCCCGCCTCCAGGGCCGCGGGCCGCACGTAGCCGTGCCGGGCCGTCTGTGCGATGCGTGGCGGCTGGTCGTCGGCGATCGGCGCGGCGACGCAGGGCGTGTCCTGCGCCAGCGCCTGCATCAGCAGGCTGCCGCCATTGACGACCGCCACGCGCGCGTCCGCCACGAGACCCATCAGTTCGCCGTTCGGCACCGGCCCGAGCACGTGCACGCCGGCGGGCAGCGGTGCGGGCGGCGCGAAGCGCGCGCCCAGCACGGCCACGACCGGCAGACCTGCCTGCGCGGCGATGCGCACGGCCGCGTCGAAGTAGATGCGCGGGGCGTCGGGACCCTGGCCGAAGTCGCCGCCGCCGCCGGGACAGGCCAGCACGTAGTGCCCGGGATCGACGCCGAGGGCGCGCTGGCGCGCGCGCGCCGCCGGCTCGTCCACCGGATCGTGAATCACCTCGAGCAGGCGCACGGCCAGTCCCGGCGCGGCCCGCTGCTTGAAACGCTCGAAGGCAGTGGGCCGTCCGCCGAGGAAGCGCGGCTGCGCGAGCCACAACTCGTCGGTGGCGCGCAGGCGCCGCAACGAGAACGCCTTGCGCCGGATGCTCGGGCGCGAGGCGACGTAGACGACACGGGCTCCTGCGCGCCGTGCAGCGCGCTGCTGGTCGACGCGCCCGGCACTGTCGAACACCACGACGTGGGGTCGCAGGTCCTGGATCGCGCGGATCACCGCCGCGCTCTCGAAGGTGGGCGAGCGCTCGAGCAGCAGGGTCGGGAACGGACTGCCCTGCGCGTAGGTGGCGTCGCGGCTGACGAGGAAGCACGCATCGCTGCCCGGCCAGCGCTCGATCACGGCGCGCGCGACGGCCAGCGAGCGGTAGTACTCGCCTGCGCCGCCAGGGCCCGACACCGGCACGAACAGGAATCGCCACGCCTCGGTCATGGCCGGATTCTAGCCCGGCCGCGGCCCCGGCCTCGTCAGCGGATGCGGGCCTGCGGCACCTGCGCGGCGTCCAGGCGCCCGTGCTTGACCAGCCGCGCCTCGATGCCGGCCCGGGTGCGCTCGTGGGCCTGGGCGAGCGTCTCGACCGTCGCGCCGCCGTCGAAGGCCTCGAGCAGGCGCCCGTCCTCCTCGCCCGACCAGGGCGTGCCCGCATTGCGCGGGAGATGCGGGTTGCGCCGCGGCAGGCGGGTGCGCGACTCGAGCGAGTCCGCGGCGAGGAACAGGGCCCGCACGACGTCGGGAGACTGCAGCGGCGTGCCGCCCGGCAGGCTCGTGCCATCTTCGGGGCTCAGGCCGGCGGCGAGCGACTTGAGGATTCCGGCTGCCTTGATGTCGTCCATGATCGAATGCTCCGTGGGATGCGGCGCGGGATTGCGCCGCTCCCGGTCATTCGATGCTCCGGCCGCACGTGGTGCCAGCCGATTTTTCGCCCGCATCACCCGGAAATCGGCAAACCGGAAAATAGGGGACACTGACGAATTTTCGCGGCCGCGAAAATTCGTGAGTGTCCCCTATTATTGAGTATCCCCTATTTCCGTTTTCCCGGATTTCGGTTCACTGTTTCTCGACGGTGATCTCGAACAGGGGGCGCAGGAAGCGCAGCCGCTCCACCGGGTCGTCGAGTTCGAGGCAGTGCTGCTTGTGGCCCGGCGAGAGCGGCAGCAGCTCGGTGAGCCGGTTCGCCACCCAGCCCGCGTCGTCCAGCCGCCGCGGGAGCGTCGAATACGGCGGCCCGACCTGCTCGATCACGTGCTCGAGCGCCGGGCCGAGCTCGGCGAACTCGGCGGGCAGCGGCACCTCGATCTCGTCCGGCAGCCACTCGACGTCGGCGAGGTGCAGGCTGTCTTTCGCGCGCCGACGCTCGAGGATGCGGAAGCGCCGTTCGCCGAGCGCCTGGATGCCCAGCAGGCCGTCCGGCTGCTGCGAGAAATCGACGATGCGCGCGTAGGTGCCGACGTTGCAGATCGTCGCGGGCCCGCCGCCCGCCTCCGCGCCCTCGAGGATCATCACCACGCCGAAGCCCGTGTCGTCGCGCAGGCAGCGGCGCACGAGGTCGATGTAGCGGGTCTCGAAGATGCGCAGCGGCAGCGGCCCGGCCGGGAACAGCACCGTGCCGAGCGGGAACAGGGGAATCTCGATGGGCCCGGCCATCAGGCCCGCGCCCTCAGCGCCGCGAGCAGGCGCTCGTGCAGGCCGCCGAACGAACCGTTGCTCATCAGCACCAGGTGATCGCCGGGCTGCGCGGCGCCGGCGAGTGCCTCGGTGAGCGGCCCGAGGTCCTGGTGCACGGTCGCGAGGCTGCCGAGCGGCGCCATCGCATCGGTCACGTCCCACTTCACCTCGGGCGACTGGTAGACGAACACCCGGTCCGCGCCGCGCAGCGATTCCGCGAGCGCCGCCTTGTGCGTGCCGAGCTTCATCGTGTTCGAGCGCGGCTCGAGCACCGCGAACACGCGTCCGCGCCCCGCCTTGCGCCGCACGCCGTCGAGCGTGGTGGTGATCGCCGTCGGGTGATGCGCGAAATCGTCGTACACGGTGATGTCGCGCACCACGCCGCGCACCTCGAGGCGGCGGCGCACGCCCCCGAAGCGGCGCAGCGCCTCGAGGGCCGCCTGCGGATCGACGCCCGCATGCTCCGCGGCCACCAGCGCCGCGAGCGCATTCTCGGCGTTGTGCCGGCCGAGCATGTTCCACGCGACCTCGCCGACGCGCCGTTCGCCGTGGAACACGGTGAAGCTCCCGAAGCCCGCAGCTGGGTCGGCCTCGATGCGCCAGTCGCTCGCGACGCCCGGCCCGGCGGTGAAGCGCTGCACCGGCGTCCAGCAGCCCATCTCCAGCACGCCCGCGAGGTTGCGGTCGGCCGCGTTGACCACCAGCCGTCCGTTCGAAGGCACCGTGCGCAGCAGCAGGTGGAACTGCCTCTGGATCGACGCCACGTCCGGGTAGATGTCCGCGTTGTCGTGCTCGAGGTTGTTGAGGATCGCGGTGCGCGGCCGGTAGTGGACGAACTTGGCGCGCTTGTCGAAGAACGCCGTGTCGTACTCGTCGGCCTCGACGACGAAATGCCGGCCGCCGCCGAGCCGCGCGCTGACGTTGAAATCGAGCGGCACGCCGCCGACCAGGAACCCGGGCGCGAGGCCCGCGTGCTCGAGGATCCACGCCAGCAGGCTCGTGGTCGTGGTCTTGCCGTGCGTGCCGGCCACGCCGAGCACCCAGCGGTCGTGCAGCACGTTGCGCGCCAGCCACTCCGGGCCGGACTCGTAGCGAGCGCCGCTGTCGAGCAGCGCCTCGATGAGCGCATTGCCGCGGCTCATGACGTTGCCGATCACGAACACGTCGGGCTTCAGCTTCAGCTGGTCCGGCTCGTAACCCTCGATCACGTCCACGCCGAGTGCCGCGAGCTGGGTGCTCATCGGCGGATAGACGTTGCGGTCCGAACCCGTGACGCGGTGGCCCGCCTCGCGCGCGATGGCCGCGATGCCGCCCATGAACGTGCCGCAGACGCCGATGATGTGCAGGTGCAATCAGGACACTCCGCCCGGCAGGGCGCCGAGCAAGGAATTGAGGAGGAAGAAATACGTCAGCGCGAACGCGACGCCGGTGAAGAGGTTGGTGCCCGTGCCGAGCTGCAGGATCCGGCCCGTGACGGCGACGAACGTCCCGAGCAGCACCAGCGCGACGAGGCGCGAGAGCGTGCTGTCGGGCCCGGCGTGCAGCAGGGTCATGGCCACCTGCAGCGGCAGGTACAGCACGGCCGAGAGCCAGGCGCCGCAGCCGAGGACGGCGGTCGCGGTCTGCACGAAGCGCTCGGGGTGGCCGAAGAGCCGCAGCACCAGCCAGGTGCAAAGCGTGAGCAGCGCCGGATCGATCGCCAGGAAGAGCACCCACGCGAGGCCGGTCTCGCCGAGCACGGCCAGCTGCACGGCCGAGATCGAGACATAGGCGATCGCGGCGAGCCAGAGCAGCAGGACCGAGGCCGGCAGGTCCTGCGGACCCTTCCGCCAGAGTACGATGTCGCGGAACAGCTCGACGAATGCTTTCACGATGCCGGCGTTCTGGCTTCGGGGAGCCGCGATTTTACACGCAGGATACCGTTCGAATGCGCGAAGCCACGCTCGTTACCAGTCCCGCGGCCCTGGCCGCGGCCGTGTTCCGCCTCGAGGCCGCCCAGCGGCTCGCGATCGACACCGAGTTCATGCGCGAGCGCACCTACTTTCCGCAGCTCTGCCTGGTGCAGGTGGCGACCGAGACGGACTGCCTGCTGGTGGATCCGCTCGCGGGCCTCGACCTGGCCCCGCTCTACGCCGTGCTGGCCGACCCGGGCAAGCTGAAGATCCTCCATGCCGCGCGGCAGGACCTCGAAGTGCTGTTCCTGGGCGGCGGCGAGGTGCCTGCGCCGGTGTTCGACACGCAGCTCGCGGCCGCGTTGCTCGGGTTCCCACCGCAGGTGGGCTACGCGGAACTGGTGGCCCGGCAACTCGGCCACTCGATCGACAAGGGCCAGACCCGCACCGACTGGTCGCGCCGGCCGCTCACTCCCGAGCAGCTCGCCTACGCGGCCGACGACGTGCACCACCTGCTCGCCCTGCACGCCGAACTCGACGCCGCGCTGGCGGCCCGGGGCCGGCGCGAGTGGGCCCGGGAAGAGACCGCGGGCTACGCCAACACCGCGCTGTACCGCGTCGAGCCCGCCGAGGCCTGGCGGCGCCTCAAGGGGCTCGCCCGGCTGTCCGCGCCGGACCAGGCGGGGGCCCGGGCGCTGGCGGAGTGGCGGGAGCGGCGCGCGATCGAGAGCGACAAGCCGCGCGGCTGGATCCTGGCCGACGAGGCCCTCTACGCACTGGCGACCCAGGCCCCCGCGAGCGTGGGCGACCTCGAGACGATCCGCGCCCTCCCCCCCGGGCTGGTGCGCCGCCGGGGCGAGGAGCTGCTCCAGCTGCTGGCCTCCGCCCGGGCCGCCGCGGGTCCGGGCGCCGCCGCGGAGCCGCCGCGCCGCCCGACGCCGGAGGAGACGGCCCGCGCCGCGAAGTACATGAAGATCGTGCGCGCCGAGGCCGAGGCGCTCGGGATCGCCCCGGAAGTGCTGGCGACGCGGCGGGACGTGGAAGCCCTGGCCCAGGGCGTGCGCGACAATGCGCTGCTGTGCGGCTGGCGCCGCACCGTCATCGGCGAGAAGCTGCTGGCGGCCTAGCCGCCGGCCGCCTGCACGAACTCGGCGTACACGCGGTCCATCGACTGGTCGGCATTGACGACCTTGAGCAGGCCGCGCGCCCGGTAGTGCGCGATCAGCGGTTCGGTCTGCGTCGTGTAGACCTTGAGGCGGTTCTCGATCACGTCTTCCTTGTCGTCCGCGCGCTGGATCAGTGCGGGTGCGTCGGCCCCGTGCTCGGGGTTGTCACAGCGCTCGCCGTTCTTCGACGGCGAGGTGTACACGTTGAAGACCTTCTGGCACTTCGGGCAGGAGCGGCGGCCGGTCAGGCGCTGGAAGAGCGCCTTCGAGTCGACGTCCATCAGCACCACGCAGTCGATCGGCTGGCGCAGGTCGGCCAGCAGCTGGTCGAGCGCGCCGGCCTGCGCGACATTGCGCGGATAGCCGTCGAGAATGAAGCCCTTGGCCGCGTCCGGCCGGCCGAGTCGCTCGCGGATCAGGCCGAGCACGATCTCGTCGGAGACGAGCTCGCCCGCATCCATCGCCGCCTTGGCGCGCTTGCCGAGTTCGGTGCCGCGGGCGACCGCGTCGCGCAACAGGTCGCCCGAAGACACCTGCGGGATGCCCTTCTGGTCACGCAGGCGCTGGGCCTGGGTGCCCTTGCCGGAACCGGGTGCACCGAGCAGTACGAGTCGCATGATGTCTGTCGTCCGAGGCGGTCGGGGAGGCGCACCCTACCCAAAAAGCCCGGCCTCTTACAAATGGTTGGGGAAAATAGGGGACACTCACTATTTTCCAGCGCGTCGGGAAAATAGTGAGTGTCCCCTATTTTCCCGGGGCGGGGGTATCATAAGTGTCTAATCCGTCGGCAGTTTTCTTCAGGGAGCCCGCATGTCGAAGTCTGCTCGTCCGCGCAACGCGTTCTACGCCCAGTCCGGCGGCGTCACCGCCGTCATCAATGCCTCGGCCTGTGGCGTCATCGAAGCCGCCCGCAAGCAAAAGCGCGCCATCGGCACCCTCTATGCGGGCCGCAACGGCATCCTCGGGGCGCTGACGGAGGACCTGATCGACACCAGCCAGGAATCGGCCGCCGACATCCGCGCGCTGCGCCACACGCCCTCGGGCGCGTTCGGCTCGGCCCGTTACAAGCTGAAGAAATACGAGGACCACCCGGCGCAGTACGAGCGGCTGATCGAGGTCTTCAAGGCCCACGACATCGGCTATTTCTTCTACAACGGCGGCGGCGACTCGGCCGACACCTGCCTCAAGGTCTCGATGCTGGCCGGGAAGCTCGGCTACCCGCTGCAGGCCATCCACGTCCCGAAGACGGTCGACAACGACCTGCCGATCACCGACTGCTGCCCCGGCTTCGGCTCGGTCGCCAAGTACGTGGCCGTCTCGATCCGCGAGGCCGGCTTCGACGTCGCCTCGATGTCCCGCACCTCGACCAAGGTGTTCGTCCTGGAGGTCATGGGTCGCCACGCGGGCTGGATCGCGGCCGCCGGCGGCCTCGCCGCGCAGAAGGCCGGCGATGCCCCGCACATCATCCTGTTCCCGGAGATCCCGTTCGACGAGGCCGCCTTCCTCACCCGCACCGAGGAGTGCGTGAAGAAGTACGGCTACTGCGCCGTCGTGGTCTCCGAGGGCGTCCGCAACGCCGAGGGCAAGTTCCTGGCCGACGCGGGCACCCGCGACGCGTTCGGGCACGCCCAGCTCGGCGGCGTGGGCCCCGTGGTGGCCCAGCTGGTCAAGGAAAAACTCGGCTACAAGTACCACTGGGCCGTCGCCGACTACCTGCAGCGCGCCGCCCGCCACATCGCCTCGAAAGTCGACGTCGAGCAGGCCTACGCCATGGGCAAGGCCGCCGTCGACTTCGCCATGCAGGGCCACAACGCCGTCATGCCGACCATTGTCCGGACCTCCCAGAAACCCTACCGCTGGAAGGTCGGCATGGCCCCGCTCGAAAAGGTGGCCAACGTCGAGAAGATGCTGCCCCGGGACTACATCGCCCCGGACGGCTTCCACATCACGGCCAAGGGCCGGCGCTACCTCGCCCCCCTGATCCAGGGCGAGGACTACCCGCCCTACAAGGACGGCCTGCCCCAGTACGTCACCCTCAGGAACAAGCCGGTCCGGAAGAAGCTGAAAACGGCCTTTGTGGTATAGTCCGCCGCCTTTTTTGGCCTGGCAGGGGGTCCCAAGAGCCCCCGCCGGCGTCGTGTGGAACCAGGTCTGCGACGACCCTCGTTTGGTTTGGGAGGTTGAGGAATGACGACGAATCTCGCCCTGTGGCTGGCGATCGGCGCCGGCGTGCTCGCGATCCTGTACGGCGTGCTGTCGGCCCGCTGGATCACGGCCCAGTCCGCCGGCAATGCGCGCATGCAGGAGATCGCCGCGGCGATCCAGGCCGGCGCCAAGGCCTACCTGAACCGCCAGTACACCACCATCGGCATGGTGGGCGCCGTGCTGTTCGTGGTGCTCGGCTTCTCGCTCAACTGGCTGACCGCGGGCGGCTTCGCCGTCGGCGCCATCCTCTCGGGCGCGGCGGGATACATCGGCATGAACGTGTCGGTGCGCGCCAACGTGCGCACGGCGCAGGCGGCCAGCGTCGGCCTCGACCCGGCCCTGCAGGTCGCGTTCCGCGGCGGCGCGATCACCGGCATGCTGGTCGTCGGCCTCGGCCTGCTCGGCGTGGCGGCCTATTACGGCCTGATGCTGAACGTGACCGGCGGCGACGTCGACCACTCCCTGCACGCGCTCGTCGGCCTGGCCTTCGGCGGCTCGCTGATCTCGATCTTCGCGCGTCTCGGCGGCGGCATCTTCACCAAGGGCGCCGACGTGGGCGCGGACCTGGTGGGCAAGGTCGAAGCCGGCATCCCCGAGGACGACCCGCGCAACCCGGCCGTGATCGCGGACAACGTCGGCGACAACGTCGGCGACTGCGCCGGCATGGCCGCCGACCTGTACGAGACCTACGCGGACACGGTGGTCTCCACCATGCTGCTCGCCCGCCTCACCATGCAGTCGCTCGGCCCGAACGCCGTGCTCTACCCGCTGGTGCTCGGCGCCGTGTCGATCGTCGCCTCCATCGTCGGCACCTTCTTCGTGAAGGCGCGCGAGGGCGGCAAGATCATGAACGCGCTGTATCGCGGCCTGATCGTCTCGGGCGTCATCGCCGCCGTCGCGTTCTACTTCGTGACGAACTGGATGCTCGGCCCCGAGGGCATGAACCTGTTCTACTGCTCGCTGATCGGCCTCGCGCTGACCGCGGCGATGATCGTCATCACCGAGTACTACACCGCGACCGAGTCCGGCCCGGTGCGCTACGTCGCCGCCGCGTCGCAGACCGGCCACGGCACCAACGTCATCGCCGGCCTCGCCGTTTCGATGAAGTCCACGGCGCTGCCGGTGCTCGCGATCTGCGCCTCGATCTGGGCCGCGTACCAGCTCGACGGACTGTACGGCATCGCGATCGCCGCGACCGCCATGCTGTCGATGACCGGCGTCATCGTGGCGCTCGACGCCTACGGCCCGATCACGGACAACGGCGGCGGCATCGCCGAGATGGCCGGCCTGCCGAAGGACGTGCGCAAGATCACCGACGCGCTCGACGCCGTCGGCAACACGACCAAGGCCGTCACCAAGGGCTACGCGATCGGCTCCGCCGGTCTCGCCGCGCTGGTGCTGTTCGCGGACTACACGAACAACCTCGAGATCGCCGGCAAGCTGCAGGCCTTCAGCCTGTCCGACCCGGCCGTGATCATCGGCCTGTTCATCGGCGGACTGGTGCCCTACCTGTTCGGCGCCATGGCGATGGAGGCCGTGGGCCGCGCCGCGGGCTCGGTGGTGGTCGAGGTGCGCCGCCAGTTCAAGGAGATCAAGGGCATCATGGAGGGCACGGCCAAGCCGGACTACTCCAAGGCCGTGGACATGCTGACGCGCGCCGCGATCAAGGAGATGATCGTGCCGTCGCTGCTGCCGATCCTCGTGCCGGTGATCGTCGGCTTCGGCATGAACTGGCTGCTCGGCCCCGGCGCCGGCATCCGCGCGCTCGGCGGCGTGCTGATCGGCACGATCGTCACGGGCCTGTTCGTCGCCATCTCGATGTGCACGGGCGGCGGCGCCTGGGACAACGCGAAGCAGTATGTCGAGGAAGGCAACTTCGGCGGCAAGGGCTCCGAGACGCACAAGGCCGCCGTCACGGGCGACACGGTCGGCGATCCGTACAAGGACACCGCGGGCCCGGCCATCAACCCGCTGATCAAGATCATCAACATCGTGGCGCTGCTGCTGGTGCCGCTGCTCTGATGCTCTTCACCCTGTGGGGCCTGTCCCCTGCAGGGTCGGCCCCAAGGCAGGGTGAGGGTTTGAAAAAGAAAGGCCCCGGGAAACCGGGGCCTTTTCGTTTGCATCGGGTGTTACTACGCGGTTGACTACAAGCCCATCGAATCAACGGCTTATCTCGATCCTTTATGCCGCCGGAGTCGATAGGGCACCTGAACATCCACGTCCACAAGCTGTTCCTCGACGGGGTGTACTCTTTCGACGAGGCCGCGCAGCCGGTGTTCCGGCAGGTGCCGCAACCCGGCCCACAGGACCTGCAGACCCTCGTCGAACATATCGCAGAGCGCGTCGGCCGCGCCCGGGTCGAGGCAGGCAACCTGGCGTAGACTCACCGCGCCCGAACGCAACGGTTCCAGAGTCCGGCATCGCAGGAACTGAAGGAGTAAACATGCGCGCGCAAGACTCCAGACGCTCGATGGCCGCCCCGTACACCGCGGTGCTGTGCATGGCCTTGCTGCTTGGTGGTGAAGGTGCCCATTCCCAGGCGCAGGGCGAAGCCACCATCGTGTTCGCCAGGCCATCGAGCTTCGGCTGGGATGCATCGACCAGCATCTTCGAGGTGGTCGATGCGCAACCGGTACTGAAGGGAGTCCTGCAGGCGGAGACGCGACTGGATGTGCGCGTGCCCGCCGGCGCCCACACCTTCCTGGTGCTGTGCAAGGGCAACAACCCCGACTTCATCAGCGCGAAGTTGGCCGCCGGCAAGACCTACTACGTCACGGTGTCGCTGAAGCGGCGATTCGCGGGACCTGCTTCCTGCCATCTCGAAGCGGTACACGATGCGGGTGGCAACGCGAAGGAGACCGACAAACTGGTCGCGAAGCTGAAGCCCGTGCAGATGGATGCCGAAGCCGCCCGCTGGGAAATCGACAACGCACCCAGCATCAAGGAGCGGTTCGCGGCGGGCCACGCACCGTGGCTGGAAGCGCAGAAGTCGGAACCGCCGATGCTGGCCGAGGCAGACGGCAATTAAGGCGCCCCTTCAGCCAACCCGCCCGTATTCCTCGGCATTCCCGATCCAGCGCCGCCGCAGCGGCGCGATGCAAGCGACACTCTCGCGCAGCAGGTTCTCGGCGGTGGCGCGCACCTGCGGCCGCGCACCACCGGCACGCCCGAGACGTTCTTCGCGCGGGTGAGCTCGAGCACTTCTCGGATGGTCGCCTCGGGCCGCACCGTAAGGACGAGTCCGCCCAGGTTCGCTGCGCGATGTTCCGCAATCACGCGGAATAGAGTGCGTATAGGCTGCAGGGGGAAATAGCCTCACGTAGCGGTCACGCCGCTCGGCTGGCGATACTGAGCAAATTCGGCCCGGCGGCGCGGAGCGGCGCCCGGTCGCTGTTGGAGCTGTGGCTCGCGCCAC
>JBPOHK010000089.1:0-30485 GCA_052035645.1 Pseudomonadota bacterium
GCGGGCGTATCGGCTCCCGGGGTAAATAGCCACACTTCGCGGACACGCCGCTCGGCTGGCTATACTCACAAAATCCGCCCCGGCGCCGCGGCGGGGCGCCCGGTCGCTGTTGGAGCTGTGGCTCGCGCCACCAGACCGGCGAGACGGGCGACATCTCCGTCCGCACGCGCACGGGTGTCACGCAAACCTTTTAGGTAGGAAGGGGGCTTTCGCGGCATGGCTCGGGGCTCCGGTGAGGGTACCCCGAGTGAAGCGAGCGGTAAGGCCACAGAACCAGTCCATTAGGACGTTTTCTAGGACCTTGCAGTCAACTGCGTAGTAACACCCTTTGCGTCGACGGGATGCCTAGGCCGGCTGCGCCGGGCCTGCGGACACCGAGCGGATGAACAGGTTGAACAGCTCCGCCTGCGTGGAGACGTCGAGCTTGGCGTAGATGTTCTCGCGGTGAACCTTCACGGTGCCCGGCGAGATCCCCAGCGACTGCGAGATCGACTTGGTGGAGTAGCCGCGCAGCACCAGCTTGACCACCTCGCATTCGCGCGGCGTGAGCACGTCCCGGCCGAAATTCTCGGCGGCGGCCTGCACGATCCGGCCGACCTCCTGCTCGTGCGCGCGCGCGGCGCGGGGATGCGAGGCGGCCCAGTGGCGGCGCGCAAGCGCGTACAGCAGCGGCTGCACGGACTCGAGGTGGCGGACCTCGTCCGCGCCGAAGCGGGCGCGATTCTCCGAGCGCTCGAGGCTGATCGCGAGCGTCACGCCCGGCTCGAGTGGCCAGAGGTAGCCGACCTCGTCGCCGATGCGCCCCGTGGCGTAGTGGGCACGGTGGTACTCGCTGTCCTCGAATCCGTCGGGCGCAATGTCGGCGAGGCGACAGACTTCCGGGTGATCGAGCGTCCGGCTCACCAGGTAGAACGGATCGAGGATGTAGAAGGCCCCGAGATAGGTCGTCAGGCCGCGCTCGCGCCAGCTGCCGGTGAAGTTCTCGCACAGCATCTCGGGGCTCGCGTGCTGGCGGTAGACCATCACCATCCACCAGTCGAAGGGCAGCACCTCGTGCAGCGCATCGACCAGCCGCGCCGCGAACCGCTCGGTGCCGACTTCCTCCACGACCCTCGGGAGCGCGTCACGCATCAGCGCCGGCCAGTGCGGCCCGCATCGCTGCTCACCCTCGGCGCCTACGTCTTCGGCCATATTGTTCACATCGGGGTTTCCCGAATACTAGCACCCGATCCGGGCCCGAAGGCCCGCCAGGGGGAGCGCGAAGCGCAATGGCGACGTTCGCGATTGCCGGCTTGCAACTCGAGATCGCGCAGGGCGACAACGTCGCGATGCTGTGCGCCGAGATCGAGTCCGTGGCCAGCCGCTTCCCCTGGGTCCAGATGGTGGTGCTCGGCGAGCTGTCGTCCCACGGGACCGGCACGGCCCGCGCCGAGCCGCCCGAGGGCCCGACCGAGCAGGCCTATCGCAACCTCGCCCGCTCGCTGGGCCTGTGGCTGGTGCCCGGGTCCTTCTACGTCCAGTCAGGCGACCGCGTCCACAACCTCACCCCGGTGATCGACCCGTCGGGCACGGTGGTGGCCCGCCACCGCAAGATGTTCCCGTTCCTGCCCTACGAGACCGGCGTGACCGCCGGCACCGATTTCGTCGTGTTCGACGTGCCGGGCGCAGGCCGCTTCGGCATCTCCAACTGCTACGACATGTGGTTCCCGGAGACGACGCGCACGCTGGCCGCCATGGGCGCGGAAGTGATCCTGCACCCGTCGATGACCAACACCATCGACCGCGACGCGGAACTCGCCATCGCCCGGGCGAACGCCGCGATCAACCAGTGCTACTTCTTCGACGTCAACGTGGCCGGCCGACTCGGCTTCGGCCGCTCCATCGTGTGCGGTCCCGGCGGCGAGGTCCTCCACCAGGCCGGGCCGGTGCGCGAGATCTTCCCCGTCGAGGTCGACTTCGACCTGGTGCGCCGGGTGCGCGAGCGCGGCTGGAACGGCATCGGCCAGGTGCTGAAGAGCTTTCGCGACCGCCCGGTGGACTTCCCGGTCTGCGCGGACCGCAGCCTGGAATTCGAAGGCCTGCGCCGCCTGGGCCCGCTGCGCAAGCCGCCGAGGAACCCGTAGTGGCCCGCCGCGAGGACATCGACGGCGGCCCGCTCCGCACCTTCACGTGCCCGTCCCGTTTCGACCAGCTTGGAGACCCGCAGCCATGACACACTCCGGCACCCGCCCGAACTCAGCGCTCGCCCTTGCGGTCGCCAGCATCCTCGCCGGTGCATCGGCCGCCGCGCCGGCGCGTGCGGCCCCGACCCCCGAGGGCCTCGAGGAGGGCATCGTCACTGCGACGCGACGCGCCGAGAACATCCTCGACGTGCCGTACAACATCACGGCCGTGTCGGGCGCGCAGATCGAGGAAGCCAACGTATTCGACTCGGTGGAACTGCTGCGCTCCATCCCGGGCGTGGGCACCGTCGATCGCGGCCAGCGCAACTCCGCGGTGGTCAACGGCATCCGCATCCGCGGCCTGAACGTCGACAGTTCGGCGCTCGGCGACTACGCGATCTCGGCGGTGTCCACCGTGTCGACCTACGTGGGCGACACGCCGGTCTTCGCAAACCTGCTGCTGAAGGACATCGACCGCGTCGAGGTGCTGCGTGGCCCGCAGGGCACGCTGTACGGCTCCGGCGCCCTCGGCGGCACCGTGCGTTACGTGCTCACGGAGCCGCAGCTCGGCACCACCAGCGCCAAGGTGGCGGGCACGCTGAGCCAGGTGAACGGGTCGGACGGCGTCGGCCTCGCCGGCGACCTGACCTTCAACGTGCCGGTGGGCGAGACCTTCGCCGTCCGCGGCAACCTGTCGCGCGCGGACTATCCGGGCATCACCGACTACGTGAACCTGTACAAGCTGGATTCCGAGGGCATTCCCGTCGCACCCAACGGCGTGCTCGACCCCGCCGCCAGCTATCACCGCAAGAAGGACGCCGACACCGTCGACATCTGGTACGGGCGCCTCGCCGCGAAGTGGCAGCCGTCCGAGCGCTTCGACGCGACACTCTCCTATTTCCACCAGGACGACGACGTCGGCGGGCGTCGCCAGCCGACGCCGGGTTTCGACGGCTACGGCCGCCGCTATCGCGAGTACGAGAACGGCTCGATCCAGCTCGAGCCGGCGACGCGGCAGGTCGACATGGGCACCCTCGAGGCGAACGTGGACCTCGGCTTCGCGACGCTGACCTCGAGCACCTCCTACTACGATCACTCCGGCGACAGCACCAGCGAGAACACCGGCTTCTACGCGCAGTCGGGCTTCCTCTCCTTCTATTACTACTACCCGCGCCCGATGGCGTCCGCCGTGCGGACCTACACCGACAAAGCCTTCATCCAGGAATTCCGGCTGGTCTCCAAAGGCGGCGAGAAGATCGACTGGGTGGCGGGCCTGTACTACCAGGACCAGGACCTGGAGGCCACGCAGGACAGCTACCTGCGCGGCTTCAAGCGCTGGTGGGACGCGGCCGTGCCGTCGGCGCCCGACGCGGTCACCGGCGACCAGGACTTCCTGTACCGTCGCGACGACTCCTTCAAGGACAAGGCGGCCTACGGCGAGCTGACCTGGCACGCCACGGACAAGCTCGCATTCACGGGCGGCGTGCGCTACTTCGACAACTCGGACACGAACCACACGCTCATCGACATTCCCCTGTACGCCTCGCTCTCCCAGCCGACGGATGCCACGTTCAAGTCTTCCGAGGACGACTTCCTGTTCAAGGGCAACGTGGCCCTGTCGCTCGGCGACGACGAACTGCTGTACGCGACAGTCTCGGAGGGGTACCGGCGCGGCGGCTCGAACGCCGTCCCGCTGACGGGCTTCTTCGCGGAGAGCCCGCTCTGGCAGGTCTACAAGGCCGACACGGTCACCAACTACGAGGTCGGGTTCAAGGGTACCGTCGGGCGGGTGCGCTACGACGCCAGCGTCTTCTACATCGACTGGCAGGATCCGCAACTGTCGACGGCGACGCCGAACTGGGGCTTCTACGTCACCACGAACGGCGAGAGCGCCGCGTCGAAGGGCGTCGAACTGCAGCTCGCGGGCCAGCTGAGCGAACGCTTCGGCTTCGGGCTCGGCTACACCTGGAACGATGCCGAGCTGACCGCGGACTTCCGCTCGCCGCTGGGCGCCCTGATCGAGGTCGACGGCGCGCAGCTGCCGGGCGCGCCGAAGCAGATCGTCAACGCCTCGCTCGACTTCCGCCAGCCGCTGAACGACTCGCTCGAGTTCACGGCCCGGGTCGGCGCGTACTACCAGTCCGAGACCCAGAACGCCCTGAGCCGGTCGGCGCTCTTCGACGCCACGCTCGACGCGTTCCAGATCTGGGACGCTTCGGCCGCGCTTTCCGGCGACGCGTGGAGCGTGGCCGTGTGGGTCAAGAACATCGGCAACGAGGCCGGCGTCACGGGCGTGTTCAAGGAGGAATACATGGGGACGGCTCCGGACCAGGGCTACTACGGCAACGGCGCCAAGGACCTGATCTCGCTGCCGCGCACGTTCGGGCTGACGCTGACGTACGAGTTCTGAGCGACCCCGCGCGACGCTCCGGCGTGCCTGTCCGATCCGCCCGGGCACGGAGGGATGCGAGTCGATGACAACGAGTCCATCCGCACCCGGACAGCCCGATGCGCCGGCGCTCGAGATCCGGCGCATCGACGACCTGCTGAGGCAGCGCCGCTCCGCCGAAGCGGCGGCCGCCGCGGCCGGGTTCAGCCTGCGTCATCCCGGCAACCTCACCGGCTGGCTGCTGCTGGCCCGCGCGAGGCAGCAGGGCAACGACTTCCCGGGGATGCTGGCGGCCGCGGAGCGGGCGAAGACCCTGGCGCCGGCCGACCTGCTCGCACGCTGCGTGCACGTCGAGAGCCTGCTGCAGAACGGCAGGGTCGCCGAGGGCCGGGCGGCCATCGCTGCGCTCGAGGCCGATGCGGCCGGAGACTTCGACAGCTGGCGGAGGGCGACGGACCTCTACCTGCACTGCGGCCAGCACGCCGCCGCCGAGCGCTGCGCGCAGCGCGCCGTCGAGCTGCGGCCGAACGACCTGCAGGCGCGCTACGCCCTCGCCAATGCGCGGATCACCGTCGGTCGCCTGGCCGAAGCCGAGACGCTCTACGACGACCTGCTGCTCGCCTCGCCCGGGGACGGCGACGCCGCCTACAACCGTGCGACGCTGCGGACCCAGACGGCGGACCGCAATCACGTCGCGCAGCTGGAGCAGCTGCTCGCCGCCAGCCGGTCGCCCGCCGCACAGTCCGCGTTTCAGTACGCACTCGCGAAGGAACTCGAGGACCTCGGCGAGTTCGACGCGTCCTTCGCGCACCTGCAGGAAGGCGCCGCCACGCGACGGCGGCAACTCGCCTACCAGGTCGACATCGACGAACGGGCCATCGGGCGGATCATCGAGACCTTCGACGCCGACTGGCTGGCGGGCGCGGGCGCCGGCTGCCCGGACCACGGCCCGATCTTCGTGGTCGGCCTGCCACGCAGCGGCACGACCCTCGTCGAACGCATCCTCGGTCGCCACCCGGCCGTGGGGAGCGTCGGCGAGGTCGCCGAGCTGCCGCTCGCAGTCACGCGGGCGAGCGGACCGGGCGGCGGCAAGGCGGACCTGATCGACCGTGCTTCGCGCTGTGACCTCGGCGCCCTCGGCCACTCTTACGCGCAGGCGATCCGCGGCTACGGCGTCGAGGGACAGCACCTGATCGACAAGACGCCGCTCAACTTCCTGTACCTCGGGCTGGTCGCGGCCGCGCTGCCCCGTGCACACGTCGTGCACGTGCGACGGCATCCGCTCGCGTCCTGCTACGCGATGTACAAGACGCTGTTCCGCATGGGTTACCCGTTCTCGTACGACCAGGTCGACCTCGCCCGCTACTACCTGGCCTACCATCGGCTGATGGAGCACTGGCGAAAGACGCTGCCGGGGCGGTTCCTGGACCTCGACTACGAAGCGCTGGTCGACGACCCGCGCGGCCAGGGCCAGCGACTGCTCGCGCACTGCGGCCTCGAATGGCAGGAGGCCTGCCTGTCGTTCCACGAGGACAGCCGGCCGACGGCGACCGCGAGCGCCGCACAGGTGCGCCGGCCGATCTACCGGGACTCGCTGGAGCAATGGCGACACTACCGGACCGGCCTCGCGCCACTCGCCCGCCTGCTGCGCAACGGCGGGATCGACGTCGAATGAGCCTGCGCACGCTCGCCACCCTGCTCGCCGTGCTGTCGCTGGCCGCCGCGCCGCCGGCCCGGGCGGCGGAACTGCTGCTGCAGGACGATTTCCAGGATGGCGTCGCCGACGGCTGGGGCGCCTCGGGCGACGGGAGCGTCTCCCTGTCCAGCTACCAGCGCAACGTCTCGCTGCGCATCCAGCGTTCGGCCTTCGCGCTGCGCAGCGTCGCGGTCGCCGGGTACGACGGACTCGAGATCGCCGGCGCGATCGCCGCGACCGCCCTCGAGGGCGGCGATGCCTGCGTGATCGAGGGCTCCGCCGACGGCGGCACGAGCTGGCTGACGGTCCTGCGCGTCGCGCGGGGCGAGGACGACGGCGTGACGCTGCACCGTGGCGCGGCGACCCTGGCGCAGCCGCTGGCCACGGGGCCACTGCTCGTGCGCCTCCGGTCTGCGTCGCGTGGCCGGGAGGCCACGTGCTGGTTCGACGACATCAGCGTGCGGGGACGAGCCCGGAGCGATGCGCCGGCGGCCCGGCGCGAGCTCGGGTCCGCCGTGCTGCTCGGCAACGCGGCGCTCGCCGCTCCGGTGCCGCTCGCCGCTTTCGCGCCCGCCGCCGACGCGCGGCCGGCCGCAAGCAGGTTCCGCGGGCGACTGACGTTCGAGGTGAAGGACGCCGACGCGGGATTTCGGCTGCTGCGCGACTCGCTGCAACTGGCCGCCGGCCAGGACCCGGGCTACCGCAGGCCGCCGCGCTTCGACTTCACGTTCGTGCAGGTCGACGATCGACTCGTGCCGACCCGGCGGGGCAGCCAGGGCAGCGACGATCCCTGGTGGGAGTGGATCGTGCAGCCGGGCCGCGTCTGGTCGGAGGCGGCCGACGGCGGTCGCAGCCGCGCCGCGATTCCCTTCGCACTGGAGGAGCGCAACGCCAACTGCATGCACAACGGCGTGCTCACCTTCCTGTACGGGCCGGGCAACGAGGTGTCGCAGGTCGTCTACCAGGTGTCCCAGGAGACCTGCGCGTACTTCCAGTTCGATGCCTGGGGCCGGGCCCGGGCGCGCTACGAGCCGGGCGACGTGCCGGACGCGGCCGCCGTTGCGCAGTCTTACGAACGTGAACGCGCGTCGCGCCTGCCCGTTCGTCCGCTGACGGCATTGGCCGACGCCTACCAGGGCGCGATTCCGGGCGAGTTCGGCTCGGGCGCCGAGGTCCCGCCCGGCGAGATGACGGCCTTCGGCGTCGTGGCCGACGGCGTGCACTACGTGGGCGGTTGCGACACGCGGCAAGGTCCCTATCCCTTCTGCGACGAGCTGCTGTTGCCGTCCTACTCCGTGGCCAAGACCGTGGCGGCCGGGCTGGGCCTCATGCGTCTCGAACTGCTGGATTCTTCCGCGAGGACCGCGCGGGTGACGGACTACCTGCCCGAATGTGCCGCGGCCGGCGGATGGGACGGCGTCACCTTCGACCACCTCATCGACATGGCGACGGGCCGCTACGATTCGGCGGTACGCGAAGCCGACGAGGACGCCTCGAACAGCTCCGCGTTCTTCCTCGACGATACTCACGCCGGGAAGCTGAAGTTCGCCTGCACCCGTTACCCGCGCAAGGAGCCGCCCGGCCGGCGCTGGGTGTACCACACGACCGACACCTACCTGCTGGGCGCGGCGCTGCAGTCGTGGTGGCGGCGACGGCACGGCCCGTCGGCGGACGTCTTCGACGACGTGCTGGTGCGGGGGATCTGGGAACCGCTGGCGCTGTCGCCTCCGGCGCGCACGACGCGACGCACCTACGACGCGGCGGCGCAGCCGTTCTTCGGCTGGGGCCTCGCACTGACCCGCGACGACGTCGCGAAGCTGGCGACCTTCGTCGGCCGGGACCGCGGCTTCCACGACGGCAGGCCCCTGGTGGCCACGGAGGAACTCGCGGCCGCGCTGCAGTTGCGCGCCGCCGATCCGGGCCTGCCGGCGGCGGGCCCCGATTTCCGCTACAACAACGGCCTGTGGGCCTGGCGCATGGGCGACCTGCCGGGCTGCCCGGAGCCGGTCTGGATTCCGTTCATGTCCGGCTACGGCGGCATCACCATCGCGCTGTTCCCGAACGGCATCGGCTACTACTACTTCAGCGACGGCGGGACGTTCCGCTGGCGACGGGCCGCCCTCGCCGCGCACGCGATCCGCAGCTTGTGTCCGTCGGCGCAGCACGCGAAGGATGGCCGGCCATGAGCGACGACACGGCCCGGCGCACGCTGCCCCAGGCACCGCCGGACGGCCTGCTGGCCTGCGTGCTGCTCGCGTTCCTCGCGACCGCCGGTCTCTTCTACGTCAACATCATGGCGGCCCTGGTCGCCGGCCTCATCGACGGCCTGGGCTTCACCAACCGGGAAGCGGGCTTCGTCGGTTCGGCAAACGTCTACGGCGCGGCCTGCGGCGCACTGATCGCGGTGTGGCTGGTCCGTCGCGTGCCCTGGCGCCCGGCCGAAGTGGCGGCGCTGTGCCTGCTGCTGGTGCTCGATCTCGCGTCGACGCTGGTCACGAGCGCATGGCCGCTGATCGCGCTGCGCTTCACGCACGGCGTGGTGGGCGGGATCTCGGTCGGCATCGGGCTCGCGGTCATGGCACGGACGGCCGTCCCCGATCGAGCCTTCGGAATGCTGCTGACCGTGCAGTACGGCGTGGGCGGGCTCGGGCTCATGTTCCTGCCGGGCCTCGCCCACCGGCACGGTCCGGGCGTGCTGTTCCTCGCACTCGCGGCGTTCACGCTGGTCACGCTGTGCATGCTGCCGTTCCTCGCGCCCTACCCGCCCCGCGCGCGGCCGACGCCGGCCGCAGGCGATCCGGCGCGCATCCGGCGCCGGCCGCTGCTGCAGACGCTCGTCGCCGTCTTTCTGTTTCAGGCGGCGAACATGGGCCTCAGCGCCTTCATGATCCCGCTGGGCCGCCACTACGGGCTCGACGACGCGTTCGTCAGCCAGGCGCTCGGCGTCTCGAACTGGATCGGTGCGCTGGGCTCCGTGGCGGTGATCTGGTCGGCCGGGCGCTTCGGCCGCACGCTGCCCGTTCTCGTCGTCATGGCGCTCGCCGTCGCAGGGACGCTGGCCTTCCACCGCAGCGACCTGGCACCGGTCTATGTCGGCGCCTGCATCGTCACCTCGATCGCGTGGTCGTTCCTGATCCCCTGCTTCTTCGGCATGTGCGCGGATTTCGACCCGGCCGGCCAGTCGGCCACGCTCGCCGGCTTCGCATCCAAGATGGGCCTCGCCTCCGGCCCGGCCGTGGCGGCCCTGCTGCTCGGCGAGAACAACTACGGCCTGCTGGTGGGCGTCTCGCTCGCCGGTCTTCTCGCCTGCGGGCTCGCCGTGCTCGGGCCGGCGCGCCTGCTGGATGCCGGCCGCGCCTCGCGACGCGATTCCTAACCGCCGCTTCCCGTCAACGCCGGCGGCCCCGCCGTCCGCGATCTCAACCGACCCGGCGGCGCATCCGCCGCGCCACCGCACGCGCGAGCGAGCCGATCGCGGTGCGCAACGCCTCGGGCTCGAACACGTCGATCTCGGGTCCGATGCCGAGCAGCATCGGCGCGGCGGCATCCACGGTCTCGAGCGGCAAGTCGACTGCGCACCATCCGTCTGCGTCGGGCGGGCCCGCCGCAGCGACGGCCTCGGCCGCGAACGCGCCGAGCAGTCGCAGGCGGCGCAGCCCGAGCGGCGACGCGCGCAGTTTCGCCACGCCCGGTCGCAGACGCGCCTCGAATTCGCGTGTCTGCCTCGTCCACCAGGCAGGCAGGTCGAATCCGGCCGGCTCGTCGAAGGTCTCCTCGCGCACCGTGCAGGCCTGCACGTCGGCCACGCTGAAGATGCGGTGCTTGCCGGCGCCGTGCGCGACCAGGTACCAGTGGCCGGCCTTGAGCACGAGGCCGAGCGGCTCCACCGTCCAGTCGCGCGTCGCGGTCCAGCTCTCGTAGGTCATCCGCACACGCCGGCGGTCGAGCACCGCGCGGGCCAGCGCCGTCAGGTGCGGGACGGGGCGCGCGCTGCGGTACCAGTCGACCGTGTCGAGGTGGAATCGCCCGGCGATGCGACGGGCCTCGTCACTGCCCGCCTTGGGCAGGGCCGCCAGCAGCTTGTTGCGCGCCCGCGTGGCGGCGTCGCCGAAGCCGAGGTCGCGCGCCTGCTCGGGCAGCCCGATCATCAGCATCGCCTCCGCCTCGTCGCCGGCGAGCCCGGTGAGCCGCGTGCGATAGCCGTCCACCAGCTGGAACCCGCCGCCGGGCCCCCGGTCCGCGTACACGGGCACACCGGCGGCCGAGAGCGCCTCGATGTCGCGATAGATCGTGCGCACCGAGACGCCGAACTCCGCGGCCAGCGCCTCGGCGGTCAGCCGCGTCCGCAGTTGCAGCAGGATGAGGATGGAGAGAAGCCGGCTCGCGCGCACGTCGTCACGCTACCAGAAAATACCTGACGTGGATTGTCAGGTATCCGCCGGCATGCTCTCGCCCGGGCAGCCCCGGAGGTACCCCACGATGACCCGGCTCACGCGACGCGCCCTCCTCTCCGCCACCGCAGGTATCGCACTCATGACCCAGTCCCCGCCGCTCTCCGCCGCCCTCGCCGCCCCGAAGCCCCTCGGCCGGCCGGGCGACTTCGACTTCCTCACCGGCGAGTGGCGCATCCACAACCGGCTCCTCGAGGGCGACCGCTGGATCGAATTCCCGGGCGAGGCGACCGTCGTCGGCATCCTCGCCGGCATCTGCAGCATCGAGGAACTGCGCATTCCCGCGCGCGGGTTCTCGGGCATGGGCCTGCGCGTGCTCGACGTGGAGAAGAAGATCTGGAGCGACCACTGGGTGAACGCGAAGTCGGGCGTCGTTACGGCGCCCGGACAGCTCGGCGTCTTCGAGGACGGCGTCGGCTCGTTCATCAGCGAGGACAGCGACGAGCGCGGCCCCGTGCTGTACCGCGGCGTGTGGGACCGCATCACTCCGAAGTCCTGCCGCTGGCAGCAAGGCTGGTCGCGCGACGGCGGCCGGACCTGGACCGACACCTGGTTCATGGACTGGACACGGGTCGACCCTGAGCGTGCGTCCCCGGCCGGCACGGATGGCGCAGGGCCCTGAAGGTGTCCTCGGCCCTGCACTTGCCGCTCGAACCAGGCGGTCCCACCGACTTCGATTTCCTGATCGGATCGTGGGCCGTGCGTCACCGGCGCCTGAAGGCGCGTCTCACGGGCTCCACGGAGTGGGAGCAGTTCGCGGGGTCGTGCGTCATGCACAAGATCCTCGGCGGATTCGGGAACGTGGACGACAACATCCTCGACCTTCCGGCGGGGGCTTATCGGGCCGCGACGGTCCGATCCTACGATCGTCGCTCGGGGGCGTGGTCGATCTGGTGGCTCGATGCCCGAGCGCCGGGTGCGCTCGACGTGCCGGTCGTCGGCGGATTCAAGGACGGCCGGGGGACCTTCCTCGCCGACGACCTGCTGAACGGCCTGCCCATCCGGGTGCGATTCCTGTGGACGCTCCCGGAACCCGAGCGTCCCCGCTGGGAGCAGGCCTTCTCGCCGGACGGCGGCGTGACCTGGGAAACCAACTGGATCATGGACTTCCGCCGCGATTCCGGAGCGGCATGAGCCATACGGTTCAGGCTGAACCGTGATGCCGGGCCGCGTCGACTTCGATCGGCGATGATGCGCGCCCCTCGCCAGTCACGAGACGACCGATGACACGCCTCGACACCCTTCCTCACCAGCCGGGCGAACGCAGCGGCGGGCTGCACTGGCACGAGCAGGTGCTCGAGGCCATGGTGCAGTGGGCCCTCGACCTCGCCCAGTGCCCGCACCTGATGAGCGACGGCGATCCGGCTCCGCGCCGCGCGCGCCGGCTCTACGCGGAGATCTAGGCGCCGGCAGCCTGCAGGCCTGCGCGGGTCGCCGGTCCGCATGCCAGGAACCGGACCTGCGTCACTCGCGCGGCGCGACGCATCCGGGAGATACTGCCGGCCGAAGCGACGATGGCAGTCGTCGTTCCACGGATGGACGTGACTCGGGACCCCCGCAATCACCCGCGAGGCAGGACCGGCATGAACGGCAGGAACCACGGTCAGGGAACGTGGCGGGCACGCGGCCTGGCGATCGTCGGCCTGGCGATGCTGCTGACGGCCTGTGGCGGCGGCAGCGGCGACGGCGGCGGCAATCCGCCGCCACCACCGACCGACACCACGCCACCTTCCGTGCCGGTGGGCGTCACCGCGACGGCCCAGTCCGACACGCAGATCCGCATCACCTGGCAGGCTTCGACCGACGCGGGCACCGGCGTGGCCGGCTACCGCGTGTTCCGCAACGGTTCGGCGACTGCCCTCGCGAGTGTCAGCGCCACCAGCTACACCGACACAGGCCTGTCGCCGTCCACGCAATACGCCTACGCGGTGCTGGCCTACGACGGCGCGACTCCGCCGAACGAGTCGGCCCGATCGACGACTGCCACGGCCACGACCCAGGCGACGCCGCCGGTCTCGGGACTCGATGCCCGCCCCGTCAACACGACGTGCATCGCGGGCGACCGGCCGTCACAGACGGTCACGCTCGCGACCGAGCGCGTGTTCCCCAGCCTGTCGTTCACGAATCCCATCCTCCTGCTGCAGGCGCCGGGCGATACCGCGCGGTGGTACGTCGTGGAGCAGCGCGGCCGCGTGCTCTCGTTCGCGAACCAGGCGAACGCGGCCACGACCCAGGTGTTCGTCGACATCACCGGGCGCGTCACCTCGGGCGGCGAAACGGGCCTGCTCGGCCTCGCGTTCCACCCGAACTACCCGACCGACCCGCGCGTGTATCTCTCGTACACCAACGGCGCCAGCGGACTCGTTTCGCGCGTCTCCGAGTTCCGCACCCGCGACGGCGGCACGACGCTCGACGCGACCAGCGAAGTCATCCTGCTGACCGCGTCGCAGCCGGCCTCGAACCACAACGGCGGCCACATCGCGTTCGGGCCGGACGGATTCCTGTACGTCGGCTTCGGCGACGGCGGCAGCGGCGGCGATCCATGGGGCACGATCGGCAACGGCCAGAACCTGCGCACCACGCTCGGCAAGCTGCTGCGCATCGACGTCGAGGGCACGACCGGCGCGGTGCCGTACCGCATCCCGGCCGGCAACCCGCACGCGGGCAACGCGCTGTGCAGCACCGGCAGTGGCGCGCAGGACTGCCCGGAGATCTACGCCTACGGCCTGCGCAATCCGTGGCGCTGGAGCTTCGACCGCGCGAGCGGCGAACTGTGGCTCGCGGACGTCGGCCAGAATGCCGTCGAGGAGGTCAACCGCATCGCCGCGGGCGGCAACTACGGCTGGCGATGCTTCGAGGGCACGAGCACGTACAACTCGAATTGCGGCCCCAATGCCGCGGGCAGCCTGCCGCCGATCGCACAGTACAGCCACAGCGTGGGCCAGTCGGTCACCGGCGGCTTCGTGTACCGCGGCACGGCGATTCCGGCGCTCACCGGGCGCTACGTGTTCGGCGACTTCGTGAGCGGCCGCATCTGGCACATCGCGCGCGACACCGCACCGACGCTCACCGTGGCCGCGGGCTTCGACAGCAACCTCTCGATCGCCTCGTTCGGGCAAGGCGCGGACGGCGAACTGTACGTCGTGAACTACGGCGGCACGCTGCACCGTCTGCGCGAGGGCGCGGGCGGCGGCGGCACCGTGGCGACGCAGCTCTCGGCGACGGGCTGCGTGCTGGCGAGCGACGCGACGAAGCCCGCGACCGGGCTGATCCCCTACGCGCCGAACGCGCCGTTCTGGTCCGACGGCGCGATCAAGGAACGCTACCTCGCCCTGCCCGGCGGAACGACGGTCAGCGTCGACGCGAGCGGCGACTTCGAGTTGCCGGTCGGCACCGTGCTGGTGAAGAACTTCCTGCTCGGCACTCGCCGCGTCGAGACCCGGCTGCTGATGCGCCACACCGACGGCGAGTGGGCCGGTTACACCTACGAGTGGAACAGCCAGGGCACGGATGCCACGCGCGTGATCGGCGGCAAGAGCGCCCCGGTGAGCGGGCAGACCTGGATCTTCCCGAGCGAGGCCCAGTGCTTCGCCTGCCACACGGCCGCCGCGGGCCGCAGCCTCAGCCTCGAGGTCGCCCAGCTGAACGGCAACCTGCTGTATCCGCAGACGGGGCGCACGGCCAACCAGATCGCGACACTCGACGCGATCCGGCTTTTCAACCCCGCGATCGGAACGCCGCCGTCGGCGCTGCCTGCGCTGCCGAACCCCGCGGGCACCGCGGGTTCGCTCAACGACCGAGCGCGTGCCTGGCTGCACACGAACTGCGCGCAGTGCCACCGTCCCGGCGGCGGCACGCCGACCACCCTCGACCTGCGCTACACCACCGCGCTGGCGGCCACCAACGCGTGCAACGCGACGCCGCAGGCGGGCGATCTCGGCATCGCCAACGCGCGCGTCATCGCGCCGGGGGACGCTGCCCGCTCGGTGCTGGTGGCCCGCGCGAACCGGCGCGACGACGCCGCCATGCCGCCGCTCGGCAGCACGGTCGTCGATGCGGCGGGCGTCGCGCTGTTGGCCAACTGGGTCAACGCGCTCGCCGGCTGCAATTGAGTCGACGCGCTAGCGATACCCGCGATCGCGCTCGCCGTCGCGGTAGCCGTCCTTGTAGTCCTGCGGGTGGCGGTAGTCGTCGAACGCCCGACCGCGGACGCCGTCCTCGTAGCCACGTCGATACTCCGAACTGCCGCCGCCGCGGTTGCCGCGATACTCGTAGCTCGAGTAGTCCGAGTGGCCCGGGTAGCCGGCGCCGACGTAGGTGTAGCGTCCGTCGTAGATGCGCCCGCTGCGGTCGAACTCGCAGGTGTAACGCAATTCGCGGCTGCCGCCGTTGCGGAAATAGACGTCACCCGTGCCGGTCATCGTGCGGTCGTGAACGTAGGGGGCCTGCAGGTCGAGGCTGGTCACCTTGCCGTGATCGCGATCGATGTGGGCGCGGAGTTCCTCCGAGCACTCGCGACGCAGGTAGTCGCGATCGTTGAGCGCGTAGCCGTTGCCGCGATAGTAGTTGTCGCGCTTCTTGCGATGGTTCTCGTCGTCCTGGTGCTTGGCGATGGCCGCCACGGCCGCCAGCCCGATCAGGCCGGCGCCCACGGCCGCGGCGGTGTTGCCGGAGTCCGAACCCGAGCCGCCGCTCGACGCGTCGGTGACGTTGTAGCTGACCACTTCGCCGAATTCGTACCGGCAAGTGTAGCGATGGTCGCGGCCCCGCTCGTCCGAGACCGTGCCGACGACCTTGTACGTCTCGGTACCGATCTGCTGCGCACTCGAATTGCGCGCATTGTGGAATCGGGAATCGTTCTGCACGGTCGCCTCGCACTCGGGCACCGCCAGCGTGGAACTGGCCGCGGCATCGACGCCCCAGGCGCCGGCCATCGCCAGCAGCGAGCACAGGATCGCGTTTCGGTTCGACATGTCAGGCATCTCCCTTGCCCTCGGCGGGCGCGTGCAGGACCGCAATTCAGCGCGGGTGGTTGGAACGCCTTGTTTAGCAAATGCAGGTTGCCGGGCGCAATCCGCCTTGCGCAGCGGCATTCCGCAACGCAACATGATCTGGCGGGACTGGGTGCCGGCTTCGCAGGAGAATCGACATGGCCTTGTCCGCACTCACTCTGGTCGGCACCGACCTCGCGCTGGTGGGCGCATGGCGTCTCGAGTTCCGGGCGCATGCCTCGGTGGCCATCGTGCACGACAGCATCTTCTCGGTGGAGGCGGATGCGCTGGTCTCGCCGGCGAACAGCTTCGGCGTGATGGACGGCGGCCTCGACGGCAAGCTGCGCGACTACTTCGGCCCGTCCATCGAGCAACGCGTCCGGGAGCGGATCGCCGCGCAGTTCCACGGCGAGCTGCCGGTCGGGCTCGCGTGCATCGTCGAGACCTCGCACGAGCGCCACCCCTACCTCATCTGCGCACCGACCATGCGCTGCCCGGCCGACGTCTCCGGGACGGTGAACGCGTACCTGGCGATGAAGGCGATCCTGAACGAAGCCATCGGCCACGCTCGCCCGCTGCGGATCGCGGTGCCGGGGCTGTGTTCGCTGACGGGCGGCATGGGCGCCCCGCAGGTCGCCCGCCAGATGCGCATCGCGTACGAGCGGGTCGTGGCCGGGCTGTATCGCTACTCCCATTGGCGCGAGGAGCGCGAATTCGAGCGGTTCATCCGGGGGGAGTCGTCGTCGCCCCCGGTGGACCTGGAATCCCGTCCGCGCGCGAGCCGCTGAGCCGCCGTCGGGGCAGGCGGCCCGGCGACGGCGCCTCAGTGCCGCTTCGCGGCGCTCGCCACCTGGTACAGGTAGTCGACGAACATCTCGGCCTGCTGCGTATACCCGGCCACCTTCGGGTCGCTGCTCTCGACCAGCAGCCACTCGTCCGGCGCATGCGCGCCGCCGCCGCGCCCGACGCCGAAGTGGCCTGCGGCCATCCGGAGCGGCTCGCCGGTGAACACCACGCCCGGCCAACTGCCCGCGCGACGCGGGAACAGACTGTGCGCGATGCCGGCCTTGGCCAGCGTCGCCTGCGCCGCGCGCACGATCACGCTGTCCTCCGGCGACTCGGTCGGGCTGTAGCCGCCGCTCACGATCACCTCGATGTCGCCGAAGCCGCGCTTGGCGAGGTGCGCCTTGAGCTTCGCCACCGCCTCGTCCTTCGTCATGTTCGGCACGAGTCGCAGGTCGATCTTGGCCTCGGCGCGTCCGGGCAGCACCGTCTTGCCGCCGGGCCCCATGTAGCCGGAGACGAGTCCCTGGATGTTCACCGTCGGCTGCGACGCGAGCCGGTACGCGCTGTCGAGGAAACTCTCGTCCCGGATCCAGTGCTTCACGCCGAGCTGCTTCTTAACGGCCTCTTCGTCCTTCGGCAGGTCGGCCGCGATCAGTTCCTTTTCGCGCGCCGTCAGCGGCCGCACGTTCTCGAACCAGCCGTCGATCGTGGGGGTGAAGCCGTCGTCGGCCACCAGGGTGTCGAGCGCCTTGACGAGGTGCCACACCGGGCTGTCGACGTTCGCCATCCGGCTCGAGTGGATGTCCTTCAGCGGGCCGCGCCCCCACTTCTCGCCGCTCGAGACCAGCTGCAGCTCGACCACGCCCTTGGCGCCGAGGTCGATCGACACCGAGCCGTCCTTGGCCTGGTCGTTGGTCGGCATGATCACGCCCACCGAACGGCGCATGGCCGCGGCCACCTCCGGGTCGGCCAGCAGGTTCGCGAAGTTCGTCGAGCCGATCTCCTCCTCGCCTTCCGCGACCAGCACCAGGTTCACCGGCAGCTTGACGCCCGCCTTGCGGAACGCGTGCAGGGCGGTGAGAAACGCCATCTCGGGGCCCTTCTGGTTCACGGCGCCACGGCCGACCAGCATGGTGCCCTCGCCGGCGCGCGGCACGATCTTCCCTTCGAGCGGCGGCGACGACCATTCGGCCGGATCGAAGTGCTTCACGTCGTACATGAAGTAGACCGCGAGCGTGTGCTTCGCGCCGGCATCGAGCGTGGCGAACACGCCGGGCACGCCGCCCGTCTCGACGATGCGCGCCTTCTGGAAGCCCGCATCCAGCGCGAGCTGGCGCATGTACTCGGCCCCCTGCGGCGTGTTGACGCCCATGTTGGCGATGGTCGGCAGGGCGATCCACGCGCGCAGGCGCTCGATTGCAGCGTCCTTGTCGGCCTGGATGGCACTCACGACCCTGGCGCGGGCCGCAGGTTCCCCGGCCTGCGCCTGGGGCGCGACGGCCCCGAGCACGAACGCCAGCGCCGCCACTCCGCCAAACAGATACCCACCGTCGAACCGCATCGTCGCCTCCCAGTCACAGTGATCGCCCGGACGGCACACTGTCGTGTCACGGCGGGAAAGTCCAGCGCCCCCGTTGCCCGGGTCCGCGGGGCTTTCCTTTTGCGCCGATTCCGGCTCAACTGTCGGCCGACCCGCCCGTCGGGCGGGCGAACGCCGACTCACCGAGGTTCGGGCATGACCGAGTGGCTCTTCCAGCAGGACGCCTACCTTCAGCGCTGCAACGCCCGGGTGGTCGAGGTACTGCCCGAGGGCGTGGTCCTCGATCGCACCGTGTTCTACCCGCTCGGCGGCGGCCAGCCCGGCGACACCGGCGTGCTGCGCGCGACCGACGGCCGCGAATGGCGGGTGGCCGACGCGCGCAAGGGTGAGGCGGGCCGCATCCTGCACAGGCTCGCGGACGGCGTGGTGCCGCCGGCGCCGGGCGACGAGGTCGAGGCGATCCTCGACTGGGACCGCCGCTACCTGCACATGCGCATGCACACGGGCCTGCACCTGCTGGGGTCCGTGCTGCGCTACGGCGTCACCGGCGGGCAGATCGCCGCCGACCGCAGCCGGCTCGATTTTGACACGCAGGACGAGATCTTCCCTGCGCGGGTCGACGAGGCCCTGCAGTCGCTGGTCGCCGAGGACCACCCCTTGTCATGCCGCTGGATCACGGATGCCGAACTCGACGCCCAGCCCGAACTCGTGCGCACGCTGTCGGTCCAGCCGCCCCGCGGCGCGGGACGGATCCGCCTGCTGGAGATCGCGGGGGTGGACCTGCAGCCCTGCGGCGGAACGCACGTGCGCTCGACGGGCGAGGTCGGCCGCCTCGTCGTGACCAGGATCGAAAACAAGGGCAAGCACAACAGGCGCGTGTACGTCACGCTGGCCTGAGCCGGCGGCGCGAGTCGCGCCGAAAGGGGGGACGATGGGCAGGCAGACCGCGACGCCGGCGCACGGCCTGCGCCGCGTGGTCGGCGTCACGTTCGGCATCTCCGCCGTCATCGGCGGCACGATCGGCGGCGGCATCCTGCGCACGCCCGGCACCATCGCCGGACTGCTGCACGACCCGTCCGTGATCCTGCTCGTGTGGCTGGCCTGCGGCGTGCTGGTGCTGATCTCCGCCAACAGCATGGCCGAACTGGCCGCCGCCGTGCCGCGCGCGGGCGGGCCCTACGAATACTGCAAGCTCGCGTTCGGTCGCTTCGGCGGCTTCGCGATCGGCTGGAGCGACTGGCTCACCAACGTCTGCGCACTCGCCTTCCTGTCCGTCGCCGCCGCCGAGTTCACCGAGACCCTGTTCGGCCTGCCGGCGACCTGGACGCCCCTGCTCGCGGTGTCGGTGCTCGCGCTGATCGCCCTCCTCAACTGGTTCGGGCTCGAGCTCGGCTCCCGCGTGCAGCAGGCCCTGAGTCTCGCGAAGGTGATCGGCCTCGGCGCCATCGTCGTCGCCTGCTTCGTGCATGCGGCCGGCAGCGGTCACCACGAGCTGGCGGCCCCGCCACCGGCCGGCCCCGCCGCGTCCGCCGCCGCCATCGCCCTGCTGTTCGCCGTGGTGCGCTCGATGCAGCTGATGTACGAGACCTACCAGGGCTGGAATTCGGGCGTGTACTTCGCGGAGGAAGACCGCGACAGCGCGCGCAACGTGCCGCGCGCCATGTTCACGGGCATCTTCGTGGTCATCGCCGTGTACATGCTGGTCAACCTCGCGGTGCTCGCGGTCGTGCCGATGCCGCAGCTGGCGGCCTCCAGGCTCGCGGTTGCGGACGCGGCCGGCATCGTGTTCGGCCCCGGGGCCGAGCGCACCGTCACGGTGCTCGCGCTGGTCTCGCTGCTGGGCATCCTCAACATCACCGCGATGTTCACGCCGCGCGTGCTGTTCGCGCTCGGCCGCGACGGCCTGAGCCTGCCGGGCGCGGCGCGCATCAATGCCCACGGCGTACCGGGCGTCGCGACGCTACTGTCGCTCGCCATCTCGGCGGCGATGGCCGCGGCGGGGACCTTCGAGGCGCTGTTCGAGATCACCGGCACCATCGGCATGCTGGTCAACTCGGCGGCGATGTTCGCCTTTTTCCGACTGCGCCGTACGCACCCGGATCTCGCCCGACCGTATCGCGCGAAGGGCCACCCGTGGCTGCCGGCGATCGCACTCGCCACGACGCTCGCGCTGCTCATTGCCATCGGCTTCGCCAATCCGGTCACCACCGCAGCCGCGTTCGGCCTGCTGGGCGCCAGCTACCCGGCCTGGCGCTGGATCGACCGGCGGCTCGGCGGGTTGAAGCCCGCGCGCCCGGACGGCTAGAGTCGGCCGGTGCATTCCCTCGAACCCGAGATCCGGCAGCTCCGTGCAGAGGGGCAGCTCGAAGACGACACCGCCGCGCGGGCGATCGCGCTCGAGCGTGGCACGGTGTTCTCCGTCTTCGCGGAACTGCGGCTGCTGATGTATGCCGGCGTGTCGCTGGTCACCGGCGGTGTCGGCCTGCTGCTGGCACGCAATCTGGCGCGCATCGGACCGCTCGCCATCGTGCTCGGCCTCGCCGCGGCGGCCGGACTCTGCGCGGTGCCCGCGCTGCGGGCGCGGATGCGCGGCGAACCCTTGTCCACGGCAGCCGACTATCTGCTGCTGCTCGCCGTGCTGCTGCTGAGCGCCGACCTCGGCTATGCCGAGCACGAGTTCTCGCTGCTCGGCCCGCTGTGGTCGCGCCACCTGCTGATCCTCGCGGTGGCCCACGCGATCGTCGCGTACGCCTTCCGTTCGTCGCTGGTGCTGGGCGCCTCGTTGTCGGCACTGGTCGGCTGGTTCGGACTCGCCGACACCGTCGCGCGCGTGCCGTTCATCGACCTGCCCTCGTCCCGCATCGCCGGGCGGGCGCTGGTCTGCGCGGCGGTCATCGCCGCCTGGCGCCTGGCCGAGGCCTTCCGGGACCGCGAATCGGAGTTCCTGGCGGTGTTCGACCACTTCGCGATCAACCTGGCGTTCTGGGGCGCGCTCGCGTGGTGCAACGTCGACGCCTGGAGCCTCGCCGGCCTGCTGCTGGTCGTCGTGCTCGCCGGCGTGGCCATCACGCTCGCCCTGCGCACGGGACGCGAGGCCTTCCTCGTCTATGGCGTGGTCTATGCCGCGTTCGGCGTGTGCCTCACGGTCGTGCCCCACCTGGGCGGCGATCGCACGAGCGCCGGCTTCGTCCTCCTGGTCGTGTGCGCCGCGGCGGCGGCGCTGTGGACGCTGCGCCAGCAGCTGCGGGAGCGCAGGCCGTGAGCGACGGACTGCCATCCAGCCGCGAGGAACGCTGGCTGGTGCTCGGTGCGCGCCTGCGCGGACTGCTGCCGCCCGACGCGCTGCGCGAACGCGCCGGCGGCTGGCGCGGCACCGGGCCCTTCGCACGCATCGCGCTGTTCGTGCTCGGCCTGCTCGCGGCCGGCCTCGTGGCGGCCGTGCTGGGATTCGGGGGCGCGAATCTCGCCCTGTTCGCAGGGGTCGTCGCGCTGCTCGCCGGCGAGGGACTCAAGCGCGGCAAGCGCCTGCACGGCGGCGGTTTCGAGGAAGGCCTGTGGCTGGCGGGCGTCCTGCTGGTGGCGCTGTGGATCGTCCTGCAGCTCAACGACGCCGGCGTGAGCGACGAGTCGCTCTTCTGGTTCGCGGCCATCGCCGCGCTGGCGTCCGCCGGCCTGCGGCTGCTGAGTCCGTTCCTGGCGACCTGCGCCACCCTCGCGTTCATCGACTGGCTGGCGACCACCGACACGGTGCATGCGCTCGATGAGCGGATGGGGACGGGACTCACCGCCCTGCTGGTGGCGGCGACGATCGCGGCGCTCGCACTGGCGGCGGGCGGGCGCGACTACCGGCGCCCGTCGCTCGACCGCATGCTCGACTGGCTGGTCGTGGGCATGCCTCTCGCCGTGTACGCGCGGCACACGGCGCTCGGCTGGTTTGCCGACCTGTTCGGCCAGCCGCGCATGCTGCCGGGCCACTGGGCGACGGCCACGGTCCTGCTGGCCCTCGCCGTGCCGATGTTCGTGCTCGGCGTGCGGCGCAGGCGTCACGCGCCCCTGCTCGGCGGCCTCGCCTGCCTCGCGTGCCTGGGGTTCGAGACGCGCTTCACGCTCGGCGGCCCCACCGAGGCGTGGCTGATCGGGGGCGGCATCGCGCTGCTCGCCGCGGGCTGGGCGCTCGACCGCTTCCTGCGCGAGCCGCGCGCGGGCATCACCTCGAGGCGCATCAGCGACCGGGAAGGCCCGCTCGACCTGCTGCAGATGGCCGGCACCGGCGCGCTGGCGCAGACGGGCCGCGGCGACGAGCCGCCCTCCGCCTGTCCGGGCGAAGGCGGTCGCTTCGGCGGCGGCGGCGCGAGCGGCCGCTTCTGAACGGGATCCGTCAGGCGAGGTACAGCGAGCGCTTCGGCTGGCTGAATACGCGCGACAGCATCGGCACGAACGCCTCGAGCGGCATCGAGCGGAAGCCCGGGTCGAACGACACCTGGTCGTAGCGGTGGCAGAAGCGCGCGGTCGCCTCGAAATACGGATGCCCACGGAACTGCTCGCGCAGGTCGCGATTCAGCCCGACGTGGTGAAAGAAGTAGTAGCCCTGGAAGACGCCGTGCTGCGCGATCATCCAGTGGTTCTGCTCCGACACGTAGGGCTGCACGATTGCCGCTGCGATGTCGGCGTGGTTCGCGGGACCGAGCGTGTCGCCGATGTCGTGCACCAGCGCGCAGACGACGTATTCCTCGTCCTCGCCCGCCTCGAAGGCACGCGTCGCCGTCTGCAACGAGTGCTCGAGCCGGTCGATCGCATAGCCGTCCTCGCCGCCGCGCAGCAACTGCAGGTGCGCGACGATGCGGTTGGGTAGGTCGCGCTGGTAGCCGTCGGCGTGCCGCATGATGGCAGCCCAGTCCTCCGGCGTGCCCTCGACCATGGCGTGGAACGTGGCGCGGTCCTTCGGCGTGGCGCTCATGGCAGGGGTTCTCCTCGTATCGGCGCCGGCTCACGGATGGCGCTGAATGCTACGGGCTCCAGTGCCCGCGTCAATCCAGCAGGTGCTCGGTGAACTCGCCGCGCATGCAGTGGTTGGACGCCATGGCCGAGCCGTAGCCCCCCGCGTTCAGGAGGGCCACCCGGTCGCCTTCCCGCAGCCGGGGCAGCACCACGTCCTCGGCAAGCACGTCGATCGCCTCGTTGATGTTGCCCGTGACCGTGTACGTCTCGCAGTCCCGCGGGTCGCGCGGCACGAGTGGCGCCACGATGAACGGCGTCTGGTAGTACGCCCACAGGCCCGAGAGATTGAGGCCCGCGTCGACGCCCGCGAAGTTCACGCCGCCCTTGTTCTCGACGGTATTGACCTCGCACAGCAGCGCCCCGGCATCCTTCATCAGGTAATCACCCGGCTCGACGTGGACAGTCAGGCCGCGCGGGCGAGTGTGCCGGGCGATGCGCGCGGCCCACTCGGCAAGGTCGAGCGGCGGGTGCTGCGGCGTCACCGGCAGCCCCATGCCGCCGCCCACGTCGAGCGTGCGCACGTCGGGACACCGCTCGACGAACCACGTCGCCTGCTCGAGCGCCTGCTCGAATTTCGGCAGGTCGCGGGTGAGGTAGCCGTAGCCGAAATGGAAGTGGACCTGCGTCACCTTCAGGCGATGCGCCGCGGCTACCGCGAGCGCCTCGTCGAAACGGTCCGTGTAGATGCCGAACTTGCTCGGCCGGGCACCCGCGTAGTGCAGCTTGTCGGTGTAGCCGGCGCCGACCCTCGGGTTGACGCGGATGCCGATCTCGCGGCCCGGGCAGCGCTCGCCGAGGCGGCGGATCGTGGAGATGGCGTCGCAGTTGACGTGCACCCCGGGGTGGCGGGCGAATGCATCGAGGTCCGCGTTCGACACGGCGTGCCCGGTGAACGAGATGTCGGATTCGGCGTAGCCGAGTTCCAGCGCGAGCGACATTTCGGCGGGCGAGCAGACGTCGATGCCGCAGCGCGCCCAGGCGCGCATGGCCGACAGCAGGGGCCGGAAGCGATTGGCCTTGACGGCGTAGAAGAGACGGTGCGGCACACCGACCGCATCCAGCGCGGCGCGCAGGCGCTCGAGGTTGGCGCGCACACGGGCCTGGCTGTAGACGAACGCCGGCCCATCGTGTTGCGCCGCAAAATCCGCGAGATCGACGCCTGCGAGGTGCAGCCGGCCGTCCCGGTAGCCGAGATCGTCGCGCCGCCACCATGCCGTCTCGAACATGCCCGTCCTCCTGAGGCGGGTCTATCGTAGCCGATGTTCCGCCGGGGGCTCCCGCGAACTGAGGGACCGTTCGCCCGGGCCTGCGCCGACGGTCGATCGTTTCATTCGCACCGATTTGACCGCATCGGGCCCGAGAGTCACTTCAGGCCCGGGCCCGGCGGGCCGCTAACTCCAGCGACAACTGCCAACCTGTCACCGGGGAGTAGCGCCCATGACCCTGATCGCCTGGTCCGACAACCTTTCCGTGCACGTCGCGGAGATCGACGCACAGCACCAGAAGCTCGTCCAGCTCATCAACGGGCTGCACGACCACATGGTCGCCGGCGACGCCAAGGAGATCATGGAAAAGGTGCTCGACCGCGTCATCCAGTACACGGTCATGCACTTCCAGACCGAGGAAAAGCTGATGCAGGCGCACGGCTATCCGCACTCGCCGACGCACAAGCACGAGCACGCCGACCTGACGAAGACGGCGCTCGACCTGCAGCACAAGCTGAAGGCGGGCGACACGCACATCACGATGGAGACGATGAAGTTCCTGCGGGACTGGCTGCAGAGCCACATCCTCAAGACGGACAAGGTCTTCGGCGCCTACCTGAACTCCAAGGGCGTCCACTGAGCTAGTCCGCGCTCGCCCCGACCCGCGCCACCCCCGGTCCGGGCGTTCTGCGGCAACGACGGGCCCGGCTCCCCGGCCGGGACCGTCGTTTCCTTTTGGCATTTGAGACGCACGTCGCCCTCGCGCGACGCGTCGATCCGGTAGCTTGCGCGTTCGGGGCCCCGTGCCGCCGCCCGGCGGTCGCCGCACGGGCATGAACGAACTCGCTCGGACTTCCGGAGAGCCACACGCATGAGCGCAGCGCACGATGTTTCGAAGGACAAGGCGTCCATCCTCGGCCCGACCCTGAAGTTCAAGGGCGAGCTGTCCTCGCAGGAGGACCTCGTCATCCACGGCCAGGTCGAGGGCAGCATCGGCCCGGCGCCGCGCGTGACCATCGGCCCGGAGGCGGTCATCAAGGCCGGCGTCACGGCCGAGGCGATCGTCGTCGAGGGCAGCGTCGAGGGCGACCTCAAGGCCACCGGCTCGATCACGATCCGCGCCCGCGCCAACGTGCGCGGCAACCTCGAGGCGCCGGCGATCAACGTCGCCGAGGGCGCCACGCTGAACGGCAGCATCCGCATGGAGCCGCGCCGCTCGGACAGCCTGTCGCTCGGCAGCGCCTATGCGCGCACCGGCACGGGCGAGTGACGGAGGGTGGCCAGCATGTGGAAGCGTGAAACCAAGGAACGCGTCGATCTCGAGGAAGTGCTCAAGACGGCGCCGCCCGCCGCGGTCGTGACGCCGACGCGTGTCGTCGAACCGACGCCGGCCACCCCGGTGACGCCGATTTCGTCCCTGGGCTCGTCGCCCGCCCGCGCCTCGGTGCTGGGCGCGACGCTGCGCTTCAAGGGCGACCTCGTCGCGGACGAAGACCTCGTCATCGAAGGGCAGGTCGAAGGCTCGGTCCTGCACACCCGCAGCCTGACCATCGGCAACCAGGGCCACGTGCGCGGCAACATCCGCGCGCGCCGCGTCATCGTCGAGGGCAAGGTGGACGGCAACGTCTATGCGCTCGAGAGCGTGACGCTGCGCGTCGGCGCCGTGCTGGTGGGCGACCTGTTCGCCCGCAAGGTGTCGATCGAGAACGGTGCGCGCCTGACCGGCCGGGTCGACATGGACAACGCGCCGGCCGTGCCGAAGATCGACGCCATGAACCTCGGCGGCAGCGGCGAGACCGAGCGCGAGCTGTCGGACCAGGAAGTCGGCGAACTGCTCAGCGGGTCGAGCGCGGCCTGACGGTCGCGCAACCGCTCACGGCTCCCGGCCTTCGCTGCGACTCGTCGCGTCACGATCGCGCTCGTAGCGCGTCGTCGCCGGAAACGGCGGCAGCCAGGACTCCCGCCGGATCGTCCAGAGCTCGTACGTCGGCTTCAGCTGGTCCGGCGCATCGAGCGACCCCAGGTGCACCTCGATTTCGTCGCCGGTCGCCGAGAACACGGGCGACCCGCAGCGGGGACAGAAGAAGCGACCCGCGTAGCTGCCCGCGTCGCCCGTGATGGTCACCGCCTCGCGCGGGAAGACCGCCGACGCGTGGAACAGCGCCCCGTGGTGCTTGCGGCAATCGAGGCAGTGACAGACGCCCACCCGGTTCGGCCGCCCCACCGCCACGATCCGCACGTCTCCGCACAGGCAGCCGCCCGTGTATCGCTCCGTGTCCATGTCCCTCTCCCGTTCACCCGAACCGCGGCGCACGACGTTTCCGCGGAAACGTCAATCACAGGTTGGCAATCGATCGAATTGGCGCACGACGAATTCGACTCGATGCCGTCATTCGCTCGTCCGGCCTTCGGCCCTGTCGGTTGGCAATGTTCGCCTGGCGATCGCGCGAAGAATCAGACCCACACCGACGAGGCCGGCGCTGACGGCGACCATTGGTACGAACAGCCATCGCATACCGTCCGGCGTCAGTGCGATTGGTTCCATGCCGTTGCGAGGCTCCACGCCGGCCCGAAGACAAACCAGAGCACGATGCAGCCGAACGCATGCTTGTGCCATGCCAGCAGGGGCTGAGCGGCTCCGGCGTCACCGACGAATTGCACGAGAGCCTGAACGAGGGCCATCGTGATGATGCACGCAACAATGCACCGCCCCCACAAGTTGAAGTCGTAGCGAACCACCGTCCACCCCCGGGACGGTGCCTTTGCCGGGACCGGACCCGCTGCGAACCTGTGGGCAAAGTGCGCGTCGGCCCACTTGACCGCCATGCCGCCAAAGGCGACTGTAAAGCCAAGGTAGGCGGCGGCCAGTCCATGCGCGAACGCAGCCGTCGAACCGCCATGCAAGTCCATGGCCGTGAAGATCAGAAGCAGCACGTCGACCAGCGGCAGGCACAGAAGCAGCGCGCGGCTCAGCCGGTCTCTGCGCAGCAGGTAGCGCACGGCAAGGGCCAGAACCAGGACGACCCAGAACCCGATCTCGCAGGCGAGGATGAGGGCATAGATCAGGTAGGGTTCTGCGTCCATGCGCGCAAAGACGGCCCTCTGACGTCTGACGACAATTCGGCGGCGCTGCCATGCGGCGATTCGTCGAACAGGAGAACGAGTGCTCCCGTCACCCGGCACCGCCCGCGTCTGGCCGCTCAGCGACGTTTCCGCGGAAACGTCAGTCGAAGCCTATCACCGCCAGACGACCGGCGGTGCGCGACCCAATCGAGGCGTTTCCGCGGAAACGTCAACCAAATCTCGTTAATCGCGCGACAGTCGCAAGTCGACCCAGTCCGGCCGCTAGGCCTTCGTTCGCCGGGGCTTTGCGTGAATAGGGCAGGCGAGCCTCCGAAGCGTTGGCCTCAACCATCGACGGCACGTACAAATTGGCACGGACGACATGGCCTTCAACTGTTCGATGAGGTTCTCCGCCTGCGGATAGTCCCCGTCTGCGCTGGCACGACGCAAGAGCGTCGCAGCTTCACGACGCCAGCCTCTCGGCCGACCCTGCGTCAAGAGAACCGCGAGCAAGTACATCGCTTCCTCGCGCCCATATTCGGAAATGTAGTTCGACTTGATTGCGGCGCGATAAGCTAACTCCGCAGCGGCCGAGTCCTTACGAACCCCCATACCGTGCTGCAGGCAATGGCCCCAATCGACCATTGCGTTGCCGTCGCCCTTCACCGCTGCCCTCTCGTACCAGCGAGCGGAAAGCCTGTATCGACCGAGTATTCGATAGCTAGCGGCAACATTGTGAAACGCCAGCTGCTCGCCGAATCGCGCTCGCCGCCGCCAACGTTCGAGGTACTGAAGCTCACCCTTCTTCTGTGGCATCTGGAGTTCACCAGGTATCCCGGGGTCTTCGTCGTTGTCCGTTTGCGGCCGATCCTAGCCTAGTTCCACAGGCGGCTCACGACCCACTACGGTCAGTCGCCGAGGCCATTCAAGGCCTTCCCTCGCATACGCGCGAATCGTAGTTCCAGCGTCCCCCGCCATCGAGACACCTGTCGATGAGCAACTGACCGCGTATCCACCAACCGACGACCAGAGCCGCCGCCAAAGCGACGGCTAACAGAAATGCGCGACGGCTGCCGACGCGGCTCAACTGATCTGATCTCCGGTGCGTCTTGTCACGTCAACCTGCCTCCGACCCACAACGGTCATTTCGTTTCGCGTCGCGCTAGCGCGAGCATGAACAATCCAGCCAATACGAACAGCACGCTCGCGAGTATTAGGGGTAGAGAAATCCAGCGCATGTAGCCGGTACCCTCAAGGGCGGCATAAACGCTCGTCGTGCTCTTCGGACTCATCGACGGCAGAACGCCGAGCGTTTTTACGCCGAGCAGCAGACATACGATTCCAAGCGCGCAACTCCAGTATCCGAATCGCTTCAGGCGCTCCGACCTCTCCCACGCTCGATCCATTCGATTCGGCGACTTCATGGGCAATGCGAAGGTCCTTTTCTGGCCGATGTTACCTGACCACCGGCGCGAACCGACCCAGAGCAGGCATCTAGGTGGTCGTCCCCTCGGTGGCATCCGAACACTCACTGCAATATTTCGGCTCGTACCACGCGAACCTTTTCTCGACTTCGTACGCGATCTTCTGCTCTTCAGCAGTAAAGACAAATGAGCGCGTGCACCTTCGGCATTGACAGCGAAAGCCCTCGTACTCAATCGCACGATCGTCGTAGTGGCCCGATGTGCGCTGACTTGCTGCCGACCACTTTGAACGGTCTATCGGAACACTCATTTGGCGTGCCTGTCAGACCTCCGGCAGTTCCTGTGCGAACGTCAGCTTCTGGCCGTCTCCAGCCATCCACATTCCGTGATGTTCTAACGCATCCACCCTCCGGCCGCCACCGCCCGCCGCACGCTCACCCCGGCCGGACGCACCGGACCTCGCCGTCTCTGCCAGAATCCGGCCATAGCCCGCCCCGGACAGCCCGCATGCCCCGCACCGCCGCCCGCCTGCTCGCCCTCCTCGCGATCCTGGGCACGTCATCCGCCGGCGCCGAGCCGCTGCCGGCCCCGTGGCTGCCGAAGGACCCGGGCACGGCCACCTGCCAGTCCGAGGCCGGCGGCGCGCGACTCGCCAACGACGCCATCGATTTCGCCGTCACGACCCACGATGGCAGCCTGCGCCCGGCGTCGCTGCGCAACGGCTTCGACGGCCGCACGCAGCCGCTCGCCGGCGATCTGTTCGGCATCACCCTGCGCAAGGACCGGGTCAAGCGCCCCGCGCGGGACTTCCACCTCGACGGCAATGTGGCGTGCACGACCCTGGACGGACAGTCGGGTGCGGCCCGCGCCGCCGACCGACGCGGCGGCCAGTCGCTCGAAGCGACGCTCGTCGACGCTGCCACCGGCCTGCGCGCGAAGTGGCGCGCCACGCTGCGCGATGGCAGCAACTACGTCCGCCAGGAGATCGAGTTCGTCGCGCCGTCCGAGCTCGACCTGCATTCCGTGTCCCTGCTCGAGTTCGACCTGCCGGACGCGCACGTCCTCGGCACCGTGAGCGGATCCCCCGTCGTCACCGACGACGCCTTCTACGGCTTCGAGCACCCGATGGCCGACGCGCGCGTGATCGGCGGCCACGCGAGCATGTTCCTGCGCCGCGCCCTGCCGCTGCGGGCAAACGTGCCGGTCACCTACTCCGCCGTGTTCGGCGTCACGCCGCCCGGCCAGCTGCGCCGCGGCTTCCAGGCCTACCTCGAGAACGAGCGCGCCGCGCCGTTCCGCACCTTCCTGCACTACAACTCGTGGTACGACATCGGCTACTTCACGCCGTACACCGAGGCCGAGGCGCTCGGGGTCGTGCGGGCCTACGGCGAGCACCTCGTGCGCCAGCGCGGCGTGAAGATGGATTCCTTCCTGTTCGACGACGGCTGGGACGACACCTCGAGGCTCTGGCAGTTCAGCAAGGGCTTCCCGCAGGGCTTCGCTCCGCTGCACGACGCCACCGCGCAGATCGGCGCAGGCCCGGGGATGTGGCTCTCGCCGTGGGGCGGCTACGGTCCGCCGCGCGCGGCCCGCCTCACCACGGCGAAGGCGGCCGGCTACGAGGTCGATGACCAGGGCCTCGCCCTCTCGGGACCGAAGTACTACGCGCTGTTCCACGCCACGACGACGGAACTGCTGCGCCGCTACGGCATCAACCAGTTCAAGCTCGACGGCACGGGCAGCCCGGACAAGGTGACGGCGGGCAGCGAGTTCGACAGCG
>JBPOHK010000188.1:0-4475 GCA_052035645.1 Pseudomonadota bacterium
CGCAGCACGTCGTCCTCGCCGAATTCCTCGCCGAGCCGCTGCAGCTGGCGCAGCAGTGGCAGCGTCGCGAGCCGGGCCGGCGGCACGCCCGCGGCGACGGCGGCTTCCGCGCGGTCCATGAAGTGCAGCAGCACGGCCAGCATGGCGACCTGGCGCGCGGGCGAGCAGTAGCGGTCGACCTTCGAGAAAGAGGACTGCCGCAGGAATCCCTCGTTGACCAGGTCGGCGCAGAGCAGCTTCGCCTGCTGCAGTGCCGGCAGGGCGTCGCGGCCCACGATGCGGGCCATGCGTTCGAGGTGCGCCTGCGTTTCCAGCAGTTCGAGCGTGCGCTGGCGTTGCACGAGCCAGTCCGGGTTGCCCGCGGCTTTCCAGAAGTCGGCGAGTGCGTGCGTGTCCGAGCCGTACGACTGCAGCGGGTGGATGGCGGGATAGAAGCGGGCCTGCGCGCGCTGGCGGTCGAGCGCCCAGAAGCAGCGGACGTAGCGCTTGGTGTGCAGCGTGACCGGCTCGGAGAAGTCGCCCGAAGGCGGGCTGATCGCGCCGATGATGGTCACCGACCCCTCGAGTCCGCTGAGCGTGCGCACGCGCGCGGCGCGTTCGTAGAACTCCGCGAGTCGCGAGCTCAGGTACGCGGGGTACCCCGCCTCGCCGGGCAGTTCGCCGAGGCGGCCGGAAACCTCGCGCAGCGCCTCCGCCCATCGGCTGGTCGAGTCGGCCATCAGCGCGACGGTGAGCCCCTGGTCGCGGAAGTACTCGGCGACCGTGATCGCCGTGTAGATGCTCGCCTCGCGGGCCGCGACGGGCATGTTCGAGGTGTTGGCGATGATGACCGTGCGCTCGGCGAGCGGCCGCCCGCTGCGCGGGTCCTCGAGCTGCGGGAACTCATCGAGCACTTCCGCCATCTCGTTGCCGCGTTCCCCGCAGCCCACGTAGACGATGACGTCGGCGTCGCACCATTTCGCGAGTGCTTCCTGCAGCACGGTCTTGCCCGTGCCGAATCCGCCCGGCAGCGCAGCGCGCCCGCCTCGGGCCACCGGGAACAGCGTGTCGAGGATGCGCTGGCCCGTGATCATCGGCGCGTGCGCGCCCAGTCGCTCGAGCACCGGTCGCGGCCGGCGCACCGGCCAGTCGTGATGCATCCGCAGCTCGTGGCGCGCACCGGACGCCTCGACGAGCACCAGCAGCGTCTCGTCCCGGCCGTGCTCGCCGTCGCCCGCGACGCGCTCGACGGTGCCCTGCGCCCACGGCGGCACGAGCAGCTGCTGCTCGCGCGGCGCGACGACGGTGGCGAAGGCTGCGCCGGGCGCGAGCACGTCGCCCGGGCGGACCGTGAACGCCAGCCGGCAGCGCACGTCCACCTGCGTGCCAAACCCCGGCTGCACCTGGTAATCGGTCGCGCCCGTCAGCGGCCGCAGCAACCCGTCGAAGATCCCGCCGAGCAGGCCCGGGCCGAGCGACACGGACAGCGGACGACCGCGCCCCTCGACCGGCATCCCCGGTTCGAGGCCAGTGGTGTCTTCGTAGACCTGCGCGACGATCTCGTCGTCACGAAGCTGGATCACTTCGCCGAGCAAATGCTTTGCGCCGATCGACAGCGCCTCGAAGATCCCGAACGGCCCTTCGGCCCGCGCCCGCAGGACGGGTCCGCCAACCCACTTGATGCGCGCGACGCTCACGACGCAGCCCTCCCGCGCGTGGCCATCTCGCGCTCGATCTCGGCGAGCAGCTCCGCGGCGATGCGCCCGCGCGCGGCGATCAGGCCCGGGACGGTCGCGTCGAGGCAGGCCCGGCCACCGCGGATGCACAGGCCCGGCCCCGCGCCCTCGACCGGTTCGACGCGAAGCCGGCCGCCTGCGGCCGGCGGCAGGCAACGCGTGACGAGTGGGGCGAGCTCGTCGCGCCAGCGCGCGTCGACGGTTACGACGACGTCTTCCGTCTGCAGCAGGTTCTGTCGTGCCTGGACGCAGGCCGATTCGCACCATGCCTGCCGCGCCGACGGGTCGTCCCACCGCGCCTGCAGCGCCTGGGGCAGGTTCTGCCAGGCCTCGTCGAGCAGTCGGCGCAGCGTGCCCTGGCGCGCGCGTCGCTGGCGCGTGTCGATGGCTGCCCTGCGCCGGGCAATCGCGGTCTCGTGCTCGCGGCGGGTTTCCGCCACGGCCTGGTTCACGCGGCCGCGGGCCTCGCCACGCGCGCGCCGCACGATGTCCCGCGACTGCTCCTCCGCGTCCTCGCGCAGACGGCGCGTGCGGATTTCCTGCTCGCGGGCGAGTCGCCGCAGCAGCGCGCTGGTCTGGGCCTCGAGCACCGTTTCGGCGTTCATGCTTCGATCCCGAGGGCGTTGCGGACCTCGCTCGCGAGGTCCGGCGGTGCGCCGGCGCCGCGGACGTCGGGCACCACGGCGAACAGCGGTTCGATCCCCTGCAGCGCCTGTTGCAGCAGGGCGGGCGGCACGAAGTCGACGAGGCGGCCGGAGAACCGGATGCAGTCCTCGTCGGAGGTGAGCGCCTGGCGAAGGGCCTCACCCGCCTCGGTCGGGCTGGTCACGAGCGTCTCGACGCCCGCCAGCCGCAAGCCGGCTGCCGTGACCTCGTCGCCGACGTAGAGGATGCGTGCCATGCGTTCAGCCGAGGCGGTTCAGGATGAGGATCGACACGATCAGGCCGTAGATCGCGATGCCTTCGGCGAGGCCGACCATCACGAGTACGCGACCGAACAGGTCCGGCTTTTCGGCCAGCGCGCCGAGCGCGGCCGTGCCGACCTGCGCCACGGCATAACCGGCGCCCAGCGCGGCGACGCCAGCCGCCAGGGCCGCGGAGGCGAAGCCCCAGCGCATGACCTCCGGCGCGACGGCGACGGCCGCACCTGCGGCGGCGGGTTCGGCCAGCGCCGGCCACGCGGCGACCAGGGCCAGCGTGGCGACGGCTACGGTCGTGAGGGTCAGCGCCCCGAGGGCGAGGGTCCAGCGCGCGCGAACGTTCATGTCTTGGCTCCAGGCAGTGCGGGCGGTGGCGCGAGCGGCTCGAAGGGCCGGCCGCGCGCCGTGAGGAAGCGGATGAAGAACTCGAAGAGCACGAGGCGGGTCGTCTGGATGCTCACGACGAGGCCCTCGAGCACGATGATCGCGGCGTTGCCGAGGATCAGCACGGGCCAGTAGCCCGGGCCGGCGATCTCGGCCATGCCCACGCCGGCCGCGCACAGGCCCGCATGGGCCAGCGCGAACGCCCCGACGCGCACGAACGAAAGCGTGTTGACCGAGAGCTGCAGGAGGCGCTCGACGCTCTCCCCGGCGGCGTGCGCCGCGGCCCCGGCACGCGACTGCGGGCTGTCGAGCGCGGCGCCCACGAGCGCCCAGGCGATGCCGACAGGCAGCGCCCAGAGCGCGCGCGGGTCCAGCGCCGTGCCGACGATTCCCGCATAGGCGAGGACGATGCCGGCGTCCGACATGAGCCAGTGCCGCAGCGCCCCTTGCCAGGCGCGTTGCAGCGCATCGAGCACGAGCCCGACGAGGACCGTGACCACGCCGAAGCCGAGTGCCACGGCGAGCACGGGCAGCGGCTGCCGGAGCGGGTGCAGCCACAGCGCGGGGATCACGTCCTCGCGCGCGAACACGCTGCCGAACGCCAGGCCGAAACCCATCGCGACGAGTCCGCCGGGAATCAGCAGGCGCAGGACCGGTACCCGCCGATGCAGCCAGACGCCCGCGGCGGCGATGATCGCTCCCTGCACGACGTCGCCGAACATGAAGCCGAACATCAGCGGCGCGATGATCGCGACGAGCGCGCTCGGGTCGGCCTCGCCGGAGGCGGGCAGGCCCATCATGCGGGTCATGGTCTCGAACGGCTTGACCCAGCCGGGGTTGCGCAGCACCGACGGCGGCACCATGCCTTCGGGCATCTCCGGCAGGCGCAGCAGGTAATGCAGCCCGCGTTCGTCGAGCGCCGCGCGCAGCCGCACGTCGTCGCAGTCGGCGCACCAGCCGGTCACCCACGCGAAGTGCTCGGTCACCGGCAGTTCCGGAACGTGGGCGACGAGCCAGGCCGTGAGCGCGAGTTCGCCGAGCGCGTCGGGCAGCCCGTGCGCCCCGTCGAGCCGCTGCAGTGCCTCCCGTGCCGTCGCCGCGCGCCCGTCCAGCGCGGCGCGCCGGGCTTCGAGCGCCGCGAGCACCTCGCCTGGGGCGTCGGGCAGGTCTTCGGGCAGGCCGATCCGGCGGATCTTGCGGGCCGAGGTGATCGAATCGAGTTCGCGCATGTCCTCCTGCGGCCCGACGGCCACGAGGAAGGCGTCGCCGCCGGGATCGATCGTCGCGAAGTACTGCTGCAACACCGCCGGTGGCAGCGTGAGCGTGCCGGTGCCGGGCGGGACTGAATAGATGCGGCTCGCCAGCACGGGGCCGGCCCGCGCCATGCGGCCCAGGCGCGGCAGCGCATCCGGCACCGAACGGCACAGGCGCTCGAGCGCAGCCAGTTGCTCCTGCT
>JBPOHK010000143.1:0-12372 GCA_052035645.1 Pseudomonadota bacterium
TCATCGAACCGGGACACTTCCGATTCTCGATCGTCGGCGAGAAGGTGCTGCGCCTGGAGCAGCGTCTCGGCTACGTGCACAAGGGCATCGAGCGGCGCTTCGCCGGCCTCGGCCAGCTCGAGGCCCATCGCCTCGCGGCGCGCGTCAGCGGCGACTCGACCGTCGCCTACGCGTGGGCGTACTGCCAGGCGTTCGAGGGCGCGGCCGGGTTGCAGGTGCCGGCCCGCTCATCCTGGCTGCGGGCGCTCGCGCTCGAGGTCGAGCGGATCGCGAATCATCTCGGCGACCTCGGCATGCTCGCCAACGACGCCGGTTTCGCGTTCGGCCTCGCGCAGTTCTCGCGCCTGAAGGAGCGCTGGCTGCGTGCCGTGGCGGAGGCCTTCGGGCAGCGCTACCTCATGGACTTCGTGGTGCCGGGCGGGACGGCCCGCGACGTCCCGGGAGCGTCGGCGTCCGCGCTGGCGGACGTCGCCGTCGAGATCCAGTCCGAGGCGCGGCACCTGCAGTCGATCCTCGACGAGCACGCGGGCGTGCGCGACCGCTTCGTCGCGACCGGCATCGTCACCCCGGCGCTGGCCGCCCGTCTCGGCCTCTGCGGCCTCGCGGGACGCGCGAGCGGGCAGGCCCGCGACCTGCGCGTGGACCTGCCCTGCGCGCCGTACGAGCAGCTCGGCGTGCGGCTCGCGGGTTCGGAGGCCGGCGACGTCGCGGCGCGCGTGGCCGTGCGCTTCGCCGAACTGGCGGAATCCTGCCGGCTGGTGGCGCTGGTCGTGCTGCGTGCGCCCGAGGGGCCGCATCGGGTCGAGCCGCGCGTCGCCGCGGACGGGGCGGCAGGCATCGGCGTGGTCGAGGGCTGGCGGGGTCCCGTGCTGGTCGCGCTCACGGCCGGCGCCGACGGGAGCATCCGTCGCTGCCATCCGCACGACCCGTCCTCGCTCAACTGGCCGGTGCTCGAGCACGCGGTGATCGGCAACATCGTGCCCGACTTTCCGCTGATCAATAAGTCGTTCAACCTGTCCTACAGCGGACACGACCTCTGACCATGCTCAAGACGCTGCGCCAGATCCAACGCGTGGGCATCGTGACCGAACCGGTCCCGGCGCCGGACGACTCGCTGCGCGTGCGCGACGCGCTGCAGGCGCGCATCCGCGACATCATGGGGCGCGCGCTGTGCATCCGGCAGGTCGATGCCGGGTCCTGCAACGGCTGCGAGCTGGAGATCCACGCGCTCAACAACCCGGTCTACAACCTCGAGGGCCTGGGCGTGCGGTTCGTGGCGAGCCCGCGCCATGCCGACCTGCTGCTGGTGACGGGGCCGGTGACGGCGCACATGGCGGTGGCGCTGCGCCGGACCTACGACGCGACGCCCGACCCCAAGCTCGTCGTCGCCGTCGGCGACTGCGGCTGCACGGGCGGGGTCTTCGGCGAGGGCTACGCCAGCCGCGGGCGGGTCGCGAACGTGATTCCCGTGGACGTCGCCGTGCCCGGTTGCCCGCCCACGCCGGAACGACTGCTGGCCGGCATCCTCACCGCGATCACGGGCCGCGCCGCGGCCGGGTAGGGCGCTCAGGCCTCGCCGATGGCCTCGAGCTCGGCGTGCACCTCGAGCCAGCGCTCCTCGTCGGCGGCGATCAGCGCCGCGAGTTCCCCGCAGCGACGGCTCGCCGCCTGGACCTCGCCCGGCGGGTTGCCCGCGTAGAACGCCGGGTCGGCGAGCCGGGCTTCCAGCGCCCGCTTTTCCGACTCGTGCCGCGCGAGCCGTGCCTCGAGGGCGGCGGATTCCTTCACCAGCGGGCGGCGACGCGCGAGGCGCTCCTGGCGCTCGGCGGCCGTGCGCTCGCGGTCGGCGCGCCGCGCGTTGCGATCGGCCTCGACCGCCGCCGCGCCGGCCGTGGGCGGCGCCGCCTCGCGCCTCGCGGTCAGCCACTGCAGGTAGTCGTCGACGTCGCCGTCGAACGGCCGGGCCCGCCCGTCGGCGACCAGCAGGAAGGTATCGCAGACGCTGCGCAGCAGTGCCCGGTCGTGCGAGACCAGCACGAGACTGCCCTCGTAGCCCGCGAGCGCGCGCGTGAGCGCGTGGCGCATCTCGAGGTCGAGGTGGTTGGTCGGCTCGTCGAGCAGCAGCAGGTTCGGCCGGCGCCGCACCAGCAATGCCAGCGCCAGGCGCGAGCGCTCGCCGCCCGAGAACGGACCGACCGGGGCGTCGGCCATCCCGCCCCGGAAGTCGAAGCCGCCGAGGTAGTTGCGCAGGTCCTGCTCGCGCGCCTGCGGGTGCTCGCGGGCGAGGTGGGCGAGCGGCGAGTCCTCGCCGCGCAGCTGTTCCACCTGGTGCTGAGCGAAGTAGCCGCTCTGCAGGCCGTGTCCGGCGACGCGGCGCCCGCGCAGCAGCGGCGTGGTGCCGGCGAGGGCCTTGATGAGGGTCGACTTGCCGGCGCCGTTCGGGCCGAGCAGGCCGAGGCGCGTGCCGGGACGCAGGGTGAGATCCAGCGCCGCGAGGACCTCGCGCTCCCCGTAGCCGATCGCCGCGCCGTCGAGGGCGAGCAGCGGGTCGGGCGCGCGCTCCGGCGCCGGGAACTCGAAGTCGAACGGGTCGTCCACGTGCGCGGCCGAGATCCGCTCCAGCCGGTCGAGTGCCTTCAGCCGGCTTTGCGCCTGGCGGGCCTTGGACGCCTTCGCGCGGAAGCGCTCGACGAAGCGCGTCATGTGCGCGATCTCGCGCTGCTGCTTCTCGAACGTCGCCTGCTGGGTCGCGAGGCGCGCGGCGCGCTGCTCCTCGAACGAGGAGTAGTTGCCCGCGTAGAGCGTCAGCTGGCCGTGCTCGAGGTGCGCGACGTGCGTGACCGCGGCGTCGAGGAAGTCGCGGTCGTGCGAGACGAGCAGCAGCGTGCCGCGATAGCCCGCCAGCCAGCGCTCCAGCCAGACGACCGCGTCGAGGTCGAGGTGGTTGGTCGGCTCGTCGAGCAGTATCAGGTCCGCGCGGCTCAGCAACGCCTGCGCGAGGTTGAGCCGCATCCGCCAGCCGCCCGAGAAGTCGGCGACCGGGCGCGACAGGTCGTCGGGCGAGAAGCCGAGGCCGGCGAGCAGGCCGGCGGCGCGCGCGGAGGCCGAGTAGCCGTCGATCGCTTCCAGCCGGCCGTGCCATTCGGCGAGCGCGTGGCCGTCGTGGGCCGCATCGGCGGCCGCCAGCGCCTGCTCGATCCGGCGCAGTTCCTCGTCGCCGTCGAGCACGAACTCGATGGCCGGCCGCGGGAGCGGGGGCGTTTCCTGGGCCACCGACGCGATGCGCCAGTCGCGGGGCAACTCGCAGTCGCCGCCCTCGGCGTGCAGTTCGCCCCGCAGCAGCGCGAACAGGCTGGACTTGCCGCTGCCGTTGGCGCCGACCACGCCGACCCGCCAGCCCGCGTGGATCTGCAGCGTGGCGTCCTCGATCAGGCGGCGGGAACCCCGGGCGAGGGTCAGGTGTCGAAACTGGATCACTTGGGGCACGTGGTCGGTCGACGGGCGCGCATTCTAGCGGCCCCGTCGCGCGAGGCGCGGACTCCATGCGTCCGGAGGCGGAATCCGGCACAATCCACCGTTCCCGACGCCCGGCCCGCAGCCGGGCCCCTTGGAGCAGCGTTTCGACATGTCGTCCCAGCGTTTCCCGGCCGTCCCGGCCGTCCGTTCCCTGCGCGTCGCGTCCCTGGCCGCCCTGGTCGCACTGCCGTTCGCGGCGGCGGTGCAGGCCGACCCGGCGGTGTCCACGGTGGTCGCCTTCAGCGGCTCGACCCCGGCAGGCAACATCGTGCTCGGCTCGGACGGCGCCCTGTACGGCGCCTCCGCCCCGACCACCTCGACCAGCGGCGGGCTGATCTGGCGCATCACGCCGGATGCCTCCTCGGTCACCACCATCCACCAGCTCGACAAGGACACCGAGGGCCAGGGTCCGCAGGCCGGCCTGATCAAGGGCAGCGACGGCAAGCTGTACGGGACGACCAAGTTCGGCACCTTCGGCGGCTCGTTCAAGACGACCGGCACGATCTTCCGCGTCAACGAGGACGGGACGAATTTCCAGGTCCTGCACCGCTTCGCGGATTACACCGAGCTCAACGACGCCTCGCAGCCCAAGAACACGGACGGCGCGTATCCCACGTCCGAGCTGACCGAGGGCAGCGACGGCAACCTCTACGGCATCACCTCGGCCGGCGGCACCTACGGCACGGGCGTGATCTTCCGCATCGGCAAGGACGGCTCCGGATTCACGGTCCTGCACACGCTCTCCGAACTGGCGGGCCAGAAGGTCGCGAGGGTGGTCAAGTCCGGGTCGGCTGCGGCGGATGCCGGAACCACGGTGTCGACGGGGGCGAACCAGACGGTGGCCACCCTCCCGTTCGACGCGTCCAACACGCGCATGACGGTGCGAGTCTTCTCGCCCACGGCGGGCATCAAGGTCAGGCTGAAGGTGCAGGACGCCGCCAACAGCGCCCACTCGGCCGAGACGGAAGCGACCACGACGCTGGCCAACGGCTGGAGCACGCTGACGTTCGACTTCGCCAATCCGGTGAGCGGCACGCCGGCGCTCGATTTCAGTTACACCTACAACAGGATCTCGATCTACTTCGATTACGGCACGACCGGCGCGACGGCGGGCGCGAAGACCTACTACTTCGACGACGTGACCTTCGTCGGCGGCGCGGGCTCCTTCAGCCCGATCACCTTCGACGCCACCGGAGTCACCTACACCCTGACGGGTTTCTCCGGCGCCGATGATTCCACGGTGGTGACCGACCCGAGCCTGCTCTACCGGAACGCCGAAGGCATGCTCGCGAGCGCGCCGCTGCTGGAGGCGCCGGACGGCCGGCTGTACGGCGCGGCCCAGTCCGGCGGCGCGGAAGGCCGCGGCACCCTCTTTCGCCTCGACATCGACGGCAGCGACTTCCAGGTGATCCGGACTTTCCCGGCCACCTCGATCGACAGCACCACCAGCCTCGTCGTGAATGCGGACGGCGCAGGGCCGTCGGCCGGCCTGATCGACGGCGGCGACGGCTTCCTGTACGGCGTGACGAATTTCGCCGGCACCAAGGGCCACGGCACGATCTTCTCGCTGGACCTGACGACCCTGGCCTACGACGTGATGCACGAGTTCGACAACACGGGCGGCTCGCGCCCGCTCGGCGAACTCGCGCTGTTCGCGGACGGCAGGCTCTACGGCACGACCAGCGGCGGCGGCACCAATGCGTCCGGCACGGCGACGACCTCCGGAACGCTGTTCTCGATTGCCCGCGACGGTACCGGGTTCACCTCGCTGATCAGCCTAGACGGCTCGAACGGCGCGGTGCCCACGAGCCAGCTCGTGCCGCTCAGCAGCACGCTGATCGCCGGCGTCGCATCCACCGGCGGCAACTGCGGCGCCGGCACCCTGTACCGCTACGATTCGACCGGCGGCACGATCACCGGCAACACCAAGTGCGGCCGCAAGAAGAACAGCAACTCCTACGGCGGCGGAGGGGCCACGGCCCCCGCCGTGCTGCTGCTGCTCGGCGGCCTGGGACTCGCGAGGCGCCGGCGCCGCTAGACCGCCGGCGCGAGGGGGGACGATGGGCGCGACCCGGATCCAGCACCAGACCTGCTGCATCTGCGAGGCGATGTGCGGCGTATTCGTCGAGCATCGCGACGGCGAGGTACTCTCGATCCGGCCCAACCCGGACGACGTCCTCAGCCGGGGCCACATCTGCCCGAAGGCCGTGGCCCTGAAGGACCTGCACACCGACCCGGACCGCCTGCGCCGGCCGATGCGACGGACCGACCGCGGCTGGGAAGAGATCTCCTGGGGCGCGGCATTCGCCCTGGTCGGTGAGCGCATCGGCGCCATCCGTGCCGCCCACGGCAACGCCGCCGTCGCGATCTACGCCGGCAATCCGACGGTGCACAACCTCGGCGCCATGCTCTCGATCGGCGATTTCATCCGGGCCGTCGGCACGCGCAACCTGTACTCGGCGACGAGCGTCGACCAGTTGCCCCACATGGTCGCCTCGTGGGCCGTGTTCGGCCACCAGTTCCTGGTGCCCGTGCCGGACGTGGACCGCACGCAGCTCTTCGTCTGCCTGGGCGGCAACCCGGTGGCCTCGGGCGGCTCGATCATGAGTGCCCCGGGCTTCGAGAAGCGCATCGAGGCGCTGCGCGCGCGCGGGGGCCGCTTCGTCGTCATCGATCCGCGGCGCACGGAGTCGGCGGCCATCGCCGACGAGCACCTGCCGATCCGGCCCGGCTCCGACGTCTACCTGCTGCTCGCGCTGCTGCGCGAGACGTTCGCCGCGGAGCGCGTCGCCATGGGCCACCTCGCCGCGCGCGTCGACGGCGTCGAGGCGCTGCGCGCGGCGGTCATGGACCTCGACCCGGCCGCGCTCGCGGAGCGTACCGGCATCGGCGCGGCGCGCATCGCGTCGCTGGCGCGCGAGATCGCCGACGAGCCGCGAGCGCTCGTGTACGGCCGCATGGGCGCCTGCACGCAGGAATTCGGCGGGCTCACCGCGTGGCTGCTCGTGTGCCTGAACCTGCTCACCGGCCACCTCGATCGCGAGGGCGGCATGATGTTCGCCGAGCCTCCGGTCGACCTCACGCGCGCCTACGGCTCGCGCGGCCATTACGCACGCTTCCGCTCCCGCGTGCGCAGTCTCCCGGAGTTCTCGAACGAGCTGCCCGTCGCCGCGCTGGCCGAGGAGATCGAGACGCCGGGCGCGGGACAGGTGCGCGCGCTCGTCACGTTCGCCGGCAATCCCGTGCTGTCGACGCCCAACGGACGGCGCCTCGACCGCGCCCTCGCGGGCCTCGACTTCATGGTGTCCATCGACCCGTACCTGAACGAGACCACGCGCCACGCGCACCTGATCCTGCCGCCGACGAGTCTGCTCGAGCGCAGTCACTACGACGTCGCGTTGAGCGGTTTCGCGGTGCGCAACGTGGCGAAGTACTCGCCGGCCGTGTTCCCGAAACCTCCCGGCGCGCTGCACGACCACGAGATCCTCGCCATGCTCACCGACAGGCTCGCCACGCGCCGGCCGGGCCTGGCCGCCACGCTGAAGCGTGCCGTCGGCCGCCGGCTCGGCCCCGACGGCATGCTCGACTGGATGCTCAAGACGGGTCGTTACGGCATGCCGAACCGCGGCGCGCTGCGCCTGCTCGCGATGCTGCCGGGACTGTCGGCCCTGCGCTCGATGCTCGCGGCGCCGGATCGCGATCCGCGCGGGCTCACGACGGCCCTGCTCGCGGCGTCGCCCAACGGCGTCGACCTCGGGCCGCTGCAGCCCTGCCTCGAGCGACGCATCGCGACCAAGGACCGCCGCATCGCCCTCGCACCGCCGATGTACCTCGCGGACCTGGGGCGTGCCCGCGCGTCGCTGGGCCAGCCGGCGCCGGGGCTCGCGCTGATCGGGCGCCGTCACGTGCGCAGCAACAACTCCTGGCTGCACAACAGCCAGCGCCTCGTGAAGGGCAAGCCGCGCTGCACGCTGATGATCCATCCGCAGGATGCGGCGGCGCGCGGCATCGGCCCGGGCGATCTCGTGCGGGTCCGTTCGCGCGTCGGCGAAGTACGTGTCGCGGCCGAACTGACCGGCGACATCTCCCCGGGGGTGGTCAGCCTGCCGCACGGCTGGGGACACGATCGCGGCGGCATCCGCCTCGGCGTCGCCGCCGCGCATGCCGGCGTCAGCCTCAACGACCTGATCGACGACCAGCGCGTCGACGCGCTGACGGGCACGGCCGTGCTCAACGGAACGCCGGTGGAAGTCGAACGGGCGGAACCGGTCGTCGCGCCGGTGGCGACGGGCCCGGCGACGGCGCTGGCGGGCTAGCCGCCGGGCAGCGAGCCGGCACGCGTCCGGCCGGGCGACTGCGCGAGCATCGCGAGCGTGGCGAGCAGGGCGGTCAGCCGCTTCTGGCTGGGCATGCCCGTCTTGCGCAGGATGCGCTTGACGTGCATGCGCACGGTCTCGAGCGAGCTGTGGCGCTCGACGGAGATCGCGCGCAGGTCTTCGTTCAGCATCAGGGCCACGGCGACCTGGGCCTCGGTCTGGGTCAGCTCGAACAGGTCCATCAGCAGCTTGTAGTCGAGCGGCTGCGGCTGGCTGTCGATGCGCTCGACGGAGACCACCGCGTAGCCGTCCTCGCGCGCCGGCCGCACCCTCAGGACCTCCGCCGTCGGCTCGCCGGACTTGCCCAGCGAGAGGACGCTGCCTTCGTTCGCGCGGGCGGCCCGGTTGATGGCGTGCAGCACGGAGTCGAGCGTCGCCTGGCTCTCGATGCCGAGGGCGTCGGGCAGGGTGGAGCGTTCGCGTTTCGACTCGACGGGTTCCGGCATCGTGCGCCAGCTCCCGGTGGCCGAGATCAGGAGGTTTTTCAGCTTGGCGGGACTCATGTCGTCTGTATCGTCCGGCCGGCCGCCCGGGTGAGCGGTCGTGGCAAATCGATCCGGGACGCAGGATCGCTCCCGACCCGAAACTGTGGCGTGAGTCACGTCTCGTTTCCGGTGGTCCCGAAAGCCCACGGGCGGACAGTTGAATTCAATCCGGTCCCATTGCGGGGCCGGCCGGCACTCAAGGATCGGGCGCCCCGGTCGACGGAACTGCAAAGACGGAACCCCCCGGTCTGTCGACCGGGGGGCGTTGATGGTGGAGGCGGCGGGAATCGAACCCGCGTCCGCAAGCCCTACATTCCAGGACCTACATGCTTAGCCGTCTTTTTGGTTCTCGACGTTCACTACCCAAGCGGCAGGGAAGATGACCGTCCAGCTCAGGAACGTTTTGGCGAGCCAGCCCTCAGCACACTGGACCCGCGAGCTTGTGAGCGCGTCCCCCGGGTCTGGATGCACAAGCACATGCCAGTCGAGGGTTAGGCGGGATTAAGCCGCCAGAGCGTAGTTGTCGTCGTTGGCAACTAGTTGTTTGCAAGCGGTTTAACGAGGAACCTTGCACCTCGGCATGCACCTGGAGTTTCGCGACCCACGTCAAAACCGGTCGCCCCCGGATGGATGACCCGAGTCTAGGGGCCGGGGGTGGGAATGCAAGGGCGCGAGTCCTGACGCTGACACGGGGGGCGGGAACAGGGGACTGTCCCCAACGGGGACTGTCCCCGTCTTTCAGCGCGTGCGCATCAGACGGGCCTTGTCGCGCTGCCAGTCGCGGTCCTTCTCGGTCGCCCGCTTGTCGTGCGCCTGCTTGCCCTTGGCGAGGCCGATCTCGAGCTTGGCCTTGCCGTTCTTCCAGTAGAGCTTGAGGGGCACGACCGTGTGTCCCTTGCGCTCGACCGCGCCGACCAGCCGGTCGAGTTCGCGGCGGTTGAGCAGCAGCTTGCGCGTACGGGTCGGGTCCGCGACCACGTGGGTCGAGGCCGTGCGCAGGGGCGTGACGTGCGCGCCGATCAGCCACGCCTCGCCGTTCTTGATGATGACGTAGCCCTCGGTGATCTGCGCCTTGCCCGCGCGCAGGCTCTTGACCTCCCAGCCCTGCAGCACGAGCCCGGCATCGAGGTTCTCCTCGATGAAGTACTCGTGCCGCGCGCGCTTGTTGAGCGCGATCACGGCGGAGGCATCGTCCTTGCTCTTGCGGGGTGTGGCCATGGCGGTCGTCGGGGGCAGGTCGCGCATTCTAGCCGGGCCGCATACACTTGCGCCCGGTTGCAGGACCCGGCCCATGTCCGTCCACGAGATCCAGCGCAGCGCACTCGTCACGTTCAGTCCCGAGCAGATGTTCGACCTCGTGGTCGACGTCGAGCGCTACCCGCAGTTCCTGCCCTGGGTGGTCGGCGCCGAGGTGCACGAGAGCTCGCCGACGGACCTGCTCGCGAGCATGGAGATGCAGCGGGCGGGGGTGAAGGAGCGGTTCACCACGCGCAACGTGATGGACCGGCCCCACTGGATGACGCTGAAGCTGGTGCAGGGCCCGTTCCGCCTGCTCGAGGGGCGCTGGACGTTCACCCCGATCGGCGACGCCGGGACGCGCATCGAACTCGCCATGCGCTTCGAGTTCGCCAATCCGGTGGTCGCGCTGCTGTTCGGCAAGGCGTTCGAGCAGAGCTGCGGCCAGCTCATCGACGCATTCGTCGTCCGGGCCCGGCAGGTCCATGGCACCGGCGCCGGCTGACGGTTCGGTCGCGGTGGTCTACGCACGGCCGGAGCGGCAGTGCGTCGTGTCCGTGCCGTGGCGGCAGGGGCTCACCGCCGGGGAGGCCGTGTCGGCGTCGGGCCTGCCCCGCGAGTTCCCGGAGATCGACCCGGATGCCACCACGCTCGGCATCTTCGGCCGCCGGATCGAGCCCTCGCACCCGGTCGTGCCCGGCGATCGGGTGGAGATCTACCGGCCACTGCCCCTGGACCCCAAGGAGCGACGCCGACGCCGCGTCGCCGAGGCCCGGGGAGGGCCGCGCGGCCGCTGAATCGCGCGCCGGGCGCAGGATCTAGTTGGGTTGGGGGGGCGGCGGGCTGGCGGTCCCGGCGGCCTTGCGCGCCGCCTGGCGCTCCCGCATGCGGTCGATGTCGCTCAGGTCCGGCGCATCGACCTTGTCGAGCCGGGCCACGCGGTCGCCCTCGAAGAAGACCACGAAATACGCGCGTTCCACCTTGCGCTCGTGTCCGCGCTGCAGCGTGTAGATGTAATCCCAGCGCTCCGGCTGGAACGGGTCGGCCACCATCGGCGTGCCGAGCAGGTAGCGCACCTGGCTGCGGGTCATCCCGACGTTGACCTGGTCGACGTCCTCCATGCGCAGCAGGTTGCCCTGCTGGATGTTGGGCCGGTAGACGCAGCCCGGCGCGACGGCGAGGACGGCCGTGGCGAGCAGGGCGGCGAGCAGCGTTCGATGCGTGGCAATCACGTTTCTAGGGGGATTCATCGTATGGACGGCCGCGGAAGGCCGGTGATAATGAGACGGAATCATACAGCAACGACGCCCGGCGACGGGCGGTCCAGGAGCGGTGCAGCCGTGGAACCATCACACCTCCGACGAGCCGGGCTCAAGATCACGGTGCCGCGCGTCAAGATCCTCGAGATCCTGGCCAGCACGCAGGCCCGCCACATGAGCGCCGAGGACGTATACCGGCGCCTGCTCGACATGCACGAGGACATCGGTCTCGCGACGGTGTACCGGGTCCTGACCCAGTTCGAGTCGGCCGGCCTCGTCACGCGACACCACTTCGAGGGCGGCACGGCCGTCTTCGAACTCAACGAGGGTACGCACCACGACCACATCGTGTGTGTGGACTGCGGCCGCGTCGAAGAGTTCTCCGACGAGGGGATCGAAGAGCGTCAGCAGTCCGTGGCCAGGCGCCTCGGCTTCGAGATCGCCGACCACTCCCTCACACTGCACGGCCGTTGCGTGAAGGAGTCCTGCCCGCACCGGCCGAAGAAGGCCTGAGCTTCGCGCCGGCCGCCGGCCGGCGGGGCGCCCGGACCGATTCCAGCATCTCGCGCGCGTGCTCGCGCGTGCGCTCGGTGATGCGCGTGCCGCCCAGCATGCGGGCGATTTCCTCGACCCGGGCCGCCGGATCCAGCCGCTCGAGCCCCGTGCGCGTCGTGCCCGCCCGGGCGACCTTCGACACGCGCACCTGGTGATCGGCCTGGGCGGCCACCTGGGGCAGGTGCGTGACGCACAGGACCTGCCCGGCGGCGGCCAGCGCCTTCAGCTGCCGGCCCACCATTTCGGCCACGGCGCCGCCCACGCCGGCATCGACCTCGTCGAACACCAGGCAGGGCAGGTGCGTCGCCTCGAGCGCGGCCACCTGCAGCGCGAGGCTGATGCGCGACAGCTCGCCACCGGAGGCGACCCGTGCCAGCGGCCGCGGGGGCTGGCCCGGGTTGGCGCTGACCAGGAACTCCACCTCGTCGTTGCCGTGCTCCGCGAACTCCGGGGGATCGTGCGGCTCGACGCGCGTGGCGAAGACCCCGCCGGCCATGCCGAGCTCCTGCATGTAGCGGGTGACCTGGGCATCGAGGCGGCCCGCGGCCTCGCGCCGGGCCGCGGTCAGCTGCGCCGCCTCCCGGACGTAGATGCTGCGGGCAGCCTCGAGACGCTTCGACAGTTCGGCCGCGCTGGACGCCGCGTTCTCGAGCGACTTCAACTCTGCGGCGAGCGTCTCGCGCAGCGCGGGCAGTTCGGCCACTTCCACGCGGTGCTTGCGCGCCGTCGCCTCGAGTGCGGCGAGCCGCGACTCGAGCCACTCCTGGCGGCCGGGATCGGCGTCGAGCCCGCCGGCATAGCGGCGCACGCTCGCCAGTGCCTCGCGGGCGGCGATGGCGGCCTCGTCCAGCAGCTGCGCCGTCGGCGCCAGAGCGGCATCCAGCAGGACCAGCGGCCGCACGGCCGACTGGGCGCGTGCCAGCGCGGCGGTGGCGCCCCCGTCCT
>JBPOHK010000185.1:0-13486 GCA_052035645.1 Pseudomonadota bacterium
CATTTGGGGTCATTGGCGATGAGCGCCGCCAGATTCTTGAATCCATGACGAGCAAAATCGACACCGCCCGCGTAGGATCCGACTGTGAGCAGCAGACGGTGCTTCTCGATGTTGTTGAGTGCATGGAGCATCCAGAGCAGATCGTTCCCTCCCTTGTATGGCTTGATCGCGTCGATCGCATTGACCGTGTCTTGGGCCGCTCCCAGTATTTTTGACTGTTTTCCGGCTTCGTATTCCGTGACACTGTCGAAAATGGGGAAATAGATTTTCCTAGGCCGTGGTGGCCTATCGGCCGTGTCGCTACAGATCAATTGGTAGGCGAGATGGTCCAGGGCGCTCATCAAGTTTTGGATGATGTCACCGACGATGAGCGGCAAGCACTGCGGAGTTGGTTTGACGCCGGAGACGTAATAGATCAACTGTCGCGTCTTCGGATCACGCTTGGTCGCGACTGCGTAGGGATTGGCCGCGAAAAACCGCTCAATTTCTCGCTGCAATTCAGCGACGTGTTCTTTGGCCCTATTGACCTTGAGTTCGACGTGCAAGAGTCGTTCTTGGACTGTCGGCACAGCGTCACTCCTTGCCTCCAATCCAGTGCATGAAGGCTATTTGTTGTAGCAGCGGTCAAGGTCCTTTGTGTCCATGTGTTGGTGGACGCTGACGAGACAGCGCTTGAACAGCGAGAAGTGAGCTTCCAGCGTGTGCTCTGGTCATGGCAGAGGTACGCATAATGTATATTATGTCATATTTTCGGTACCATTGCCGGGCGTCTGCCTGACCCGACGACGCGGACCTCGACCTGCAAATGGCTGCGCCCCGCCGGCCCTCGATCTGTCCCGGTCCTATTCAGGCCGCTCGGAACGAGCCAGCACTTCGCCGGTTACGACGGCACCCGCCGGCGGACGAAACAGCTGCTTCGCCGTCCGTCCGACCATGCGGCACACCGCCGCATCGAGCGCGCCACCGACCACGCCACCGACCACCGGCACCGCGCGCGGTACGCGCAGCACAACCTTCTGCCCGACCTTCGCCAGCAGCCGCGCGCCGATGCGCTTGTTGATCTCCACCAGCAGCCGGCCCGGCACCTGCTCGATGGCTTTCTGCGTCAGCTTGTTCTCAACCTTGAGGCCCAGGTCCTGCATCGCGTCCTTCGCCACGTCGCCGGCCAGAGCCAGCAGGATGGACGTGCGCACGCGCGGCGCCGCCAGTTCGTGCCCGTACAGGCACGCGATGGCGCCCGCCATGCGTGCCTGGATCAGCCACGAGGCACCCAGCGCCGCCGGAATGGCGACGGGAAACGTGACCACACCGCCGAGCCCCGTCAGGAATCCGCTGGTGAAGTTCTTGCCGATCTCCCAGCGGATCAGCGCATCGACACGCTTGTCGTCGCTCGCGTAGCTGCCGTCGATGCGGTATTCGCCGGCCAGCGCCTCGGCCCCGGACAGCGGCCCGAACCCGCCGAGCCCGCGCTCGAGCAGGAACGTTGCCAGCCGATTCGCGGACACGTCGCTGGCGTCGCGATCACTCATCGGCCGCGACCGTTGCCCCAACCTTCACGATGCACGGAATGCTCCGCGGGCTGACCGCATGATGGACCCCGACACACTCAACTCCGGAGCACACCCACCGCGAACCCCAGAACAACGAACGGCGCCACGAGCAGCAGAAAGGCGAGCAGCAGGTTGCCGAGCGCCTTCCACGCCGAGAAACCCTGGACCTCGCCGACACACTTGCAGTTCAGCACGAAAGCCCAGATGCCGGCGACCGCTTCCAGCACGAACATTGCCAGCATCAGCAAAGCCAGCCCGGGTCGGGCATCCAGCCGCGGTGTCTCGGCGGTAAACATTTCGCGCCCGACCATCAGCAACTCGGGCAGCCACACCACCGCCGCGACGACCAGTGGCACGCTGGCCCAGGCCATCGCGGCCCGGAGGTGGAGCGTGCTGGCCTGCCCACCCATCCACTTGCCCGTCCAGCGCACCAGCACTGCCCCGAGATAGAGCCCGACGACGCCCGCAATGGGACCGACGAGCAATCCGATGGCCAGGATCTGCCAGAAGTCGAGCTTGTCGCCCGCGTTGTGGTTGCTGGCGCGATTCAGCGTCGACGACGCGCCCGTGATCGCGGCGATGGCCGTGACGTACCGCTCGGGATCCGATGCGACGATCTGACGGATCGTCGCGCGCGGCTGCCGCCAGATGGACACCCACGGGTTCAGCACCTCGGCCGCTGGCTCGGATATGTCTTCCATTCGATCCTGCTCCCCTCGTTCGCCGCTGCGGAAGATTCGCGTCCGGGGACATTCTGACACTGCCGCGAACGCATCCGCACGGATACCGTTGCCGTTGCCAATCCAGCCGAGCCGTTGCTCGAAGAGTCGTTCCCGATGCTGGACTGAGTCGAGACCATCGTGAACGATGCCGACCGGTGCGGCATTCGCCAGGCAACGCCGCGCGAATCGGCAATGGCGCGAAAAAAAAGGGCCCACACGAGGCGGGCCCAATTCAGGGGGAGAAAATTAACGGGCGGCATCTTGCCGGTCCCGGGCATTCGCCACCATGCGTGTGACACGCAACGGAGCCCAGGAATCTCCGCAGTTGACGAAATACCCGGCCGAACCTCCAATCCGCTCGTGCCGAGCCGGCCCCGACGCGGTGGCCAGCCGTGCCGTGCCTCTCATGCCTCACGTCGCGCGGTGAACGCGACCAGCGCGCCCTCGTCGTCCACCTCGCCGGCGAGTTCGATCGGTCGACAGCACACCTGGCAGTCCTCGACGTAGCTGAACGAGCCCGCCGACAGGTCGACCGCGGTATCGAAGTGCTCGCCGCAGTGGGGACACTGCACGTCCACGAAAGGCGATACGTCGCCCGCGGCCTCGCTGCCCGGCTCCCACACCGGTTCCAGACCGTAGCGGGCATCGATCTCGCCCGGATCGCCCGTCGCGAGTCGCCTGGTCCGGTTCGGTCGAGCGAAATCCCGTCGCCGCATGCCTCACCGCCCCCGTCGCTGCCAAGCCAGCCAGAGGCACCAGCCGCCGAGGCTCGCCATCGACAGCAGCAGGTACAATCCGCTCGCACCCAGGGGTCCGGCCGCCAGCCACAATCCGGCCGCGAGTGCGGTCAGCGTCAGCAGCATCACGCCGATCGCGAGCCACACCGGCCAGGAGAACAGCGCTCCCGGTTCGCCGCCCCGGCCGCGCACCAGCCGCCAGCCGGCCTGCCAGCAGAATCCCCACGCCACGAGCAGCATCAGGACGAAGATCAGCGACGAACTCGTGAACGGCGCGCGCGGCCCGTCCCCGAGGAACTGCGGCACGGTGGCTTGGACGATCACCACCGTGAGCGCGACCATCCCGGCCAGCAGCAGCACACCGGCCGCGCGCGACCACATCCGCGGCACCGGCTGCAGGTAGGGATTCGGGTCGTCGCCGGCGTCGCCCGACGGCCGCGATTCCTGCGGTTCGCTCATTCCAGCCGCCCCCTGGTCATGCCCTCGAGCACTCAACCTGAACGGGCCTGGGCCGAGCATAGCCGGAAGCGGCACGCGTCTCACGGGCCGGCAAACGCCGTCGGCGTGGATCGTTCCTCTCCATGGGCTCCGGGGGCGATATTCCGTCGGGGCTTTCGAGGATCCCAGCACCGTCGATAGAATCCGGCGCCATGCGCACGTTCCATTCCTGGCTCCTGCTCATTGCGTTGTGGCCCGTGGCCGAGGGTCACGCGGCCTGCTGGATCGAGCGCGAGCGCCCGACCACCGCCGATCAGCTGCCGGTTGCTGACGCGCGCGTTGCCCAGGCCCGCGCGGCCGCGCGGTCGATGAACGACATCCTGGAGCGCAACGCTGGATTGCGTGGACTGCCCGACGTGCGTCTGCGGTCGACGTGGCAGGTCGTCGGGCACCCGCGCAACACACCCTGGTCGCCCTACGGCTTCCACCTCGTCCTCTGGGCGCATCCGCGCCAGGTCTGGGGACCGGGCGACTGCGAGGTGACTGCGCAGGCCGATCGCGTCGATCCCCGCGCTGCCATCGTCGTCCAGGCCAATTCCGTCCGCTCCACGCTCAAGCAGCAGGACTCTGCGGTGCGCGACGAGCAGCTCGAGGCGTTCGTCGAACCGGAGAAGATCGGCGAGGTCGGCGGGCATGCCGTCTACCGCGGGCAGTGGATCGTGCTGACGTTCGACGGTCGCACGCCGTGGATTCCCGTCACCACCGCCGAGTATCTCGCCTTCGAGGAACGACGCCTCGGCCGTGCAGTGGCCGAGACCGACCGCGACATCGCCGATGCCGGCGCGCGGGCGGGCCAGTACGACGACAGCGGGCCGCGCAAGGTCTACGAGGAAATGAAGAAAACCAATCCGGCCGAAGCCGAGAAGTTCTGGGCCATGATCCAGGAGGTCAAGGCTCAGGCCGCCCGGGACGCTGCGGCGGCGGCCTCCGCACCGCCGATCGCCAACGCCTACGCGAAGCAGCTCGATGACCTGCGCGCCCTGCGTGCGTCGCTGACCGCGGCACAGTTGCAGGCGCAGGCACGCGAGGGCTACACCTCGAAGACGCCTCTGCGGCCGGTGGAGGCTCTGCCACGCCTCGTGAAGCTCGATCCGGCATTCCCGTGGGATCGGTCGAACCCGGGCCGCATCCGGATGATGGAGATCCATTTTTCCGGCGCGGGCTCGCCCTACGACGGAATGATGCGCCAGGCCGTCGAGTCGCTCGATTGGAGTAGCATCGAGGCCCTGCTGCGCTGAAGGCAGACGAGCGAGCCGGGCCGGCCGCCGTTCGTCTGCTTCCCCTGGCGCCCAGGAGTGACATGACGCGGATGCCCGACCGACCCTCGCGTTTGCGACTCCTGCGGGACGTCGTGGTGTTCCAGACCAAGCTCGGCATGGAGGCCGTGCTGGACATCACGCTCATCCCGGTGTCCCTGGCGGCGGCCAGCCTGGACCTCGTCCTCGGAAACTGGCGCCGTCCGCGCTGGTTCCACGCCGTGCTGCGTTTCGGCGAACGTTGCGAGAACTGGATCGACCTGTGGGGCGTTGCGGACGTCGGGCCGGACGCGTCGCGGTCGGAGGTCGACGTGCTGATGCGCAGCATCGAGACGCTGGTGCGAAATCCCCGCAGCGGTCCCGACAAGATTCGCGAACTCCGGAACTGGGCGGCGAGCAGGATCGCTCCGGATTCAGGCGCGTCCCGGCCCACGGCCGGACGACGCGACGACGGCGGGGGCTGACCCTGCCCCGGGCGGTCCCCGGCGCATCACTGCAGCGCGAAGGCCACCCAGACGAAGAACGCATACACGGTCGCGGCGCAGCCGAGCGCGACCGGCCAGGAGAACGCCCGCCCGCCCTGGAACTGCTCGCGCCGCAGGTGCGGGTAGCGCATCACGACGTACAGCACCGCGCAGGCGACGCCCGCCACGACCAGCACCATCGCTCGCGCCGGATTCACGCTTCCCTGCCTTGCGCGCCCTGCGGTCCTTGCATGCGCCGGTCCTATTTCGCGGCGGAGCCGACGGTCGACGCCGCGAGGTCGGCACGCCAGGCAGGCCGGGGGTTGCCCGCGATCCAGCGTCGCGCGGCCTCGACGGTCCTGAACGTGGCCTCGGGGTACGGCGCGAGCGGCAACGACTCGAACGAGCCGACGTGCTCGAGCATGCGGTCGCAGCTGGCGACCGTCGCATGCACGATGTCGGGCCCGCAGTCGTATTGCACGCGCGCCAGTTGCTCGACCCGTCCGACGAAGGTGTGCGTCAGGTCCGCGCCCGGGACCGCCTCGAGATACTCGGAAATGATGTAGCGCACGCACTCGTAGCGCACGTCGTTCACCATTTCGAGCCAGGCCTCGCGGAACTCGCCGGACGACACCTCGCCGAAGAACCGTCGATAGACGCCGTGACCTTCCCAGCGCAGGACGTAGGGCATGGGCCACCTCCAGCGGCCGTAGCCGCAGACGAACGGACCACTGCACCTGTGAGCCTGCGCCGATTGTCGCGGCTGTCAATCCGCAGCTATGTCGACCCGGCCTTCCCTCACGTTCCGCGCGGCCCGGCCGGTCGCCGGGTCGGTCGGGCTGGGCCGGATCCGGCCTCGGGGGAGAATCGAGACCGGACCCGGCCAGCTCGCACGCCGTCTAGCGTGCGATTCGAAGCCGCGGCTCGCCGGCGACCCGTCGTGCCGGCGCGGCGGGACGGGCGGCCGCCGTGCCGTCGACCTGGTAGCGGGAGATCAGGTGATTGAGGGCCTGGGCCTGTTCCACGATGGACTCCGAGGCGGCTGCGGCCTGCTCGACCAGCGCGGCGTTCTGCTGCGTGACCTCGTCCATCTGCATCACGGCGCGATTCACCTGCTCGATGCCCGTGCTCTGCTCCTGGCTGGCGGCGGCGATCTCCGACACGATGTCCGTGACCTTCTTGACCGCCAGCACGATCTCGTTGAGCGCCTTCCCCGACTCGTCCACGAGCCGAGCACCCTCCTCCACCTTGCCGACGGAGTCCTGGATCAGGGTCTTGATCTCCTTGGCGGCGGTGGCCGAACGGCTGGCCAGGGCCCGCACCTCGTTGGCGACGACCGCGAAGCCGCGGCCCTGCTCGCCCGCCCGGGCGGCTTCCACGGCCGCGTTCAGCGCCAGCAGGTTGGTCTGGAACGCGATCTCGTCGATGACGCCGATGATGTCGGCGATCTTGCGGCTGGACTGGTTGATCCCGCCCATCGCCGTCACGGCCGCGCCGACCACTTCGCCGCCCCGGGATGCCTGGTCGCGTGCGGCGATGGCGAGCTGGTTCGCCTCCATCGCATTGTCCGCGGTCTGCTTCACGGTGGAGGTCATCTCCTCCATGGACGAAGCCGTCTCCTCGAGACTCGATGCCTGCTCTTCCGTGCGCTGGCTGAGCGCCGTGTTCCCCTTGCTGATCTCGTCCGCACCGCTGTGGACCTCGGCGGCCGCCGCCTTGATCCGGGTGATGACCTCGCCGAAGTTGTCGAGCAGCGAGTTCATGCCGACCGCCAGGGTCTCGAAGAAACCGGTCTTGCCGGCGCGCTCGACGCGGTTGGACAGGTTGCCCTCGATGGCGCCCTCGACGATGCCGGCGACCTCCTTCTCGACCTGCACTTCCTGCGTGCGGTTGACCCACTCGATCGCCGTGCCGATGCGCGCACCGTCGGCATCGAACACCGGCGTCGTCGTGATCTTCATGGTCAGGCCGGCGAACTGGCGCTCCGCGGTGTGCGACTGCGACCCGGCGCCGTGACCGCCGTCCTGGCCGAGGGCACTGAGCGGCTGCCCCTCGAGGCGCGCGAAGTCGACGGTCGGGAACACCTTGCGCAGCTCGCCCTGGACGCCCGCGAACATGTGCTGCAGGGCCGGGTTCAGGTAGATGATCCGGCCGTCGCTGTCGGCGACCAGCACGCAGGCGGAGACGGCGTCCAGCGACTGCTTGATGCGCGCATTGACGGCCGCGACCGCACGCTCGCGCTCGGCATTGAGCCTCTCGGCCTCGCGTCCGTCGCGCAGCTGGCGCTGGGTCTCGGCCATGGAGCCGAGCAGTTCGCCGATCTCGTCGCGGGTGTCGACGACGATCTCGTTGTCGAGCGAGCCCTGGCCGATGGCTTTCGAGAGGCTGACGGCCCGGTGCAGCGAACGCACGATCCGGCCGCGGACGTAGAACGCAAGCAGCGCGGCCATCAGCACGAGGGCGGTGTTGATCACGCCGAGCTGGATGAGGTGGTTCCTGCGGTCGGCGAGGCGCTCCTCGTAACCCTCGGTGGCGGCCTGGATGGCCACGTCGAAGCCGAGCATCGTCTGCCGCGCGGCCTCGGCCGCCTTCGCCCGCAACTGGCCCACGTCGCCGCCCTCGTCGGCGTGCGACGCCAGCGCGGCGAGAAACGGCGCATTCGAACCCGAAATGGCGTCGAAGGCCTTCTGCATCTCGTCCGCATGGGACGGGCCCTTGGACCGGATCATGCCCATCAGGCCGACGAGGCTCGACACCTCCTCCTGCAGCATGTGGTAGTTCGTGACGATGAAATCGCGCTCGACACCGACGGGCGCCTCGCCCGGCAGGTGCGCGGTCGCGACACGAACCACGGCGACGTGATTGACCACGCGCGGCAGGTTCGTGGTCAACGAGCTCATGTAGTAGAAAGTCTTCTCGTCCGGGTCCAGCACCAGGCCCGAGTTGTTGGCGATCGAGTCGTTGAGCTTCAGGACGCCATTGAGGAAATCGATGCCCACCTGGGCCACGTCCTCGTGCACCGCGAGCGGCGCGACCTTGGCCGGCATGCCCTGGAACTCGGTCTTGAGTGCCTGCACCTGGGCACCCACGCCCATCGCGTCATCCGTCCGCGCGACGTGCGATTCGATGGCGGCGAACGCCTCGCCGATCCGGCGCTGTGCGTCCGTCATGCCGCTGGTGTCGGCCGCCGGATCGACCTTCTGCGCGGTGAGCGCGTACGCGTACTCGATGGCTGGTTCGGCCAGCGCACGGGTCTCGGCCAGATAGGCCATGCCTTCGAGTTCGCCGCGGGTGAAGGTCACCTCGTCCCAGGTGCCGCGCGTGATCGTGACCGCCAGGATCACGATGGGCAACATCAGTGCAGCCACCACGATCCCGAACTGCTGGCCGATCTTGAGTCGCCCGAGCAGCTGGTTCAGCTTCGATCCCCTGGCCGGGGCGGTCTTCAGTCCGTTCTCGACGTCCATCGCGTGTCTCCCACGTTGGGCGCGTCCAGCCCGATGCCGGTCCATCGCCATCACCGCCACCCACGGCAGGCAAGGTAACGGACAGTCGCCGGGAAGATTGATGGGACTCGTTCAGACTGAAGACTGAAGTGGCCGAAAATCACCCATCTGGGTGCCTCAGGGGCGAGCGAACCACCCGAGTCGGCCGGTCGGCGGCCGTCAACCCGCGCCCGGGTGCCGCGTTATGACCGCATCCACCGGCCCCGCGGCCACCCGCCCCAGCGAGGTTCACGCCATGAAGTCATTCCGCCTGCTCGTGAGTGCCACCGCCGTTGCCGCCCTCGGTTGCGGCGTCGTCCTGGCCGCCCCGTCCACCACGCCGGGGGAGCCAGCCGGATGGCAGCGCGGCGCCCATGACGTCGCCGGTCACGACAGCGGCTTCCGCCTGCACCGGGTGATCGAGCAACTCGACCTGAGCGCGGAGCAGCGGACGCAGGTGCGCGCAATCCTGGAGCCGTTGCGCCCGCGACTGCAGGCACTGCACCAGGGCGGGCGGGCGAACCGGGAGCAGCTCGCAACGCTGGCGCCGACCGACCCGGCCTACGCCGGTGCCGTCGCCCAGGCCAAGACCCACGCCAGCGAGATGATCCAGCTCACGAGCGATGCGTGGACGCAGGTCTATGCCGTGCTGACGCCGGCGCAGCGTGCGCAGGTGCCGGGGATCGTCGCCGCCGAGCGCGAGCAGCGCGATGCGCGGCGCCAGGAGTGGAAGCAGAAGCGCCGAGCCGAGCCGGCCGGCTGAGCCCTAGGGCACCAGCACGGCCGGGACGATCGCCACGGCCTTCTGGTCGCGGATCTCCTGCACGATGCCGCGGACGCGAACGGTCTCGTCGGTCCGCAGCCGCAGCAGGCGCTGCTGGTCCGCGGGGCCGCGGGCGACGACGAACGCCGCGACCTTCAGCACGGGAACGGCCTCGGCCCGGTTGCGCGTCTCGATGGCCGGGGTGGTGAGCCGATAGCGGTCCTCGGTGACGGACACCCCGTTGACCGGGATGTCCCACTCGACGGCGTGCCCGATGACGTCGTTCGCCAGCGCCTCGCGCCGGGCGTCCGTGGCCGTCGAGCCGAACGCGTAGGCTTCGACGAGATCCGTCAGCGCAACCTCGCTGCGTGGAGCCGTGTCGATCAGGGCGATCGCCTGCTCCGGCGACAATCCGGCACTGGGATCGTGGACCGGCTCCGGGCCGCAGCCCGCGAGCGCCAGCAGCACGGGCACGAGCAGGGCCGGCATCGATCGCCAGGCACGGGGTTGGCACCTTTTGACGCGGGCGCTCATGCCCTGCCCGCCAGGCGTTTCAGGTGTGCGCCGCAGCCCGCACGGCAATCCGTCGCACCGAAGCCCCTCGCGACAACGCACCCGCGCGTCGCCTGGTTCCACTCGCACTCCGGACGGGTCGAGCGGCGGATGCGCAGCAGTCGCACGCCGGGCGCGGCGAGCAGGTAGTCGATGTGCCAGCGCAGGGACTTCTCGCGACGAGCGTGCCGGTCGAGACGGGCCTCGAGCGCGCGCCGCGCCGAGCCCGTGTAGACGTAGCGCCCGGCCGGGAATTCGAGCGTGCCGAGACGACCGACCGTGCAGCGCACAGGCGCGGGCACCTCGATCACGAGCTGGTAACTGGTCGGTCGCGTGGCGGACAAGGGAGCTGCCGTCGATTCCGGTCGACGGCAGCATCTTACCGCACGGCGCGACGCCTCAATGCAGCGGCAGCCACAGCTTCAGTCCGACCGCGTACGTGTCGGTGTGCGACGAGATCTGGACGGCGTAGGTGAACCGCGCCGACAGTCCGCGGGTCCGCAGCAGGTCGAGCCCGACCTGCACGTCCGCGTACGAGTCGTCGATCTCGCTGTCGACCTCGAACGGCGCCACCGAGTCGGGCGTGCCTTCGAACGTCGCTGCGATCGAGTACGCCTGGCCCGAGACGACCTGCGTCGTCCCGACGCGTGCGAACGGGCGGAGCGCGCCGCCGCTCTCCAGCCGCAGCTCGGTCCCGGCTTCGATCGCCGGACGCAGCGTGGTGCGGTCGTTCGATTGCTTGGCGACACTCAGGTTGGCGACGTCCGCGCCCTGCTCCGTGAACCCGTCCACCTGGCCGTGCGCGTAGGCCACGTCCAGCAGCGGCCGGACGTACCACGCCGCGCCTTCGAAGTCGTAGGACAGTCGCAGGCCGGCCGAGCCGAGGGTCACGTCCTGGCGCGAACGCGCCACCGCGTCGTCGCCGAGGACCGGAACCGGGCGCCGCGTGTCGTACCGTCCCGTGCCGTAGGTTCCATCGAGTGCCGCCGTGAACGGACCGAACCGTCCCTTCAGCACCGCGCCCACCTGCGTCAACGAGCCGTTGCTGTGCCACGCCGCGCCCTGGTCGATCCGGGCGTCTTCATAGGAGACCGCCACACCTCCGTACCACGGCCCGCCGTCCCCCAGGGCATGCTGCACACCGAGGCTCGCCTCGTCGGAGCTCGCGCGATAGCCCGGTGCGCGCGCCGTCTCCTCCTGCGTCGACGTCCACGTCGTCGCCCGCGCCCAGACGCAGTCGCCCTCGCCGGCGAAGCGATGCTCGCCGGCTAGCGTCCGGCAGCTCAGCATCGCCTCGCCGAGCCGCTGCGGCGACTGCAGGCTGACCGCGGCCAGTGCCGAGTGCGTGGCCGGCTGCAACTGGTCGAGCGCGAGCCGCAGGGCCTGCGTGTCAGGTGCCTGCAGCAGCGTGTCGAGCAGCGCCTGCATGCCCGGTTCGGCACCTGCCTGCACGATCGCGTTCAGGTGCTCGCCCAGGGCCGAGTCGCCTGCGGGCAGCACGTCGCCGCCGAGCGCGAAGTCCGGCTGCAGCTCCAGCCAGGTGCCGCCGTCGCGCTGCGTCAGGTGGCCGGTCATCGCCACCGGTCCGCCGAAGGGCGACAGTTCCAGTCCAGCATCGATCGTCTCGCCTTGTACCGAGACGAGCTGGTACACCTGGTGCCGCGCCGTGAGCGGACTCAGGAACACCAGGCTGACCGCACCGTTGGCGGTGTAGTCGCCGGTGACGAGCAGCGAGTCCGAGAGCTCGCGGGTCATGTCGACGTCGAACCACTGCACCGCCGTCGCGGTGTTGACGAGATCGCCGTCGATCAACGTCGACGCCAGGTTCGCATTCGCCCCCGGCGCCAGCACACCGGCGTTGGTGAGGACGTTCCCGGCACCGAGGCCGATGCGGGCCCCCGTGAGCAGGACGCCCGTGCCCATGTTCTCGAGACCGTTCTGCCCGGCGCCGAGTTCGATCGAACCGACGATCAGGCCTTCGTTTCGCACCTGTTCGTCGTGGCTGCCGCCGACGATGGCCGTGCCGCCGAGCTGGTCCAGCGCCAGCAGCGTGCCCCGGTTGAGCACCGTGTTGTCCCCGCCGTCGAGGAAGCGCACGGCCGTACCGTCGCCCCGTCCGCCGACGATGCTGCCGCCGCTGCCGAGTTCGAGCGCGAGATCGCCGTTGCCCGCACCGCCGTGGCTCTGCAGTACGACGCCGATCGAGTCCACGCCCTCGGTGTAGACGTTGCCGTCCACGGTCACGCGCACGTCGCCGGCCGTGCCGAGTCCACCGGTGCTCTGCGCCACGATGCCGTGCGCGCCCGCGCCGAAGGTCGCCACGTCGCCCGCGTGATCCACCGTGACGGCGCCCGCGGAGCCGGCTCCGCCCACCGTGCCGGCGAACGGCAGCGTACCCGTGGTCGAGCCGGCGATACCGCCGCCGCCGCCCACGCTCTGCGCGAAGATGCCGACGGCCCCGCGGCCCTCGGTCACCACCACGCCGGTCGTCGCTACGCGAACCTCGCCGCCGTCGCCGCCGGCCCCGCCGTCGCCGCCGAGCCCGAGGCCGAACGAGAAGCCCTCGCCGAAGCTCAGCCCGGCCGTCACGTCGCCAGCGGCACCGCCGCCGCCGCCGATGCTCTGGGCGATGACGCCGAACGCACCGTCGCCTTGCGTGCCGACGTTGCCTTCCAGATCCAGTGTGACATCGCCACCCTGTCCGCCCGCGGCACCGCTGCCGCCGAGGGTGAAGTTGAAGGTGCTGGCGGACAGGCCGAAGCCGCCCAGTCCGCCGCCGCCACCGATGCTCTGGAGCAGGACCCCGACCGCCGCACGACCGCCCGTGTAGACGTTGCCGCGCTGCTGGAACCAGACGTCGCCGCCGTCGCCGCCGCTGCCGGCCCCGCCGCCGATGGCCATCTGCAGGTCGAGACCCGGCGTCGTGCCCTCGGCCTTCTCGCCTTCGTAGCCGCCGTAGCCGCCCTCGCCGCCGCCGCCGCCGATGCTCTGCGCCAGGACGCCATAGGCCCCGGAGCCGCGTGTGCGCACGTCGCCGTCGTTGCGGATCGACACGACGCCACCGTCGCTCGCGCCGGCGCCGGAGCCGCCGATCGACAGGCCGAACATCAGCGAGGTACCGCCTTCGATCTTGCCAAGGTCCAGTGTCTGGCTGTTGCCTCCGCGGCCGCCGCCGCCGCCGATGCTCTGCGCATAGATGCCGTGCGAGGCGACGCCCCAGGTGTCGATGTCGCCGGCGTTGCGCACGGCGACGGTGTCGCCGTCATTGCCGGCGCCGCCGCCACCGCCGATGCCGACGTTGAGGCTGGCCCACTGGGCCTGCCCGCCCGTCGCCACCGCTGAGCCGCCCGCCCCGCCGCCGCCGCCGAGGCTCTGGGCGAAGATCGCGATCGAGTCGTCGCCCCAGGTCGTCATCGCTCCACTCGATTCGACCGTCACGGTCGATCCGTGGCCGCCGAT
>JBPOHK010000142.1:0-43503 GCA_052035645.1 Pseudomonadota bacterium
TGGAGCGGGAGGCGATCGAGGCCGACGGCGCCGTCGGGCCCCTGCGCGCGACGCTGGATGCCGAGGCCGGACGACGCCTCGCCGCGGCGCTGCAGGCGACCCCGCCGCCGCAGCGCGACGCATTCCTGCTGCACGTCGAGGCCGGCCTGTCGCTGGTCGAGATCGCCGCGCTCACCGGCACGCCCGCGGAGACCGTCAAGAGCCGCTTGCGCTACGCCTACCGTCGACTGCGCGAGGCGCTGGAGGACCTGCAATGACCACCCGGCACGACGACCACGCCGGCGACGAGGCCATCCGGCACGCCTGGCGGGACACCGCCCGCGACCTGCCCCCGGAGCGCGTCGACGCAGCCATCCTCGCGGCGGCGCGCGCGGCGCTCGACGACGCGAAGGTCGCACCGCTGCGCCGCGCGCCGGCCGCGCGCCGGCAGCCGTGGCAACCCCTGCTGGCCGCCGCGGCCGTCGCGGTCGTCGCCTTCGCGCTGCTGCAGGTCCTGCCGCGCGAGCCGGACCGCGCACCGTCGCTCGCGCCGGCGGTATCGACACGGGACGTGCCGTGGGCGGACGCTGCGCCGGCCGAGGCGCGCGCTCCCGCGGCGAGCCCGCCGACACCGGACGCCACGCCCGCCGCCGACAGCGCCTACACCGCCGACAGTGCGACGTCGGCGCCCGCGACGACGACGCAGACGCCTCCTGCCGAGATCGCGCCGGTCGCACCGGCACCGACGGAGGCCCGCGCGGCCGAGGCCGCAGCCGCCGTCGCCGAATCGGCCGGGGCGGCTGCGGCGCGGTCGGTGCCGCCGCCGGCGCCGTACGGGTTGCCGGAGCCGTCGTACGCGGCGAAGCCGGCGTCCCGCGCCGAGGCCGGGCGTGCCGTGCCGGACGCGGCGGCGTCGGCCGCGCCGGCGGCGTCCGCGGACGAGGCAGCCGCGCTGCTGGCACGCATCGTCGAGTCGCATGCGCGCGGCGATCGCGCGGCGGCGGCCGCGGCGCTGCGCCGGCTGCGACTGCTGGACGGGCACGCCGACGAGCGGCTGCCGCCCGAACTCCGGGCCTGGGCGCTCACCGTGCCGTGAGCCGTCCTCAGGCCAGTTCCTTCACCTCGACCTGCCGCCGTCCGTCGCGCGCGCCGACCTGCAGCAGCAGGACGGTGGGCAGGACCAGCACGGTCACGACGGCGAGCACGTGGAACGTGTTGGAGTACGCGATCGTGGCCGCCTGCTGCTCGATCAGGCCGACCAGCAGGCCCGTGCCGGTGTTCGCGCCGGGATCCACGCCCGTGGCCGCCCAGCGTTCCACATCGTAGGCCGTGAAGTGCTCGGTCAGGTAGGCGCGGTTCACCTGCGTCGAGCGCGCCAGCACGGCCACCGCCATCGAAATGCCGATCGACGAGCCGACGCTGCGCCACAGCGTCAGCATGGCGCCGGCCTCCGCGCGTTGCGACTCGCGAAGCGTCGAATACGCGAGCACCGACAGCGGGATGAACACCAGCGGCGTGCCGAGCCCCTGGATGAACGACACCAGGGCCACGTGCATTCCCGGCGTGTCGAGCGTGAAGCCGCCCGTCAGCACCAGCCCGAGGGTCGAGGCGATCACGCCGGCGGCGACGATGAAGCGCGCGTCCACCCTGCCCGTCAGGCGCGAGGCGACGACCACGGCCAGGATCGACGACACGCCGCGGATGGCCTGCAGCAGGCCGGCCTGGGTCGGCGTGTAGCCCTGCAGCGACTGCAGGAACGACGGGATCAGCACGGCGGGGCTCATGATCGACAGTCCGGTCACGAACATCAGCGTGATCGCCGCGAGCAGGTTGCGGTCGCGAAACAGCGACGGGTCGACGAACGGGTGCTCGTGGGTGAGCGTGTGCACCAGGAACATGTAGCCGGCGAGCGCCGCGACGCAGGCCTCGGCGGCGATCTCGGTCGCGTCGAACCAGCCGAGCGTCTGGCCGCGATCGAGCATGAGTTGCAGCGCACCGAGCGCCAGCGACAGCAGCACGAAGCCAGTCCAGTCGAACGGCCGGCTGTGATCCGCGTGCTCGCCGTCCATGCCCTCCACGACGCCGACGTAGGCCAGCACGCCGATCGGCAGGTTGATGAAGAACGCCCAGCGCCAGCTCAGCTCGTCGGTGAGGTAGCCGCCGAGCGTCGGCCCGACGATCGGGCCGAGCAGCACGCCGATGGTCCACAGCGCGATCACCTTGCCGTGCTGCTCGGGCGGGTACTCCTGCACCAGCGCCACTTGCGAGAGCGGCACCAGCGACGCGCCGCACAGGCCCTGCAGCACGCGGAAGGCCACCATCTCCTCGAGCGTCGCGGCGAAGCCGCAGAGCATCGAGCCCGCGGTGAACCCGAGCACGGCGATCGCCAGCACGCGGCGCAGCCCGTAGCGCGCCGCGAGCCAGCCGGCCGGGGCCGTCGCGATGGCGCTGGTGACGATGTACGAGGTCAGGACCCAGGCGATCTGGTCCTGCGAGGCCTGCAGGCTGCCCTGCATGTGCGGCAGCGCCACGTTGACGATCGTCGAGTCGACCGTGAACAGCAGGCACGCCAGCACCATGGCCAGCGCGAGCACCGTGCGGCGCGTCTCGGGCGAGCGGATCGCCATGGCCGGCGCGCTACGACCGGCGTCCGAACCAGCGCTGCCAGCGCGCGCGCGGCCCGGTGTCGACCACGACCAGCGCGCTGGCCCCGCTGCGCAGCGGCGGGTCGTCGGCACGCCGGTCGATCGCGATGCGCACGGGGATGCGCTGCACGACCTTCACCCAGTTGCCGGAGGCATTCTGCGGCGGCAGCAGCGAGAACTCGGCACCGGTGGCCTGCGCGATGCTCGCGACCCGGCCGTGCCACTCGTGCCCGGGATAGAGGTCGAGCTCGACCGTCGCCTCCTGGCCGGGCCGCACCCACTCGAGGTCGGTCTCCTTGAAGTTGGCCTCCACGTACAGGCCGCCGTCCGCGACGATCGAGAACGCGGCCCGCCCCGCTTCGACGCGGTCGCCCACGAACGGCAGGTGGCTCGCGATGCCGGCGCGCGGGGCGCGCACGGTCGCATGCTCGAGGTCCACGCGCGCCCGGTCGAGTTCCGCGCGTGCGCGCAGCACCTGCGGATGCCGGTCGACGTCGAGCGCGGGATCTCCGAGGCGCGCCCGGGCCTGCGCGAGCTGCAGTTCCAGCACGGCGATCGTGCCGACGGCGATGTCCTTCTGGCGCTCGGTCGCATCGAGCGTGGAGGCCGGCACGAGCTGGCGGGCGGCGAGCTCGCGCTGGCGGTCGAGCTCGCGCAGGGCGTAGTGCGACGTGGCCTTCGCCACCTGCACTTCGCCCTGCTTCTCGCGGTAGGCCGCCTGCAGCGAACGCACCTCCAGGCGCGCGCTGGCCAGCTCGGCCTCGGCGCGGGCGACCGCCACGCGCAGCAGCGCGTCGTCGAGCACGAGCACGACCTGGCCCGGCCGCACGGGCTGGTTCTCACGGGCGTGCACCTCGCGCACGTCGCCCGGGATCTGCGGAGCGACGTCGACCAGGTCCTGCTTCAGGTAGGCGTTGTCGGTGGACACGTAGCGGCCACCGCTGGCGTACGCGTACAGCAAGGCGAGCACGGCGACCGCCGGCACGCCCCACAGCAGCAGGGCACGGACGCGCCGCACGCCGGGCCTGCCGGCGGCCGTCACGGGCGCCCGTGCGGGCGTCGGGTCCGCGGCGCTCACCGCGCGTCTCCCGCGGCGGTAGCCACCGGCCCGGGCATGCCGAAGTTGCTGCGCACGCGGGCGAGTGCGAGCAGCAGTTCCCTGCGCTGTTCGGACGTCAGGCCCTGGACGGCCCGCTCGCGGGTCTGCTGGGCCTTCTCGGTGAGCCCCGCCAGCAGGTCCGTGGCACGCTCGCCGATGTACACGCAGGACGCGCGCCGGTCGGTCGGGTGCGCCTCGCGTCGCACGAGGCTCTGGCGCTCGAGGCGATCGAGCATGCGTCCGACGGTCACCGGCGTGACGTCCAGCCATTCGGCGAGTTCGACCTGGCGCGCCCCGGGACGACGGGCGACGTAGAAGAGCAGCCGGTGCAGCGCCGGGGTCAGCGGCATGCTGCGCGTGCGGGCGGCGAAGTCCTCGCGCATGAGGCGCAGGATGTCGGCCACCAGGATGCCGAGCAGGAGTTCCTCGGGTTCGGTCGGTTCGCGGGTCGCGGTCATCGGTCGGGCTCAAAGTTAGCCTGGCAGATAATTAGCATAGCGTATCATCTGGCCAAACGCCGGCGAGGTCCGGTCCCGCACCGGCAGGACAGGATTAACATCCTGTTTAAATTAATATTATTAGGCCGGCCAAGGCCCGGTCCGACGCTCAGCCGGCCGTCACCCCGGCCTGCTGCTGCCGGCGCTTCAGCGCACCGACGAAGCCCTCGAGCGTGGTGGAGACCGCACCCGGCGCGATCATCACGTCGATGAGCTGGAAGCGGCCGCGGGTCGCGTGCGCACGCTCCAGCGCCTCGGCCAGTTCGCGCCGGGTGTGCACTCGCACGCCGTCACCGCCGAGCGGCGCGGCCAGTTCGGCGTAGTGCCAGTCGTCGAGCCGGTTGAACTCCGCCTCGGGCTCGAACACGCGCAGCATCTCCCAGCTGAGGTTGTTGAGCACGATCACGATCGGGTCCCAGCCGTAGCGCCGGCAGTGCCCGAGTTCCCAGCCGGTCATCTGGAACGCACCGTCGCCCACCAGGACGATCGGGCGCCGGTTCACCGCGGCCTGCAGTCCGAGGCCGGCCGGCACGCCGAAGCCCATGGTCGCGTAGTAGCCGGGCGCCACCACCTCGGTGTTCTCGATGTCGAGCAGCGTGAACAGGCAGTCGCCGGTGTCGCTCGCCATCGGCATGCGGCCGTGCCGCGCGAAGAGGTCGTTGACGGCCCGCGCGACGTCGGTCGGGGTCACCGGCGCCTCGTCCGCGACCAGGCCGCGCGGATGCTCGGTCGGCTGCCCGGCCGAGCGCGCCGGCCGGTCGGAGACGCGCCGCGTCAGTTCGTCGACCAGCGCATCGAGCGGGATGTCGGCATAGCGGTGGAAGCCCATGGTCACCGCGCGGTTCTCGGCGTGGATGGCGTTGCGGTAGTCGATGCGGCCCTCGGACACGCCGAAGTTCGTGTCGGACATGGTCACGCCGAACAGCAGCAGGCAGTCGGACTGCTCGACCGGCCGGCCGACGTCGGGATGCGCGGTGAGGCCGAGATACGTGCCGAGCACGGGCACGCCGCACTCCGCGAGCAGGCCGCGACCCATGAACGAGGTGACGACGGGCACGTGCAGGCGGCGCGCGAGCTCGGCCACGCGCTGCTCGATGCCGAAGCGGCGGATCTCGACGCCGACCATCATGACCGGCCGGGACGCCCGTGCGATGCGCGCCATGATCTCGTCGGCACAGGCGGCGACCGCCTGGGGGTCGAACGGCGGCTCCGGTTCGGGCACCACCTCGGCGCAGGGCGCGAACACGACGTCGCGCGGCAGCTCGAGGTAGACCGGGCGCGCCTGCACGATGCAGTTGCGCAGCACGCGGGCGATCTCGGCGGGCGCGGTGGCCGGATCGTGCAGCGACGCCTGGTCGCAGGTGATCTCGCGGTAGATCGCGTACTGCGAGTCCACGCGCTTGACTTGGTGGTGCAGCGACAGCCCGCCCCGGAGTTCGCCGGCCCCGGGCGCCCCGGAGATCACGACCAGGGGCGACTTCTCGGCGTACGCCGCCGCGACCGGATTGACGAGGTTGAGCGCGCCCGCCCCGTAGGTGACGGCCGCCACGCCGGGCGCGCAACTGATGCGGGCCGCGGCGTCCGCCGCGAAGCCGATCGACGGCTCGTGGCTGAGCGTGTGCAGGGGCAGGATGCCGCTGCGCTCGATCACGCGGAAGAACGGGAGGACGAAGTCGCCGGGGATGCCGAACACCTGGCGGGCGCCGTGCGCGCGCAGGGCGGTGAGCAGGGCTTCTGCCAGGTTCATGGTTCGCGTCGTCCGGTGCCGGGTTGGCGACGTTTATACCGGACGGCGCGGGCCGCCCGCTTCGGCAATTGCCGACTTCGTCGCGTGCCGGCCAGGCGATATCCTGACCCTTTGCCGGACAGGAGCCGCCCACGCCGATGCCAGCGACGCCCTCCCCCGAACGCCATGCGAGTGTCTCGATCGTGCTGGCCGGCAGCGGCGGCGCGGGCGTGATGACGGCCGGCAACATGCTGCTCGAGGCCGCGGCCCGCGCCGGCTACTACGCGCTGATGACGCGCTCGTCCGGGCCGCAGATCCGCGGCGGCGAGGCGGCGGCGATGGTCCGCATCGCGGACCGCCCCGTCGAGTGCATGGAGGACCGTTTCCACCTGCTCGCGACCGTCGACTGGGAGAACCTGCAGCGCTTCGCGGCCGAGATCCCGCTCGATGCGCGCAGCCTGATCGTCGGCGACCCGGACCTCGGCGAGCCGCCCGACGTCTACACGCGCAGCGGCGCGGCGTATTCGCCGGTGGGCCTCAAGAAGCTCGCGAAGTCGGTGGCCGACGCGCGCCCGAACATGCTGCTGCTCGGCGTGATCGCGAGCCTGATCGACCTCCCCGACGCCTCCCTCGCGAAGGCGGTCGAGAAGACGCTCGGCAAGCGCAAGTCCGCGCTGGAGCCGAGCCTCGCCGCGATCGCCGCGGGGCGCGCCGCGGCCGCCGGCATCGAGCGCCGCTTCCCGCTCGCGCCGCCGCCGCCATCGACCGGCCGGCGCTGGCTGCTGAGCGGCAACGAGGCGGCGGGTCTCGGCGCGCTGCAGGGCGGCGTGCGCTTCGTGGCGGCCTATCCGATCACCCCGGCCACCGAGATGCTCGAGTGGATGGCGCCGGCGCTCACGGCCGTCGGCGGGACGCTGGTGCAGGCCGAGGACGAGCTGGCCTCGATCAACATGGCGATCGGCGCCTCCCACGGCGGCGTGCCGTCGCTCACCGCGACTTCGGGGCCCGGGCTCGCGCTGATGGTCGAGTCGCTCGGGCTCGCCGTCGCCTCCGAGACGCCGGTCGTGGTCGTGGACGTGATGCGCGTCGGGCCGTCGACCGGCATCCCCACCAAGTCCGAGCAGGGCGACCTCAACATCGCGATCCACGGGCTGCACGGCGATGCGCCGCACCTGGTGCTCGCGCCGAACTCGCTGGCCGACTGCCGGCGCACGACGCAGTGGGCCGTGCAGCTCGCCGAGCGGCTGCAGTCGCCCGCCATCGTGCTCTCGGACCAGTTCCTCGGCCAGGCCCGCGCGGTGATCGACGCGCCCCCCGAGCACGCCGGCGCGCCGGCGACCCGCCTCGCCGCGGCCGCGGGCACCGCGGGCTATCGTCGTTACGCGGTCACGCCGGACGGCGTGTCGCCGATGGCCATTCCGGGCACGCCGGGCACGGCCTACACCGCGGACGGCCTCGAGCACGGCGAGCGCGGGTCGCCCTCCTCGCAGGCCGCCGACCACCTGGCGCAGCTCGAGAAGCGCAAGCGCAAGCTCGAGCACGCGGACTACGGCAACGACTGGGCCGACGTCGAGGGCAGCGGCGAGTTCGCGGTGATCACCTTCGGCTCCTGCACCGGGCCGCTGCGCGAGGCGCTCGCCGCGACACCCGAGCTCGGCGGGCGCATCCGCGTGATCTCGCTGCGGCTGCTCTCGCCGCTGCAGTCGGCGTCGCTCGTGGCGGAACTGCAGGGCGTGCGCCGTGCGCTGGTGCTCGAGCAGAACCACTCCGCGCAGCTCTACCGCTACCTGCGCGCGGAGTGCGACTTCCCCTGCGACATCGCCAGCATGCACAGGCCGGGCGGTGCGCAGTTCCTGCCCGGCGACCTGCAGCGTCGCCTGCTCGAATGGAGCCGCACATGAATGCCGACATGCCCCGGCCCGGCGCACCCGGCCCCGCCGACTTCAAGTCCGACCTCAAGCCCGTCTGGTGCCCGGGCTGCGGCGACTTCGGCGTGGTGAATGCGCTCGCCAAGGCCCTCGCCCGCATGGAACTGCGCCCGGAGAACGTCGGCATCGTCTCCGGGATCGGCTGTTCCTCGCGCATCCCGGCCTACACGTCCGCCTACGGCTTCCACGGCGTGCACGGCCGCGCGCTCGTCGCCGGCGCGGGGCTCAAGATCGCGCGGCCCGACCTGACGGTGATCGTCGCGGGCGGCGACGGCGACGGCTACTCCATCGGCGGCAACCATTTCCTGCACGCCTGCCGCCGCAACGTCGACATGACCTACATCGTGATGGACAACCGCGTGTACGGCATGACCAAGGGCCAGCCCTCGCCGACGACGGAACCCGACTGGGATTCCAAGCTCTCCCCGCAAGGCACGGGACTGCGCGAGTTCCTGCCGCTCACGATCGCGCTCGCCTCCGGCGCGAACTTCATCGCCCGCGGCTACACCGGCGATCCGAACGGGCTCGCCGGCCTGATCGTCGAGGCCGTTCGCCACCCGGGCTTTTCCTTCATCGAGGTGCTGTCGCCGTGCATCACCTTCCGGCCGGAGCAACTCGAGTGGAAGAAGATGGTCCGTAACGACGGCTTCAAGCCGACGACGGACCTGGCGCGTGCTGCCCGGCGCCTGCTGCGCGACGACGGCTTCGACCTCGGCGTGCTCTACCGCGGCGCGCGGCCCGCGTACCGGCCGCGCGTGGCGCAGGCACCGCGCAGCGTCGAGGATCTCGCGGCGAGGTTCGCGCTGTGAGCCCCCGCAAGCTGCCGCGCACGGTCGAGGACTTCATGGCCTACGCCTGCGCCATGGAAGTCGAGGCGGCCGAGCGCTACGAGGAACTGGCCGAGCTGATGGTCGCGCACAACAACCGCGAGGTGGCGGGCCTGTTCGCGAGGCTGGCGCGCATCGAGGGCCGGCACCGCGACCAGATCCTCGCGCGCATGGGCTGGACGGCGGCGCCGGCGGCCTGGGCATACGCCTGGGAAACGCCGGAGGCGCCGGAGACCACCGATCCCGGCGACCTGCACTACCTCATGACCGCGCACCACGCGCTCAGGCTCGCGGAGCACAACGAGCGGCGCGCCGTGGCGTTCTTCGAGGGCTTCGCCGGCGCGCGCGTGCCGGCGGACGTCCGGGCCGCCGCACTCGAGATGGCCGAGGAAGAGCGGGAGCACGTGCGCCTGATCGGCGAGTGGCTCGCGAAGGTGCCGCCTCCCGCGCCCGGCTGGGACGCGGACCCCGACCCGCCGAACGCGGTGGACTGATCCGTCCGCGGGTTCAGCCCTGCCACACCTGGGCAGCGACCCGCGCCATGTTGCCGCCGAGCACGCCGGCGACCTCGTCGTCGTGCATGCCGACCCGGCGCAGTTCGGCCGGCAGTTCCTGCCAGGCCTCGACGGGTGCGTACGCCATGCGCGCGATCGCGAAGTCGTAGCCGGCGGAGCGTGGCCACCAGTACGCCGGATCGACGCTGCCGGCCGGCCAGTCCTCGAGGCCGGCCTGGCGCCAGCCGATGTCGAGACCGATGCCGACGTGACGCGCGCCGACGAGGTCGGCGACGTAGGCCGCGTGCCGCGCCACGTCGGCCGCGGCCGGCGCGGCCACGCCGAGGAACGCCGACACGCTCGAGATGCACACCACGCCGCCGGTGGCCGCGCAGGCGCGGATCTGCTCGTCGGTGACGTTGCGGCCGTGCGCGGCCAGTGCCAGCGGATTGGCGTGGCTGAACACCACGGGCCGGCGCGAGGCCGACATGATCTCGAGCGAGCAGCGACGGCCCGTGTGCGAGCAGTCCATCAGCAGGCCCGCGTCGTTCACCGCGGCGACCATGCGGCGACCGAGCGCGGTGAGTCCGCGCTCCACGTCGTGGCAGCCGTCGGCGACGCTGTTGTTGCGGTTGTAGGCGAAGTGGATCTGGCGCACGCCGAGCCGCGCGTACAGCGCCGGCATGGCAGGATCGTCGAGCAGCGGCAGCGCGCCCTCGAGATCGAAGCCGACCGCGAGCCGGCCGGAGGCGGCCGCCCGCTCGACGTCCGCGACCGACTCCGGGATCACGTACAGGTCCGGCCGCGCGGCGAGCTTCGCGCGGAAGGCGGCGATCACGGTCATCACCTGCGGCACCGCGTTCATGTCCATCCCGACGTTCACCGAGACGTAGTTCACGCCGAGCGCGCGGAATCGCTCCAGCGGCGAAAAGTCGGCGGCCGGGTTCAGCGGCAGGCAGGTGTGTGCATCCCAGCGCAGCGTCGTCACGCCGCGGATTCTAAGGGATCCGGGGGGCGCGCGGCGGCGGCCGGCGCGCCGGCCGCGCGGCACCGGCATGCCACTGCGGGAAATCCCGCTGTGTCGGCCGCGTCCCGCAGCCTAGCATCCGCGGATGACAAGACGGGGTAACCCGATGACCCAGACCAGGACTCGACGACCGGCACTTCCGCCCGTGCCGGAGTGGTTCCCGCGCGGCTCCGCGCTGCTGCGGGATCCGAAGCTCACCAAGGGCACGGCCTTCACGGACCAGGAGCGGGACGCGCTCGGCCTGCGTGGCCTGCTGCCGCCGCACGTCGGCACGCAGGAACTGCAGGTCCAGCGCGTGCTCGAGAACTTCCACCGGCTGACCACGCCGCTGTCGAAGTACATCCTCATCGAGGCGCTGCAGGACCGCAACGAGGCGCTGTTCTTCCGGGTGGTGATGGAGAACCCGGACGAGCTGATGCCGATCATCTACACGCCGACCGTCGGCCTCGCCTGCCAGAACTACGGGCACATCTACCGCCGGCCGCGCGGCATGTTCATCTCGGCCGCCGACCGCGGGCGCATCGCCCAGGTGCTGCGCAACTGGCCGAGCCGCGACGCGGCGATGATCGTCGTCACGGACGGCGAGCGCATCCTCGGCCTCGGCGACCTCGGCGCCAACGGCATGGGCATTCCCATCGGCAAGCTGGCGCTGTACACGGCGCTCGCCGGCCTGCACCCCTGGCGCTGCCTGCCGATCGTGCTCGACGTCGGCACCAACAACCAGGCACTGCTCGACGATCCGCTGTACATCGGCATCAACCAGCCCCGGCTCACCGGCGTGGCCTACGACGAACTCGTCGAGGAATTCATCGAGGCGACGCAACTCGTGTTCCCGGGCGTGGTCGTGCAGTTCGAGGACTTCGCGAACCACAACGCCTTCCGGCTGCTGAAGCGCTACCGCGACCGCGTCTGCTGCTTCAACGACGACATCCAGGGCACGGCGTCCGTGACCGTCGCCGGCATCTTCTCGGCGCTGCGCGTGACCGGGCTGCGCATGGCGGAGCAGCGGTTCCTGTGCCTCGGGGCCGGCGAGGCCGCCACCGGCATCTCCGACCTGCTCGCGGCAGCGATGGTCGCCGACGGCCTCACGCCCGAGGAGGCGCGCCGGCGCTGCTGGATGGTGGATTCGAAGGGCCTCGTCGTGGCCAGCCGGACCGGGCTCGCCGAGCACAAGCTGCCCTACGCGCACGAGCACGCGCCGGTGGCCGACTTCCTCGCGGCGGTGCGCGAACTGAAGCCCACGGCGATCATCGGCGTCGGCGCGACGCCCAACACGTTCACGCGCGAGGTCATCGAGGAGATGACGCGACTGAACGAGCGTCCGATCGTGTTCGCCTTGTCGAACCCGACCTCGAAGGCGGAGTGCACGGCCGAACAGGCCTATGCGTGGTCCGGCGGCAAGGCGCTGTTCGCGTCCGGCAGCCCCTTCGATCCGGTCACGTTCGGCGGCCGGCAGTTCGTGCCGCGGCAGGGCAACAATTCCTACATCTTCCCCGGGGTCGGGCTCGGCGTCGTCGCCGTCCGCGCGACGCGCGTGACCGACGAGATGTTCATGGTGGCGGCACGTACGCTCGCCGCGTGCACCAGCGAGGCGGACCTCGCCCAGGGCAGCCTGTACCCGCCGCTGCGCGGCGTGCGCGAGGTCTCGGCGCGCATCGCGGCGGCCGTCGCCGAAGTCGCCTTCGCGCGGGGACTGGCGGAGATCGACCGGCCGGACGACCTGCTCAGCTTCATGCGCGCGCAGATGTACGACCCGACGTACCCGGTGTACGCCGCCTGACGGCGTCGCCGGGGCGGCAGGCCTCAGTACGGCGAGCCGATGACCAGCCGGTACACCTCGAGGCCGTCGCCGAAGCGGTAGCCGAAGCCGAGGCGCGGCACCGGCAGCTTCCAGATCCTGAGGCCCTGCGTCGCGCCGAGCGTGAAGCCGACTTCGTACTGCGGCGGCGCGCTGCGATCGCCGGCCGCGCCCGCCGGCCCGCCCGGCGCATCCGTGTACGCCTCGACGAATGCGTAGCCGAGGACGTCGGCCTGGTTCGTCGCCTCGGCCGGCCGCAGCGGCCGGCGCGCCGTCAGCCCGACCCGCAGGCGGGTGAGGTCGTCGCGGGGGCCGTCCGGGCGCTGCTCGACGACCACGCGCGCCAGTTCGTCGTACTGCTGCCACTGCGTCGCGCCGCGCCCGAAGTCGTAGTAGCTGCGCAGGCCGAATGCGTAGACGCGCTGGTCGACGTCGAGACTCGCGTCGCGGGCGATGCCGGCCTGGGCGTACGGCTGCAGCAGCCAGCGTTCGCGGACCCGCAGGTCCACTTCCACGCCGGGCACCACGCCGTAAGAATCGAGGTGCTGCGGCAGGCCCGTCTGCAGCACGTCCCCCGGCCGGAAGTCCAGGAAGCCGACGGTGACCGGCAGGGTCAGCCGGTAACGCACCTGCTCCGTGCCCTCGAACGGCAGCGTCCACTCGAACGGCAGCCGGTAGACCTGCAGGGTCCGCCCCGACAGCGAGTAGACGCCCGAACCGAGTTGCGTGGCGAAGCCGAAATTCACGACGGCCTGCTCGCTGCGGGTCAACGGCTCGGCGGCGGCGGCCGACAGGCACGCGAACAGGCAGGGTCCCCAAGGCGCAAGACGCATCGCCGGCACGTTGCCTTGCCGGCCGGACCCCGGTCAAGCGAGACTGGCGGCGCGATGGAATATCGGCGGCCGCCGGCCGGTCTGCTCACGCGTCCGCACACGGCGCGAATCCGCCCGCGACGTGCTGCGAACGGGGGGCATCGACCGCACGCGGGTCGCCAGCGAGGAGTCACGACATGGCACTGAAGATCGATCCCTGGTCCTTTCCGCCCCTGGCGCCGTCGCCCGAGGTGGACGCCCTCTGCGCCGAGGCCGGCGACTCGCTGGTGCTGGCGGGCGGCTGCTTCTGGTGCACGGAGGCGGTGTATCGCCAGCTCGACGGCGTGCGGTCCGTGCGCCCCGGCTACGCGGGCGGCAGCGCCGACACGGCGAACTACAAGCGCGTCTGCGTCGGCGACACGGGGCACGCGGAGGTGATCGAGATCACCTTCGATCCCGCGCGGGTCGGCGTGCCGGACCTGCTCAAGGTGTTCTTCTCGATCGCGCACGACCCCACGCAGGTCAACCGCCAGGGCGGCGACGTCGGTACGCAGTACCGCTCGGCGATCTTCCACGCCAACGCCGCCCAGCGCGCCCTGGCCGAGCGTTACATCCGCCAGATCGACGCCGCCGGCCTGTTCGACGCGCCCATCGCCACCACCCTCGAGCCGCTGGTGCAGTTCTTCGTCGCGGAGGACTATCACCACGACTACGCGGCGCTCAATCCAGGGCAGCCGTACATCCGCGAGGTCGCCACGCCCAAGGTGGAGAAGATGCGCAGGGTCTACGGCCGCGGGACGAAGTCGTGAGCCGATTCGACCTCACGCCGCCGTCGCCCGCCGAGCGCGCGCGGCTGGAGGCCGGCCTGACGCGGGAGGAACGCGAGGTGCTGCTGGATCACGGCACCGAGCGGCCGTTCTGCGGAGTCTTCGTGCAGGAAAAGCGGGCCGGCACCTACGCCTGCCGCCTGTGCGGCCTGCCGCTGTTCCGCGCCACCCGCAAGTTCGAGAGCGGCACCGGGTGGCCGTCGTTCAACGAACCATATTGCGCGGCGCACCTGCGGGAACTGCGCGACGCCAGCCACGGCATGGTGCGCACGGAAATCCGCTGCGCGCGCTGCGACAGCCACCAGGGTCACGTCTTCCCGGACGGGCCGCCGCCGACCGGCCTGCGTTACTGCATCAACTCGGTCGCGCTGCAGTTCACGCCCGAGGGTTCGCCGTTGCCCGACCCGCTCGGGCGCGGCGAGGCCGACGCCGACGCGTCGCGCTAGAGCCGCGCGACGGTGCCCGCCTGCCGCTCGAGCGCGCGCCGGTAGACGAGCGCGGCCGCGGCCAGGTCCTGCGCGGCGACGCCGAGCGACTTGTACACCGTGATCTCCTCGTCGCTGCGCCGGCCGGCGACCCGCCCGGCGAGCACCTCGCCGATCTCGCCCAGCACGTGCGCCTCGGTCACGCGGCCGGCCCGGATCGCGTGCAGCAGCTCGCCGGCCTGCGCCATGGCGCTCTCGCGATAGTCGACGTAGTAGCGGGCGCGGGCCACGACCTCCTCGTCGACCTCGCGTGTCTGCGGGATCGACGAACCGACCAGGCAGAGGTGCATGCCGGGACGCAGGTCGTCGCCGGACAGCAGGGGCGTCGGCGCGGAGGTGACGGTGCAGAGCACGTCCGCGTGCGCCGCGGCCTCGCGCACGGAGGGCGCGACCTCGACCTGCGCCGTGCCGAGCGAGCGCGCCCGGGCGGCGAGCGCCGCGGCCTTCGCCGCGTCGCGGCCCCACACGATCACCCGCTCGAAGGGGCGCACCGCCTGGAACGCCTCGAGGTGGGCGCGCGCCTCCTCCCCGGTGCCGACGATCGCGAGCGTGCGCGCGTCGCGCCGGGCGAGCGCCTGCGTGGCCACGACGCTCGCGGCGGCCGTGCGCACGGCCGTCAGCGCGCTCGCCTCGAGGATCGCGAGCGGCCGTCCGTGCCCGTGCTCGTACAGCACGTACAGGCCGACGTGCGAGGACAGGCCGACGGCCGGATTGCCCGGGTAGAGGCTCAGCAGCTTGATGCCGAAGCACGGCGGTTCGCCGAGGAAGCCGGGCATCCAGGCCAGGCGTCCCTCGACCCCGGGCACGGCCATGAACTGACGCAGGGGCAGCAGGGCGTTTCCCGCGCTGACGGCGCGCATCGCCGCCTCCACGGCGCGCACGCAGTCGGGATACGTCAGCAGTTCGCGCACCTCGGCGCCCGAGATCACGCGAAGTTCCAGGCTCTCCATCACGCATTCCCCGTTACGGCCAGCGGCCGCGCATCGAACAGAAGCAGGTAGATCACGGCCCCGGCGACGCTGACCGCAGCCGTGAGCACGAAGGGCGCGGCGTAGGTGCCGGTCACGTCGACCAGCCAGCCGGTGATCGCCACGCCCACGATCCCCGGGAGCGTCGCGATCGAATTGCTGAAGCCGGACAGCACCGCCGCATAGCGCGGGGCGAGATCGAGGCTGTTGGGCGCGTAGCCGGACCAGGTCAGGCCGAGCGCGCCCGTCGCGCCGCACAGCAGTGCGAGCGCGGGCCCCGGCGCCGCCACGTCGCGCGTCGCGAGCAGGCAGGCCGCCGCGACCAGCAGGCCGGTGCACTGCATCGCCTTGCGGGTCGTCGTCACGCTGGTGCCGCGCCGGATCATGCCGTCGGCGAGCGGCGCCGCGAGATTGGACACGACGAACATCGCCAGCCAGGGCCCGGCCGAGAACAGGCCGGCGTCGGCGATGCTGAGGTGCTGCACGTCGCGGAAATAGCTCGGCAGCCACGCGAGCAGGAAGTACAGCACCCACAGCGTGGCGAAGTGGCTGGCCACCATGGCCCACACCGGCACGCGCAGCAGCAGCGCGCGCCAGGGCACCGGATCGGCCGTCGCCGCCGGCGCGACCGCTCCCGCGAGCAGCGCGCGTTCCTGCGCGGTGATGCGGCGGTCGCTGTCCGGATCGTCGGCGACGGTGGCGAACCACAGCCCGACCCACAGCACGCCGACGATCCCGAACCCGTAGAACGCCATCGGCCAGTCGTAATGCGCGATGATCCAGCCGGTGACGATCAGCCCGACCACCGTGCCGACCGGCACGCCGCTCAGGAAGCGCGCCACGGCGCGCGTCGATTCGGCGGGCGGGATCCAGCGCCCGAACAGCGCGTAGACCGCGGGCAGCACCGCCGCCTCGCCGATGCCCATCGCGATGCGCACGGCGATCAGCGCCGACATCGACAGCGCCGCCGCCGGCGGCGTCAGCAGCGTGAACAGCGACCAGGCGAGCACCGCGGCCCCGAGCACGCGCCGGCCCCCGTAGCGCGTGGCGAGCCAGCCGCTCGCGAGCATGAACAGCAGGTAGCCGATGAAGAACGAGGAGAGGACGAAGCCCTTCTCGGTCTGGGTCCAGCCGAGCTGCTCCTTCATCGTGACCGCGGCGACAGAGATGTTGACCCGGTCGGTATAGGCCACCACGCAGGCGAGGAAGGCCATGGCCACGACCCAGCCCCTTCGCGAGCCGAGCGGTCCGGGGAAGCCGGTGCCGGGCACGGGTGCGCCGGCCGACGGTGGGGCGGTCACGCGGCCTGGCCGGTCGCGCGGCTCAGGTGGCGTCCGGCACGGCGGAGCCGCCGGATGACGGCACCGCGAACTCGCCGCGGGTCGCGAAGCGCATCGCGCTGAAGGCGCCGGTGTTGAGCTTGCCGCTCATCTCGTAGGGAATGCTCGTGATCGGCTTGCCGTCGAGGAGGCCGAGCACGTTCCTGACCATGCGCAGCACGGACACCGTGACCGGCACTGCGACCACGGCCTCGCCGAACCGCGGCACGGTGCCCGCCTGGTCGCTCACGCCGCTCGCGAAGGTCCTGTCGAACACCTCCAGCTTCACGGACGCGCCCGTGTACTCGATCGGCCGGTCGTTCGGGTTCTGCACGCGCAGCTTCACGAGCAGCCGCACCTCCATGCCCTCGCCGGGCAGCGACTCGACGCCGGCCACGGTGACCTCCGGCGGATCGTAGTTGGGCAGTGTCGCGCAGCCGGTGAGCCAGAACGCCGCCAGCGCCACCGCCGGGATCCATCGCGTCGGTCTCATGCAGGGTCCTCGCCGTCTCCAGGTGCTGGCGGCAGTCTAGCGAGCCAGGCGTCGAACCGCGAATCGCTCCGCAGCGCCTCGGCGTTCCAGTCGAGCCGCGCCCACCAGGCGTGGCGCCAGCCGGCCCGCAGGGCCGCCTCGAGTTCGGCGAATGACCGCTCGAGGTCGCCGAGCAGGCCGTGCGCCGTGGCGCACCAGTAACGGATATCGCCGCTCGCCAGTCCGTCGTCCGCAACCTGCGCCGCAATGGCGAGGAACTGCTCCAGGTCGCGCCGCCCCTGCGGATCGCCGGCCTGCAGCCGCAGGTGCGCGCGATTGATCCAGTGGGGCAGGCGCCAGACCCAGTCGTCGTTCAGCACGTCGTCGATCTCGCGGCGGGCGTCCGGCGCGCCGGCCTCGTACGCCGCCCGCGCAGGCCCGGGTTCGCCGAGCGCAAGCCACGCCATGCCGCGCTGCAGGTCGGTGCACGCCTGGCCGGTCGACTGGGCGATGGCGGCGAGCCAGGCCCGCTCGCCGAGGGCCATGGACATCGCGAGCAGCAGGTCGACGTCGAAGCTGGCGGCGGGAGCGCACTCGCGAGCCAGGGCGAGCGCTGCCCGCGCGCCGGCCTCGTCGCCGACCTGCAGACGCATCACCGCGAGCCGCGCCGGGAAAAACCAGCGCCCGGGCGCCAGCTCGACGGCCCGGGTCATCAGGCGCAGCGCCCCGGCGGCATCCCCGCGTGCCATGGCCTGCCGGCCGAGGCCGGAATGCGGGATGGCGAAGGTCGGCTCGACGTCGAGGGCGGCCCGGAAGCGGGCCTCCGCCTCGGCCGTGCGCCCGAATCGCTGCGCGTCGAACCCCGCGTTGGTGTTCACGATCGGCGCGAGCGGATCGAGGCGCAGCGCCTCGAGATTGCGCTCGGCCGCCTCGCGGTAGCGGCCCTGGCGCGTGAGCACCAGGCCCAGCCAGAGGTGCCCCAGCAGGTAGCCGGGATTGAGCTCGATCGCGCGCCGCAGCTGCTGCTCCGCCTCGGGCAGGCTGCACTGATTCAGGCAGATCAGGCCGAGCGACGCGTGCGCCTCGGCCAGCAGCGGTTCGAGCTCCAGGGCCCGGCGCGCCGACGGCAGCGCGCGTGCGACGGCTTCCTCCACACCGGTGCTGCCGTAGTAGCGCACGCACAGGAGCATGTGGGTGTCGGCGATGCCGCAATGCGCGAGCGCGTAGTCCGCATCGATCCCGATCGCGGCCGCGAAGCACTCGGCCGCGCGCTGCAGCGACGCGCGCGTGCGCCGGTGGAAGTGATGCCGCCCGAGCAGGTACCAGTGGTAGGCCTCGACGCTGCGGGTCTGCGGGCGCGGCAGCGCGCGCAGCGGCTCGCCGTGGCGCTCCGTCACCGCCGCCAGCACGGCCTGGGCGATCTCGTCCTGCAGCCGGAAGATGTCGGCCTGCCGCCGTTCGAAGCTGTGCGACCAGACCTGGAAGCCGTCCGCCGCGCTGACCAGCTGCACGTCGATGCGCACGGTCTCGCCCTGCTTGCGCACGCCGCCTTCGAGAATGGCGGCCACGCCGAGTCGACGGCCGATGACGCGCACGTCCTCGTGGCGACCCTTGAACGCGAACGACGACGTGCGGGCGGCCACGCGCAGGCCCGGCACGCGCGCGAGCTGGTTGCGGATCTCCTCGGACAGCCCGTCCGAGAAGTACTCGTTGGCCGCATCCCCGCTGAGGTTGGCGAACGGCAGCACGGCGACCGACCGCTCGTCCGGCGCGGGCCCGGAGGTCGTCGCCGGCAGCGGCGGCGCGTCGGGATCGGCGAGCGCGAGCGTACGCCGGATGCCCTGCGGCGTGACGTCGAACACCCAGGCCAAGGCCAGCGCGACCGGCAGGCCGGCGACGAGCGCGCCGATGACGTAGCGCGTGTAGTGCGCGCCATCGAAGGCGTCGAGCAGCAGGCTCGCGGCCTGCGCCAGCACCCAGGCGCCCGCGACGTAGTACGCGGCGACCCTGAGGACGTGCCGACGCCCGATCTCGGCCCACAGGCGGCGCAAGGTCATCCCGGCCATGGCCCGCATCCTAGCGGGTGCGCCGGCCGACGCCCATGGACGGCGACCGGCGGCGGACCGGCGCCCGCGGACGCCGGCCCGATGCTCACTGTACCGGCCCGCCGGTGAAACGCAGGGGCTCGGCGAACGGCTTCACGCCGAGCTCGGCGTAGATCTCGCTCGGGTAGTACGCCCTGTCGCCCTTGACGACCACGGCCACCTTGCGGATCGCGGCGATGTCCCGGGTCGGGTCGCCGTCGACGATGATCAGGTCGGCCGCCTTGCCCACGCCGACGGTGCCGCGGTCCGCGAGCACCCGCGCGTACTTCGCGCCGTTCCAGGTCGCCACCTGCAGTGCCTGCGACGGCGTCAGCCCGGCCTGCACGTACAGCTCGAGCTCGCGGTGCAGCGTGAAGCCCGCCAGCGCGTCGGTGCCGGCCACCAGCGGCACGCCGGCGCGGTAGAGCCGGCCGACGAACTCGATGCACTTGAGGTAGGAGCGCTCGTACAGCGCCGCCTTGCGGTCGTTCGGGATGTTCATCTCGCCCACGCTGAACCCGCGGCGGACGTCCGGCGGCACGTGGTCGGCCACCGCGGCGTAGGCCTGCGAGAGCTGGCCCGGGCGCTGGCGGATGAAGTCGAAGGTCGTGACGGTCGGATCCACCACCGTGCCGCGCGCCTTGAGCAGCGCGATGAAGTCCTGCACGGGCGGCGAGTCGAAATCGAGGCCGGCGGTCTGCTCGGCGACGAGGTAGAAGCGCTCGAGCGTGCGGGTGTCGGTCTGCGGGGTGACGAAGAAGTTGAGCAGCAGCTGGTTGACGTGCTGGATCTCGTCGAAGCCCTGCTCGACCACGTCGGCGGCGCGCAGGAACGCAGGCACGTGCCCGCTGACGCGCAGGCCGCGCGCATGCGCGTAGGCCACGGTGTCGCGCAGGATCTCGCGAGGGAACGAGTTGTAGATCTTGACCTGCGGGTAGCCGCGGCGGGCGTACCAGTCGATCGCCTGCTTCGCGCCGTCGAGGTCCTTGATCACGAACCCCCCGCGCGCGGCGAACCGGCTCTCGCCCTCGATGAATCCGGCCGGCACCACGCGCGGGAACAGCAGCCGTCCCGCCGCCTCCTCGGCGATCATGGCCTGCAGGTCGTCGTTGCCGTTCGCCATGTCGCGCACGGTGGTGACGCCGGCCGCGAGGTGCAGGCCGCCGTCCCAGCGCCCGAGGTGCGTGTGCATGTCGAACAGGCCGGGCAGCAGCACGCGGCCGCCGGCGTCGAGCACGTGGTCGGCACCGGCGTCGAGGCTGCTCGCCGGCAGGATCTCCGTGATGCGGCCACGGAACAGGTAGACGTCCGCGGGCGGGCCGACCGTCGCGTGCTCGCTGTCGAACACGCGCGCATTGCGGATGAGCGTGACGCCGTCGAGCGGATGGGCCACGCGCCGCTCGAGGTCCACCAGCGCCTGCGCCTCCGCGGCCTGCTGCTGCGTCGCAAGGGCCGCGCCGTTCTCCTGCCAGCCCTCCTCGATGAGCTTCAGGTAACCCGGCACGAGGTACGCGAACAGCCGCGGCGATGCAGCGCGCGTCGCCCACACGAACTGAGGCGTGAATCCGACGCCGGTGAGCATCACGAGATCGACGGTGCGCGACTCCTCGCCCCGGCGGACCGTCGCCTCGCCCACCCGGCGCGCGGTGAGCGTGCCGGAGGGAATCAGCGGCAACCTCCCGTCGGGCCGCTTCGCGAGCGCACCGAGCAGCACCGTCGCGGCCTCCGGCGAGCCGGCGAGCGAGCTGTAGATCGCCGTGCCTTCGACCCGCTGGTCGCCCGCATCGGAGGTGGTCTTCCAGCGCGCCCGGTCGCCGCGGCGGGTGAACGTCTCGTCCACCGGCGCGCCGAACGTCGAGGTGCCCTGTGCACGGTAGCTCGCGTAGGTTCCGTCCGGCGCCAGGCGATACGACTCCTTCAGCGTCGGCCCGCGGCCGTTGTCCTTGAAGTCGAAGTCGACGGTGACCTGCCCGTCGTCGGCGCGCGTGACAACCTGCCGGCCGGCGACGGTATCGCCCGCATCCATGATCACGGTGTAGCGGGTCGTCTCGGCGGCCTGCAGCTGGAATGCCATGCCCAGGGCCACCGCGCAGGCGAGTGCACGGATCGTCGTCACAGGAGCCTCCCCCGGCGCCGTCGTGGCGGGCGCGTGTCCGCATCATGCCGGCGGGCGGGGCCCTTGGGAATGCCCGCCCGTCGTGCATACTGCGCGGATCGTCCCGACCGGATGCCCGCGCCATGCCCGCCACCGTCACGCGCCGCGAAGCACTGGCCGCCCTCGGCGGTCTCGCGTGTTCCGTCCTGCTGCATCGCCGCGCGGGCGCCGCCGGGCCCTGGCCCGGCTACGGCCGCGCCGTGGTCATCGACGGCTGCGGCGCGCCGGGCAACTCCGTCTCGATGGGCACGGGCGCCCTGAGCGCCGAGGCGGTCGAGGACGTGCGGCGCTCGGGGCTCACCGCCATCGGCATCACCGTCGGGCCGGTCGGCACGCTCGCGCCGGACGCGGCGTTCGCCCAGGCCGTCGCCGACATCGCCTTCTGGGAGGCGCAGATCGACGCGAATCCCGGCGTACTGGCGCGCGTCCGCAGCGTCGCCGACCTCGACGCCGCCCGGCAGGCCGGGCGCACGGGCCTGCTCTACGCCTTCCAGGACGCGGTGGCCTTCGAGACCGACCTCGCGCGCCTCGAGACTTTCCATCGCCTCGGCGTGCGCGTCGTGCAGCCGACGTACAACCGGCGCAACCTGCTGGGCGACGGCTGCCTCGAGCCGTCGAATGCGGGACTGAGCCGCGACGGAGTGCAGGCGATCGAGCGCATGAACGAACTCGGGATCCTGGTCGACCTCAGCCACTGCGGCCGGCAGACGGCGGGCGACGCGATCCGCGCGTCGAAGCAGCCGGTCGCGTTCACGCACACCGGTTGCGCCGCGCTCGCCGACCACCCGCGCAACCGCACCGACGCCGAACTGCGGGCGGTCGCCGGGCGCGGCGGCGTCTGCGGCGTCTACTTCATGCCCTACCTCGACGTGGGCAGGCAGGCGAACTCGCAGCTCGTGATCCGCCACCTCGAGCACATGCTGGACGTCGCCGGCGAGGACCACGTGTCGCTCGGCACCGACGGCGGCGTCTCCGCCGAACAGGTCGACGACGCCTACCGGGCGCGGTTCGCGGAGATCACGCGCATGCGCCAGGAAGCCGGCATCGCCGCCCCGGGCGAGACCGAGACCGGATACGTGTTCGCATCCGACCTCAACACGCCGCGCCGCTTCGAGACGCTGGCGACGCTGCTGTCGGCGCGCGGGCACGGCGACGCCCGCATCGAGAAGATCCTCGGCGGCAACCTGCGACGCGTGTTCGCGGCCACCTGGCGCGCGTAGGCGACCGCCGCCCGTGCCGCACGCAGAAGCGACGCGCGTGCCCGGGATCGACGGGCGCCGGCTCAGGAACGCGCTCGGCGGCTCCGCCGGCAGCTTCGTCGAGTGGTTCGACTGGTTCGCGTACGCGTCGTTCGCCATCTACTTCTCGCGCGCCTTCTTCCCGTCCGGCGACCAGACGGCCCAGCTGCTGAACGCGGCGCTGGTGTTCGCCGGCGGATTCCTCGCGCGCCCCGTCGGCGCCTGGCTGCTCGGCCGGTATGCGGACCGGCACGGTCGGCGCGCAGCGCTCACCGTCTCGGTCGGCACGATGTGCCTCGGCTCGCTGCTGATCGCACTGGTGCCGGTCGGGCTCGGCGGGTGGTCCGCCCTGATGCTGGTCGCCGCGCGGCTGCTGCAGGGGCTGTCCGTCGGCGGCGAGTACGGGGCGTCGGCCACCTACGTCAGCGAGATCGCGCGCCACGGGCAGCGCGGCTTCTGGTCCGGGTTCCTGTACGTCACGATCATCGGCGGGCAGCTCGCCGCGATGCTGCTGCAGGTGGTCCTGCAGGGACTGCTCAGCGAGGCGGAACTCTACGCCTGGGGCTGGCGCATTCCCTTCGTGGTGGGGGCGGCCCTCGCCGTGGTGGTGTTCTGGCTGCGCCGCGGCATCGACGAGTCCGGGGCGTTCGCCGCCGGCGCAGGGGCGGGGCGCGCGCACGGCCGCGCGCTCGACCTGTTCCGCGAGTACCCGCGCGAGACGGCCGTCGTCGTGGTGATCACGGCCGGCGGCGGATCGGCCTTCTACACCTACACCACCTACATGCAGAAGCTGCTGGTGAACTCGGCGGGTCTCGAGAAGGCCGCGGTGTCGCAGGTGATGACCGCCGCGCTGGCCACGTTCCTGCTGCTGCCGCCGCTGGTCGGCTGGCTGGCCGATCGCCTCGGGCACCGCGTCACGCTCGCGACGTCGTTCGGCGCCGGCGCGCTGCTCGCGGTGCCGTGCCTGTCCGCGCTGTCGCGGGTGCAGGAGCCCTGGCTCGCCTACGTCCTGCTGCTCGCGCCGATGCTGGCGCTGTCGGGCTACACGGCCCTGAGCGCCGTGGTCAAGGCGGAACTGTACCCGGCGCACGTGCGTGCGCTCGGCGTTGCCCTGCCATATGCGCTCGCCATGGCCGTGTTCGGCGGCAACGTCGAGACGGCGGCGCTGACCCTGAAGCGCATCGGGTTCGAGTCGGCGTTCTACTGGTTGTTCGCGGCCCTGCTCGCTGCAGGCTGCGTCGCGGCGATGACGGTGCCGGAGACGAGCCGGGAGGGCCGGATCGGCCGGCAATGAGCCGGCCGCGGCGGGGATTCAGCCCGGCTTGCGGGTGATCTTCTCGAGCAGGCGGGAAATCAGGCTCGGCTTGCTGCGCTTGGTCACGACGATGCGCGATGGCTTGCGGGGTGGCGCTGCCATGGCCGGCGTCTGCGCGAACGAACTGCCGCGCCGGTCGTACGGATTGAAGCCCTCGGCCGCGCCCTTGAGGTTGGTGCTGCCCGAGGACGACGTGCCGTCCGGCCGCTGCACGACTCCGGTCTGTTCCAGGCTGAGGTCGGGGGGCTGGATCTTCTGCACCATGGTGGTACTCGGCTCGCGGCTGAAATTCCTGTTCCCGTCACGGAACTCCCAGATCGCATTGCCCCGGGAGTCGAAACCGACCCGTCCGGAGGTCGCGTCGGCCTTCCCGCGCGGCCCGCCCGTGGCGTCCGCCGGATCCGGCTCGATGCGGCGCGGCGCGCCCGTGCGATCGCTCATACGGTTGTCCTGACCCTCGCGGGCGCCTCCTGCAATCCGCATCCGTGCGCGGCGGATTGTGCCGCAGGACCCGCGTCCCGGACCCGTTCCGCCGCGGCGGGCGTCGCGGAAGTGTGACGCGCAGCGCATTGATCCGCAACCGCGGGCCCGCGGTCGCGTGCGGGCTTGTCCCAATGCCCGCGAGCGCCGCCGTCCGTAGACTGCGCGGCAGTCGTGGCCCCCGGGGATATCCATGCGCGTCCATTGCCGGCTTCCGACCCGTTCGCGAGCGAGCCTGGCCGCCGCCCTGCTGGGGTGTTCGACCCTGGCCGTGGGCGCGCCGCTGCCGACGCGCAACGAGAACCCGCTGCTGGCGCCGTTCGGCGTGCCGGGCGTGCTGCCGGCACGATTACCCGCCGCCGGTGGCGATGCGGTGGGCGCGACGTTCAACTGGTCCAACAGCATGACGCTGGAAAGCGAAGGGAACTCCGCCTACCACATGGACGCGGAGTGGCAGGAACTTCGGCTCGAGTGGCTGCACGGCGTCACGGACCGCGTCGCGGTGCGCGGCGAGCTGCCGTGGCGACGGCTGAGCGGCGGCACGCTCGACCATGCCATCGAGCAGTGGCACGAGTTCTGGAGCCTGCCGAACGGCGACCGCGACGAGGTGGCGCGCAATGCGTTGCGGATCGAATTCAGCCAGGGCCCGGACCTGCTGCTGCAGGTCGATGAAAGCGGCTCGGGCCTCGGCGACATCCCGCTGTCGGTCGGCTGGCAACTGCGCGCTGGCGAACGCCACGCACTCGCCGCATGGTTCACGGTCAAGGCGCCGACCGGCCGGGCCCGGGACCTGAGCGGCAGCGGCGCGCTCGACGCGGCCGCCAGCGTGGCCGGCGAGTGGCGCCTCGCCGACCGCTGGCAATGGTTCGCCCAGGCCGACGCGACCTGGCTCGGCGACGGCGACGTACTCCCGACGCGCCAGCGCAACGTGGTGGGTTCGGCCATGACCGGACTGACGTGGAACGCCTGGCGCGGGCTCGACCTGACGGTGCAGCTCGATGCGAACTCGGCCGTCTTCGACGCGCCGACGCACGCCGCCGGCGACGCGCTGGTGCTCGGGTTCGGCGCCAGCTACCGGAGCGGCGGCGGCTGGCGCTACGACCTCGGCTTCGGCGAGGACCTGACCGTGGACGCGGCGCCCGACTTCACGATCGTGCTCGGAGTGCAGCGAGGCTTCTGATCTCGCCCGCGACCGCGGCGCGCAACCCGGATCAGCCGCGCACGACGCTGGCCGCGATGCCCTCGAGACGCTGGATGAACGCGGCCTCCGCCGCGCTGACGCGCCGGCTGCCGGCCGTGGCGCCGTCCACCTCGCGCGCGGCGCGGGCCACGCGGTTGGCGAGGGCGAGCACGAACTGCGCATAGGCCTGCAGGTCGCCCGCCTCGCCCCGGGTCGCCACGACGTCCAGCGCCTGGCTGAAGCCCTGCAGCGCACGCTCCTGCATGCCCGCGGCGGTGCGCTCCGCGTCCGCCAGCCGGTGCAGCCAGCGCTGGATCTCGTCCTGCGCCTCGACGATCTCGGGCGCGTCCGCGAGGGCCCGCACCAGCGGGTGCGTGCTGTCGGCGGCGTCGGTCACGCCGCGCATGCCCGCGTGCCGCTCGAGCATGCGATGCAACGGCCCGCCGCCCGTCGCCGATACGGCGAGCAGCACGAGGTGGGGCGCCGCGCGAACCGCGTGCCAGTCCTCGCGCGAGAGTCTTTCCCGGGTGAGCATGGTCACCCCCTGCCGCCAACGGTCCTCCCGGCTCCATTGTGCGCCGAGACCCGGTCCGCGGGGTATCGCGCCCGGCGCTATGCGGCCGGGCGGCGCCCGTGCGGCGGGTCACAGCCCGCGGGGCGGCCGCGCGGCGATTGGTGACAGGACTCACAGAACGGCGCCGCATCGTTTCTCCTTATGTCACTTGCGCGCGTACGCTCGCCCTGTCATCCCGACAGCAGGAAGACATGACGACTCCGAAGGGCGCGGCAGACAAGGACGGCGACTCGAAGCTCCGGCCGCGGGCGGCACGCTCGCTGCACGAGTTCTTCGAGTCGTTGTCGCTCACCTCGCAGTTCCGCGTCACGACCATCGCGGCGGTGACGGTCACGCTGCTGCTCGTGCAGCTGCTGACGGCCCTGTGGGACGCCCGCGCCGCGCGGACCGACGTGCTCGCGCTCGCGCAGCGCACGACGGATTCCATGGCGCGACGGCTCGAGGCGACGCACGGCGGGGCGCTCGACGACCTCGACGCACAGCCGCAGTTCATGGCCGCGACGCTGCGCCTCGCCGACGGCGACGTGCTGCAGAGCTACGTGCGCGACGACGTGCGGCGCGCCCTGCGCCCGCCGGCGGCCCTCGAATGGAGCGGCCCGCCGCAGGGCCTCGGCCACCGCCTGCTCGGCTTCCTCGCCCTCGAGCCGCTCTACGTGGAGACGCCGCTCGAGCTGAGCCCGGGGCTGTCCGGCGCGGTGAGCGTGCTCGTCGACAACGACTGGATCTGGCACCACGCCGGCCGGCGCATGGAACAGGTGCCGATCGCCCTGCTGCTCGGCTGCCTGATCGCGCTGCTGGCGGCGAACTCCCTGCGCCGGCAGGTCGTCGAGCCGCTGGCGGAACTCGCCAACACGACCCGCATGAAGGCGTGGACCGAGCCGGAGCGGCCGGCGCGCGGCGAGCGTCGCACCAACGAGCTGACCGTGCTCGCGACCAATTTCGACGCACTGGCCGACAAGCTCGCCGAGTACGAGAGCGACCTGCGCGCCCTGCGCCACTCCTCCGCCCAGCAGATCCTGGAGCGGACGCGCGAGCTGGAACTGCGGTTGCGCAAGGCCGAGTCGCTGACCCGCTCCAAGGACGAGTTCCTGGCCAACATGAGCCACGAGATCCGCACGCCGATGAACGGCGTGCTCGGCATGGCCGAGCTGCTCGCGGCCACGGACCTCGACCGGCGCCAGCGCCGCTTCGTCGACTCGATGCGCAGCGCGGCCGAGACGATGATGCAGATCATCAACGACATCCTCGACGACTCGAAGATCGAGGCCGGCAAGATGGACCTCGTGCGCGAGCCGTTCGACGTGCGCGAGCTGGCCGAGTCCGCCGGCCAGCTCTACGCAGGGCGCGCCGAGAGCAAGAAGCTCGAGATCATCTGCCGCGTCGAGCCCACCGTGCCCGGCGTGGTGATCGGCGACGCGCTGCGCCTGCGCCAGGTGCTCGGCAACCTGCTCTCGAACGCCGTCAAGTACACCGACAAGGGCGAGATCGAGATCCGCATCGGTCTCGACAACCTGCGCGACGGGCAGTGCCGCCTGCTGTTCAGCATCGCCGACACGGGCCCCGGCATCCCCGACTCCGACCAGAGCGGCGTATTCGAGGCGTTCACCCAGCTCGGCAATGCCGCACGCATCGGCGGCACCGGGCTCGGCCTGTCGATCGCGACCCGCCTGGTGCGCCTGATGGGCGGCGAGCGGATCGACCTCAAGAGCCAGGTCGGCAAGGGCAGCACGTTCTCCTTCTCGCTGCCGTTCGAGGTCAAGGAAGGCTCCGCGACCTCGCGCGAGACCAACGAGTTCTGCGACCTGCGCGTGCTGGTGGTCGAGGACAACGAAAAGACGTACCTGCTGCTCGAGGAGACGCTCGCCAACTGGGGCGTCTCCGTGACGATGCTCAGCCAGACGCGCCTGCTGGGCGACAAGATGCACGACGCGGCCAAGCGCGGCCGCCCCTACCACATGGTGCTGATCGACCACAGCCTGCCGGATGCGACGCCCGAGCAGCTGCTGCGCGTGATCCGTCTCGACCCGCTCATCGCCAACACGCACGTCGTGCTGATGAGCGCGCTCGATTTCAACCCGTCGTACGAAGGCACGACCGCGATCGCCCCCGACCTGTGCATCGCCAAGCCCGTGCGCCAGCAACTGCTGCGCGGCGCGCTGCAGGCGGCGCGCGAGCCGCGCGCGGCGGACGTGCCGCTGCCCGCCGTCGCGGTCGCGGCGTCCGAGCCGGCGGAGCGCAAGGGAACGGGCGAGATCGCCGGCGGCCTCGCGCTGGGCCTGCACGTGCTGGTGGTGGACGACAACGAGATCAACCGCGAGGTCGCCGTGGCGATGCTCGAGGAACTGCGCTGCCGGGTGGACACGGCGGATGACGGACGCGCCGCGGTGCACCAGGCGGCCAGGCACCGCTACGACGCGATCCTGATGGATTGCCAGATGCCGGGCATGGACGGATACGCCGCGACCGAGGAGATCCGCAAGGAGGAAGCGCGTCGCGCGCTGGCGCCGGCGAAGATCATCGCGCTGTCCGCGAACGTGCTCGCCCGCGACCGCGACCGCTGCCTCGCCGTGGGCATGAACTCCTTCCTGGCCAAGCCCTTCAAGGCCGTACAGCTGATCGAGGCGCTCGAGCCCGTCGCGAAGGCGCGCGGCACGCTGCGCACGGTGTCGTCGCCGCCGCCGGCACCGGCCGCCGCGGCTGCCGCACCGCCGCCGCCCGTCGACGCGCCCCGCGCGGCCTCGCCGCGCACCGCGCCGCCGTTCGTGCCGAAGTACGTACGCGCGCCGTCGGAGCTGAGGGCCGAGGCCGCCGCACCACCCGCCGTCCCGGCCGTGGCGCCGGCACTCCCGTCCGCCGCGCCGGCTTCGCCGTCGCCGGCGGCCGAGGTCGAGCCGGAGCCGCTGCTGAGCGATACCGCCATCCAGCGCGTGCTCGACGTGCCGGGCGCGGACACCTCGCCCAGTTCCTCGCGCCTGCCGATCCTCGACCCCGAGCAGGTGGCTGCGATCCGCGGCCTCGGCAAGCCGATGGTTTTCGAGCGCCTGTGCGAGCTGCTCACGAATTCCTCGAAGGACCTGTTCGCGCGCCTCGACGCGGCGCTGGCGGCCGGCGACCTGCCGGCGATCGCCGCGGCCGCGCACGCGATCAAGTCGCCGGTCAACAACCTCGGCGGCCGGCGCCTCGCCGACCTGCTCGAGCGCTGCGAGACGACGGCCCTCGAAGAGGGCGATCTCGCGGCCGTGCGGCGCACGGCGGCCGGTCTCAAGGCGCACTACGCCGCGCTGGTTGCCGCGCTCGAGGCCGAGACCCGCCGCGGCACCGGAACCCGCTGAAGGATCCCGCAGATGTCCGACGCTCCCGCCACCACCATCCTGTTCGCCGACGACGACCCGTCGGCCCAGCTGCTCGCCGAGGCGGCGCTCGCAGGCGCCGGCTTCATGGTCCACATGGCCGCCGACGGCGAGGAAGCGCTGCGGCGCTACGCCGAGGTCAATCCGGACATCGTGATCCTCGACGTCGACATGCCGAAGATGACGGGCATCGAGGCCTGTCGCGAGATCCGCCTGCTGGCCGGCACGCGACTCGTGCCGATCCTGATGCTGACCGGACGCAACGACCTGCCCGCCATCAGCCAGGCGTACGCGGCCGGCGCGAACGATTTCGCCCAGAAGGGCATGAACCCGCGGCTGCTGGTCGAGCGGGTGCGCTTCCTGCTGCGCGACCGGGCCATGCAGGAGGAGCTGCGCTCGAGCCGCTCCAAGCTGCTGCTCGCGCAGAGCATCGCGCGCGTCGGCCACTGGGAGCTGAACCCGGACGGCAGCACCGTCCACGTATCGCCGGTGATCGGCGAGCTGCTCGGCGTGGACGCGGAGCGGCTGAAGGGCTACGAGGACTTCGTCGCGCTGCTGCCGGAGGTCGAGCGGGCGGACGTCCGCGCCGCGTTCGTGACCTGCGCCACCGGCAACGGCCGCTACAGCCTCGACCACCGGTTCGACGGCGCCGACGGCGAGGTGCGGTGCGTGCACCAGGAAGCCGAGCTGGTGCCCGGGGCCGGCGGGCGCAGCGAGAGCATCGTCATGGTGACGCTGCAGGACCTCACGCGCCTGCGCCGCGCCGAGGAGACGGTGCGGCTCCTGTCGTACTTCGACTCCGACACCGGCCTGCCGAACCGCCGGCAGCTCGCCGAGCAGGTCGGCCACGCGCTCGCCGAGCGCGCGGGCTTCCCGGCATTCGCGCTGGTCACCTTCCGCGTGCACGGGTACGACCGCATCGCGCAGGCGCAGGGCAGCGCCTTCGCGAACCGGCTGCTCGCGCAGATCGCGCGGCGCATCGAGGGCGAGCTCGGCCGCTACTGCCAGGGCGGCACGATCCTGTGGCGCACCGACCTGCCGTCGGTGTGCCGGACGGCGGACGGCGAATTGAGCCTGCTGCTGCGCAGCCGGGTGTCGCCCGAGCACGTCGCGACGCTGGTGCACGCGATGCTCGAGACCATCGGCCGCAACGCTCCGGCGCCGGACGTCGACTTCATTCCCGCCGTGAGCGCCGGCGTCGCGCTGGCGGACACCGACAGGCTCAGCGCCGAACAGCTGATCGGCAATGCGCACGCGGCGGCGGACCTCGCCACCGACCCGCGCAGCTGCACGTTCTTCTCACCGCTGCCGCAGGCCCAGGCCCGGCGCCGCCTGCTGATGGAGTCGGCGCTGCGCGGCGCGCTCGAGCGGCGCGAACTGCACATGGTCTACCAGCCGCGCATGACCATCGACACCTTCGACCTGACCGGAGTGGAGTGCCAGGTGCGCTGGGAGAGCCCGCAGTACGGCTCGGTGCGGCCCGACGAGGTGGCCTCGCTGGCCGAGGAAGCGGGCATCAGCGACGAGATCAATCGCTGGTCGATCGAGGAGTCGTGCCGGCAGATCGCGGCCTGGCACGAACGCTACGACCGGCACTTCTTCGTCGCCAACCTGCTCTCGAACCGCCAGTTGCGCGACCCGAACCTCGTCACGCTGGTGCAGTCCGCCATCGCGGGCTGTCGCCTCGCGCCGGAATCGCTGCAGCTCGAGATCCGCGAGAGCAGCCTGATCGACGCCCCCGAGGCGGTGGTCGCGGCCCTGACCGGCCTGCGCAAGGGCGGCGTGCGCGTCGGGCTCGACGACTTCGGCACCGGCCACTCCTCGCTCGGGCACATCCGCCGCGTGCCCTTCGACTCGATGAAGCTCGACCGCGCGCTGATGGCCGACCTGTACACCGACCCGTGGGCGCAGGGCGTCACCTCCGCGGTGCTCGCGATGGCACGCGCGACGAAGATCCGCGCCGTCTGCGACGGCGTCGAGGATGCGGCCACGGTGCAGATGCTCCAGGCGCTCGGCTGCCAGGAGATCCAGGGCCAGTACGTCGCGCGGCCCATGAAGGCGCGCGACTTCGAGGAGTGGCTGGAGGACGGCGGCCCGGCGCTGCGCGCGCGCAAGTACACCAACGAATCGTCGGGCGAACAGGTGCTGTCCGGACTCGGCGACGCGACGACCGTCGCCAAGTGGGCCAGCAACTGACCCGCGGGACGCCGGGGGCGCCCCCGGGCGCGCGGCCCGGCAGGCACCCCCGCGGGGTCCGGCTTACTTCGGCTTGACCTCGAACTCGGCCGTGGTCGACGCGGTCACGGTCGCGCCGGCCGCGACCTCGACCTCGTTGCCCGTCTTGCTGGCGATGGCCGTGCCGGCCCCGGCGCCGAGCACGCCGCCGACCACCGACCCGCCCTTGTGGCTCACCTGGTTGCCGATGATCGCGCCGGCCGCCGCCGCGCCCACGATCTTCGCCGTGTCCTTGCCCTTCTCGCTCTTGCCGAGCTGCTGGAACTTGGCGGCGATCGGCACGGTCGCGCCGTTGGAGGCGACGAGGCTGTCGAAGATGATGGTCAGCTTCGGCGTCGTGCCGACGCGGTCGCTGCCGGAGACCACCTTGTGGATCGTGCCGCTGATCGCCGCGCCCGCGGAAGCCGCCTTGCGGCCGTCGACCACGACGTCCGACGCGAGCTGGCCGTGCACCCGGTCGCCGACACTGGCCGTCTTGGTGGTGACGGTGGAATTGAGCGTCACGGCGAGCTGCGTGCCCGCCGGCACGACGATCGGCTTCGGCGGCTCCGCCGCCTTCGGCGCCGCGGTCGACGCGGCCGCACCGCCCGCCGCGGCCTTGGTGGCCGTCGACTTCGAACTGCTCGCCTTCGCGGCCTTGGCCGCCGCTTCCTGCTCGGCCTTGGCCTTCTCGGCGGCGGCGGCCTCCTCGGCCGCGAGCCGGGCGGCCTCTTCCTCGTCCTTCGCCTTCTGGGCCGCTTCCTCCTCGGCCTTCAGGGCGGCTTCGCGATCGGCCAGCTCCTGTTCCTTGGCCGCCAGCTCCGCCGCACGCGCGTCGTTCTGCGCCGCGTCGGCCGCGGGCGACGCCGCCCCGGCGGCGGATTCGGACGGGCCCTTGGGGCCGCACGCGGCCAGCGCCAGCACGGCGAGCAGGGCCGTGGCGCTTAGCGTGAGGGATCGAATCGGGAGCTGGGTCACGGTGTTCTCCTGGGGTCTGTCCATTCATGGGCCTGTCGATTGGACGGCGGGCCCGGCCATGAGTTCAAGCAGCGGGCTATTTCATCGAGTGCAGGCCGAACAGGTTGCCCTCGGTGTCCGACGCCAGCACGATGAAGCCGAACTGCCCGATCGGGAACTTCGGGCGGAACAGCTTGCCCCCCGCCGGCTCGACGCGGGCGCCTTCCACCGCGCAGTCCTCGCACTCGAAGTAGACGAGCGTGCTGTTGCCGCCCGAGGGCACGCCCGCCATGCGCACCAGCGCGCCTGCGCTGCCGTACTGGTCCATGGCCGCCTGGAACGCCCACATCTCCAGGTCGCCGCTCGGCAGCTGCTCGAGCCTGCGGGCGAGCACCGCCTCGTAGAACCCTCGGGCGCGCGCCATGTCCTGCACGTAGATCTCGAACCAGGTAACGGGATTGCCGGCCATGGGGGACCTCCTAGTGCCGTGGCGGGCGCGGGTCAGCCGACGAGCGACATCTCCCGCAGCACGCCGTGCAGTTGCTTCCAGCGCTGCTCCAGGCTGCCAGTGTACCCGATCGAGATGCGAACGAGACCCGGGCGGATCCCGGCCCGTGCCAGCTCCTCCTCGGGCAGCTCGCTGCTGGTCGAGGCGGCCGAGCAGGACATCAGCGTCTCGCTGTAGCCGAGGCTGACCGCCATCAGGCCGAAGCGGTGCTCGTTCTGCAGCCTGGCCATGAACTCGAACGCCCGCTCGCGCCGGCCCAGGTCGAGCGTGAAGATGCCGCCACAGCCGAAATCGGGGTGCCGCAGGCGCTGCAGGAGTGCGCAATCCGGATGGGACTCCAGGCCCGGGTAGCCCACGTCCAGCCCGAGTTCCGCGAGGCGGCGGGCGAACTCGTGCGCGCGCCGGCTGTGCTCGGCCATGCGCAGGCCGAGGTGCGGCAGGCGCAGGCTGATGTCGAAGGCCACCTGCGGGTCCATCGTCTGGCCCAGCAGCATCAGCGAGCCGGTGTGCAGGTCCATCAGGCGCAGGATGAACTCCGTGCTGCCACAGACCGCGCCGGCGATGTGGTCGCTCGCGCCGTTCATGAACTTGGTGAGGCTGTGCACGACGACGTCCGCCCCGAGCGGGATCGGCGACAGGATCAGCGGCGAAAAGGTGTTGTCCACGACCAGGGCCGCGCCGTGCCGGTGCGCGATCTCCGCCAGCCGCGGCAGGTCCGCGACGCGCAGCGTCGGGTTCGAGATCGACTCGCAGTACAGCAGCCGGGTGCGCGGCGTGAACGCCCGCTCCACTTCGTCGAGGTCGGAGATGTCGACGAAGCTCGTCGCCACGCCGGCCTTGGCCGGCAGGTAGTCGTGGAGGAAGGCGAACGTCCCGCCGTAGACGGTGCGGCCCGCCACCACGTGGTCGCCGGTGTCGCACAGCTGCATGATCGTCGCGGAGATCGCGCCGAGGCCGCTCGCGGTGCAGTAGCCGGCCTGCGCGCCCTCGTAGGCGGCGATCTGCCGGCCGAGCACGTAGACCGTTGGGTTGAAGTGCCGGCCGTAGAGGTAGCAGCCCCCGCTCTCGGGGCCGAGGTGGCCCTGGAAGATCTCGGGCATCGTGGTCGGGTCGAGCACCGTGAAGGTGGTGCTGGCCTCGACCGACATGTTCACGCCGCCATGCTCGCCGAACTCGTGCCGCAGGCTGGCGAACGACTCGATCGGGTCGAAACGCTTCATGGGGCGCGAGCATAGCACCGGCCGGCCGGCCGGCGCCCCGGCCGTCAGCCGCGCCGCATGCCCTCGAGCCGCCGGGCGACGATCGCGTCGGCCTCGGCCATGATGCGCTCGATCAGCTCGCGGCAGGTCGGCACGTCGTGGATCAGCCCGGCGACCATGCCGCAGGACCATGCGCCCGCGTCCATGTCGCCCTGCTGCATGACGCGCGGATATACGCCGCCGACCAGCGCCTTGATGTCCTCGATCTTCAGCGACTCGCCCTTCGCCCTTTCGATCTCGACGATCCTGTCCACGGCCGGGTTGCGCATCACGCGCTCGGTGTTGCGCAGCGGCCGCATGATCAGGCGCGTGTCGAGCTCGCTCGCGTTCACCAGCGCCTGCTTGACGTTCTCGTGCACCGGCGCCTCGCGGGTCGCGATGAAGCGCGTGCCCATGTTGATGCCCTCGGCGCCGAGCGCCATCGCCGCGACGAGGCTGCGGCCGTCCGCCATGCCGCCCGAGGCGATGAACGGGATCCTGAGCGCCTCGGCCGCGAGCGGCAGGAGGATGAAATTGGGGACGTCGTCCTCGCCCGGGTGGCCGCCGCACTCGAAACCGTCGACGCTGACGGCGTCGCAACCGATCTTCTCGGCCTTGAGCGAGTGCCGCACGGAGGTGCACTTGTGGATGACCTTGATGCCGGCCGCCTTGAACGCCGGCATGACCGCCTCGGGGCTGCGGCCCGCGGTCTCGACGATGCGCACGCCGCCCTCGACGATCGCCTGCACGTACTCCGGGTACGGCGGCTGGAACAGCGCGGGCAGGAACGTCAGGTTCACGCCGAAGGGCTTGTCGGTCATCTCCCGGCAGCGGCGGATCTCGGCCGCGAGCTTCTCCGGCGTCGGCTGCGTCAGCGCGGTGATCATGCCGAGGCCGCCCGCGTTCGACACGGCCGAGGCGAGTTCGGCGAGGCCGACGAAGTGCATGCCGCCTTGCACGATCGGGTGCTGGATGCCGAACAGTTCGGTGATGCGGGTCTTCATGGCGCGGGCGGCTCCTGTGCGGGGTCGGGGGCAAACTCCCGGATGATAACCGCTTCGCGCCGCGCGCTCACGGGGCGCTCCAGTCGAGCAGCGTGCCGGTGGTGATCGAGGGCTCCCAGCCGACGACGCGGTTGCGCCCGGCCGCCTTGGCCTGCAGCAGGGCCTTGTCGGCCCGGTCGATGGACTGCTCGACGCGCGTCTCCGCGTCGAGCAGCGCCACGCCGAAGGACGCGGTCGCGCGGATCTCCTCGCCGTCGACGCTGGTGACGAACGCCAGGCGGGCGAGTCCGTCGCGGATGCGCTCGACGAGGTGCAGTGCGTCGGCGACCCCGGTGCCCGGCAGCGAGATCACGAACTCGTCGCCGCCGTAGCGGAAGATGCGGTCGTACGGCCGCAGGTGCTCCTCGACGTAGCGCACGGCGCCGGCCAGCACCTTGTCGCCGACGGCGTGGCCGTGGCGGTCGTTGATCTCCTTCAGGTGATCGACGTCCATGAACACGATGCAGGTCGGCTCGACGCGCCGGCGCGCGAGGCCGCGCCACTCGTCGAGTTCCGGCAGCAGTTCGACGCGGCCGTGCGCGCCGGTGAGCGGATCGCGCCGGCCGAAGGCGTCCTCGATCTCGCGACGCAGATGACCGAGCGCCTCGCCGAGCTGGCCGCTCGCGGCGAGCAGCCGGTCGAAGTCCTCCGGCGCCGCGGGACCGTCGTCCGCCGACTGGGCCAGCAGGCGCGCCGCCGCGCGGTGGGCCTCGCGGTGCGGCACCTCGAGCAGGGCGAACGCGGGCCGTTCGCGCAGCACGTCGGCCGCCTCCGCGTACAGCCAGCGGCCGAAGCGGCAGTGAAGGTAGGCATCGGGCCGGTACGCGGACGCGTCGGGCCGCAGTCGGCACGCAATGGAACGCAGCAGTCCGTCCCGCCACTCGGCGTGGTCGCGATGCACCCGCTCGAGCTGCTCGAGCGTCGCACGCAGGTCGATCGGCACCTTGCCCGGCATGGTCGGTCTCATCGTCTGCCGGACCAGCGTGACACAGACCTGCAGCAGCCACCACACGAGTGTTGCAACTGGTACGCATCCGCGGTGCTGTCGCCCGCGACCGCGGCAAACACCGGGCCGGCGGCGGCGTGACGACGGCTAGTGCGGCTACCCCGGACGGGCGCGTCGCAGTACCTTCGGGCCCGGCGCGCCGCGAACGCCGACGCGGTCGGCGCGCCGGTCGCGGAGCCCTGTGCCGCCGGTCACAGATTGCGGCCCGGAAACACACTTCCGGCCCCGTCCGCGCTATGAAGGCGACACGCGGAATGGGGAGCGAGGCCTTGGCCTTCATCATCGTCTCGGCACGGCAGATGACGGACTCACGGATGCGGACCGTCCGTGCGCGCCCGCTGGCCGCGTGCATCCTCGCGCTCGCGTTCACGGCGATGGCCGCCAGCGCCTTCCTCGGCTATCGGCTCGGCCAGCATCGCGCCGGCGCTCGCCCGTCGGCCGGCCCCATCTTCGTCGACTTCGGGCGCCCGGAAGGACGCGCGCTCGTCGACCGCGTGGGCAGCCTCTCCGGCCGCCTGACGCGACTCGAGATCGAGGCCGCGGACCTCGCCCGCAAGCTCGGCGTGAAGCCCGCAGCAGCCGCGCCCGCCGGGATTCCCGTCGCCGGGACGACCGACCGTGCCGCCGCCGCGACGCCCGAGCCGGCCGGCGGTCCGCTGCTGCCCGTCGGCGAGACCGGCGCGCTTTACGAGGCCGCGCAGGCGCGCCCCGGCGACTACGGCACCGGGCTCGCGCGACTCGAGCTCGGACTCGCGCTGCTCGAGTCGTCGCTGGAGCACATCGCCGACGCCGCAGCCGCGCGCGACCTCACCGACATGGCCTACCCGAACCGCGCGCCGGTCTTCGGCCGGATGCCGCACGTCAGCTCCGGCTACGGCGTGCGGCGCGACCCGTTCACGGGCCGGCTGGCGCGCCACATGGGACTCGACATTCCGGCGCCGCAGGGCGCTCCGATCCTCGCGAGCGGCGGCGGTCGCGTGGTCTCGGCCGGCTACCGGGGCCCCTACGGCAACGCCGTGGTGATCGACCACGGCAACGGCCTGCAGACGCTCTACGGGCACTGCTCGAAGCTCTACGTCCGTGCCGGCGACCTCGTGATGCCGCGACAGAAGATCGCCGCCGTCGGCTCGACGGGTCGCTCCACCGGGCCGCACCTGCACTTCGAGATGATCCGCGACGGCCAGCGCGTCGAGCCCGGCCGCGTCCTCGCGAGCGTGCTGGCGAGGCCGGCGGACTGATGCGGTGGGGCGCGCGCACCCGTACGCACAGGCTGGCCAGCGCGCGGCTCGAGTTCAGCGGCGACCGGCGCCTGCGCCAGTCGCTGCAGTCGGTCGCGATCGCGGTGGCCATCGTGGCGGCCGTGGCGGCGGGCGCCTGGTTCTACGGCTTCGGTGGAACGCCGGGCGCGAGGCTGCACGCGCTTGAGCGCGAGAACGCCGCACTCAAGGCCGAGCTCGCCCGGGCGCGCACCGAGCTGGAGTTCGAGCGCTCGACGCGTGCCGCGCTCACGGCCCAGGTCGCGGACCTGAGCCAGCGCGCCGGGGAATTGCGCAGCCAGGTGGAATTCTTCAACGCGCAGAACGCCCGCGCCGGGCGCGCTCGCTGACCGGGAACGGACGGAGGAAGGGACGATGTTCCGCAGGAAAGTGAATTCGGCGATCGAGGTGACGCGTCTGTCGAGCCTGATCGCGGCCGGCGTCGCCGTGGTCGGCGACGTGGTCGTCACGGACGGCGTGCGCGTGGACGGCCAGGTCAACGGCAACGTGCTCTCGAAGCCGGAGTGCAAGGCGCTGCTGGTGCTGAGCGAGAAGGGCCGCATCGAGGGCGGCGTGAAGGTGCACGACGCCGTGATCAACGGGACGATCCTCGGCGACGTCGAGGTCGATCACTTCCTCGAGCTGCAGGCCAGCGCGCGCATCACCGGCAACATCCGCTACCGGAACCTGCAGATGGACTGCGGGGCGCGCGTGGACGGACGCCTCGAGTGCGGCCCGCAGCCCGAGGAGGCGCGCGCGCCGGCCGCGACGCCGAGCAACGTCGTCACCCTGCCGGTGGCGGCGGAGTCCTGAGCGGACCCGAGCACCGTCAGCCCGGCATCCTGAGCAGGATCTTCCCCGGCCTCCCCGCCTGCAGCGAGGCGGCCACCGCCTCCGCGACACGCTCGAGGGGATAGGTCTGCGCCACGGGCGCGTGGAACACACCGTCCGCAATCAGCCGCCGGACGGAACGCAGGATTCCGAGCAGCTTCAGCGGCGACTGGCCGGCGAGCCAGGTCGGCAGCAGGAAGCCCGAGACGCGCGTCATCGGCATCATCAGGTCGCGGCTCGGCACCGCGACCGGCGCGTTGGCGAGGGTCCCGTACAGCACGAGGTGCCCGCCGGGCCCGAGGCAGCGCACCACCTGCCCCGCCACCTCGCCGCCGACGCAGTCGAGCGCGTGGGGCACGCCCGCCCCGGCCGTGATCCGCGCCACTTCGGACACGAGGTCGTCGCGATCGGTCGCGACCACCGCGTCGGCCCCGAGCGCGCGCAGGGCCTCGACCCCGGCGCCGCTGCGCACCACGCAGAGCGTGCGAAAGCCGGCGCGGCGCCCGAGGCGCACGATGCCCTGCGCGAGCGAGGACCCCGCCGCCGTCATCAGCACCCACTCGCCGCGCCGCACGCGCAGCACTTCGTTCACCAGGACGACCGCCGTGATCGGGTTGACGAAGAACATGGCGCCCTGCTCGTCGTCGATGCGTTCGGGCAGCGGCACGGCGCGACGCGCATCGACGACGACGTACTCCTGCCAGGTGCCGTTCGGCGGCACGCCGGCCACCGCCACCCGGCGACCGGACAGGCGTCGCGCGAGCAGGCCGGATCCGCAGGCATCCACCACGCCCAGGCCCTCGCCGCCGAGTGCGTAGGGTGGCTCCGGGCAGGGGTTGCGCCGCGCCGGGTCGAACCAGACCTGTGCCGAACCGTGGTTCCAGACCATGCGCTCGAGCGCCGCCCGGTACGTGCCGCGCACGAAATTCAGGTCGGACGGATTGACCGGCGCGAGCCGCATGCGCACGCGCACCTGGCCCGGGCCCGGCTCGGGACGCGGCACCTCCACGACGCGGATGTCGGCCGGGTCGTCGGTCAGTGCGGTCAGGCGGGCGGACTTCATGGCCGCATGTTAGCCGCAGCCGGCAATCCAGTGGCGCGGTTGTGGCGAAAGAAGCACCTCATGCCGGCGTCGGCGAGCGGGAGTAAATCGACCGTGACCGCTGCGGGTGTCGCGTAGAATCTCCCCGCATGCCCACGCTGCCCGCAACGACTGGCCGGCCTGCGGAGCTCGTCGCGCGACGCCGGGCGCCTGGCCGGTTCGTCGAGCGCGGCCGCACGGTGGCGGTGCCGTTCGCCGACGCGGAACTGGATGTCCTCGAGGGAACGCCGAGATGAACGACGCGGTGAAGCCGGAGATGCTCGCGCTGCAGCGCCTGTACCACTGGGAGGCGACGACGCCGGAGCGGATCGCGATGACGCAGCCGATGGGCGGCGGGGTCGTGAGGGAGTTCACCTGGCGCGAGGTGCTCGACCAGGCGCGCCGGATGGCCGCGCACCTGCAGTCGCGGGGCCTGCCGGCCGGCAGCCGGATCGCGATCCTGTCGAAGAATACCGCGTGGTGGCTGATGGCCGACTACGCGATCTGGATGGCCGGCCACGTCTCCGTCCCGATCTACCCGACGCTCGCGGCGGGCTCCATAGGCAAGATCCTCGAGCACAGCGAGTCGCGGGTGCTCTTCGTCGGCAAGCTCGACGACTGGGCCGCCATGCGGCCGGGCGTGCCGGACGGCCTGCCGTGCATCGCCACCCCGCTCGCGCCGCCCGGCGCCTTCGAGCAGTGGGACGACGTCGTCGCCGCGACGCCGCCGCTCGCCGGCCGGCCGGTGCGCGACGCCCACGAACTCGCGACCATCATGTACACCTCGGGCACCACCGGCATGCCGAAGGGCGTGATGCACTCGTTCGCGACCTTCGCCTGGTCGATCGGCACGGTGCGCAAGCGGCTGCGCATCGAGGCCGAGACGCGGGTGCTGAGCTACCTGCCGCTGTCGCACGTGGCCGAGCGCACGGCCATCGAGCACGGCCAGCTCGCGAGCGGCATGCAGGCGTATTTCGCCGAGTCGCTCGACACCTTCGCGGCCGACCTGCAGCGCGCCCGCCCCACCCTGTTCTTCTCGGTGCCGCGACTGTGGGTGAAGTTCCAGCAGGGCGTGCTGGCGAAGATGCCGGCGGAGAAGCTCGACCGGCTGCTGTCGGTGCCGATCCTGCGCAGCATCGTGCGCAAGAAGGTCCTCGGCGGGCTGGGCCTGGACCAGTGCGAGTCGCCCGCCGGCGGCGCCGCGCCGATGCCGCCCGACCTGCTGCGCTGGTACGCGCGGCTCGGCCTCAACATCGTCGAGGTCTACGGCATGACGGAGAACTGCGGCGTCTCGCACTGCACGCTGCCCGGCCAGATGCAGGCCGGCACCGTCGGCCTGCCCTACGACGGCGTCGAGAGCCGCATCGACCCGCAGACGCAGGAAGTGCAGATGCGCAGCCCCGGCGTCATGCTCGGTTACTACAAGGATCCGGAACTGACCCGCGACGCCTTCACGGCCGACGGCTGGCTGCGAACCGGCGACAAGGGCGAACTGGACGAGGACGGCAACCTGCGCATCGTCGGGCGGGTCAAGGACCTCTTCAAGACCAGCAAGGGCAAGTACGTGACGCCCGCGCCGATCGAGGACCGCCTCGTGGCGCACGCGGCGATCGAGGCCTGCTGCGTGACCGGCGCGAACCTCGGCCAGCCGGTGGCGCTGCTGATGCTCAATGCAGAGGCCGCACGCCGCGCGCAGGTCGCGAGCGAGCGCCAGGCCATGGAGGCCTCGCTGATCGAGCACCTCGCACAGGTCAACGCGCAGCTCGATCCGCACGAGCAGCTGGACTGCCTGGTGCTGATCACCGAGACCTGGACCGTCGACAACGATCTCGTCACGCCCACGTTCAAGGTCAAGCGCAACCGCATCGAGGCGGTCTACGCGCGGCACTTCGAGGCCTGGGCCGGCCAGCGTCGCAAGGTCGTGTGGCACGAGTGAGCACGCCGCCGGCGACGGCCCGGCCGCGCCGGCTGGCGGCGCTCGCAGCGCTCGCGGCGCTGGCTGCCTGGCCCGGCTCCGGCCACGCCGGGGCGACGCCCCAGGGGGAGCCCTGCTCCGCGCAGGCGACGGCGGCCGCCCCTGCGCGCAGCGGCCCGCCGGTGCGGCGCATCTTCCTCGTCCGCCACGGCGAGGCCGACTACCTCGGCGCGGACGGCAAGCCCCGCACGGACACGGATGCCGCCGAACTCACGGCACGCGGCCGCGAACAGGCCCGCGCGGCGGGGCGCTGGTTCTGCGCCATGGGCGTCACCGGCTTCGACCTCGTGGCGACGAGCCCCCTCATTCGTGCCCGCCAGACCACCGACGAACTGCTGACGGCGATGCACCTCTCGCCGGCCCTGGCGCGGCCGGTGCCCGCGCTGCGCGAGCAGGATCCGGCCCGCGAGACGGTCGCCGAGGCGCGCGCGCGGATCCTCCCCGCGCTCGAGCAGCTGCGCGGCGAGCGCTGGGAAACTGCGCTGGTCGTGGCCCACTCGCAGGTCGACCGGATCGTGCTCTCCGAGGTGCTGGTCGGCTCCGACGCCCTGATCGAGCGGCTCGCGCAGGGCAACGGCTGCATCAACGTGCTCGAGGTCGGCGACGACGGCCGGCCCTGGGTGCTGCGCGCGCTGAACGCCTGCCCGCCCGGGGGCGGTCACCGCTACTGAGGCACGCGCCGGCCGCGACCCGGCCGGGATGAAGCGCGCCTGCGGCTGACGGTACACTGCCGCAATGCACTACCGTCCCTGGCTGTCCCTGCTTCTCGCCCTCCTGCTCGCCGCGTGCCAGCACGCCGGGCGTCCGGCCGACGCGCCCGCCCCCGCGCCCGCCGTCGAGGCGCGGCTGCCCGCCGGCGTGGTCGCCGCCAACCCGCTCGCCGTCGCTGCCGGCGTCGCGGTGCTCGAACGCGGCGGCAGCGCGGTCGATGCCGCCATCGCCGTGCAGGCGATGCTCGGTCTCGTCGAGCCGCAGAGCTCGGGCCTCGGCGGCGGCGCTTTCCTGCTCTACTACGACGCGCAGACCCGGCGCGTGACCGCCTACGACGGCCGCGAGGCGGCTCCCGCCGGTGCGCGGCCCGACATGTTCCTCGGGACCGACGGCCGTCCCCTGGCCTTCGCGGACGCGGTCACCAGCGGCCGCTCGACCGGCACGCCCGGCGCGATCGCGATGCTCGGCCTCGCTCACGCGCAGCACGGGCGGCTGCCGTGGAGCGGCCTGTTCGACGCGGCCGAGCACGCCGCGGACCAGGGGTTCGCCGTGCCGCACCGACTGGCGCGCTTCGCGGGCGGAGACTTCCCGCAGGCGAAGCTGCCGGATGCCCGCGCGCTGTTCGCGCGGCCCGACGGCACGCCCGTCGAGGCCGGCGACGTGCTGCGAAATCCCGCCTACGCGGCCACGCTGCGCACGGTCGCGGCACGCGGACCCCGCGCGCTGCTCGAGGGCGAACTGGCCGCCTCGATCGCGGCGCGCACGCAGGACGAGCCGCGGCCCGGCACGCTGACGACGCAGGACCTGGCGAACTACCGGCCGCACGAGTCCGCGCCGCTGTGCCGCCCGTATCGCATCTACGTGATCTGCGTGCCGCCGCCGCCCTCGAGCGGCGTGGCGCTGCTGCAGGCCATGGGCCTGCTCGAGCGCACCGACATCGCGAGCCGGGGCCCGGGCGATCCGCAGGCGTGGTACCTGTACGCCGAGGCGCTGCGCCTCATGTACGCCGATCGCGACCGCTACGTCGCCGACCCGGCCTTCGTGCAAGTGCCGGTCGACGCGCTGCTCGACCCGCACTACCTCGATGCGCGCGCCGCGCTGATCGGGCCGCGGGCACAACCCGCCGCTCCGCCCGCCGGCGTCCCGGTCGCCAGCGTGCAGCGCGGGCCCGACGCGACGCGGGAGGCCGCGGGCACCAGCCACTTCGTGGTCGTGGACCGGCAGGGCAACGTGCTGTCGATGACCACCACGGTCGAGTCGCTGTTCGGCAGCGGGCGAGCCGTGCACGGCTTCTTCCTCAACAACCAGCTGACCGATTTCTCGTTCGTGGCGGAGCAGGACGGGCGCCCGGTCGCCAACGCGGTCGCGCCGGGCAAGCGCCCGCGCTCGTCGATGTCGCCGGTG
>JBPOHK010000021.1:0-2471 GCA_052035645.1 Pseudomonadota bacterium
CAGGGCTTCGACACCGCGGCGCGCCGCCGATCGGCGGCTCCCGAGCCCCGGGTGCGACGCATCGACGCAGGGCGCGACGGATTCGCCATCCGAGCGACGGTTTTCGTTCGTATGGCCCACGAGCATCGAGTGCGGGTCTTCGCGCGCGATGCGACGACCCGCGAGGTGGTCGACTGGCTGGTCGGCGAGCCATGAGACTTCCGGCGCCAGGATGGCTGCGCCTGCGGACACCGAAGCCGGAGATCCGCACCGTCGAAGTGCATCCGCCGTCGCAGGGCGACGAAGGCGCGTTCGCCTTCCTCACGGCGGTACTCGTCGTGCTGTGCGTGATCTACGTCGTCGCGTTCGAGCGCTACGGCGCCGGTCCGTCGCGGCGCGGCAGACGGCCCCGACCCTTCCCTTCCAGGTTCTCTTCCGCGACCTGCCAACGGCGCAGCAGCGGCAGTTCCGCCAGATGGAGGAAGGGCACCGGGCATGGCGGCTCGCTGACGGTGACGCGGAGGGCGTCGCGCGGCGGGGGCGCCTTTTTGCATTCGCGAATGCGCTCCGGCACGCTCGCCGGGCGATGCGCCGCCATCGAATCGTGCGCCGCTCGATCGAGCGCGTCCTTCTCTCGAGGCACCCGCGCCCTGTATTCGTGCTCGGCAACCAGAAGAGCGGCACCACGGCCATCGCCGCCTTGCTGTCCGTGGCCACCGCCCTCCCCGCAACGCTGGATTTCTTCCACACGCTGCCGGAGCGCGTACTGGTGGATCTCCTCGAAGGGCGCTCGACGCTCGCCACGCTGGTCCGGCGCGAGCCGCGTCCGTTCGCGCGGCCGATCGTGAAGGAGCCGCAGCTCACCTTCCTCGCCGCGGCGCTGGTCGAGGCGTTCCCCGAATCGCGCTTCGCCTTCGTGCTGCGCGATCCGCGCGACAACATCCGGAGCATCCTGAACCGCGTGGGCATCGCCGGCACCGCCCAATCGCTCGGCGCGCAGGACCGGGCGCGCCTGGGTCGCAAACCGGGCTGGCTGGGCATCCTCGACGGCCACGTCTTCGGTTGCCCGGGCCGCTCGCTCGTTGAGACCCTGGCGCTCCGCTGGAACCTCGCCGTCGGCGCGCTCGCGGTCTTGCCGGCACACACGGCGCGGCTACGCTACGAAGACTTCGAGGCCGACAAGCAGGGCCGAATCGAGGCTCTTGCCCATGCCGTCGGCCTGGCGGCAACGCATTCCATCGCGGCGCGCGTGAACGAGCGCTTCCAGCCGTCGGGTGATCGCAGTCTGTCGTGGCCGGAGTTCTTCGGAGCCGAGAATCTCGGGCTCATCGAAGCGACGTGTGCCGCGGGGATGCGTACCCACGGCTACCGCCCCACGGTCTGACCGGCCGCGAATCGAGCATGCCGTCGTCGTACCCTGGCCTGCTCGCCGCGGCGTCGAGAATGCCGGCCAGGCGGCGGGTCAAGTAGCGGCGGTCGAAATCGCAAAGTGGCGGCGCCGTGAGGTCGACCTCGATCGGCGGCAGGTGTCGCCGCTCGATGAGGGAGGCGATGGCTGCGCGGATCTCGCCGCGGTCCGTGGGGCTCGCGATCCACCCGACGCCGACCGCCTCCAGGAGTCGCGCGCTGTTGCCGCCGCTCTCGATCAAGGCGAGGATCGGTTTCCCCGTCAGCAAGTAGTCGAACAGCTTCACGGCGTACGAGTACTTGGCCCAGTAGCCGGGCGCCTCCATCATCAAGAGGGCATCGGCAGCGGCAAGGGCATCGAAGACCTTGCGGTGGGCCACGGGGCGCCTGATCTCGACCAGGCCCGCAACGCCCCATCGAGCCGGCTCCTGGTCGGCCAGGTTGCCGACGAACACAGCCCGGAAGTTGGCCTCGGAGAGGATGCCGTCAGCGGCCAGGTCGCGAAGAGCCTCGAAGAAGGGGCCAAAATCGTGCTGCCCGTAGACCGAGCCGGCGTAACACAGGCAAAAGCGGGCATCGCCTCCCCGTGGCGCGCTGCGCACGTACGGCAGGTCGGCCGGGTCGAAACCGTTGCTCACCACCATCACGTCCTCGCGCACGAGGTCGTGCCGCGCCGCGAGATGCTCGGCCATCGGCTGTGAGACGGCGACGATCTTGGCGGCCTGGCGCACGATGCGACGCTCGAGCCGGACGCCGATCGATCGGTGCAGCCGCGAGGCCGAGAGCAGCCCCGGATTTCCGACCCACAGGTCCCGGAAGTCGAGCACCAGCGGCACACCGGACTGCCGCGCCAGACGCTCGCCGATGAGAAGGTTGGTTGCCGGACCATGGGTGGCGAGGATGGCGTCGTAGCGATGGCGCCGTAGAAGGTCGCTGCCGGCGCGCATCGCCCACGGGTACCAGAGGATCTGGCGATCGGGGATGCACACCCAGCGCATCACGGCCCGCGCCAGAGCGCGCCTCCAACCCGCGAAGCCCGAGCGCGGGTTTGCCTGCCCGCGCGCCGCGGCGCCGTCGAGAGGGCA